>NZ_JBGNUU010000004.1:0-625178 GCF_041950485.1 Nonomuraea sp. ATR24
CCCCCCGGCGCCGCGCCCCCCGACTGGCCCCAGCCCACCCCGCCGGACGGGCGCACGCCCCTCCAGAGCCCTTCGCCCTCCCTCCAGGAAGGCGCACCCCCGTACGGCAGCGGGGCCGTCCCCAACGGGCGGGACCCCGCGCAGGGAACTGGCGCACCCCCGTACGGCGGGGTGGCCGTACCGCCGGGAGCCGCCCCGCCCGGGTGGGCCGGCAGCCGCGCCCCCGGGGAAGCCGCGTCCCAGGCGCCCCCGGCCTCCCTCCGGGAAGGCGCGCCCGCGGGGCGGGGTGACGGGCATACCCCAACCCAGGGGGCGCCCCCGTACGGCGGGTTTCAGGGCAGTGTGTACGCGCCGCCGGAGGGGGTGGTGAGTGCCGCGGGGGACCTGTGGTCGCTCGGGGCGGTGCTGTTCGCGGCCGTGGAGGGGCGGCCGCCGGTGCCGGGGGCGGCGCTCGCCAGGGCGGGGGTGATGGCGCCGGTCCTGGTGGGTTTGCTGTCCGGGGACCCGGCGCGGCGCCCGGCGCACGGGGTGCTGCGGCGGGAGTTGCTGGCCGCGCTGGCGCACGCCGGTTGAGATAGGTCGCGAATTGGAACCACGCCGGTGGCTCCAATCGTTGGACGGGCGACGCACAATGTGGGAGAGGCGGGGCGTGGGCCCCGCGTTCGGAGGAAGCTGAGGATGTCGCCAATCACGAAGTACGCCATCGGCGCAGGCGCCGCCGTCTTGCTCTCGCTGTGGTTCTTCGGCCCCGGGTTCATCACCCTGCTCGTCATCCTCGGCGTGGTCGCGGCCCCGGTGGTCGGCTACATGATGCTGGACCCGTCGCAGCGTGAGCGGTTGAAGCGGGCGCGCAGGCGCGGCATCGGCCGTTGACGGGGCGCGGCGGGCGGCGGGGGCGTCAGGCCTCCGCCGTCCGGCCGTCCACCTGCACGGCGACGCGCACGGTGACGCGGCGCTCGACGTAGAACGACAGGAACGGCACGGTGCCGCCGAGCATCACGCCCAGCATGTACGGCCAGGACCAGCGGGCTTTCATGCCCAGGTTCATCACGGCGACGAGGTAGAGCATGTAGAGGCCGCCGTGGATGGGCGCGATGACCTTCGACAGCCCGTCGACGCCGAAGCCGTAGCGCATGACCATGGCGACGCAGAGGATCAGGAGCATGACGCCGACAATGTAGGCGAGCACCCGGAAGGGCTTGAGAGCCGATTCCACCGTTAACCTTCCAGAACCATCTCGGGGGACCCGGCTGCCCGGTCCCGGTCACTCCGTACGGCGTCGCGTACGAAGTGGAACCACATGAACACGGCGAATCCGGCGAAGATCCACCAGTTGGCGGCGTAAGCCAGGTTACGCCACGTGAGCGTGCCTCCGACCACGGGCGGTGACACCTCGACGGGGGTGAGGGCGGCGCCGGCGGCGGGCTGGGCGACGACGAAGCCGTTGCGCACCTTCTGCCCGCTCCACAGGTTGATCAGCTCGCCGGTCGACACGGTCTGCACCTGGCCCGCGGGCACGCCTTCGGGGCGGCGCTGGACGCTGTCGGTGCCCTGCGGGGGGCGCAGCCTGCCCTCGACGGTGGCACGTCCGGCGGGCACGGCGGTGCCGGGGTCGCCGGCCTGGGCGACCCAGCCCCGGACGACGGGCATGAGGGTGCCGTCGTCGAGCCGGAGCGGTGTGAGGACCCAGTAGCCCTCGCCGCGTGAGACGTTGCCGCCGGGCGCGTCGACGTGCGGCGGCCGGTCGGCGACGAGGAGCTGCCGGTCGGCGTCGTAGACGCCTTCGGCGGTGACCCTGCGCCCGACCGCTGCGGTGAGCATGTGGCCGCCGACGTCGGAGAGCGTGGTTACGCTCACCGGCGCGGGGTCGGTGGTGGCCTGCGGCTTGCCCGAGTCCTGGAACACGCCGAGTTGCCAGCGCCCGAGCAGGATGAACGCGGTGACGACCGCGATCGTGAGCAGGTGCAACCCCATGACGCGCAGCGAGAACAGGGTCTTGAGCATGGTTCCAAGCTATCCGCCCGGGGGGCCGGTCTCGTAACCAACCCACCCGTGGATCACGCGAAAAGGCGCAAAAGCGGCAGGCGATCCCGCTAGGCTGCTGCGCATGTCTGACCAGCATATCGACCCTGCGGGCAACACTCAGCAGTTCCGCGCGTTCGCGCAGCGGTCCGAGCAGGAGTCCAAGACGGTGAAGAAGTCGCCGGTCCTGCCGATCGTCGCCGTCGTCGTGGTGGTCGCCGCCATCGGCGTCGCCGCGTTCCTGCTCCTGCGCTAGCGCCCCGGGGCCGGACCCTCCCCGCCACGCGCCGTGGCGGGTTCTCGTCGTGCCCCGGGGCCGCGCCGCTCAGCGGTGTGAGCCGGCCACCATCGCGCTGCCGCCGCCGCGCCTGACCGGCTCGGCGACCGCCTGGATCCGGCCTCGGCCGAGGAACTCCAGCGCCGTGGCCGCCCCGATCTCCGGGTTCAGCACCAGGTCGTGCCCTCTCGCCTCCAGTTCGGTCTCGTACGCGTCGAGGAACGCCTGCTCGGCCTGCGTCTGGGCGGTGTTGCGCTGGGTGGCGCGCGGCGCGGCGAGCGCTTCCGGCAGCCGCATGCCGAACTCGTACCGGTTGACCAGGATCTGCAGCACGGTCGTGATGATCGTGGAGCCGCCGGGCGAGCCGAGCGCCATCACGGGCCTGCCGTCGTCGAACACGAGGGTGGGCGCCATCGACGAGCGGGGCCGCTTGCCGGGGGCGGGCAGGTTCGGGTCGCCGGGGGCGGGGCCGAAGGTGAAGTCGGTCAGCTCGTTGTTGAGCAGGAAGCCCCGGCCGGGGACGACGATGCCGTTGCCGCCCGTGGACTCGATGGTGAGGTTGTAGGCGACGACGTTGCCCCACCGGTCGGCGACGACGAGGTGGGTGGTCTCGGGGCCTTCGGCGGCGGTGGGGGTGGCGGGTGCGGTGTCCGAAGGCGGGGCGCAGGGCCCGTAGTCGCCGTCGGGGGCGCCGGGCGGGGCCGGGTGCTTGACGGCGCGCTCGCCGATCAGGCAGGCGCGTTCCTTGGCGAAGCCGTCCGACAGGAGCTCGCGCAGCGGGACGCCGGGGATGTCGCCGACGTAGGCGTTGCGGTCGGCGAAGGCGAGCCGGGACGCCTCCAGGTATTCGTGCACGCCGACGCGGGGCAGCGCGTCGAGGATGTTGAGCGCCTCCCCCACGGTCGAGCCGCCGGACGACGGGGGCGCCATGCCGTAGACGGTCAGGCCCCGGTAGCCGACGCGCGTGGGCTCCCGCATGAGGGCCCGGTAGGCGCGCAGGTCGCCGAGCTCCATCAGGCCGGGCCGGACGTTGCGCGTCGAGCCGGGGGTCACGCGGGGCCGTTTGACCGTTTCCACGATCTCGCTGCCGAGCCGCCCGCCGTACAGCCAGCCGGGGCCGCGCCGGGCCAGCTCGCGGTAGGTGGCGGCGAGGTCGGGGTTGCGGAAGACGGAGCCGACCGCCGGGGGCGCGCCGCCGGGCAGGTAGAGGGCGGCGGTGGAGGTGAAGTCCTTGAACCGGGCGGCGTTCTGGGCGGTCTGGTCGTGGAAGGTCTGGTCGACGACGAAGCCCTTGGACGCGACCTCGATCGCGGGCTGGAGCGCCTGGCGCAACGACAGCGTGCCGAACCGGCGCAGCGCGAGGTCCCACTGGGCGACGGCACCGGGGACGCCCGCCGACAGGCCGCTGGTGACGGCCTCCTCGAACGGGATGCCTTCGAGGCTGGTCGAGGTCATGGCGCGCGGGGCGGTCTCGCGGCCGTCGATGGTGTGGACCTGGCGTCTCCTGGCGTCGTAGTAGACCATGAAGCCGCCGCCGGCCAGCCCGGCGGAGTAGGGCTCGGTGACGCCGAGCACGGCGCCGGCGGCGACGGCGGCGTCCATGGCGTTGCCGCCGCGCCTGAGCACGGCGACGGCCGCCCGGCTGGCGTCAAGGTCGACGGTGGCGACGGCGCCGCCGTGGCCTTCGGCGACGGGGACCTTCTGCGGGGGCGGGTGGTGCGCGGCCACGGCCGGGGCGGCGGGGGCCAGTGAGACGAGGACTGCTGCTGCGGGAACGATCACTCGGCGCATGGTGTCCACGATGACCCAGCTACGCCTGTCGTGGTAGGGCCCCCTGCCACAACCGGAGGATGCGATGGTCATGCGCGGGGCCTAGCGTGGGGGTGTGGGCAAGAAGTCCGGGTTCGATCCCTACCTCGCTTTGATCATGGCGGTCGCCCAGGTCGTGCTGTCCCAGGGGGCGGCCTGGGGGCAGCGGGAGTTCAGGCGGCCGCTCGACGCGGTGGCGTACGTGCTGCTGCTGATCGGCCCGGCGGCGATCGTGTTCCGCCGCAAGTTCCCGGTCGCCTCGTCGGTCGTGGCGCTGCTCGCCACGTACGCCTACACCTGGCTCGACTACCCGCTCGGGCCCGTCTACTTCGCCCCGGCGATCCTGCTGTTCTGCCTGATCACCCAGGGGCGGCGGCTGGCCGGCTGGATCATGGCGGGGATCACGCTCGCGGTCTTCGTCGCGTACGGCTACATCGGCAGCGAGCTGTCGCTCGGGCTCTTCCACGACCTGGCCGTCACCGCGTTCATCCTGCTCATCATGGTGGTCGCGGAGCTCACCCGGATCTGGCGCGAGCGCCGCGCCCAGCAGCAGCGGGCCGCCGAGGAGGAGACCAGGCGCCAGGCCAGCGAGGAGCGGCTGACGATGGCGCAGGAGCTGCACGACGTGCTGGCGCACAACATCTCGCTCATCCACGTGCAGGCGTCGACCGCGCTGCACCTGATCGACGACCAGCCCGAGCAGGCCCGCACCGCGCTGACCACGATCAAGGCCGCCTCCAAGGAGGTGCTGGGCGAGATGCGCTCGGTGCTGAACGTGCTGCGCGAGGGCGCCCCGCGCGCCCCCACGGCGGGGCTCGACCGGCTGGACGACCTGGCCGAGCGCAGCGGCCTGGACGTGACGATCAAGCGGGTGGGCTCGCGCCCGCTGCCGCTGCCGGTGGAGCGGGCCGCCTACCGAATCGTCCAGGAGTCGCTGACGAACGCCGCCCGCCACGCGCCCGGCTCGCGGGTTACGGTGCGGCTGGAGTACGGCGCGGACGAGCTGGCCGTCCGGGTGACCGACTCCGGCGCGACGGCGCCGGGCGCGCTGTCCGAGGAGGGCAGCGGCAACGGCATCCCCGGCATGCGGGAGCGGGCCTCGGCCCTGGGCGGCACGCTGGTGGCCGGCCCGTCGGGCGACGGCTTCCAGGTCTCGGCCCGGCTGCCCCTACCCCAGGAGGATTGATGATCAAGCTGTTGCTGGCCGACGACCAGGCGCTCGTGCGGGCCGGGTTCAAGGCGCTGCTGGACGCCCAGCCGGACATGTCGGTGGTGGCCGAGGCGGCCGACGGGGCCGAGGCGGTCCGGCTGGCCGCCGAGCACCGCCCCGACGTGGTGCTGATGGACATCCGGATGCCGGGCACCGACGGGCTCACCGCGACCCGGCAGATGCCGGAGGGGCCGCGCATCGTCATCCTGACGACGTTCGAGCTGGACGAGTACGTGTTCGAGGCGCTGCGCGGCGGCGCGAGCGGCTTCCTGGTCAAGGACACCGAGCCGGCCGAGCTGATCCAGGCCGTGCGGGTGGTGGCGGCCGGGGAGGCGCTGCTGTCGCCCAGCGTGACCCGCCGCCTGATCGCCGAGTACGCCTCCCGCGCCAAGGAGCCGCTGGCCGCCGGGGGCCTGGACCAGCTCACCGACCGCGAGCGGGAGGTGCTGACGCTGGTCGGCTCCGGCATGACGAACGACGAGATCGCCGCCCGGCTGTTCATGTCGCCGGCGACGGCCAAGACGCACGTGAGCCGGGCGATGATGAAGCTGCACGCCCGCGACCGGGCCCAGCTCGTCGTGATCGCCTACGAGTCGGGCCTGGTCAAGCCCGGCTGGCTCTGAGCGTCGGCCGGCGCCGCCGCCGGCGGGCCGGCGCGCCCGGGGGCGCGTACGGGCCGGTCGAGCCGTGCAGCAGCGCGGCCAGGTGGCGGGCGGACTCCGGGTGGGCGAACACCTCGCCGAGCAGGTCGCGCAGGGCCGCGCCCTCCTCGCCGGACAGCCGTTCCAGCGCCCGCTGGGCGCGGGTGTGCGCGAGCGTCCGCTCGGCCTGCGGGCGGCGCTCGGCCTCGTACGCGTCGAGCACCCGGGCGGGGGCGCCGGCCAGGTGGGCGGCGAGCTTGGCAGCGAGCTCGGCGGCGTCGACGAGGCCGACGTTCAGCGCCGATCCGCCCGCCGGGAACAGGTGGGCGGCGTCGCCCGCGAGGAACACCCGCCCGGCCCGGTAGCGCTCGGCGAGCCGGGCCTGGGCGACGGTGGCGGTCAGCCAGATCGGCTCGCCCAGCGGCAGGTCGCGGCCGGTGACCCGGCGCAGGGCGGCCCGCAGGTCGCCGACGGTGACGGCCCCGCCCTTCTCCCCCGGGCCGCCCTTCTCGCGTACGGCGACGATGTGGACGCCGGGCCGCAGCGAGGTCAGCAGGACGCGGCCGCCGGGGAACTCGTTCCAGCCCCGCGCCAGCCCGCCGAGCTTCGGCCTGCCCCGGAAGTGGCCGAGCCGCAGCACCTCGTCGTCGGTGGTGCCGGGGAAGCCGATCCCCGCCTGCTCGCGGACCAGGCTGCGGCCGCCGTCGCAGCCGACGGCGAACCCGGCCCGCACCGGCCGCTCGCCCGCGACGTGCAGCGTCACGCCCTGCTCGTCCTGGGTGAGCGAGCGCACCTCCCGGCCGCGCCGGATCTCCGCCCCCAGCTCGGCGGCGCGCCCGGCCAGCAGTCTCTCCAGGCGCGGCTGCTGGATGACCACCGTCCGGAGCGGCACGTCCAGCCGGGCCAGCGGCAGCGGCACCGGCCCGAACGGGAAGCGCGGCGGCCTGCGGGCCCCCTTCAGCAGTCCCCGCTGTTCGAGCAGGTCGACGGCCTGCCCGATGACGCCGTTGGCGCGCGGCAGCTCGCTCGGCTCCGGCCTCTTGTCCAGCACGAGCGGCCGCACTCCGGCCAACGCCAGCTCACCCGCCAGCATCAGCCCGACGGGCCCGGCTCCCACGATCACGACATCGTCCATGCCTGTCAGGCTAGATTGACAAATCTCCGGCTGTCAATCTAGCCTGACAGCGTGGACATGGGAGAACTGTCTGAACGCATCAAGTCCCACGACCCCGCCGTGGGCCTGCGCGCTGTCGGCGCACTCCACCGGCTCGCCGAGCAGGTCGAGGCCGTCTCGGTCGGGCTCGCCCGCGAGCAGGGCTGGACGTGGGAGCAGATCGGCGACGCCCTCGGGATGTCGCGCCAGTCGGTGCACGCCAAGTACGGAAAGTGAGGCCCGCCATGTTCGGCATGGACAAGAGCCCGTTCGGTCAGGCGATCAAGGCCGCCCAGGACGAGGCCCGGCAGCGCGGCGACCGCCGCCTGGGCACCGAGCACCTGCTGCTCGGCCTGCTCCGCGACCCGTCCGGCGCCCCGGCGCGGGCGCTGGGCGTCGACGCCGCGACGGCCCGGGGCGCGCTCGACACCCTCGACCGGGCCGCCCTGCGCGCGATCGGCATCGACGTCGGCGACGCCCCGGCGGCCAGGCCGCGCAAGCACCCGCCGCTCCCCGGCACCGCGCTGTCCTCCAGCGCCCGCGTCGCCATCGTCCAGGCGGCCAAGGCCACCACCAGGAAGAATCGCGACCAGGAAGGTCCGGGCCGGCTCCTGCTGGCCCTGCTCGACCAGCGCCACCCCGACCCGGTGGCCGAGCTCATCGACGCCCTCGGCGTCGACCGCGCCGCCGCCCGCGCCCGCCTCTCCCCCTGAGGCGTACGGCCACCGGGCAGCGCGTACTCCCCCGGGCGGACCCCAGGACACGCCCGCCGTCCGATTCGCCGCGACCCTCCGGCGGCGACCCTGGAGGTAAGCCGAAGGAGGAGAACATGACCACGTTCGCGCACGCGGGCTTCTGGCCCGTCATCCCGATGATCTGGGGCCTGTTCTGGATCGCCGTCGTCGCGCTCGCCGCCTGGACCTGGCGCCGGGGCGTCTGGGGCCGGCGGGGACGCCCCGCGGAGACCAGGCCCACCGCGCCCGCCGAGCAGATCCTCGCCGAGAGGTACGCCCGCGGCGAGATGAGCGACGACGAATACCTCGAAAGGATGTCCGTGCTCAGAGGCGGGGCCTGATAAACGGTACGCAGGGTGAAACAACTGTCACTGGCCGCATTCGGCACGCAAGGTTACTTTCCCTACAGGACCTCTTCCAGAAGTGGGGATGAGATGCGGTCAATCGCCAGGTTCTGCGGCCAGTGCAGCTGCGGCTGCCCGGAGCTGTTCGTCGACCCGACGGCGCCTGAGGATCGCCAGGTGGTCATCACGGACGACTTCGGCCAGCGGGTCGAGATGAGCCACGACCAGTTCGCCTCGATCGTGGAGGCGGCCAAGGCCGGATCGCTGGACGAGCTGGCGCTGGTCCACTGAGCACCACGGCACAGGCGCTCACGCTGCTCGGCAGCGGCCTGGCCGCCGGGCTGCTGGCGGGCACCGCCTCGTGCACCGCCGTGCACGGCGGCCTGATGGTCGGGCTGGCCGAGGGGCGGGGCCGGGCGGTGGCCTGGTTCCTGGCCGGCCGGCTCGCCTCCTACTCGGCGGCCGGCGCGCTGCTCGGGCTGATCGGCGCCGCCGTCAAGCCGCCGCCCGCCGCCCGGGCGGTCCTGCTGGTCGCCGCGGGCGTCCTGGTGATCGTCTTCGCCGTGCGGGCGCTGCGCCGCACCGGCTGCGCGCCGGGCGGGCGGGAGCTGCCCCCGATGGCCGCGCCGCTGCTCGGGGCCGCCACGATCCTGGTGCCGTGCGGGGTGACGATCGGCATGGAGCTGGTCGCGGTCTCCAGCGGCTCGCCGCTGCCGGGCGCGGCGGTGATGGCCGGGTTCGTGCTCGGCAGCTCGCCCGCGCTGGCGCTCCTGGGTTACGTGCTGCGGCGCGTGTCCCGTACCCGGCTGTCCAAGGTGACGGCGGTGCTGGCCGTCGCGGCGGGGCTGTGGACGATCGGGGCGGGCGTCAACCTGGGCGGCTGGCTGCCCGCGGGCGCGAGCGCCGGGCCGGACCGGCCGCTGAGCAGGACCGTCACCATCCACGCCACCCACGACGGCTACCGGCCCGCGGCCGTGGAGGCGCCGGCCGGGGTGCCCGTCGAGGTGGTGTTCAAGCTGGTCGACCGGGGATGCGCGCAGACCGTGGCGTTCGCCGGGCGCGACCTGGCCGTGCCGGCGACGGTGAAGCTGCCGCCGCAGCCGCCGGGAGAGCTGCGTTACGCCTGCGGGATGGGCATGTTCACAGGCTTCATCAAGTTCTCCTGACAGGCTCGGCGATTACCGTTCGCGATCGGGCGATCACGTGCCACCCTGTGGGCCATGGCGTGGAGGCAAGGTGACGTGGCGCTGCCGGCCGTGCCGGCGCCACGGGTGGGGGACGAGGCCGAGCTGCTGATGGCGGCGCAGGCGGGCGACGCGCAGGCCGCGCACCGGCTGGGCAGGCTCTACGCGCAGCGCGGCGACCGCCTGTCGGCCAGGCAGTGGTGGGAGCGCGCCGCCGCGGGCGGCAACATCGACAGCGCCTACAACCTCGGCATCTGGCACGAGAAGCACGGCAGCCTCGACGAGGCCGTCACCTGGTACGAGCTGGCCGCCGGCACCGGCGACGCGGAGGCCGCCGTCAACCTGGCCACGCTGCTGCTGGAGCAGCGCGGCGACTACGCGATGGCGCGGAGCTGGTACGAGAACGCCGCGCGGGCCGGGTCGCGGGCCGCGGCGCGCCGGCTGGCGCTGATGTGCGAGGACGCGGGCGAGATCCAGGCGGCGCGGGAGTGGCACCGGCACGCCGCCGCCGCCGGTGACGCGCCCTCCGCGCACGACGCCGGGTTCCTCGCCTACTCGGGCGGCGACGAGGAGGAGACCGTGCGCTGGTGGGAGACCGCCTCCCGGGCCGGGCACGCCGAGTCGGCCTACTGCCTGGGCCTGTTCCTCCAGGCCAGCCGCGACCCCGAGGGCGCGGAGGGCTACTACCGGCTGGCCGCCAAGAGCGAGCACCCGGGCGCCGCCTCGCAGCTCGGCGCCATCGCGCTGTCGCGCCGCGACCTGCGCACCGCGCGCGGCTGGTACGAGCAGGCCGCCGGGGCGGGGCGGCTGGAGGACCAGCGGATGGCCGGGTTCGTCTGCGTGGAGCTGAACGACGCGCAGGGCGCCAGCCACTGGTTCGGCAGGGGCGCGGCGGGCGGCGACGCCGAGTCGGCGTTCAACTTCGCGCTGCTGCTCATCGCCGAGTTCGGCGACCTGGGCGGCGGCCAGCACTGGTTCCGCCAGGCGGCGCTGGCCGGGCACCACCGGGCGGCCGTGGAGCTGGGCGGCCTGCTGACGGCGGCGGGCAAGACGGCCGAAGCCGAGGAGTGGCTGGCCGACCCGCCGCCGCCCATCTGGGACCGGCCCGCCGAGCCGGAGCTGGTGGCCCGCGCCGAGCTGGCCGCCGCCGCCACCGGCCGCCGGGGCGGCCACGGGCTGTCGGTGACGGAGCTGACGGAGATCCTCGGCACCTGGGACCTGATGACCAGGCCGCTGCTCGACCACGCCGACGTGATCGGCTGGCTGGTGAGCCGCAGCGGGCTGCACGCCAGCGCGGTCGAGCACCTGGCCTCGGTGCGCGGCACGCTGCTGCGGCCCGGCAGCGGGCCGTGGCCGAGCCCGGGCGAGATCGAGCACGTGCTGGCCACGGCCCGCGAGCTGCGCCGCCGCCTCGGGACGGCCGGCGCCGCCCGCGACGGAGGCGGCTCGCCGCGCCGCCGGTGAACAACCGCCGACCGGCCCCGCGGCTCGGTCAGGCGGCCAGCACCTCGGCCACCGGCGTGTACGGAAGCTGGAGCGCCTGGGCGACCGGCTCGTTGGTGAGCGTGCCGGCGTGCGTGTTGAGGCCGCCCGCCAGGGTCGCGTCCGCGGCGAGCGCCTCCTGCCAGCCCAGGTCCGCCAGCTTGACCGCGTACGGGAGGGTGGCGTTGGTCAGCGCGTTCGTGGAGGTGTTGGGCACCGAGCCCGGCATGTTGCCCACGCAGTAGAAGACCGAGCCGTGCACCGTGTAAGTGGGGTTGGCGTGGGTGGTCGGCCGGGAGTCCTCGAAGCAGCCGCCCTGGTCGATCGCGATGTCGACGAGCACGGAGCCGGGCTTCATCCGCGAGACCAGCTCGTTGCTGACCAGCGTGGGAGCCTTCGCGCCGGGGATGAGGACCGCGCCGATCACCAGGTCGGCCCGCAGCACCTCCTGCTCGATCGCGTACGCCGTCGACACCAGCGTGCGCAGCCGGCCCTGGTAGACGGCGTCGATGAAGCGCAGCCGGTCGACGTTCGTGTCGAGGACGGTGACCTCGGCGCCCATGCCGACGGCGATCTGGGCCGCGTTCAGCCCCGAGACGCCGCCGCCGATCACCACGACCTTGGCCGGGGCCACGCCGGGCACGCCTCCCGGCAGCACGCCGCGCCCGCCGTTGGAGCGCATCAGGTTGTACGCGCCGACCTGCGGCGCCAGCCTGCCCGCGACCTCCGACATGGGGGCGAGCAGCGGCAGCGCCCGGCCCTCCTGGACCGTCTCGTACGCGATCGCGGTGGTGCGCGCCGCCAGCAGCGCGTCGGTGCACGGCCGCGACGCCGCCAGATGGAGGTAGGTGAACAGCACCTGGCCCTCGCGCAGGCGGTGGTACTCCTCCGCGATCGGTTCCTTGACCTTGAGGACAAGGTCGGCCTCTTCCCAGACCGCGTCGGCGCCCTCGCGGATCTTCGCGCCCGCCGACAGGTACTCCTCGTCCGTGATGTGCGAGCCGAGCCCCGCGCCGCGCTGGACCGTCACGCTGTGGCCGTGGTTGACCAGCTCGTGGACGCCAGCAGGGGTGACCGCGACGCGGTATTCGTGGTTCTTGACCTCGGTCGGCACGCCGATCTTCATGGGCGATGCTCCTTTCGGGAACAAAAAATCCGGTACGGCGAGCCGTACCGGATGGGGGGTTTCTACAATCGCGCCCACGCTTCCGTGAGCACCGAGCGGAGTATCGACCCGATCTCGTCGAACTCCTTCGGTCCTGCGATCAGCGGTGGCGCGAGCTGGATGACCGGGTCGCCGCGATCGTCGGCCCGGCAGTAGAGGCCGGCGTCGTACAGCGCGTGCGACAGGTAGCCGCGCAGCAGCCGCTCCGACTCGTCGGCGTCGAACGTCTCCTTGGTGGCCTTGTCCTTGACCAGCTCGATGCCCCAGAAGTAGCCGGAGCCGCGCACGTCGCCGACGATCGGCAGGTCCTTCAGGCCGTCGAGCGTGGCCTGGAACACGGGCTCGTTCCTGGTGACGTGGCCGAGCAGGTCCTCGCGCTCGAAGATGTCCAGGTTGGCCAGCGCGACGGCGGCGGAGACGGGGTGGCCGCCGAAGGTGTAGCCGTGGGCGAACATCTGGTCGCCGTTCTTGAACGGCTCGAACAGCCGCTCGTGCGCGATCATGGCGCCGATCGGCGAGTAGCCGCTGGTCATGCCCTTGGCGCAGGTGATGATGTCGGGCACGTAGTCGAACTTCTCGCCGCCGAACATGGTGCCGAGCCGGCCGAAGGCGCAGATGACCTCGTCGGAGACGAGCAGCACGTCGTACTCGTCGCAGATCTCGCGCAGCCGCTGGAAGTAGCCGGGAGGCGGCGGGAAGCAGCCGCCGGCGTTCTGCACGGGCTCGGCGAACACGGCGGCCACCGTGTCGGGGCCCTCCATCTCGATCGCCCTGGCCACCCGGTCGGCCGCCCAGATCCCGTACTGCTCGGGCGTCATGCCCGGCACGCCGGTGATCTCGTCGGCGCGGTAGTGGTTGGTGTTGGGCACCCGCACCGAGCCGGGCACCAGCGGCTCGAACATCTGCTTGAACGCCGGGATGCCGGTGATCGACAGCGCGCCCTGCGGGGTGCCGTGGTAGGCGATCTGGCGGCTGATGACCTTGTGCTTGAGCGGCTTGCCGACGAGCTTGTAATACTGCTTGGCCAGCTTCCACGCGGTCTCGACGGCCTCGCCGCCGCCTGTGGTGAAGAACACGCGGTTGAGGTCGCCCGGCGTCATCGCCGCCAGGCGCTGGGCCAGCTCGGCGGCCTTCGGGTGCGCGTAGGACCACAGGGGGAAGAACGCCAGCTCCTGGGCCTGCTTGGCGGCGGCCTCGGCCAGCTCGCCGCGCCCGTGGCCGACCTGGACCACGAAGAGTCCCGCCAGCCCGTCGAGGTAGCGTTTGCCGTTGATGTCGTAGATGTAGGAGCCCTCACCGCGGACGATGGTCGGGACCTCGGACTGCTGGTAGGCGCTGTGCCTCGTGAAGTGCAACCACAGGTTGTCCTGAGCGGCCTTCAGGACGTCGTTTTCCGGCTGCGTCATAGCTATCTTCCCTTGTGTCTGACCTCCCCACAGTCTGCATCTTCACCTGCGCTTTGCCAAGCGAATGCGTCGCGACACTCTGCAAGAAAACCGAGATCCGCAGAACCGGTATGTAACAACTACGAAATCCGCAGGTAGATTAGCCGTTGCAGCATCCGGTTTCACGCACAGTGAAGCCTTGTGTGATGCAATGAGACGTTAACTATCGAGAACGACCCCGGGGGACCCACCCGTGACTCCTGACCAGATCGAGAGCGCCGTCGCGGCCGCCATGCCCCAGTCCGTCGAGGAACTGAGGCGCCTGGCCGCCATCCCCTCCGTGGCCTTCCCGGGGCACCCCGAGGAGCCCGTGCTCGCGGCGGCGGCGGCGGTGGAGGAGCTGCTGCGCAGCACCGGCCTGGCCCGCGTGCAGCAGATCCCCGTCGAGGGCAGCTTCCCCGCCGTCTACGGCGAATCGCCGGCCCCGCCCGGCATGCCCACGGTCCTGCTGTACGCCCACTACGACGTGCAGCCCGCCGGCGACCCGGCCGCCTGGCGCACCCCGCCCTTCGAGCCCACCCTCATCGACGGGCAGCTCTTCGGCCGGGGCGTGGCCGACGACAAGTCCGGCATCATCTCCCACGTCACCGCCCTGCGCGCCTTCCAGGGCCGCTTCCCCGTCGGCATCAAGGTCATCATCGAGGGCCAGGAGGAGTACGCCGGCGAGCGGCTGGAGGCGTTCGTCGAGCGCAACCCCGACCTGCTGCGCGCCGACGCCATCGTGGTCGCCGACACCGGCAACCCGCGCGTCGGCGACCCCGCGGTGACCACGTCGCTGCGCGGCATGGCGGCCTTCACGATGGAGGTGCGCACCCTGCGCGAGCCCGTGCACAGCGGCTCGTTCGGCGGCGCCGCCCCCGACGCGCTCGCCGCCCTGATGCGCATGGTGAGCGCGCTCCACGACGAGAACGGCGACATCCGCGTGCCCGGCCTGCCGCGCGGCAGCTTCCTCGGCCAGGGCCCCTCCGAGGAGGAGTTCCGCAAGACGGCCGGCGTCGTCGACGGCGTCTCGCTGGTCGGCTCCGGCTCGCTCGCCGACCGCCTCTGGGCCTCCTACGCGATCACCGTGACCGGCCTCGACGTGCCCAGCGTCTCGGGCGCGGTCAACGCCGTCCAGCCGGTCGCGCGGGCCCGCGTCACCGTCCGCGTCCCCCCGGCGGGCGACCCCAAGACCACGGTCAACGCGGTCGTGGAGTTCCTGCGCCAGGTGGCGCCGTGGGGCGTCAAGGTGTCGTTCGGCGACTTCACCGTGGGCTCCGGCTTCCAGGCCGACTCCGGCGGCAAGGCCCGCTCGGCGCTCAACCGCGCCATGGAGCGCGCCTTCGGCCGCCCGCCGCGCGACGTCGGCGCCGGCGGCTCCATCCCGCTGGTCAACACGCTGCTCAAGCAGTTCCCGGCGGCGGAGATCCTGCTGTTCGGCGCCGAGGACGAGGACGCGGCCATCCACGCGCCCAACGAGCGGCTCGACCTGGAGGAGCTGCGCCGGGTGGCCACCACCGAGGCGCTGTTCCTGCGCGAGCTCAGCCTCCCCTCGGCGCTCGGCGTCTAGGGAAAGCCAATGGGTCAGGGGCGCCAGCGGGTCTGGGCGTAGTCGCCCTTGCGGAAGCCGAGCACCTTGTCCGGGGCGACCTCGAAGACCAGCGCCGGGCCGCCCTCCTCGCTGTGGAAGGCGCCGTCGCGCACCTCGAAGCGCCACTCCTCGCCGTACTTGGCCACGTAGGCGGCGGCGAGCGCGTGGAGCAGGCCGGGGCCGGACACCTGGGCGGCGACGCCCTCGACGACCAGGTCGAGGCCCTCGCGCAGGGTGCTGGCGCCGGTCGTGAGCGCGCACCGCTGGTTGGTCTCCAGGTTGCGGGCCTTCTGCTCGCCGGGGCCGGTGCAGAAGTAGAGCGCGCGCTCGTGCCAGACGGCGATCAGCGGCGTGACGTGCGGGCGGCCGTCCGCCCGCACGGTCGACAGCCAGTACGTCTGCGCGCGGGCCAGCTCGTCGCGGGCCTGCTCCCACGGCGTGGCGGTGGCGCCCGGCGCGCTGAAGCGCTCGTCGAGATGGGTCTCCATGGCGGGGTCCTTCCCGTGTCGGTTCGGGGGATTGGACTCCGGCGGGGTCAGGAACTCGTCGCCGGGCGCGGGAAGAGCCGGACGAACCGCTCGGCGACCTGCTTGTCCCCCTCGACGGCCATCCTGTCGCAGGGCTCGCCCATGAACACGACGGCGCGCAGCGTGCCGGGGTCGGTGTCGAGGACGGCCTGGGCCGGGGCCTGCCCGTCGGCCGCCCGGGTCAGCGTGAGCCGACCGCCGTCCACCGCGGCCAGGAAGCTCTGCTCGCCGAGGCGCAGCTCGACGCTGCCGGTGAAGCCTTCGGCGGCCCGGGGGTCGAAGGTGGACTTCAGGGCGTACATGAGCGCGTCGGGGCTGAGCGGCCGGTCGGAGCGCAGCGGCGTGCGGCTGCCCCAGCGGGCCAGCGCGAGCACGACGGGCTCCAGGTCGCGGCCGAGGCCGGTCAGCTCGTAGACCTGGCTCGCGGCGGGCGGCGGCAGCTTGCGGCGGCGCACCACCTCCGACTCCTCCAGCTCGCGCAGGCGCTGGGAGAGCACGTTCTGGCTCGCGCCGGGCAGGCCCGCGCGCAGGTCGGTGAAGCGCTTGGGGCCGAGCAGCAGCTCGCGGACGATCAGCAGCGCCCACCGCTCGCCGACGTGGTCGAGGGCGCGGGCGATGCCACAGGGGTCGTCGTACGTTCTCATCAGGCTCCTTGCCAACTCGCACCAGCTAGTCCTAGTTTAGGACTATGGAGACCGACCTGAACACACTGCCGCAGGGCGACCTCAGGCTGCTGGAGCACGAGGTGGCCCGCAGGCTGCTCGTCTCGACGGAGCTGGCCAGGGTCGCCTACGTCGCCGCCGACGGCACGCCCCGCGTCTACCCGACGATGTTCCACTGGAACGGCGAGGAGCTGGTCATGGCCACGTTCGCCGGCGCGGCCAAGATCACCGCGCTGCGCGCCAGGCCCGACGTCGCCATCACCATCGACGCCAACACGATGCCGCCCGACGTGCTGCTCATCCGGGGCCGGGCCGAGGTGACCGACTGGGAGGGCATCGTCCCGGAGTACGCCCTGGCCCACCACCGCTACGCCGGCCCGGAGCAGGGCGCCAGGAACGTGGCCGAGGCTGACCGGCCCGGCGTGCGCATGGCCCGCATCGCGGTCCGGCCCGCCTGGGTCGGGGTGCTGGACTTCCAGACCCGCCTGCCCGCGCCGATCGCCGGCCGGGAGTGAGCGTGACGACGTTCGCACTGATCCACGGCGGCGGCGGCAGCGCCTGGTACTGGCACCTGCTGGAGGACGAGCTGCGCCGGCGCGGCCACACCACGGTGGCCGTCGACCTGCCCATCGAGGACCCGGACGCCGGGCTCGGCGACTACGCGGACACCGTGGCCGACGCGGTCCGGCGGGCCGCTCCGAAGGCCGGCGGGGAGGGCACAGGGGAGCGCGCCGGGCGGCTGGTCGTGGTGGCGCACTCGTGGGGCGGCTTCGTCGGCCCGCTGGTGTGCGACCGGGTCAGGGCCGACCTGCTGGTGATGCTGGCCGCGATGGTGCCCGTACCCGGGGAGGCGCCCGGCGACTGGTGGGCCAACACCGGCTTCGGCGACAAGGACATCGACGACGAGGTGGCGCTGTTCATGCACGACGTGCCGCCCGAGCTGGCCGCCGAGGCGTCGCGGCACAACCGGGCGCACGCGGACAAGGCGCTCGTCGAGCCGTGGCCGCTGGAGCGGTGGCCGGACGTGCCGACCCGCTTCCTGCTCTGCCGCGACGACCGCTGGTTCCCGGCGCCGTTCATGCGGGAGATGGCCCGCGCGCGGCTCGGGGTGACGGCCGACGAGATCGACGGCAGCCACAGCGTCACGCTGTCGCGGCCCGCCGCGCTGGCCGACCGGCTCGAAGCCTACGACCGGGAGGCCGCCGAGGACGCGCGGACCGGCAGGTCGTAGACGCGGCGGACGCTGCTGCCCAGCCTGCTCACGTCGGCCCCGTACACGTGGATCGACACCCCGACCTCGGCGCTGGTGTTGCGCACCTGGTGGATGTCGCCGGGCGGCGCGAAGCCGCTGACCTCGCCGGGCCGGTTGTCGGCGCGCCCGATCTCCAGCAGGTGGTCGCCCATGTCCCGGTAGAGGGTCTCGTGCTCGACGCCGCTGAGGACGCCGAACGCGCACCACGAGACGTGGTCGTGGATGACGGTGTCCTGGCCGGGCCGCCAGACGACCGCCACGACCGAGAACGCGTCCTGCGCGTGCAGCACGCGGGACACGTACCCGTCGGGTGAGCCGGCGCGCTCCTCCTCGGTGAGGATGTCCAGCGGGGGGAGCCCGTCGCGCAGCAGGTCGGCGACCGCGAACGCGGTCTCGCGGCGGCCGAGGCCGCGGTCGGTGATCGCGCGGATGCCCGGCACCAGCTCGCCGAGCCCGGGACGCAGGGTCGTCTTCATGGCTTGCCTCCTTTCCTCCACGGTCCTACGGCGGCATCGATAGGTCCAACAGAAGTAATGAGGCTCATTCATAGGTACGGTTGATGGATGCTTGATGTCGTGCGGCTTCGCGTCCTGCTGGCGGTCGCCCGGAAGGGATCGCTCACGGCCGCGGCCAAGGAGCTGCACTACGCGCAGCCGTCCGTCAGCCATCACCTGGCCAGGCTGGAGGCGGAGACCGGGGCCAAGCTGATCCAGCGGGCCGGGCGCGGCATCCGGCTGACCGAGGCGGGGCGGCTGCTGGCCGAGCGCGCCGCCGACATCGTGAGCCGGCTCGACGCCGCCGAGGACGACCTGGCCGCGCACGTCGGGCTGCGGTCGGGGCGGGTGCGGCTGGCGGCGTTCCCGTCGGCGCTCGGCACGTTCGTCCCTGGGGCGGCCGGGCTGCTCGGGCGCGAGCACCCGGGGCTGCGGCTGCACCTGACCGAGACCGAGCCGCCCGAGGCGCTCAGGCTGCTGCGCGCCGGGCGGGTCGACGTCGCGGTCATCTTCCGCTACGACGACACCGCGCCGGAGGACAACGGCATCCAGATGGTCCACCTGCTCGACGACCCGAGCTACCTGGTCTCGCCCGGCCCGGACCGGACGCTGGAAGGGCATGCCGGATCGGCGTGGATCGCCGGGTGCGACCGGTGCCGCAGCCATCTGCTCGACCTGTGCGACAAGGCGGGATTCGCCCCGGACATCACGTTCACCAGCGACGACATCGTGGCCGTGCAGGCGCTGGTGGCGGCCGGGATGGGCGTCACCGTCCTGCCGGGGCTGGCGCTGCGCGCGCACCGCCACCCGGAGGTGTCGGCGACCCCGATCCCGGGCTCGACCAGGCACGTCTACGCCGCCGTCTACGGCGAGCCGCCGCACCCGCCGGCCACCGAGGCGCTGCTGGCGGCGCTGCGGTCTGCACTGGGGTCGGCACCACGGTCGGCGCTGGGGTCGGCGCTGCGGGAAACCCTTTGACGCGCCCTCCTACGATGGCCGCATGCCGGATCTGACGACACTCGCCCTCTTCTGCGCGGCCACGCTCGCGCTGCTGCTGGTCCCCGGGCCCGCGGTGCTCTTCATCGTCACGCGCAGCGTCGCCCAGGGCAGGTCCGCGGGGCTCGTCTCCGTCCTGGGCGTGCACGCCGGGTCCGTGGTGCACGTCGCCGCCGCCACGCTCGGGGTCAGCGCCCTGCTGGCGGCCTCGGCGACGGCCTTCACCGTCGTCAAGTACGCGGGCGTCGCCTACCTGGTCTGGCTCGGGCTGCGCAAGCTGGTGCGCCGGGGCGGCGGCGAGGAGGCCGTGGCGGTGCCGGAGCAGTCGAGGCGGCGGATGTTCTGGGAGGGGTTCGTGGTCAACGTGCTCAACCCGAAGACGGCCATCTTCTTCCTGGCGTTCCTGCCGCAGTTCACCGACCCGTCCGCCGGGCCGGTCGCGCCGCAGATGCTGGTGCTGGGGCTGATCTGGATGGTGCTCGGCATGGCCAGTGACGGCACGTACGCGCTGCTGTCGTCGGCCCTGGCCGGTTACGTGCGCAGCTCGGCCCGGGCGCGGCGGCGGCTCGACGTGGGCAGCGGGCTGGTCTACCTGGGGCTGGCGGCCTGGCTCACCGGCGAGAAGGCGTAACGGATGTAGCCGCCGGGTGACATGCCTCTTCCCGAATGATCGCCAGGCGGCGAAGAAGAGCGACAAGCCGGAAATTTCGTGTCTCTAGTGCCATAGTGAGCGGGTGGCGGGGGCTCCAGGCGTTTCTGCGCGGCACCCGCCATCGGCGAACCCCATGTCACCCCGCCACCGCCTTCGCAGCGGCCGGAAAGGGTGACACCCTCGTCATGGACGACACTTCGGACGGCATGTAGCGAAGAGGCGGGCCCCATGCACAGGCCACCGCACAGCCTCGGGCTCCAGCGGGTCGTCGAGGTCTACTCCGGTCACGACGACCTCGTCGGCGCGACCGGATCCGGGTACGTGATCGGCCCCGACCTCGTGCTGACCTCGGCGCGCGACCCCGAGTCCCCCTGCCAGGTGCGCTCCTCGCGCTGGCCCTGGTGGGCCGAGGCCGAGCAGGTGTGGCGCGGGCGCGGCAGCACCGACGCCGCCCTCCTCCGCGTCCCCGACGCGCCCTGGCGGAACGTGCCAGGCATCGACCACGTCCGCTGGGCCGCCACCCGGCAGGCCGGCCTGCCCTGCGTCGCGCACGGCTACGCCCTCGCCCACAGCCGCGACGACCACCCGCGCGCCCACCCCAACGGCGACCAACCCACCCACCCGAACGGCCGCCGCCCCATGATCACGGCAACCGGCCACCTCGACGGCATCCCCGGCTGGGGCCCGCCCACCGCCACCGTGACCGGCTGGACCGTGCCCCCCGCCGTGCCCCCCGCCGAGGCGCCCGGCGGCGCGGACGTGGCGCTGCCGGACTGGCTCGGGCTCTCGGGAGCCGCGCTCGTCGGCGCTCACGGCCGGCAGGTGCTCGGCGTCGTGCGCGCCGGCCGCTCCGGGCACGCCCACCGCCGGCTGGACGTCGTGCCCGTCGCCGCGCTGCTCGCCGACGCCGGGTTCCGCGAGCTGGCAGGCGTACGGCCCGAGCAGGTCGAGGAGCTGACCGGCGAGCCCGGCCTCCTCCTGCCCGACCTGCTGCTGTCCGCCCTCGACGAGCTGCCGCCCGGCTCCCCCGACTGGGCGCTGCTCGCCCCGCGCCACGCCGTCGTCCCGTTCCTCGGCCGTACCCACGAGCTGGCCACGCTGCGCAGCTGGGCCGCGAGCCCCGACCGCCTCTCGATCGCGGTCCTGACCGGCGCGGGCGGCACCGGCAAGACCCGCCTGGCCGCCGAGCTCTGCGACGAGCTCGGCTCCATCGGCTGGGACACCGGATTCCTCCGCCTCCCGCCCCTGTCCGGCCCGGCCGTCCCGCTGGACGCCCTGGGCCCGACGCTCCTGGTCGTCGACCTCCCGGAGCCGTCGGCCGCCCTGCCCGGCGAGCTGATCCGGCGGCTGGCCGCCCACCCGCACAACCCTCGCGTACGCGTCCTCCTCGTGGCACGGGCCCACGCCGGGCCCGACTGGTGGCAGCGCTTCGACGCGGCGGCCGGCGGGCTGCTCAAGCACCTCACCCGCACCGCCATCCACCTCGACGCCCGGCCGCTCAGCCCGGTCGAACGCACCGCCCATGCCACCGCCGCCACCCACGCCTTCACCCTGCACTCCGCCCAGGTGAGCTCCCCGCCCGCGCCCCGGCAGGACCAGCCCGCCCCGGGCCGGTTCTTCGTCGTGGGCGACGAGCGGCCCGCCCACCGGCACCCGCAGGCGCGCGAGGACGAGCCGGACCGGCCGCTCCAGGTGCACGTCGCCGCGCTGATGCGCGTACGGGGACTGGCCCCCGAGCCCGGCGGCGACCCCGTCGAGCGGCTCCTCGAACACGAGCAGGCCAGGCACGGCGACCCGGCCTGGCGTCAGGCGGCGGCGGTCGTCACGCTGACCGCACCGGCCCCCGGCGAGCGGCGGGCGCTGCTGTCCGTGGTGCCGGGCGCGGCGGGGTTCGACGACGACGGGCCCGCCTCGGCGGTCGTGGCCGAACGGCTGCTCGGCGGCGTCGACGAGCTCACCGACCTGGTGCTCGCCCTGCACGACCACCCGGCGCGCACGGCCGGGCACCTGGCGCGGATGCTCGCGGTGCTGCGGGCGGCGTGCGGCGACGCGCGGGTCCGGGAGGCGCTGCTGGCCCTGCTGACCGGCCGGCTCGACCGGATGGCGGTCGAGGCGGCCACCGGTCCCGGGGAGCAGCTCGGCGACCTGCTGGACGCGGCCGTGCGGGCGTTACGCGACGAGCCCGCGCTGGCCCGGGCGGCGATGGCGGTGCCGCCGGGCCCGCCCGGGCAGCTCGGGCTCCGGGCGCTGGAGGCCACGCTGGCGGAGCTGCGCGCCGAGTCGCTGCGCGCCGGCGGCGACCCCGCCGAGCTGGCCGCCGCCCTGTCGGACCTGTCCGTCCGGCTGGCGGCCCTGGGCAGGCTCCCGGAGGCGACCGCCGCCGCGGCGGAGGCCGTCGAGACCTTCGCCACCACACCCCCGGACAGCCACCCGGTCGCCCAGGCCCTCTTCAACCACGCCGCCTGCCTCCTCCTGACCACCCCACCCGGGGAGACGCCGTCACGCGAGCCCGCACCACCCGGACGAGCACGAGAGACGGCCACCGGGCACCCACCGGCCGCACCCCGGGAGAGGCCGCCGCACGAGCGAGCGCCCGAGGCAACGGACGCGCCGCCCCCGGAGCCCGCAGCGCGGGAAGCGGTGGGCGCCCCTACCCCGGTGGATGTGGCGCGGGAGGCGGCGGGGCGGTTTCGGCGGCTGGCCGAGGTGGAGGCCGGGTATGCCGGGCAGGCCGCCGGGGCGCAGTACAACCTGGCGTGTGCGCTGCTCGGGGCGGGACGGCTCGGGGAGGCGGTGGCGGCGTTCGCGGCGGCGGGCGGGGACGTGGAGCTGGCCGGGGCCGTCGGAGACGTGCTGCTCGCCCGCACCGGCGCGGGCCGGGCCGGGGTCATGACGGACGGGCCGGCGCCGCTGGGGCCCGGGATGGCGCTGGACGAGGGCAGGCTGAGAGAGCTCGGGACGGCGCTGGCGGTCGCCGCCACGCGGGCCCTGCCGGAGTCGGCGGACGAGGGTGTGTGGCGGGCGTTGCGGCGGGTGGCCGGGCGGCTGGGGAAGGCGGACGGGGCCCTGGTCCCGGCGGCCGAGGCGGTGGCGAGGCTGCGCGGGGCGGCCGCGCGGGAGCCGGGCCTGGGTGCGGAGCTGGCGTCGGCGGCCGGGGAGCTGGCCGGGCTGTACGCGGACCGGGGCCGCTACGGCGAGGCGGCCGTGAGCGCGGCCGAGGCCGTGGCGTGCCTGCGGGCGCTGGTGGTGACGGAGCCGGACGGGCATCGGCCCGAGCTCGTACGGCGGCTGCTCGACCTGGGCGAGTGCCTGCTGGGTGACGGGCGCGCGGAGGAGGCGCTGGAGCCGTTGCGCGAGGCGGCGACCGGCGGCGGCCTGTCGGCGAGGGGGGCGCGGCTGCTCGGCATGTGCCTGCTGGAGCTGGGCCGCAACGTCGACGGCACGGCGTACCTGGAGCGGGCCGCGGAGCTGTACCGGGAGCGGGGCGAGCGGCGGGTGGACGTGCTCGCCGCCGTGGAGCGGGGCCGGGAGGCGGAGGCGGCGCCGCCTCCGCCGGCGCTGATCAACCTGGTGCCGAGCGTGCGCCCTGAGGAGGACGTGACCAAGGCCGAACGGGAGCTGGCCGACCACCGGCGCGGCGACGGCGACGTGCGCGAGCATGTCGCGGTGCAGGCCAGGCTCGCCTGGACGTGGGCGGCGACGGGCCGCCCGGCGGACGGCGTGGTGCTGGCGGAGCAGGCCGCCGAGCTGCTCGACCGGTACGTCCCTGCGGAGGCGCGTACGGGACTGGCCGGGGACGTGGCGGCGGCGCTGGGCCGGTCGCTGGTGGCGCTGGGCCGGGACGAGGAGGCGGTGCCGCACCTGACGGCGGCGGTGGCGGCGTGCGGGCCGGAGGTAAGGCTGGAGCTGGTGGAGCGCCTGGTGCTGGCGGCCACGGCGCTGTCCAGGACGCGCCGCGACGCGGAGGCGGAGGCCGCCGCGGACCGGCTGGTCGAGCTGCTGCGCGCCCAGGTGGAGCAGCCTTCGCGGGAGTCGAGGCAGTGGGGGGTGCCCGCCGGGGTGGGGGTGGCGGCGCTGGCCGGGGCGTTGCGGTTGCGCGGCGGGATCCGGCTGGCCAGTGGCGATCTGGAGGGGGCGCTGGAGGCGGCCGGTGCGGCGCTGGCGGTGCTGCCGCCGGTGGGCCGTGAGGTGCTGGCCGGTACGTGTCTGCAGCTCAGCGGCCTGTGCCGGAGCCTGCTCGGCGACGGTGAGCGGGCGGCGGTGGAGCTGGTGCGCGGAACGACCCTGCTGTCGGGGCTGTTCGACGAGCAGGTCCCGGTGGCTCCCGAGGTCGCGGCGACGCACCGGCTCGCGTTGCTGCGGCTGGGCGGGCGGTACGTGGACCAGGGCGAGCCGGCCGAGGCGGCGGCGTTCTACGGGCGGGCGCTGGAGGGTCCGGCGGGCGGCCTGGAGGTGCTGGGCGAGCTGGCCGGTTATCTCGGGGTGGCGTTCGAGGCCGCCTCGCGCGGCGGCCCCGGGGAGCGGGCGCGGCTGGCGGAGGCGATGGCCGAGCTGCTGCCGCCGTTGACGGACCACGCCGCCGCGCTGGAGCGTGACGTCCCGGTGCGGGCGGGCGCGGAGGCGTACGAGCTGCTGGGGCGCTGCCTGGAGACGTACGCGGCGGTAACGGAGGTCGTCGGCGATCCGGAGACGGCGGCGGACGGGGCGGAGCTGGCGGTGCGGGTGCTGGAGTGCCTGGCCGCGTGCGATCCGGCCCGTTACGGGGCGGAGCTGGGCGCGGCGCTGGGGCGGCTGGGCGGGCTGCTGCATGAGCTGGGCCGGCCGGATCTGACGGTGCTGGCGCGGGCGGCGGACGTGCCGGGCGGCGGCCGGGCGACGGCGCTGTACGGGATCGCGCTGCTGGAGGCGGGCCGGACGGCGGAGGCGGTGGCGCTGCTGGAGCGGGCGGCCGACCTGTGCGACGAGCCTGACGACCCGGCGACGTCGGCGCTGACGTACGCGTATCTGGCGGCGGGGCTGGTGGCGCTCGACCGGCCGGGGGCGGCGCTGGACGCGGCGGGCTGGTCGCTGGCGGAGCAGGAGCGGGTGCCCCCGGAGCAGGCGGACCGCGTGGCACCGCTGCGTGCCATGGCCGCCGGGGTGCGCGAGACGGTGCTGCGCGCTACCGATGCCCAGTGATCACCCTCCGGTGAGCACCTGCTTGGCCCACCGGTAGTCGGCCTTGCCGGCCGGGGAGCGGATCATCTCGGCGACGAACGCCCACGCGCGCGGCACCTTGTAGCCGGCCAGCAGCCGCCGGCAGTGGGCGTCGAGCTCGGCCTCGGTGACGTGCAGGCCGGGCCGGGGCTCGATCACGGCGGCGACCCTGCTGCCCCACCGCTCGTCGGGCACGCCGGTGACGACGGCGTCGAAGACGGCGGGATGCCCCTTGAGCACGGCCTCCACCTCCTCGGGGAAGACCTTCTCGCCCCCGGTGTTGACGCACTGGGACCCGCGCCCGAACACGTTGACGGTGCCGTCGGGCTCGACGCTGGCCAGGTCGCCGGTCAGCAGCCAGCGGGTGCCCGCGGAGTCGGTGACGAAGGTGCGGGCGGTCTTGCCGGGGTCGTTGTAGTAGCCGAACGCGATCCGCCCGGCCTTGGCCACGGTGCCGAGCTCGCCGGAGCCGGGCGTGACGGGGCGCAGCTTGTCGTCGAGCACGGCCAGCCCGGCGGTGGCGTTCGGCCGGTAGCGCAGCCCGGTCTCGGGCGAGGAGCCGGCGATGCCGGAGGCGGTGTAGCCGGACTCGGTGGAGCCGAAGTTGTCGAGGATGATCACGTTGGGCAGCAGTTCCTGGAGCCGGTCGCGCACCGCCCCGCTGAGGATGGCGCCGGTGGAGCTGACGACGCACAGCGAGGACACGTCGTACGAGCCGGCCTCCAGGGCTTCGGCGAGCGGCCTGGCCATGGCGTCGCCGGTGATGTTGAGGGTGAAGACGCGCTCGCGTTCGACGGTCCGCCACACCTCGGCGGCGTGGAACTTGCGCACGTACACCATGGTGGAGCCCATCCACCAGGTGATGAACGTGGCCATCTGGGCGGCGCCGTGCATGAGGGGCGGCGCCGCCATCATGATCATCGGGGCGGTCCTGGTGGCCTCCTCCACCACCTCGCGGGGCGTGGCCCGCGGCTCGCCGTACGGGTTGCCGCCGCCGAAGGCCATGAACAGGTCCTCGACGTGCCACATGGCGCCCTTGGGCAGGCCGGTGGTGCCGCCGGTGTAGATGATGTACACGTCCTGCCCGGAGCGCGGCCCGAACCCGCGCTCGGGCCGCCCGGCGCGTAACGCCTCCTCGTACGGGACCGCGTACGGGACGGCCGACGACCCGCCGACGGCGATCAGGTGCTCCAGCCGGGGCGCGTCGCCGGCGACGGCGGCCACCCGGGCGTCGAACTCCACGTCGTAGAGCAGCGCCCGGATGTCGGAGTCGCGGTAGAGGTAGAGCAGCTCGGCCTCGACGTAGCGGTAGTTGACGTTGACGGGCACCGCCCGGATCTTGAGGGCGGCCAGCAGCCCGGCGACGTACTCGACGCCGTTGCACAGGTGGATGCCGACGTGCTCGCCGGGCCGGACGCCGAGGTCCTTCAGGTGGTGGGCGAGCCGGTTGGCCTCGGCGTCGAGTTCGGCGTAGGTGCGGCGTTCGGCGCCGCAGACCACGGCGACCCGGTCCCCGATCGCGTCCGCGAGCCCTTCGTACAGGTCAGCGTGGTTGAACTCCATCAGGGCTTCTCCCGTCCGACGATCCACATCGCGAAGAACTGGGCTCCTCCGCCGTAGGCGTGCCCGAGCGCCAGCCGGGCGCCGTCCACCTGGTGCTCCCCCGCCGCGCCGCGCACCTGGAGCGCCGCCTCGGCGAACCGGATCAGCCCGGACGCGCCGATCGGGTTGCTGGACAGGACGCCGCCCGAGGGGTTCCACGGGGTGTCGCCGTCGAGCGCGGTGGCGCCCGACTCGGTCAGCTTCCAGCCCTCGCCCTCGGCGGCGAATCCCAGGTTCTCCAGCCACATCGGCTCGTACCAGGAGAAGGGCACGTACACCTCGGCGACGTCGATCTGCCGCCGGGGGTCGGTGACGCCGGCCTGCCGGTAGACGTCGGCGGCGCAGTCCTTGCCCGCCTGCGGGCTGACGGTGTCGCGCCCGGCACGGAAGATCGGCTCGGAGCGCATGGCGCCGCCGTGCACCCAGGCGGGGGTGCCGGTGGCGGCGCGTTCGGACGACAGCACGAGCGCGCAGGCGCCGTCGCTGGACGGGCAGGTCTCCAGGTAGCGGATCGGCTCCCACAGCATGGGGGTGGACTCGACCATCGCCCGGTCGATGCCGGGGATCTTCAGGTGCGCGTACGGGTTGCGCAGCGCGTTGAGCCGGTCCTTGACGGCCACGAGGGTGCCGATGTGGCCGGGGGCTCCGGTGCGGCGCATGTACTCGCGGATGTGCGGGGCGAAGTAGCCGCCCGCGCCGACGACGAGGGAGGAGCTGAACGGCAGGTGCGTGGACAGCGCCCAGGTGGCGTTGGACTCGGACTGCTTCTCGTAGGCGACGACGAGCACCCGCTCGTGCACGCCGCCCTGGACGAGCCCGGCGCCGACGAGGGCGGTGGAGCCGCCGACGCTGCCGGCGGTGTGCACGCGCATCATCGGCTTGCCGGCGGCGCCGAGCGCGTCGGCCAGGTACGCCTCGGGCATCATGACGCCCTCGAACAGGTCGGGGGCCTTGCCGATGACGACCGCGTCGATGTCCTTGAACGTCAGCCCGGCGTCCTCCAGCGCGCGCAGCGCGGCCTCGCGCACCAGCCCGGCCATGGACACGTCCCGGCGCTTGGTCGTGTAGTGCGTCTGCCCGACGCCGATCACCGCGCAGCGCTGCGCCATCATGCCTCCAGGACGGTGACGAGGTTGTGCTGCAGGCAGGGCCCGCCGGCGGCGTGGCCGACGACGCGCCGGGCGGTGCCGTCGTGGACGCGGCGGGCGGCCTCGCCGATGCGGATCAGGCCGGTGGCCATGACGGGGTTGGCGGCGAGCGGGCCGCCCGACGGGTTGATCACCGTGTCGTCCGGCAGTTCCAGGGCGCGGCGCAGGATGGGCTCCTCGTGCGCGAACTGCGCGTGCAGCTCGGCCACCTCGACGGGCCCCTTGCCGACCCCGGCGGCCCGCGCGGCGTCGGCGGCGGACGCGGACCTGGACAGGTCGCGCAGGCCGAGGTAGTGCGGCTCGATGCGGTGCGCGATGCCGGTCACGTACGCGGGCCGCTCGCACAGCTCGGCGGCCAGGTCGCCGGCGGCGAGCACGACCGCGGCCGCGCCGTCGGTCACGGGAGCCACGTCGCAGGCCAGCACCGGCCCCGCGACGGGGTCGGCGGCCAGTTCGTCGGGCAGGTCGAGCGCGTACGGGTTGCGCCGCCCGTCGGCCCGGCTGCGCCGGACGATCGCGTCCAGCTCCGCGCGCGGCACGCCCGCCGCCGACGCCTGCAGCGCCGCGTAGGACACCTGGTCGAGCCCGAGCGGCGCCAGGTAGTACGGGTCGAGCTGCAGGGTCATGAGCGTGCGCGGATCGCCGGGCGTGGACTTGCCGAAGCCGTACACCAGCGCGCTGTCCACGTCCCCGTGCTGGAGCCGCACCCATGCCTCGTACAGCGCCCAGGCGCCGTCCATCTCGACGTGGCTCTCGGAGATGGGCGGCCAGGCGCCGAGCGCGTCGAGGGCCGAGACGAACGAGAACGGCGCGCCCGCCAGGTAGTCGCAGCTCCCGGAGCAGGTGAAGCCGAACCGGCTGAGCCCGGTGGCCGCCTTGACCGCGTCGATCACGGGCAGGATCAGCTCCGGCTCGGCCAGCCCGGTGTCGTGGTCGGTGTGCTCGCTCTGGGCGAAGGCGACGATCGCCACCCTTCTCATGACAGCTCCACATCCGGCTCGCCGGTGGGGGCGAACCACCGCACGCTGGCCATCGACGGCGTCCGCTCGTCCTCGGGGACCCATACGGCGCGCACCCGCATGCCGTGGCGCACCTCGTGCGCGGGCACCCCGCCGACGAGCGCGATCATCGGCACGTCCGCGCCGTCGAGCAGGATGTACGCGGACACGAACGGCACCTCGGGGGCGCGCGGGTCGGGCAGGTTGTTGATCGCGAAGGTGGTGACGGTGCCGGTGCCGGGCAGCTCGGTCCGCTCGGCGATCCGCAGGCCGCACTCCGGGCACGACAGCCGGTACGGGACGTACACCTTGCCGCAGCCGCCGCATCGCCCGCCGACGAACACGCCGCGCCCGATGCCCTCCAGGAAGACGCCGAGCGCCCCGCCCGCCCTGAGCGTGTACGCGCTCCGCACCGGTGAGACGATCTTCGTCACCTCCGGCGCGAAGCAGGAGATGTCGGTGATGTGACCGGTGCGTTCGCCGCGCCACACCGGCCACACCCGGGTCCCGGCGGCGACGGCCTTGGGGTTGCCCGCGTCCACGGCGTGCACGAGCGCCGTGTCGGCCCCGTCCAGCTTGATCAGCGCCCAGGCGAACGGCCGGTCCAGCGGGTGGCCGTCCAGCGGCTCGGGCACCCAGGCGCAGGCCGTGACGGTCCCGGCGGGCCCGACCTCGACGTACTCGCCGGTGACCGGTTCGCCGGTCGCGGGGTCGTACTCCAGCGGCGGCACCAGCACCCGGCCCTCGGCGGTGCGCACGCCGACGAGCCGCCCGGCGCGCAGCTCGGTCAGGAACCGGCCGATCACCGGCCCGGTGGTGCGCGTGTAGCCGCCGGGGAACTCCAGCACGTGCTCGGCCGTCAGCGGCTCGTCAGATGGCACGCTCGTGTCCCTCCCAGTAGGGCGCCCGGAGCTTGCGTTTGAGCAGCTTGCCGTTGGGCTCGCGGGGCATCTCGGCGATGAAGTCGACGGTCCTGGGCCACTTCATCCGCGACAGCCGGCCCTCCAGCGAGGCCAGGATCTCCCGGGCCAGCTCGGGCCCGGGTTCGGCGCCGGGGGCGGGCTCGACGACGGCCTTGATCTGCTCGCCCCACTCCTCGTCCGGGATGCCGAAGACGGCCACGTCGGCGACCTTGGGGTGGACGACGATCTCGTTCTCGATCTCGGCGGGGTAGATGTTGGTCCCGCCCGAAATGATCATGTCGGCCTTGCGGTCGCACAGGAACAGGAAGCCGTCCTCGTCCAGGTAGCCGATGTCGCCGACGGTGAAGTAGTCCTTGAGCCGGTTCGCCTCGGTCTTGGCCGGGTCGCCCTTGTACTCGAAGGAGGCGCCCATCATCTTCATGTAGATGGTCCCGGGGGTGCCGGTGGGCACCGGGTCGCCCGCGTCGTCGACGACGAGCAGCTCGCTGATCGGCCAGGCCCGCCCGACGGTGCCGGGGTGCGCCTTCCAGTCGGCGGGGGTGGCCAGGGTGCCGCCGCCCTCGGTGGCCGCGTAGTACTCGTAGACGCAGTCGCCCCACCAGTCCAGCATCGCCCGCTTGACCGGCACCGGGCAGGGCGCGGCGGCGTGGATCATCCACCTCAGCGACGACAGGTCGTAGCGGTCCCGGGTCTCCGCGGGCAGCGACAGCAGGCGTTTGAAGTGCGTGGGGACCATGTGCGAGTTCGTCACCCGGTGGCGCTCGCAGAGCCTCAGCATCTCCTCGGCGTCCCACCGGTCCATGTACACGAGGGTGTGGCCCATGTGCAGGGCGGTGCCGCCGAACTGGGTGACGGCCGTGTGATAGCCGGGCGAGGTGACCAGGTGGGCGTTGGGGCGGCCGGGCGTGATGCCGAACAGGCCGGGCAGGAACGTCATCAGCTCGGCCGCGTCGTCGGGGTCGAGGCCGCTGAGCGGGCGGCGCACGCCCTTGGGCCGGCCGGTGGTGCCGGAGGTGTAGTGCATGGTGGCGCCGGCCGTCCGGTCGCCGGGCAGGGTGTCCGGCCTGCCGTCGGTCAGGTCGCTCAGCGGGCGGAAGCCGGGGAGCTCCGGGACGCCGAAGCACCTGCCGGGGTCGACGGCCTCGGCGGCGCGGGCGGCCTCGGCCGCGTAGCGCGGGTGCGCGAAGAACGCGCGGGCCTCGCTGTCGGCCAGGATGTAGGCGATCTCCGGGCCGGTCAGGTGCCAGTTGATCGGCGTGTAGTACCAGCCCGCCTGTAACGCGGCCAGGTAGAGCACCAGGCCGTCGGCCCCGTTGGGCACCAGCCCGCAGAAGCCGTCGCCGGGTCGCAGCCCGAGCTCGCGCAGGCCGTGCACCAGCCGGTTCGCCTTGGCCAGCAGGTCACCGGCGCGATGTTCCGTGCCGTCGGGGTCCACGGCGGCGACCCAGCCGGGGTCCGCCTGCGCCAGTCTCCAGAAACCGAGCGTGCCCATCGGAACTCCTCACCCGGGCGCAGACAAACGAGAACCTGTTCTCGTTTCTTTCCGGGAGCGTAACCCGCCGCTAATGTGGGAGCAAGCGCTTGATTTCAGGAGGTGTCCGTGGAATCGCTGCCGATCAGCACCCCCCACTGCCGCGTCGAACGGGACGGCCACGTGGTCGTCGTCACCATGGACCGCCCCGAGGCCCGCAACGCGCTGTCGTCGGACATGCTGATCGGCCTGGCGAGCGCATGGGCGTACGTGTCGGCCGAGCCGTCCGTCCGCGTCGCCGTCCTGACCGGCGCGCAGGGCACGTTCTGCGCGGGCGCCGACCTCAAGGCCATGGGCCGGCCGCCGCAGGACCCCGAGGTCCAGGCGCGCGGCGCGAAGATCGCCGACTACCACTGGAAGGGCCTGCTGCGCGCCGACCTGCCCACCAAGCCGATCATCAGCGCCGTCGAGGGCCACGCCGTGGCCGGGGGCACCGAGCTGCTGGTCGGCACCGACCTGCGCATCGTCGCCGAGTCGGCCACGCTCGGCCTGTTCGAGGCCAGGCGCGCGCTGTTCCCGATGGGCGGCAGCGCGATCCGGCTGCCCCGGCAGATCCCGTACTGCCACGCCATGGACCTCCTGCTGACCGGGCGGGCCGTCACCGCCGCCGAGGCCCTGTCGATGGGGCTGGTCAACCGCGTCGTCCCCGACGGGCAGGCGCTGCCCGAGGCGCTGAAGCTGGCCGCCGACGTCGCGGCCAGCGGCCCGCTGGCCGTCCAGGCCATCCTGCGCGCCTACCGCGACACGCTCGGCCTGCCGGAGCCCGAGGCGCTCAAGGTCTCCGACGAGCTCGGCTGGCCGGTCATCGGCTCCGAGGACGCCAAGGAGGGCACGCTCGCCTTCCGCGAGAAGCGCCTGCCCGTCTACCGGGGCCGCTGACGCGCCGCTCAGTCGCGGGTGATGCGCTCCAGCCGCTCCAGGGCGTCGGCGTACTCCTCGACGAGGGAGAAGACGACGTCCTTGGTGGCGCGGACCTGGTTGGTGATGCCGATGATCTGGCCCGCCGGGAACGTGGCCAGCTCGGCGGCATCGGAGCGGCCGATGCGCCGCAGCGCGTCCGACACCAGCATGAACTGCAGCGGCATCGGCAGCGTGCCCGGCGACCCGGCCGACTCCCAGGCGTCGGTCCACTCGTTCCTGAGCAGGCGGGCGGGCTTGCCCGTCCAGCTCCGGGAGCGGACCGTGTCGCGGGAGGTAGCCTCCAGGATGCGCCGCTTGGCCATCTCCGGCGTGTCGGCCTCCTCGACCGTGAGCCAGAGCGAGCCGGTCCACACGCCTTCCGCGCCGAGCGCCAGCCCGGCGGCCATCTGGCGGCCGTTGCCGATCCCGCCCGCCGCCAGCACGGGCACGTCGACCGCGTCGACCACCTGCGGGATGAGGACCATGGTGGAGATCTCGCCGGTGTGGCCGCCGGCCTCGGTGCCCTGCGCGACGACCACGTCCACGCCGACCTCGACCTGCTTGAGCGCGTGGCGGGGCGTGGAGGCCAGCGCGGCGACCTTGACGCCGTGCGCGTGGGCCAGCTCGACGATGTCGGCGGGCGGCGGGCCGAGCGCGTTGGCCAGCAGCGCGATCGGGTGCCGCAGCGCGACCTCGACCTGCGGGCGGGCGGTGGCGTCTGTCCAGCCGAGCAGCACCCGGCCGGCGTCGGCGTCCTCGCCGAGCGGCGGCACGCCGTGGGCGGCCAGCAGGCCGTCGACGAACTCCCGGTGCCCCTGCGGGATCATCCCCTGGAGGCGGCCGACGAGCTCCTCGGGCGCGAAGTCGGCGCCCTCGTAGGAGGCGGGCATGACCACGTCGACGCCGTACGGCTTGCCGTCCACGTGGTCGTCGATCCACTTGAGCTCCTGTTCGAGCTCTTCCGGGGTGAAGTAGAGCGCGCCGAGCACGCCCATCCCTCCGGCGCGGCTGACGGCCGCCACCACGTCCCGGCAGTGGCTGAAAGCGAAGATCGGGAGGTCGATTCCGAACATGTCCGTGACCCGGGTCCGCATGGCTCGACGATAAGCCGCGACCCCGCCAACTGCAACGTGTTCTACTCCGCGGTTCGGCTACACCGGGTTCTGTGGAACGGGTTCTAACGCGGCATCCGGCGCCAGAGCGCGCGGGGCAGCAGCCGCATCAGGCCGAACGCCGGCCCGAGCGCCGGAGGCACCCACACGCTCGCCCGGCCCTCACGCAGCGCCCGCACCGTGGCCAGCGCCACCTGCCGGGGCGTCGACGACAGCGGCGCCGGCGTCAGCCCCTCGGTCATCCGCCCGATCACGAACCCCGGCCGCACGATCAGCACCCGGGCCCCGGTGCCGTGCAGCGCGTCGCCGAGCCCCTGCGCGAACCCGTCGAGCCCGGCCTTGGCCGACCCGTACACGAAGTTGGCCCGGCGCACCCGCGCGCCCGCCACCGACGACAGCACCACGAGCGTGCCGTGGCCCTGGCGGCGCAGCACCCGGGCCGCGTGCAGGCCCGCCGACACGTGCGCGCCGTAGTTGACGGCCACGTCGGTCATGGCCGCCGCCGGGTCGGCGTCGTAGGCGTCCTGGCTGCCCAGCACGCCGAACGCGGAGATCACCACGTCGAGGTCGCCGACCAGCTCCACGGCCTTGTCGAAGACCTCGCCGTGGGAGGCCGCGTCGAGCGCGTCGAACGGCAGCACGTGCACCTCGGGCGGCGCCGCCCCGGCGGGCCGCTCGACGTTCGGCGTCACGGCGGGCGGCGGGCCGCCGGGCTCGCGCATCGCCAGCACGATCCGGCTCGCGCCCAGCCCCACCAGCAGCCGGACGATCTCCAGCCCGATCTCGCTGCGTCCGCCGAGCAGCAGCACGGTGTCGACCGCGCCCAGAGCGTTCTTCACAGGCCGAGCCTCCTGGCCAGGTCGGAGCGGAACAGCCCGGCGGGGTCGGCCTCGTCCCTGATCCGCCGCCACCGGTCCAGCCCGGGATACATGCGGGCCATCATGTCAGCTCGCAGCCGCGAGTCCTTGGCCAGGTAGACGCGCCCGCCCGCCTCGGCGACCCGCTCGTCGAAGCCGCGCAGCAGCCGGCCCAGCCCGCGCTGCCCGGCCGGGATGTCGAGGGCCAGCGTCCAGCCCGGCATCGGGAACGACAGCAGCCCGCTGGACCCGGCTCCGAACCGCTTGAGCACGGTCAGGAACGACACGGTCCCGGTCGACGACAGCCGTCCGACGATCTCCCGCAGCGTCTTCTCGGCTCCGAACGGCACCACGAACTGGTATTGGACGAAGCCCCGCGGGCCGTAGACGCGGTTCCAGCCCTCGACGGCGTCGAGCGGGTGGAAGAACGGCGCGATCCCCTGCACGACGCTCGCCCGCCGGGGCGCCCTGTGGTACCACGCCTCGTTGAAGGCCCGCACGCTCACGCCGTTGAGCAGCCCGCCGGGGGCCCGGCGCGGGGCGCGCAGCAGGGTGCGGGGTGCGAAGTCGCGGGCGCCACGCTCGGCGTGGTCGCCGCTGGTCAGCACGCCGCGCCCCATCCGGCGCCCGCGCGCCAGCAGGTCGATCCAGGCGACCGTGTAGCGGTGGCGGTCGTCGTCGTCGGCCATGGCGGCCAGCGTCTCGTCCAGGTCGCCGGTGCGCCGCACGTCCACCCGCATGAGGGAGCTCGCCACGGGCACGCAGCCGAACGTCACCTCGCACACCACGCCGGTCAGCCCCATGCCGCCCACGGTGGCGTGGAACAGCGGCTCGTCCGGGGTGAGCGTGCGCACCGCGCCGTCGGCCGTGACCAGCGTGAGCGAGCGCAGGTGGGCGCCGAAGGAGGAGTCGCGGTGGTGGTTCTTGCCGTGCACGTCGGCCGCGACGGCGCCGCCGACGGTGACGTGACGGGTGCCGGGGCTGACGGGCACGAACCAGCCGCGCGGCACCAGGGCCGTCATCAGCTCGTGCAGGCTCACCCCGGCCGAGGCGGTCACCAGCCCGGTCGCCTCGTCGAAGCTCCAGCCGCCCAGCCCGGTGCAGTCGAGGACCAGGCCGCCGGAGTTCTGGGCGGCGTCGCCGTACGCCCTGCCGAGGCCGCGGGCCAGGAGGCCGCGGCCGGGGGCGGCGCCGACCAGCGCGGCCACCTCGGCGGCGTCGCGCGGCCTGACCACGGTCGCCGGGGAGGGTGACGTGCGGCCCCACCCGGTCAGGAACGTCGTCATGTGTAGATCCCCAGCCCTGCCAGCGCGATCAGCAGCGCGGCGAAGATCCTGATCTGCGGGTCGCGCACGGCAAGCTCCTCGGGCTCTTCTCCGATCCCCCGGTCCACCAGGAGATTGTGCCGCAGGACGAGCAGCACGAAGGGCACGATGCTGAGCCCGTAGAACAGGTTCGCGTGCGCGTTGAGCGCCCACAGGCAGTAGGTCACGATCATCGCGCCCGAGCACATGACGCGGACCTGGGACAGGTAGGCGGGCGTGTAGGCGGCCAGCGTGGCGCGGGTGCCGCTCACGCCCTGGGCGCGCAGCTCGGTCTCCCGCTTGCCCGCGACGAGCTGCAGCGCGGCCAGCGACACCACGACGAGGAACCAGCCGGTCACCGGCACGTCCACGGCGACGGCCCCGGCGTAGGCGCGGACCACGTGGCAGCCGGCGACCGCGATCAGGTCCACGACCTCGACGTGCTTGAGCCACAGCGTGTACGCGAGGGTCAGGGCCAGGTAGCCGGCCACGACGGCGGCCGGACGCCAGTCGCCGGTGAGCGCGGCGACGCCGGGGGCGAGCACCATGAGCGCCACGCCGGTCCAGCGGGCCACCGGCACCGGCACCACGCCGGAGGCGACCGCCCGCTTGCTCTTGCGCGGGTGCAGCCGGTCGGCGACCACGTCGGCGGCGTCGTTGAGCAGGTAGGACCCGCTGGCGGCCAGGCAAAACGCGGCGAACACGAGCATCGCCGCCAGCAGGCTACGCGGCTCGCCGATCACTCCGGCGGCCATGGGCGCGGCCAGCACCAGCACGTTCTTCAGCCACTGGCGCGGCCGGGCCGCCCTGATCAGCCCGAGGACGGGCGCGGCGACGGGCCGCGCCACCACCCCGTCCTGGCTCATGCGCGCTTGCGGCTCACCGCGAAGATCCCCACGGCCAGCAGCACGACGCCGACGATCGCCAGCACGAGCGGGATCGTGGTCCTGATCAGCGTGATCTGGCTCTTGCTGTCGGCGGCGCTGTCGACGAGCTTCTTGACCGTCTCGTCCGTCATCTTGGCGTGGGCGACGAACGCCTTGGACCGCTCGACGCCGTCCTGGCTGCGCAGCACCTCGTTGCGCTGCTGCTCCTGCTTGACGGGCGCGCCGGTGACCGGCTCGATCCAGTAGGTGTTGACGCCGGAGTAGACGCGGTCGAGCTGGACGTCACCCGACTCGCCCATGCCGAACCAGGCGGCGGGGGCGGTCCTGGTCTCCGTCTTGGTCTCCGGGACCGTCTGCTCGAACTTGTACACGGTCAGGCCGTTGACCTGCTCCTCGGCGACGAACTTGGCCTCGAACGCCTTGCCGGCCGTGGAGTTGAAGACCTGGTAGCTCTTCTTCTCCACGTCGAAGGGGAACTTGTAGATCTGGCCCTGGAGCTGGACGGGCTCCTTGTCGATGCTGACGCCGCAGCAGTTGAGGCCGACGCCGGAGCGCTTGTCGAAGGCGCTGCGCCGCTCGGTGTAGTCGATCGGCTTGCTGTGGGTGACGTCGTTGACGTAGGTGAACTCGTCCCAGACGACCGTGTCGCCCTCGGCTCCCTTGACGTCGCCCCGGGTGGTGACGGTGATGTCGAGGTCGGCGGTCAGCACCTTGCCGTCGGCGGCGCTGAAGTACTGTGCGCCCGTGGCCCGGAGGTTGCTGATCCCGTACTGGTCGGCCTTGGCGGCGATCAGCGCCGAGGCCACCTGGAAGTGCGTCAGGGGGGACAGCACGACGAGAAAGGCACCGATGGCGATCAGAACGCTTCCAACGACCCGGTTCATGGAACCTCCATGGGACAGGTGCACGGATGCCGGTTTTGGGCGATTACGTACTGAAAACGAGTTCTACTTGCCGGTATGTTATTGCCGCCAGTGAGCGACGTCACCAGGGATGCGGAAACGTGACCGAAACAGGTTCTACATCGGCGGGCAGACCCGTGGTGTCCGGCCGCCAGCCCGCGCTCGACGGCATCCGCGCCGTCGCCGCCCTCGCGGTCCTGCTCTTCCACGTCTCCATGGAGGCGGGCACGGCGCTCCAGCCCGGCTTCCTCGGCGGGCTGCTGTCGCGCGGCGAGATCGGCGTGCCGATCTTCTTCACGCTCTCCGGCCTGCTGCTCTACCGGCCGTGGGCGGCCGCCCTGCTGACCGGCGACCCCGAGCCCGCCGCCGGCCGCTACCTGTGGCGGCGCTTCTTCCGGATCGTCCCCGCGTACTGGCTGGTCGTCGCCGTCGCGCTGCTGCTGTGGGGCGGCGCGCACCGCGGCGACGTGTGGACGTGGGCGAAGATGCTGTTCCTGGTGCACATCTACGACCTCGACCCGTGGTGGTTCGGCCTCGGGCCCAGGGGGCTCGGCCAGATGTGGAGCCTCGCGGTCGAGGCGGCCTTCTACCTCACGCTGCCGCTCATGGCCGCCGCCCTGCGCGCCTTCGCGCTGCGGGCCGGGCCCGGCGTCGCCGCCCGCGCCAAGCGCCTGCTGATCGGCCTGGCCGTCTTCGGCGCGCTCTCGTACGTGTACACGATCTTCGAGTACTTCCCCGAGTACCGGCCGTGGATGAACGTGTGGCTGCCGCGCTCGTGGACGTTCTTCGTGCCCGGCATGGCCCTGGCGGTGCTGACCGTCTGGGCCAGGGCAGAGGACGGCCCGGCACGGCGGCTGGGCGCGGCCCTGGCGGCCTCGTGGGGCACGCTGTGGGTCATCGCCGGCCTGGCGTACGCCATCGCGGCCACGCCGCTCACCGGGCCGCGCTTCGTCGGCCTGGGCGGCATCTGGACCGCGTTCTCCGAGCAGCTCCTCTACACGGTCATCGCCTTCTGCCTGGTGGCGCCCGCCGCGCTGGAGCCCGAGGGGGTCACGCGGGTGCGGCGGGTGATCGGCGGGCGGATGATGAGCCGGCTGGGCGAGATCTCCTACGGCGTGTTCCTGTGGCAGTTCGTGGTGATCTATCTCTGGTACGACTTCACCGGGCAGCAGCCGTGGAGCGGCAACCTGCTGGTCAACCTGGTCGCGATCGGCGCCATCACGGTCGGGCTGTCGGCGCTCACCTACCGCTGGGTCGAGGAGCCGGCCAGGGCGCTGATCCGGTTCGTGCCTCACAGGGCGGGCCCCGGCTCGCCGAACGCGACCGCCCTGAGACAGAAGTCCTGAGCCCCGGCGCCCGCCACGGTGACGCGCAGCCCGGCGCCCGCGCCGTCGTGCGGGACGTAGAACAGGCCGCCGTCGGCGGGCGTGGCGGGCAGGCTCGCCGCCCGTTCCGTGCCGCCCAGGTCGGCCACCACCCGCACCGGCACCTCGCTGGTGTAGGCCAGGGCGACCACCATGCCGGGCCCGCCCATCGACTCGACGGGGAACACCGCGCCCGCCGGATAGCACTCGGCCCCGGCCACCTCGTCGAAGAACGGCACCACCCGGCCCACCGGCACCAGCTTCCCGGCGTCGTCGAACACGTACGGCCTGGCCGACGGGCGCGGGTCGCGCATCCGCTGCCGCGTCTCCGGGTCGGTCAGCGGGCCCAGCACGTTCGAGGTGAGCCGCCGGGAGCCGTTCCACGGCAGCACGAGGTGCGGCGGCACCGGCCGGTCGTACACGTCGAGGTCCGGGGCCTCGGCCAGCGACTGCCGGGCGGCGTCCAGATAGGTCCTGACGCGGTCGCCGGTGAGGGTGTCGGCGTAGGCGTTGGTGGAGACCAGCGCCGCGACCACGAAGGCGGCCGTGAGCGCGCCCGCCGCGGCGGGCAGGCCGCCGGGCGTCCGCCGCCGCACGGCGTCCTCCTCCCCGGCGACCGGCAGCGCGGCCAGGGCCAGGCAGAGGGCGAACAGCACGGCGGCGTCGGCGACGTAGCGCGTCTCGGCCCCCACCATGTCCCACAGCGTGGCGCGGGCGATCACCGTGGGGACCGCGTCGGCCACCACGACGTAGGCGGCCAGGATCGCCCACGCCCGCCAGGCCCGCCGCCGGTACACGCAGGTGAGCGCCACCAGCAGCGCGATCAGCGCCCACGAGGCCACCACCGTGACCGCCTCCGGGTCCGCGAGGCCCCCGGTGGCGGTGACGCCGCCCCAGCGCAGCGGCCCGCCCACGGCGCCTGTCGGGAACGTCTCGCCCAGCAGCCGGCGCACCACCCCCGGCACCAGCTCGGCCTTCGGCCCGGTCAGCGCGTCGGACCCGGCGCTGTCGCGGCGCAGCAGGTAGAGCACCGCGTAGCCGGCCAGCAGCGCCCCCTGCGCCCACCAGCCCGGCCGGCGCAGCTCCGCCAGGATCGAGCGGGCCCACAGACCCCTGCCGAGGAAGGCGCTGGACACCCCGAGGATCACGAAGGGGATGAACACCCCCTTGGTGGAGAAGGCCATGCCGGCGGCCGTCCAGATCAGCGCGTGCCACCTGCCCTGCCCGGTCCTGGCGTACCGGACGTGCGCGGCCAGCGCCCCCGCCAGCGCGAGCTGGAGCGGGACCGCGTTGAGCGCCGCCGACCACCAGCTCATCGCGGGCACGGTCAGCGGCGCGAACACGTACACGGCCAGCGGCGCGAGCACCCAGGGCCGGTCGCCGAACAGCCGCCGCAGCAGCACCAGGAACATGACCGACGCCGCCGCCTGGAGCGCGATCGTCACGAACGAGACCAGCGCCCAGCTGTAGGGCGCGACCGCCGAGAGCACCCACACCAGCGTGAGCGCGCCCGGCATGAAGTGCCCCTTGTGCACCCGGGTCAGATAGTCCCAGGTCAGGCCGCTGTCACCGGCCGCGGCGACGAACAGGAAGTCGTCCTCGACGAAGTACGCCCGGCCCAGCACGCTCGCCCTGAAGGCCAGCGAGATCGCGACGAGCAGCAGACCGGCGCCGACGACCGGACCGGTGCCGAGGGAGGGCAGGGTGATCTGGAAGCCGGCGGGGCGTTCGTCCTGGACCGTCAACGCGTTCCCTCCTCTGGAGTATGCTCCGCGCCGTGGACACCCCTGCACCGTTCCGGGCGGATTTGGCGAGGTCCGTCCGGCTGCTGCGCGCCTTCCGCCTCGAACAGAGCGATCCCGACTTCTTCTACGGCACGCTGGCCGCCGACACGGTGGCGCAGCTCGGCACGTACACGGATCTCGACGGCGCGACGGTGGCCGACGTGGGCGGCGGGCCCGGCTACTTCGCCGACGCGCTGCGCGCGGCGGGGGCGCGCCCGGTGTGCGTCGACTGCGACGCCGGCGAGATGCGGCTGCGCGACGGCGCGCCCCCGCGCGACGCGGTGCTGGGCAGCGCGCTGGACCTGCCGCTGGCCACCGGCTCGGTCGACGTGTGCTTCTCGTCCAATGTGCTGGAGCACGTGCCGGACCCGCGACGCATGGCCGACGAGATGGTCCGCGTCACCCGGCCGGGCGGCGTCGTCTACCTGTCCTACACGATCTGGCTGTCGCCCTGGGGCGGCCACGAGACCTCGCCGTGGCACTACCTCGGCGGCCACCGGGCCGCCCGCCGCTACGAGCGCACGCACGGCAGGCCGCCCAAGAACGTCTACGGGGAGAGCATGTTCGCCGTCGGCGTGGCGGGGCCGCTGGCGTGGGCGCGCCGCCACCGCGACGTGGACGTGCTCGACGCGATCCCCCGCTACCACCCGCGCTGGGCCCGGCATGTCGTCCACCTACCTGGCGTCCGCGAGCTCGTCACCTGGAACCTGCTGCTGGTCCTGCGCCGCAGGTGAGCGCCGCCGCGCCAGCCACAGCGCGGCGGCCACGCAGCCCGCGCCGAGCAGCCCGCCGCCGACCGGCGCGACCGTCCCGGCGATCAGCTCCCAGCGCCGGTAGAAGGCCGCCGTCTCCAGCGCCGCCCGCACGTCGCCCGCCGCCGTGGTGAAGTCGGCGTCCAGCGCCACCAGCCTGCCGCTCCCGTCGGCCGTGACGAGCGTCTCCGTCACCCGGTCCGCGGTCTTCACGGGCAGCCCGCTGACCGGTTCGACCCAGAAGGTCCGGCGGATCTCCGCGTAGCGGGCCACGCCCACGTCGCCCGCGCCCTTGAGCCCGAGCAGCCGGCGCGGCACCGGCGGCTGCTCCCCCGGCACGAGCTGCCTCGGCGTGCGCTGCGCGTAGCGGTGCGTCTCGACGCCGCGCACCCGCTCGACCCCTTCGTACGTGACCGGCACCGCCCGCCGCAGCCGCAGGTCGAACAGCGTGTAGTCGCGCGGCTCCGCCCGGAACGGCCACCGGTACGCCTGGCCCGACTGCTTGATCCGGGCGTCCTCGTCCAGATACTCGCCGCAGCAGTTGACGATCACGCCGGTCCGCCGGTCGAAGGCCAGCCGCCGCTCGTGGTAGTCGAGCCGCCGGTCGTCACGGGTGGCCAGCGAGACCGACTCGGTCCACACCGCCCGCCGCTCGTCCCCGGCCAGCACGTCGCCGATCAGCCAGCGGGTCAGCACCAGCGGGCCCCGCTGCGGCTTCATCGTGGCCGGGTCCAGGTAGGTCGCGGACTCGGCCACCGACCTGGTCATCGTCTGCTGCTCCAGCGGCGCCACGAACACCCGCGCGGAGACGTGCCAGCGCATCAGCGGGACCATCGTCAGCAGGAACGCCCCGGCCGCGGCCAGGACCAGCGCGAGGGTCGTGCGGCTCACGTTCACCGGGCGGGCACCGCCTGACCGGGGGTGACCGCGCCGACGCACACGCCGGGCGGCAGGTCGGGCAGCACGATGCGGTCCGCGCCGGGCTCGGCGACCATGAACACCTTGCCGAGCCCGGCGCGCAGCTTCACGTCGACGGGCCGGTCGCCCATCCACAGCGTGACCTCGGTGTCGGCGCGGGCGGAGTAGCCGAGCCGGATCAGCGTGCCCTCGACGCGCGGCGGCGAGGCGGCCAGCGGCACCTGCACGGTCCCTCCCGTCGCGGGCCAGCAGCCGTCGGGCGTGCGCGGCGCGAGCTCGGTCCCGGCGACCTCCACCGGCCGCAGCCGGCCCAGGTCGTCGAAGACCAGGCCGTCCAGCGCCGCAGGCGGGTCCTGCATGCGGGCCCGGAGCCGCGGCGACGCCATCGCGCCCAGCACCCTGGAGGTGAGGCTGTAGGTGCGGTAGCCGCCCGGCACCACGTCGGCGGGCACCAGCCGGTCGTAGACGACGGCGCCGGGAGCGGCCTTCGCCAGCTCGGCGCGGGCGGTCTCGATGTAGCCGTGCCGCCGGTCCGCGCCCAGGTAGCCGGCGAAGATCGTCACCGAGACGAGCGACGCGCCCGCGAACACGCCGAGGGCCGCGCCGCACAGCCCGCTCACCCGTTCCCTGGCGGGCAGCGGCCTGCGGTACGGCTCGGCCTCACCGGGCAGCGGCAGCAGCACGAGCCCGACGACGAGCGCGAGCAGCGGCGCGGCGTCGGCCACGTAGCGGGTGTCCGTACCGGCGAACGAGCCGAGCAGGTGCACCCGCCCCCACAGGACGGGCAGCGCGTCGGCCACGACGGCGTAGCCGAGCAGCAGCCCCCAGGCCAGGTACGCCCGCCGCCGGTAGTAGCCGGTCACCACGACCAGCAGCGCGAGGACCAGCAGCGAGAGCACCACCAGCGCGGTGGGCGGCGCGGCGACGCCCCAGTCGCCGCCGGCGAACCACTTCCACGGCCCGCCCAGCACGGTCGTCGCGAACGTCCTGCCGAGCAGCTCCCACAGGAAGCTCGCGGCCTGGTCGAAGAGGGGCAGGCCGCCGGTGTTCGGCGCGGCCAGCGACCGCTGCGCGTACAGGGCGCCGAACGCGGCCAGCACGCCCGCGTACATCAGCCAGGCGGCCAGGCGCCTGCGCAGCCCGCCGAAGTAGATCGCCGTCAGCGCGAGCAGCACCAGCGGCACGGCGAAGCCCTTGACGAAGCCGAGCAGCCCGACCAGCACCCACGCCGCCGCCACCACCGCGTGGCGCAGCCGCCCGGTGCGCAGGTGGTGCCAGTGCGAGGCCACCGCCATCGGCAGCGCGAGCTGCAGGAACACCGTGTTGAGCGCCGCCGCCCACCAGGCGAGCGCCGGGAACGTGATCGGCGCCAGCAGGAACACCAGCAGCGGCGCCAGGATCGCCGGGCGCGCGCCGAACACGACCCGCAGCATGCGCAGCACGGCGAGCCCGGCGGCCGCGTGCAGCACGAGCACGCCGCCCGCCGCCACCCCCCATCCGTACGGCTCCAGCCGGGCCGAGAGCCAGGCCAGCAGGAATCCGCCGGGCATGAACTGGCCGAAGTGGATCCGGGTCAGGTAGTCGAAGGAGAGCCCGCTCTCGACCGCCCTGGCCACGAACTCGTAGTCGTCCTCCTTGAAGTAGGCGTGCTGGAGGAGCACCGCCTTCCACGCCAGCGCGGCGGCGACCATCACGACCCCGGTCAGCACCACGCCGTGCCGGCGCACCGCCCTGACCAGCGGCCCGGGCACCGCGATCACGATCCGGCCGCGCTGCTCCGTCGTCGTCATGGCACGCTCGTCATGGTCGGGCCGCCCGCGGCGACGGGGACGGGGGCTCGGGTCCTGGGCGCGGGCCGCGTCCTGGCGGCGGCCTCGACGCAGAGCTGCGCCAGCAGCGGCACGCACAGGAGCTGCGTCCACAGCCCGCCCACGCCGGCCGCGACCCCGGCGGCGGCGACCAGATACAGCGCGATGCCCGCGTACGGGCCGGACAGCGGGCGCAGCAGCCGGGCCCGCGCTCCCGCGCGCAGGTGCTCGGCGTCGCGCAGCGGGCGCAGCCACAGGCCCGGCAGGAACGTGAGCGCCGCGACCACCGCGCCCGCCGGCCCGCCCACCCAGTAGCCGACCGCGACGGCCACGGGCAGCATCAGGCCCCCGCGCGGCGCGGCGGGCCGGCACGGCGGCAGCCGCCGCAGCCGCCCCCGGCCGGGCGTCAGCGCCAGCGCCACGACCAGCAGCGCGAGCGCGCCGCCCGCCGCCAGCCCGGCCCGGTACGGCTCGTCGGGGACGTACGTGAGCGTCACGGTCCCGGACGTGTACGCGGGCACGAACCAGGCCTGCCGCCAGCCGTCGAGCCGCACCGGCTTGAGCTCGGCGACTCCCAGCGTGGCCTTCCAGCCGGCGTTGAAGTTCTCGTTGACGACCAGGTAGGAGTCGGCGGTGACGTCGACCTGGACCACCCGCTCGCCCGCCTCCCAGCTCCGCACGGGCGTCTCGCGCATGCGCTGCGGCCCGGCCCGCCGCGCGTCCTCGTCGAGGCGGCGGACCACGGCGGACTCGACGCGGTAGGAGTCGCCGGGCCGCAGTGCCAGCCTGGTGCGCCCGGCCACCATGAGCAGCCGCTCGCAGGTCTCGAACCGCACCGGCCGCCCGGTGACGACGTCGTGCAGCGTGCCCTCGGTGACCTCGGTGTGGACGGTCCGGCCGTTCACGGTGAAGGTCGGGCCGTAACCGCACGGCAGCCGCAGCGGGAAGCCGGTCAGCGCGCCGAGCGGGCTGGCGCCGGGGATCGCGATGTCGCTGATCTCGACCGGCCGGCCGCCGGACGCGCCGAACTCCAGCTCGATCTTCCTGGCCGACAGGGCGGGGAACTCGACGAGCCCGTCCTTGCCGATCCAGCTCTGCCGGACGCCGCCGTCCGCGCGGACCGTCACGCGGAGGGGCGGGGCGCCGAGGTAGGAGTCGGGCGTGGTGACGCGCAGCTCCGTCAGCGTGGTGTGGCGGGCCAGCTCGACGGTGAGCGTCGGCCTGGGGTCGAGCGGGTCGGCGAACCACACGGTTCTCGGGTCGTCGTCGAACGCCCACCGGCCGGCCGCCGCGCCGTGCGCCACGGAGGTGGAGGACGCGGTGACGGTCAGCGCGTCGTCCGGGAGCGCGCTCAGCTTCTCCACGGCGACGCGGTCGCGCAGCACGGCCCGGCCGGTGACGGTGTAGTCGCCGTCCTTCCTGGTGGTGAAGAGGCGGTCGAAGCCGTGGCCGTCGTCGCCGAGCACCTCGTGGCCCTCGGAGCAGCTCCACACCATCGAGCCGCGCAGGCAGCCGGGCACGTCGCCCTGCCTGCTGAGCGCGATCGCGGGCTCCCCCGGCTGCTCGCCCGGGTCGGGCACGACGATCGAGCGGCCGGCCTGGACGCCGGGGATCGTCAGCTCGGTGATGCCGACGCGGCTGCCCAGCGCGCTCTCCGGCTCGTAGGCGGTGCGGGTGACGGTGACGCGCACCCTGGAGGTCGGCCCTTCGGGCACGGCCAGCTCCTGCGGCCCGGCGCCGGCCCTGACGTCCTGGCGCAGCTCGCCGGCGTCGGTCTCGACCACGACCTCGGCGGGCGGCGGCCCGATCGGCGCGGTCTCGAACGCCACCGTGATCGTGTCGAGCCGCCGGGGGCCGGCGAGCGCGACCTCCAGCCACTCGCCGGTCGCGCCCGTCCAGCCGGTGGAGCGCCAGCTCGTGCGCGGGTCGCCGTCGAGCGCGGCGAACGGCTGGTGCCCCGGCTCCCGCGCCTCGCCGAACGCCGTGACGTCCGACTCCGCCGAGGACGCGCTCACCCCGGCGATCCCGCTGAACCCGGCCGTGGCCAGGTACCGCTCCCAGCCGGGGTCGAGCAGGTCGGCGGCCGGCGAGCTGCCGCGCCGCTCCTCGTCGGCCGTGAGCGTCGCGCCGGCGTTGCGCCGCAGGTCGGCGTAGGCCACCTCGCGGCGGCGCAGCGTGTCGGTGAGCACCGACTCGGCGGCGGGCAGCACGCCGTCGTCGTCGTTGAGCAGCACCGGCCGGTCGCCGTCGAGCAGCCCCTCCTCGGCCAGCGCCAGCACGGCCTCGGGCGCGCCGCCGACGCGCAGCGCCCGGTCGGCGGGGACGGTGCCGACGAGCGGCGCGGCCCCGGCCACCTTGTAGACCTCGACCGCCGGGTACGGCTGGTCCAGCCAGGAGGCCGCCTGGCCGTGCCTGCCGACGCCCACGCCGGGCCCGAACCTGGCCTCCAGCGAGATGCCGGGCGAGTCCTCCAGCGCCTGGTGCACGCGGGCCGGCCAGGCGGTGCCGATCGTGGCCCGGTCCAGGTCGTTGCGGACCACCAGGTGGCTCACGCCGATGCGCCGCAGCGTGGCGGCCAGCCCGGCCGAGCCCTTGCCCGACGCCAGGCGGTCGTCGATGGCCGCCATCAGCCGCGACCCGCCCGCCGACCCCCACGGCACGATCGTGTGCGTGGCCCACCGGGTCCGCGCGAGCGGCTGCAGCGGCTCGTCCAGCGGGCGACCCCACAGGTACTCGCCGCGTTTGGCCCCCGGCACGGCCAGCACCATGCCGTCGCCGGCGTTGCGGCCCAGCCAGGAGACGGCCTGTTTCCAGTAGTCGGGGATCGCGGTGAAGCCGCCCGCCGGGGCGAGTCCCGCGTACAGGATGGGCAGGCCCGACAGGGCGACCAGCCCGGCCGCCGCAACGGTCAGGTGCCTGCGCAGGTCCGGCCGTACGAGGGTGATGAGGCCGGCGACGCCGAGGGCGGCGGGCAGCCGGATCAGCGCGTCGAACTTGTGCAGGTTGCGGAAGGCCGACAGCGGGCCGTCCAGCAGCTCGGCCATGAAGGCGGCGTGCGGGGTGCCGGGGTGCCCGGTCGTCACGATGACGACCCCCGCCAGCAGGCTGACCAGCAGGAACGTCCGCTCCGGGAAGGCGCGCAGGGCCAGCCCGGCGAAGCCCAGCGCGGCGACGGCCGAGGTGACGAGGATCAGCCAGGGGACGGTCGACTGCTGGTGGGCGTCCGGCAGCCACACCTGCCCGTCCACGGTGAGGAAGCTGAGCCAGCTCGACGTCCCGCGCAGCGCGTTGACCAGGGACGTGACGCTGGTCGTCGCGCCCGCCGTCTCGATGTAGGGCAGGAAGGAGAAGATGTAGCGGCCCAGCGTGAGCAGCGGCACGGCCCACCACAGCGAGGCGAGCGCGATCAGCGGCAGCCACCAGGCGATCAGCCTGCGTTTGACCGGGCCGCGCCCCCGGGTCAGCAGGTAGAGCATGGGGACGACGAGGACGGCCAGCTCGGCCACGGCGTTGACGCCGCCGCAGCACAGGAAGGCGAGCGCCGACAGCGCGGCGGCCCGGCGCGGCGACAGCGCCCTCCGCGCCCCCAGGACCAGCGGGAGCACGATCCACGGCAGCACGGCGCTGGGCAGGAACTCCGAGGAGTTGATGCCGATCAGCGCCTGCGCGTGCGGCGCGAGCGCGTAGGCGAACCCGGCGACGATCCGCGAGACCGGGCCACCGATCCGCAGCGCGCGGGCGAGCTGCACGGTGCCGAGGAAGGCGGTGCACAGCACCAGCGACATCCACAGCCGCTGCACCGTCCAGGCTTCCATGCCCAGGTTGAGGCCGAGCGCGTAGAAGGGGCCCATCGGGAACAGGTAGCCGTACGCCTGGTTCTGCAGGTGGCCGAAGTAGGCGCCGTCCCACAGGTGCAGGGCCCTGCCGAGGAAGCCGAGCGGGTTGACCGCCATGTCGAGCTTCGTCTCGGGGATGATCTTCTCGGTCGAGGTGTTGAACGCGATCGCGACCAGCAGGAGGCAGCCGGCCAGCAGGCGCAGCCGGTGCCCGATCCGCTTGTCATAGCTCTCGGCTTCGGAGTCGGGGAGCTCGTCCCGTCGTCCAGGCGAGGCATGGGTCACTGATGGGCTCCGCCGCGATCTTGGAGTTCCGCCACGATAAGTTCAGTCATGTTAGCCCCAGTTCGGGACCAGGTGAACTCCTTTGCCCAGGCCCGACACGCTTTGGACACCTCGGCGCGGCGGCGCGGATCGGCCAGCTCCTTGAGCGCGCGGGCGGTCACGTCGGCCAGGCTCTCGCCATCCCGCACGAGCCAGCCGGTGACGCCGTGACGCACCGAGTCGCGCAGCCCGGCCACGTCGTAGGCGACCGTCGGCACGCCGAGCGCCGCCGCCTCGATCACGGTCAGCCCCCAGCCCTCGAACTCCGAGGCCGTCACGTTCAGCGTCGCCCCGGCCAGCAGCGCGACCTTGCGCGCCTCCGGCACGAACCCGTGCAGCCGGACCCGGTCGCCCAGCCCCCGGGCGGCCACGTGCCCGGCCAGCGGGCCCGACTCCGGGCCGCGCCCGGCGATGTGCACGGTCAGGCCCGGCCACATCCCCGACAGCTCCCCGGCCAGGTCCACCACCCGATCGATGCGCTTGTGCCCGACCAGCCGGCCCGCGTACACGATCACCGGGTCGGGGCCGGGCTCCCGGACCGGCGGCGGCTCGGGGTGCGCGCACCCGTTCGGCACGACGACGATCGGGCCCAGCCAGCGCAGCTTGCCGACCAGCTCCCGCCGGGACGACTCCGACACCGTGACCGTCATGCAGCGCCGGTAGACGAGCCGGGCGACGGGCCCCTCGACGAAACAGCCGATCACCGCCAGCCAGCGGGGCAGGAACGCGGCGAACTGCCGGTCGTGCACGTGGTGCACCAGGCACACCACCGGCGTGCGGCGCGGCATCACGAGCGGGGCGAAGAACGGGATGCCGTTCATCGAGTCGATCACCGCGTCGAAGCGCCGCCGGTGCAGCAGCAGCCAGAGCGGCACCAGCAGGTAGACCAGGTACGGGTTGCCCATCCGGCGCAGCGCGATGCCCTCGCGCGTCTCGGCCCGGCGCTGGCCGCGCTGGCGTCCGGTCACGAACACCACCGAGGCGCCCTGGGTCAGCAGGTGGCGGCTGACCTGCCAGGCGTACTCCTCCGCGCCGCCCGCGGTCGTCTGCCGGGGCTCGCGGAAGTTGAGCATGGCGATCCGCACCCCGGCGAGCGGCCCCTCGCCGCGGACGACCGCATGTGACTGGTCGGCGTGCTCACCGGTGAAGACCACCATCACTCCTCGACGGCGGGCATGCGGGCATGGCGAAGCCACGCCCGGTGCTCCGCTGGTAAGGCCTTGTCAGGCGGGAAGGACTACCTGGTGCCGTAGTTGTAGAGCGGCTGGTTCGGCGGGGTCGGGGCCGGCGACGCTACGTTGACCACCGCGACCGACGCGCCGACCGCCAGCAGGGCTCCAATGGCCAATGCCGCGAGAATTCGCAACACAGAGCGCTCCCTCCACATCGGTACGATGTGTGCCGACACTAGAACGTGTTACGGGACGAATCCATAGGTATCGTCAAACCGTGATGTAATAAGTTACCCTCAAGTAAGACGTGAATGAGCCGGTCAGCGGCGCCATAGCGTCAGCTCCCGGCCCTTGTGCACGGGCGTCCAGCCGCGCCGATCGAAGGGGAACCGGTTCTCGGTGCCGGCCACGAGCACGTACCTGACACCGGCGGGCGACAGCCTGTTGCGCGGGTCCTCGCCCCGCACCCGCAACCGCCCCCCGTCCGGCAGCCCGACCAGCAGCGTGTCGTCCCGGACCACCCGGCGCGCGAACATCTTGGCGGCCGGGTCGAGCGTCACCCGCCCGCCGTTCCAGCCGAACGCCCGGTGCGCGCCCCACGGCAGCGACAGCAGCGCGCCCGGAGCCGGGTCGGCGTTCACGATCCGCTGCACCGCCCGCCACTCCTGCGGGTACGCCACCGCCTCCAGCCGCCCCGACGCCCCCCACGCGAACGTCGGCAGCACCAGCACCGGCGCCAGCAGCCCGACCACGGCCGGGGCGCCCGACCGCAGCAGCGAGCCCAGGCCCACGGCCGCCACCAGGACCAGCGGCGCCAGGTACGCCTGGCCGTCACGCAGCGGCCCGAACCCCGCCCACGCCCCGATCAGCCACTTCAGCACGCCCGGCGCGAACGCCCCCAGGCACGCGACCCCGAACCCCGCCCCGGCGGCCACGGCCAGCCCGCCCCACCACTGCGGCCGTTCCTCCGCGCGCATCCTGGCGTACCCGTACAGACCGGTCAGCGCGAGCGCCAGCCGTCCGGCGGCGAGCCACCACGACTCCTGGCCCGGCACCCCGGCCTCGGCGTTCCAGATCCCGCCGAGCGACAGCAGGCTCCCCAGCACCCCGAACGGCCCGTCGGCCCGCGCCGCGAACGCGTCGACCCCCGCCGGGTCCGTCACCGCGCCCGAGGTCAGCGCGGGCACCAGCCACGGCAGGCTCAGCACGCCGAGCGTCACCCCCGTCACGGCCGCCCGCCGCCGCGCGACCGCGATCGGCGCCAGCGTCAGCGCGGTCACCAGCATCGCCTGGAACCCGCCCACCGCCGCCGGCACCAGCGCCACGACGAGCCGCCACCACTGGCGCCACCCTCCGCGCCACCACCCGTGCCACCGCTGGTGCCCGGCGGCGGCCACGGCCCGGACCGCCCAGGGCAGCCCCGCCACCCCCAGCAGCAGCGCCCACTGGCCGAGCAGGAGCCGCTGGGCCAGGTAGACGTTCCACGCGTAGAAGACGGCCGCGACCAGCCGCCCGATCCGGCGCTCCGGCGGCACCAGCGCCGCCGCGCCGCTCGCCGCCAGCACGAAGATCGCGACCAGCAGCCCCTTCTGGACCAGCTCCCCGGGCAGGACCCGCGACAGCAGCGCCGCCACGAGATCGCTCGGCACCGCCCGGGGGAACCCTCCGGAGTCGGGCAGCAGCGGCGGATCCGGCACGAACACCAGGTCGTACCGGAGCACGAACCCCCACCCGAGCGCCGGCCCCAGCGCCAGCACGGCGAGACCCGCGCCCAGGAGCGCGGGTCCCATCCGTTCGAGCCTCCCCACGAGGAGGGAGGGTAGCCGGTTACTTGCCGGGCTCGGGATCCCGAGGCAGGCCCAGCATGCGCTCACCGATGATGTTGAGCTGCACCTCGGTCGTGCCGCCGTAGATCGTCATCGCCCGGGTGGCCAGCACCGCGCGGTTCCAGTAGCCGGCGTCGCCGAGCTTCATGTCGGCCGCCGTCACCGCCTGGGCGCCGAGCAGGCTCACCGCCGCCTCGGAGACGTGCTGGGCGTGCGAGGTCGACAGCAGCTTGCGCACCGACGCGTCGGCCCCCGGCTCCGACCCGGCGAGCTGCTTGAGCGTCACCCGCAGCGACAGCGCGTTGATCGAGTGGCCCTCGCAGATCACCCCGGCCAGCTCGTGCCGCTCGACCGGCGTGAGCTCGCGGCCCAGCCGCCCGGCCAGGCCCAGCAGGTCCGGCACGGACGCGCCGGTGCCGCCGGAGCCCGACGAGAGCGAGACGCGCTCGTTCGACAGCGTGTTGCGCGCCACCTTCCAGCCGTCGCCGACCTCGCCCACGACCAGGTCGTCCGGCACGAACACGTCGTCCAGGAAGACCTCGTTGAACAGGTTCTCGCCGGTCATCTCCGTCAGCGGGCGCACCGTGACGCCCGGCGACTTCATGTCCACCAGGAAGTACGTGATGCCCTCGTGCTTGGTGCCCTCCGAGGAGTTGCGGGCGATGCAGATGCCCCACTCGGCGAAGTGCGCGACCGACGTCCAGATCTTCTGGCCGTTCAGCTTCCAGCCGCCCTCGACCTGCTCGGCCTTCATCTGCAGCGCCGCCAGGTCGGAGCCCGCGCCCGGCTCGGAGAAGAGCTGGCACCAGATCATCTCGCCGCTGAGCGTCTTGGGCAGGAAGCGCTGCTGCTGCTCCGGCGTGCCGTACGCGGCCACCGACGGCACCACCCAGGCGCCGATGATCATCGCGGGCAGCCTGACCTTGGCGGCCTTGAGCTCCTGCGCGATCAGCACCTGCTCCAGCGGCGAGGCGCCCCGGCCCCACGGCCTCGGCAGGTGCGACATGACGAACCCGCGGTCGGCCAGCGCCCGCTTCTGCTCCTGGCCCTCCAGGGCGGCGATCTCCGCGATCTCCGCCCGGATCGCCTCGCGCATCGGCTCGGCGTCCTCCGGCAGGTCGATCTCCATCTCCCGCGAGACGCCCTGGAGCGCCAGGTCCGTCACCCGGGCCGCCCACTCGGCCGACGGGCCCAGCAGGGCGCGCAGGGTGAGCGCGCGGCGGTAGTAGAGGTGGGCGTCGTGCTCGAAGGTGTAGCCGATGCCGCCGAACGTCTGGATCGCGTCCTTGGCGCACTGCACGGCGGCGTCCGGGGCCATCACCCCGGCGATCGCGGCCGCGTACTCCAGCTCCTTGCCGGTGGCGCGCGTGGCGTCCCACACGGTGGCGCGGGCCTGCTCCAGCGCGACCAGCATCCGCGACAGCTTGTGCTTGATGCCCTGGAACTGGCCGATCGGCCTGCCGAACTGGACGCGTACCTTGGCGTAGTCGGCGGCGGCCGTGACGCACCAGGACGCCACGCCGGCGGCCTCCGCGCCCAGCAGGACGGCGGCCAGGTCGCGCACGTCCGAGCCCGACACGCCCTCCAGCACGCGGTCGGCGGGCACGCTCACGCCGTCCAGCTCCACCTTCGCCACCGGGCGGGTCAGGTCCAGCGACTTGACCTCGGTCACCGTGGCCGAGGCGGCGTCGAGCGCCACCCACACCTCGCCGTCGGCCGTCGACACCGGCAGCACCAGCACGTCCGCCAGCGAACCGCCGAGCACCGGCTCGGCCGTGCCGCCGACGACCAGCGTGCCGTCGTCCGACGGCGTCCCGGTCAGCTGCCCGCCCAGGGCGAGCGCGCCGGTCAGCGTGCCGTCGGCCAGCCCCGGCAGCAGCTCGTGCCGCTTCGAGGCGTGGATCACCGCGCTCGCCAGCACCGTCGGCACGTACGGGCCGGGCGCCATCCGCTCGGCCAGCGCCTCCACGGCCACGGCGGCCTCCAGCAGGCCGTAGCCGGAGCCGCCGGCCTCCTCGGGCAGGTGCAGGCCGAGCAGCCCCTGCTCGGCGAGCCCCGGCCAGAACGCGGGCCGCCCCTCGCCTCCGGCGCGCAGCAGCTCGGCCGGAATGTTCCGCTCGGCCCAGCCGGTCACCGACTCGCGGAGCGCCTCGTGCTCCTCGCTCAACCCGATCGCCATGTGCTCATCCTCCAGGCAGGTCCCATCGATGCCAGAACCATATTCTAGAGGATGCTTCTGGCCTAGAGTGGACGAACTTTCGCCGCCAACGTCTTCAAATCCGCCCAGTACGCCTTTCCCGGCTCCGGAATCGACGCGACCACCGTCTGCGGCACCGCCGCCTTCCCGCCCAGCCTCGGGAACGCCCGCTTCGCCGGCACCGCCGGCAACGCCGCCCCCGCCGTGGTCCCGGTCGCCGTCGGGGACCCGCTCACGCTTCCGCTCGCGGACGGCACCGGCACGACCGGCACCACCTCCTCGACCGCCGGCTCCTCCGGCACATCGCCCGAGAACACCACGAACACCAGCAACACCGCCGCCACGGTCGCCACCACGGCGCCGACCAGATAGATCACCTTGATCGGCACATCCCCGATCCGGCTCACCACCCCGCCCTTGGGCTCCGGCGGCAACCCCACCCACGACCCACCCTGCTCAGGAAAGCCCCCTCCAGGAGCGCCCCCTCCGGGCAGGGACGCGGCCCCTCCGGGTAGGGGCGCGGGGCCCCCAGGTACGGGCGCGGGCCCTCCAGGCGCGGGGCCGGACCACCCGGGCGCGGGCGCGCTGGGCGTGGGGGCGGGACCTCCGGGGTGTGCGGGGGGAACGGTTCCCGGGGCTTGGTCGGGTGGGGGTTGGGTCAGGGCTCGCTGGACGGGGCCGGGGGTGGGTGAGAGGGCGCGCCAGTCCGTGGTGATGATCGTCTCGTCCGCCGCGGGGTCGTCCGGCGGGGGGACGACGATCTTGCGGAAGGGAGCGGTGGGAGCATCGTTGGTGTGGTCCTGGTCGCCGACGTCCGCCATGGGACGAGGCTACGTCACCCCGGAAGCCGAAATTTCCGCTATTCCGTTTGCAGAACTAAATTCTGTAATGTCGCCAGATATGAGGGGCTTCTATGAGATCGCGGCGAACGACCCAGGACGGCCCGCCCTACTCGGCGACAGCGAGAGCGACAGCACCAGCACCAGCCACGGGACCGTCACGTACGGAGAGTTGCATGCCCGGGTGAACCGGGCCTCGCACGGCCTGATGGACAAGGGCGTGGGCCACGGCGACGCGGTGGTGACCGTGCTGAAGAACGGGCTCGACGCGCTGACCATGATGCTCGCCACCTACCAGACGGGCGCCTACCTGGTCCCGGTCAACTGGCATTACACCGACGACGAGATCGCCTACATCGTGGCCGACTCCCGGGCCAAGGTCGTGGTGGCCCCGGACCGGCTCACGGTGGACGACCTGGCCGAGGGCCGCCCGGCCGAGCCTCCGGCGAACCGCCGAGCCGGGTCGATGATGCTCTACACGTCCGGCACGACCGGCAGGCCGAAGGGCGTGCGGCGCAGGCTGCTGGATCTGACGCCGGAGGACCTGTACCCGATCCTCATGCGCAAGAGCTGGCGGCATTTCGGCCTGCCGCAGGACGGCGTGCACCTGGTCTGCTCGCAGCTCTACCATTCGGCCCCGTACGGCCAGGCGATGATGGCGCTGCAGTTCGGGCACGCGATCGTGGCGCCGGAGCGGTTCGAGGCGGCGCAGGCGCTGCGGCTGATCGAGCGTCACCGGGTGACGAACGCGTTCATGGTGCCGACGATGTTCCACCGGCTGCTGGCCGTGCCGGACCGGGAGTCGTACGACCTGTCGTCGCTCACGCATCTCTACCACGGCGCCGCCCCGTGCCCGCCCGCGACCAAGCAGGCGATGATCGACTGGCTGGGCCCGGTGCTGTGGGAGTACTACGGCTCGACGGAGGCGGCGGTGGCCACGATGGTGTCGTCGCAAGAGTGGCTGGCCAGGCCGGGCACGGTGGGCCGGGCGCTGGACGGGATGGCGTTCACGATCGTCGGCGAGGACGGCGAGGAGGTGCCGCCGGGGCAGCCGGGCCTGGTGTACATCGGCGGCATCAACCGGTTCGAGTATCACGGCGATCCGGGCAAGACCGCGGAGGCGATGCGGGGCCGCGACTACACGCCGGGCGACATCGGCTACGTGGACGAGGAGGGCTACCTGTTCCTGCTGGACCGCAGGACGGATTTGATCATCTCGGGCGGTGTCAACATCTACCCGGCGGAGGTGGAGGCGGCGCTGCTGGAGCATCCGGCGGTGGCGGACGTGGCGGTGATCGGGGTGCCCGACCCGGAATGGGGGCAGAAGGTGGTGGCGCTGGTGCAGCCGGCGCCGGGGGCCACTGGCGACGACGAGCTGACGGCGGAGCTGCTGCGCCACTGCGGCCCCCGGCTGGCCAGGCTGAAGCACCCGCGCGCGATCGAGTACCGGGAGTCGCTGCCGCGTACGCCCACAGGCAAGCTGAGCAGGCGAAATGTCCGGGAGGCGTATCTTTCCGGCTGAGCCGGGCAGTAGTGCTCCATGCAGCGGATCTTGCCAGCACTCACCGCGTTGACGCTGGTCGCGGGCTGTGGCCAGATACCTCCGCCGGGCGCGCAGTCGCCGGGCACCCCGGCGCCGCCGTCGGCCACGCACACGGACACCGCCTCGCATCCACCGCCCGCGTCGCCCACCTCGCACGCGCAGGCGCTGGAGACCGCGTACGAGCGCGTCATCGCAGAAGTGCTGCCGTCGATCGTGCAGATCAACACGAGCACCGGCCTCGGCTCCGGCGTCGTCTACGACGCCGAGGGCCACATCGTCACCAACGCGCACGTGGTGGGCGACGCCAAGCAGATGGACGTCACGCTCGCCACCGGCGGCGCCACCCGGCGGGCCAGGCTGGTCAAGGCGTTCCCGGCCGGCGACCTGGCGGTGATCAAGGTGGACGATCCGCAGGGGCTGCAGCCGGCCAGGTTCGGCGACTCGGCCAAGCTCCGCGTGGGGCAGCTCGTGCTGGCCATGGGCAACCCGCTGGGCCTGTCGGGCAGCGTGACGAACGGCATCGTGTCGGCGCTGGGCCGTACCGTCAGCGAGCCGGAGAACCCGGGCTCGCCGGGCGCGACGATCGCGGGGGCGGTCCAGACGTCGGCGGCGATCAACCCGGGCAACAGCGGCGGCGCGCTGGTGGACCTGTCGGGCCAGGTGATCGGCATCCCGACGCTGGCGGCCACCGATCCGAGCCTGGGCGGCGGGGCGGCGCCGGGCATCGGGTTCGCCATCCCGAGCAACACCGCCACGGACATCGCCGCCCAGATCATCAAGCACGGCAAGGTGATCAACAGCCATCGGGCGGCGCTCGGCGTCCGGGGCAGCACGGTCATCGGCGAGAACGGCCAGCCCGCGGGCGTGGGCGTCGTGTCGCTGGTCAAGAACAGCGGCGCGGAGAAGGCCGGCATCCAGGAGGGGGACGTGATCACCGGCGTCAACGACACCGAGACGCCCACGATGGCGGCCCTCACCGAGGCGCTCACCACCTACAAGCCGGGCGACAAGGTACGGATCGAGCTGACCAGGGGCGGCGGCGCCCCGCAGACGGTCACGGTGACGCTCGGCGAGCTCGCAGCCGACTGAACCCGCGCGCCCCGAGGCGACGCGCTCATCCGGATTCCTTGACGTCGTAGACGATCTCGACGCGGCGGTTCTTGGCGCGGTTCGCCGGTACGGGCTCGCCGTCGACGATGTTCGGCAGCTTGGGGCGGCTCTCGCCGAAGCCCTGCGCCTGGAGCGACACGCCCGCGCCGGTGAGCAGCCCGCGCATGGCCTGCTGGACGGCCTGGGCGCGGCGGGTGGAGAGCGTCCGGTTGTAGGAGTCGGAGCCCTGGTCGTCCGTGTGCCCCTCGATCTTGACGACGCCGCCCGCGCCCTCGGCGTTGATCTGTTCGGCGACCTGCTTGAGCCGCTGCCTGGCCTTGCCGGTCAGCGCCCACTTGTCCAGCGCGAACAGCACGTCGCTGGTCAGCGCCACCGTCACCTGGGTGCCCTGCTGGGTCTCGCTCTCGGTGCCGTCGAGCGACTCCACGGCGCCGATGATGTCCTCCACCGGCATCACCAGGTCCTCCACCGCGCCGACCGCCGACTCGGGCGGCGGCGTGGGGGACAGCACCAGGGCGAGCGCCAGGCTAAGAGATCGGAACATCGGTCAGCACGCCGATCATCGGCATCTCGACGTTGACCTTCGTCACGTCGGCGGGCGGCGCGGCGAAGACCGCGTACAGAGAGCTCTTGTCGCCCGCCTTCAGGAAGCCGCCCTGGGTCTCGGAGCAGACGCACTCCGCGCCGGGGCCGGAGTTGTTGCGGGCGACGCGGTAGCGCTTGGCGTTGACCGGGTCGATGAGCGACACGCCGGAGACCGAGTAGTCCGACGGGGTCTCGGCCATGCCGTTGTGCATGTTGACCTTGCCCTCGACGGCGGTGACGGTCCAGTTGAGCGTGACCGTCCTGCCCTGCCGCTTGAGCGCGGTGATCTCGACGCGGGCCCGGCCGGTGTCGCCCGCGCCGGACACGTCGGTCTCGTGGGTGGCGATGGCCTTCCCGCTCTGCGGCGGCGCGCTCTGCTGGTCGGCGGGCTGCTCGCCGGGCTGCTCGGGGGTGGGCTCCTCGGCGGGCGCGGCGCTCTCCTGCTGCGTGGTGGCGGCCGTCTGCTGCTTCTCCTCGCCACCGCCGCCGCTGCCCGGCTGGGCCGGGAGCATCCCGCAGCCCGCCAGCGCGACGGCCGCCGCCACGAGCGCGATCGTCCTGCGCATGTCCATGGTCACCTTTCGGGGGTTCGACTCTTGGCTCGACAAGCTAACGCTGCGACCTTCAGGATCCGCATAGCCCGCTATAGGCGCCGGCGCGCCTCCCGCGCCAGGTGTTCGGCCTCGGCGCGGCTCTGCCGGTCGCCGAGAACGTCAAACTCTCCCATAGCACGCATCAACGCATCAACCGCCCCGTCGTTCCGGCCGAGTTCCAGGTACGTGCGCGCCAGGACGAGCAGGGCCGCCGCCGCGTTGCGCCGGTCCCCGTACGCCGTGTACGTCTCCGCCGCCTGCCTGGCCGGTTCGGCCGCCGACTCCGGCACGCCCGCCGCCCTGGCGACCGCCGCCAGCACGAGCAGCCCGGCGGCCTCCGGCAGGCGGTCGCCGAGCCGCCGGTTCGCCGCGATGCGCAGCTCCGCGTGCTCGCGCGCCTCCGCGTAGCGGCCCGCCCTCAGGTGCAGCCTGGCCAGGTCCAGCCGCGCCTCGGCCGCCCCGCGCGGGTCGCCCAGCTCCTCGTAACCGGCCAGGCTCCGCTCCAGCATGGCCTGATCGTCCAGCAGCGCGCCCAGCCCGCGCAGCGCGTCCGCCCGGCCGCGCAGGTCGCCCGCCTGCTCGAAGACCGTCAGCGCGCGGCGCAGCACCCGCTCGGCCTCGGGCCTGCGCGGCTCCACCAGGCCGAGCCGGAGCGTCACGCGGGCCAGCTCCAGCCCCTCCACCAGCGGCTGCGCCGCCCTCAGCGCCGCCGCCGCGGCATCGGCCCTGCCCTCCACCCGGTGCAGGTCCGCCAGGCCGCGCAGCAGCAGCGCCTCGCCCTGCCGGTGCCCCGCCGCCCGCGCCGCGTCCAGCCCGGTCGCGGTGGTGGCGTGCCAGTCGTCGTGGTGCCCGCCCAGCTCGAACAGCGGCGTCAGATAGAAGGCCAGCCGCCACGCCGCCTCGTGCAGCCCGGCCCGGTGGAAGTCCCCCACGGCCGCGGCCAGGAACCGCCGCTCCGCCGCCAGCCACCGCGCCTCCCGCCGCAACCACGCCGTCCCCCGCGACGTCTCCTCCCGCCGCCCGACCCCCGGCCCCCACCCGGCCCCGGCCTCCTCCCACGGCGCCCCCTCCCCGCTGTGGGGGAACACCCCGTACGGGACGGCCCCCGGCCCTCGGCCAGCCTGATCACCACGGGCGGACGGGGGTCTCGGGGTGGGCGGGTCGTCGGGGGTGGAGACCAGGGTCCGGCCGGACCCCGGTTCGGCGGGGAGAAGGGCGGACCGGGCACGCCTGGCCCGGTCGAGCACCTCGGCGGCGCGGGCGCGCAGCACCGGGCCGGGCCCGCCCGCCTCGGCCAGCCGCTCCACGGCGTAGAGCCGGGTCAGATCGTGCCACCCGTAACGCTCCTGCCCGGCCTCGTCCAGCCCGAGCGACTGCAACAGCCCGGCCTCGGCCAGCGGCTCCAGGTCGGCCCCCAGAGCCCAGTCCGCGAAGTCAGGCCCCGTCCACGCCCCCAGCTCCCGCAGCAGCCGCCGCTCCGGCTCGGCCAGCCCGCGATACCCCACCGCCAGGCTGCCCCGCACGGCGAGGTCACCGGCGCTGAGCTCGTCCAGTCTGCGCCGTTCGTCCCCGAGCCGCCCGGCCAGGTGCGCCACCGTCCACCCGGTCTTCCTGGCCAGCCGCGACCCGGCGATCCGCAGCGCCAGCGGCAGCCCGCCGCACAGCCGTACGATCTCCCGCGCCGCCTCGGGCTCGGCGGCCACCCGGTCGCGCCCGGCCACCCCGGCGAGCATGTCCAGCGCCTCGTCCGGGGCCAGCACCCCCAGCTCGTACGCCCTGGCCGCCTCCAGCCCGGCGAGCGGCGACCGGCTCGTCACCAGGGTCACGCTGCCCGCCCCGGTGGGGAGCAGAGGACGTACCTGCATCTCGTCGGCGGCGTCGTCGAGCACGAGCAGGAGCCGCCGCCCGGAGGTGAGCCGCCGGTAGAGCCGCACCCGTTCGCCGAGGGTGGGCGGCACGCTCCCGTCGGGGCAGCCGAGGGACCGCAGCAGGTCCTCCAGCACGGCGCCGGGCGCGCGGCCGCCCAGCACGGCGTACAGCCGCCCGTCGGGCAGGTCCATGCGGGACGCGGCCCGCACCGCCACCGCCGACTTCCCGGACCCGGGCGGCCCGTGCACCACCAGCAGCACGGGCGCCCCGCCACCGCCTTCCGGGGTGGCGGCGCGGAGAATCCAGGCGAGCACGTCCGCTCTCCCCGTAAAGTCCGAAATATCGGGCGGCGTCTCGTTGAGCGGGACCCGCCGTTCCGCCACCGGAACGGCGGCCACCTCCCCCCGCAGCACCCGCTCGTGCGCCTCCCGCAGCTCGGCCCCCGGCTCCAGCCCCAGGTCGTCCACCAGGATCCGGCGCGCCTCCTGGTAGGCGGCCAGCGCCTCCGAACGGCGGCCCGCCTGGTGCAGCGCCGCCAGCAGATGCGCCCAGGCCCGCTCCCGCAGCGGATGCGCGTTGACCAGCGCCCGCAGCTCGCCGACGACCTCGGCGCCCCGCCCGAGCCGCAGGTCCAGCTCGACCCGTTCCTCCACGGCGGTCAGCCGCAGCTCCTCCAGCGGCACCCCGTGCGCCCGGCGCAGCTCGGCGCTGTCGACGTCCGCGAGCGCCTGCCCCCGCCACAGCCCGAGCGCCTCCCGGAACGTGCCGGCCGCCTCGGCGACCGCGCCCGCGTCACGCGCCATCCTGGCCTGCCCGACCAGCCGCTCGAACCGGTGGCAGTCCACCTCGTCCGGATCCGCCGCGATCAGGTAGCCGCCGGGCACCGTGGTGATCCCGTCGACGATCTTGCGCAGCGCGCTGACGTACACCCGGAGCACCGGGTCCGCCGACTGCGGCGGCTGATCGCCCCACAGCACGCTCACCAGCCGCTCGACCGGCACCGCCCGGCCCGCCGTCAGCAGCAGGGCCGCCAGCAGCGCCCGGTGCTTGGCCGGGCCCGGCCCCTGCCCGTCCTCGACCCGCAGCGGGCCCAGCACCCGGAACCGCACGCCGCTCACCCCTGCGCGGGCCGCAGCGCGAACGACTCGAACCGCACCCGCACCGCCGCCCCCGAGTCGGGCGCCGCGTGCACCCCGGCGCTGCCCGGCCCGTAGGGGTCGTCGGCGTCGGCGGCCTCGGCGACGAGGCTCTCGTTCAGCCACATGCGCAGCTTCACCTCGTCCCCGCTTCCGGCGCACTCGGCCACGACGCGGTTCGCCTGGCCGGTCTTCACCCGCAGGGGACCGTACAGGACGGCGCCCTCCCGCCCGGCGCGGCGCTTGACGATGGCGACCTCGCCCGACCCGCTCACGGCGAACTCGTAGCGGTCGCCGCCGTCGCCGCGGCACCACACGCCGTACTCGCCGCGTCCCTCCTCCAGGATCGCCTTCGCGCTCACGACCACGCCGCCGTCCGGCTCGGGCCTGGGCGCCGACTTCCACAGCCGCCACCCGTCCTTGACGGTCAGCTCGTACGCGGAGCCGTCGAGGCGCACGTTCCCGCCCTCGGACGCGCCGACCTCCCACGAGCCGAAGCCCGCCTCGTACGGCCAGGTCGCGGCCTGCGTCCCCCGCAGCCCGAGCACCGCGGCGACGGCCAGCACGGCGATCCCGGCGACCCCCGCGACCGCCCAGCCCCACCGGCGGCGGCCCCGCTCGGGGGCATGGGGCGCCGGGTTCGTCCAGGTGCGTTCGACGACCTGGGTGGCCGAGGCGGCGCTCACGTCCGTGCCGCCGAGCAGCCCCGCGAGGAGTGCCTGGACGGTGGGCCGCTCGCGCGGGTCCTTGGCCAGCGCCCGCGCCACCAGGTCGCGGATGCCCTCGTCCAGCCCGTCGAGCCGGGGCTCCTCAGCGACGATCCGGTACAGCACCTCGCCGGGCGCGCCCTCGCCGAACGGGGCCCGTCCCGTCCCGGCGAACGCGATCACCCCGCCCCACGCGTACACGTCGGTGGCGGGCGTGACCGGCTCGCCGCGCGCCTGCTCGGGGGCCATGTACGCGGGCGTCCCGAGGATCGCCTGGCTGGCCTGGCCGTCGGAGCCGGCGAGCTGCGCGATGCCGAAGTCGATCACCTTGGGCCCGAGCGGCGAGAGCAGCACGTTGGACGGCTTGAGGTCGCGGTGGACGACCCCGGCGGCGTGGATGGCGCTGAGCGCGGTCGCGATGCCCACGGCCAGCGCGTCGAGGTTGCCGCCGGACAGCGGTCCCTGTTCCCGTACGGCCCGGGCCAGGTCGGGGCCTTGGACGTATTCGGTGACGAGATAGGCGACGTCCCCGTCGATGCCCGCGTCGAGCACCGGAGCCGTGCAGAACCGCGCCACCCGCCGGGCGGCGGCGACCTCCCGCTCGAACCTGCGGCGGAAGGCCGGGTCCCCGGCCAGCGAGGGGTGAATCAGCTTCACGGCCGCCAAGCCGCCGGTGGGCGTGGCGGCCAGGTGCACCTCACCCATGCCGCCCCGGCCCAGCACGCGCCGCAGCGTGTACCCGCCGATGACCCGATCGCCGCTCACCGCAGACAGAGTAGTCAGGTCCGGATATGTCCGCCGACTCTGGACTCCGGTCGCAGCAGGTGGCCGAACCCCGCCCTGTCCATCCGCGCGCGGAGCTCACCGGTCGTGACGCCGAGCGCGGCGGCGGTGTCCGGGAGACTCCACTGGTTCTCGGCCAGCCTGCTCAGCAGGTAGCCCCGCCTGACCTGCGCCTGCGAGAGCCGGAACGTCTTCAGATACGCCGTCCGCCCCTGGTCGTCGGTGATCATCTCACCGATGTGGTTCTCGGCGAACCGGTCGAAGACGGGCAGGAACCGCTGGAGCGTGAAGCGCCCGAGCTGGTAGACGTCCCGCACGTTCGGCGCCCGCAGGCCCCCCGCCATGACGGAGTCGTGGAACGCGGCCCACTCCTCCCCCTGCCGCTCGGCCTCGCGCCGCAGGTCGGCGAGCGTGTCCACCCGGCTGTCGTCGATGGCCGCGCGGAAGTCGCGCACGGGGTAGTGCAGGGCGTACTCGTAGATCAGCTCCCCGTACAGGTCGCGGATCAGCGTCGGGTGCAACGCCCGGTAGTCCTCCGGGTGCGGCGTCACGAACGCGCTGGCCAGCGTGTCGCCCACGTACAGGAGCAGCCCGCACTGCCCCGCGTGGAACTCGAAGACCCGCAGCGCGTCGTCCAGCCCGCGCACGTGCGCGCCGGAGTAGGCGGCCTCGACGCGCGGCGATAGCCCATCGGCGACCGCCGCCCGGGTCCACTCCTCCCAGGCGATCCCCGGCAGGTCGTAGTGCAGCGCCAGGTAACCCTCCAGGGCCAGGTGCAGGGGCAGGATACGCAGCCGGTTCTTCGCCTCCCGCTGGACCAGGCGGCGGTGCGTCCTGATGGGCACGTGCCGCAGCGGCTCGCCGAGCTGCGTCCCGTAGGCCGCGGCGGGCGTGCCGTCGCCGGTCCACGACGCCACGAACGCGTGCGGCACGTACGCGGTGTAGACGGTCCGGTCCGGCAGGAGCGCCATGGACAGCTCGTCGCCGTACACCCGGGCGTGCAGCCGCAGGTCCACGATCGGCTCGGGCCGCACCAGCGGCACCAGCCGCACGCTGCCCCAGGTCTGGGCGGGCATGGTGACCAGGCCGGTCAGATCGAGCATGCCCGCTCCTCCAGGTACGCCCGCAGCTCGCCCAGCCCGGTGCGCCCCTCGGCGAAGCGGGCCAGCTCAACCAGCGCGGGCAGGTCCTCGGCGTCGCGGATCCCGGCCGTCGGCACCAGGGGCGAGAGCCGCCGCACGTCGAACCGGTCGGCGTCGTACACCGGGTTGAGGTGCGCGACCCGTACCTCGCCCGCGGGGTCGAGCTTGCGCCGCCACACGCGCAGCACCTCGGCGGCCAGCCCGGGAGGCGCGTTGTCCCAGCCGTCGGAGACGATCACCAGCCGGTCGGGCCGCGTCTCCAGCGCGTCGAGGACGCGCAGCCCGAGCGGCGTCGCCCCGGCCGGCCGCGCGGCCACGGGCTCGGCCCGCCCCGACAGCCACAGCCCGGTGTAGCGGGAGGCCAGCGCCTCCAGCAGGTAGTGGCAGGCCAGCGCGACCGCGAGCGGCCGGCGCCGCTTCACCGGCGAGCCGTAGGAGGAGAAGCTGTCGTCCAGCACTGCCGTGACGCTCCCCCACGTGCCCGTCCGCGCCCCCGCGACCCGCCGCGCGCCCGCGCGCAGCGCCGCGACGTGCTGCCGCCGCTCGTCCACGGGCAGCGACAGCACGTACGAGGCCGCGCGGACCAGCGGCAGCGCGGCCAGGTCGGCGCCGGTCTCGACGCCGCTCCCGCGTGCCGCGCCGGTCAGCCGCAGCCGCTCCAGCCTCGTCAGCCGGGGCGCGATCCGCTCCAGGAACACCGCCCGGCTGATCCCGTGCCGGGCGGCGAAGCCCTCCGCGACCGTGTACGGCAGGTCGTACAGGGCGTTCTTGTCGTAGTGCGCCCGCCGCCACGCCTCCAGCACCGGCGTCTCGAAGCGGGTGCGGCTGCGCGGCGCGAACAGGAAGTCGCCCAGCTCGCCCGGCGGCGTCAGATGCGCGTGCCGCACCGCCGCCTTGACCGCCGAGCGGTACTTGACCGCGTCGAAGGCGAGGTCGGGGCGGGCGAGCAGCCAGTCGCGCACGATAGCCCTGGTGCGCCGGTTATTCACGCCGTCGCGCTGGAGCTGCCTGAACAGCCGGTAGACGCGGGCCGGGCTCATCCGGGCCAGCCGCCGGGCGATCAGCCGCCCGTCAGCGGCGCTGCGCTCCCTGAGCACGGTGGCGATGATCAGTGCGGCGTTGTGGTCGTTGACGTCGAGCGCCAGCGTGGCCGCGTAGAGGCCGGGATAGTTGCCGTGCACGTAGCGGTGCAGGAAGTCGAGCGAGAGCCGCTGCTCGCCCGCCCCGCCGTGGAACTCGCGCTGCCCGGTGGCGGTGATCGCCGCGTTGGCGAAGAGCAGCACGTCCTCGCACTCGATCAGGTCGGCATAGGTGTCCATGAGGCCCCCGGATGACGGTGGGGCTGACCGGGGAATGAGGGCACGAGCTGCGAAGCATCGCGGTAAAGGCGGTTTCCGGAAGTCGCACCGGAGTCCCGCGGTCAGCCTGATCCGGAACTTACCGAATCATCCACACCTACGCGACGAATTAACCGCCTCGTCAGGCCGCCGCACGTTCGCCGTCGTGCTCCAGCAGGAACCGCTGCAGCCCGGCCAGGTCGTCGGTGTTGACGTGGTCCACGTCCGCCGCGACCAGCTCGCGCCAGAGCGCGTCCCGGGCGGGACCGGCCACGTCCGGCGTCGCCCAGAAGCGGACCCGCTGCCCGTCCCGGTGGGCCGTCGCCACGATGTCACGCAGCTTGGTTCGCTCCGCCTCCGGCATCGGGCCCTCACCGCGCCAGGTGAAGTGGTTGGTCCAGTTGTCGCTGATCAGCGGGACCAGCGACGCGCCGCCCTGGCCCAGGTCCGACAGGCGGCCGTCGTAGAACGCCGACCGCCGCTCCTGGCCCGCCATCAGGTCACGCGGCCGGTCGCCGCTGATCACGACCGTCACGGCGCCGGGCTTGACCTTGCCCTTGTGGTAGGTGGTCAGCATCTTGCGGTAGGAGCGCAGCACCTGGTCGAGCTCGGTGTAGGTGGCGGCGCCGTTGTTCTTGATGTCCACGAGGAGCTGGAGCTGCTGCCGGCTGCGCGGGTAGACGTGCCCGTGGTTGTCCCGTACGCGCCGGGCCAGCGGGTCGAGGTAGAGCGCCTGGAGGGTGCGGCCGGGACGCAGGTCCTCCGGGTCGTGCCCGACGAGCAGTTCCCCGTCCACCAGGTAGATGTCCGCCTCGACGCTGGTGAACCTGTGGTCGAGGGCGTCCAGCAGGGGGCGGTCGTGCTCGTAGTCGTTGTGCGCGTGCGCCCGTGGCAGCGGCTGCGCCCCGGCCGCCGACGCGGGAGCCGCCATCAGGACCAGTGCCCCCGCGGCGACCAGAGCCCCCAGAGCTCGACGGAACATCACATCTCCTCACACATCAGGAACCAGAGATGCGACACACCGTAGATCAGCAAAGTGTGACAGGAGTGACGTTTCGCCCAATACACGGATAAGTAAAGTCTGCGATGATCCCGCCATGTCGGCCCCCTCCCGCCCGCCCCTGGCCCACGACGGGCACCCCACCGGTCGCGGGCGTCATCCGGCACCGGCCATGAACGACCTGGCCAGCTTCTCCAGCCCCTTGCGCGCCACCGACGGGTCGAAAACCGGCTCCCGGTAGCCGTCGGCGCCGACCACGCCGCCGCCCGTCGTCGTCCCCCGGAACGTGAACTCGACCGTACGGTCCCCGGCCAGCACCTTAAGCAGCAGCTCCATCCGGGGCGGCTTGTCCGGGTCCTTCGGGTCGGTCGTCGCGGAGACCACCGCGAACGCCCGGTCACCGAGCCCGGCGACCTGCTGCCGGGGCTCGTAGGTGGTGTGGGTGACGTCGTTGCCGATACCGCCCTCGGCCCGGTAGCGGTCGTACTTCCTGGCGTCCCTGTCGAACTGGAACGCCGCCCCCGTGTCGCCGCCGCCCCACTCGGTCACGTGGACGCCCAACCGGCCGCCCCGGGCGGCGTACTCCTGGCCGGGCTCGTGCTCGACCCGCTCGGCGACGGTCCACGTACAGGTGGTCTGCTTGATCCTTCCGTCGCTCCCGCCGACGGCCGGGCCCTCGGCGGCCGGGAAGAACGCGGCCTCCACGTCGCGGGCGGCCAGGATCGCGCACGGGCCGGTGAGCTTCACCCGGCCGGCGTCCTTGGCCATCTCGGCGGCGACCAGCTCGGCGACCTTGTTCGCCGCCGCGCGCACCTCGTCCCCTTCGGGGTACTTGGCCCCGGTCCGGTTGTCGCCGCCGTACTCGACCTCGATCAGCCACGGCCCCTGCCGGACGAACACCTCGGCCTTCAGCCCGCCGTGCCCGATGGACGACTGGCTGTAGGAGGCGTCGCCGTACGTCAGCTCCTTGATCTCGCCGAACGCCGAGCCGGACGTCCGGCCGTCGACCCGCTTGCCGTCGCGGACGTTCACCCGCCGCCCGGCGGCCTCCTTGTCCTTGCCGAAGCGCTCCTTGGCGTACGCGAGCGCGTCGCGGCCCTCGGCGGCGCGGGCTGCCACGGTGATGCTCATATGGCGGTAGCCGATGACGCCGCCGCCGACGTCCATCTTGCTGTTGCGCCACGCGCACGCGGCCCGCTTCTCGCGTTCGGTGGCCGCCTGCGTCGAGGCGTCCTCGCTCGCGTACCTGCCGTCGGCGACCAGGCTCTTGCGCAGGGCGTCCGGGACGACGGCGCAGATCTGGTCCCCGGTGACCGCCCGCAGCTTCACCGCCTCGGCCACGGGCGACGGCGACCGGGTCCGCCCCCGCCGGTCGTCGTCCACGGCCCCCACCCTGCCCCGCGGCTCACCGCGGTCCTGGTTGAGCAGCAGCCACCCCCCGGCCAGCCCGCCGACCACGACCACGACCCCCACCACGGCCAGCACCACGATTAGCGGCCCCGACCCACCGCCCTTACGCCGGGGCGCCCGAGGCGGCCACGGTCCCCCAGGCCCGCCCGGCCCTGCCGGCCCGTATGGCGGCCCCTGCGGGTTCGGCTGCGGACCGCCGGGCTGCCACCCGGACGGCCCCGGCGGCCGGGCGGGCATCGGTCCGGGAGGTGGCGGGAAGGGGGTGGACACTCGACGACCTCTCGCAGGGCTCGGCACGCGCCCGTTCTCCAGGCATGGCAGTCCGCGAGCCTACGACCCACCGCCCCCGACGCATGTCAGGCAAACACCCGACAAAGCGGCACCCGTACCAACGAAAAAACGGCCCCCGCCGAAGCGGGAGCCGTCACAAAAGACTCGCCCCCCGCGCCCGAAGGCGCGGAGGGCGAGACCACAGATGTGGAGGTGGCGGGAATCGAACCCGCGTCCTTCAACCCCAAGGCAGGGCTTCTCCGGGCGCAGCCTGCTGTGCTTTTCTCAGCCCCGGCGATCACGCAGGCGAGTCGCCGACGGGCTCAGCCACTGTTTGGTTTCCCGATCACCCCCGTGGCCGGGTTGATCGGTTGAGCCTTCTAGCGATGCCAGATCCCGGGCCGAAGGCACTCCCGGGCTGACAGAGGTTTCGCTACTTAGGCAGCGAGAGCCAGGGAACCCTGGCTGACCTCAGTGCGCTTGGAATTGGCACTTGTTGTTTGCGGTCACAGGATTAACGAGGTTATGTCCGCAGTCCTCGGCCCGCTTCACCTGACTTGCAAAGTCGAAGTCGAAGCCAGTCACCCCCTGTGCAGTTGTCAACACGAGCCCTCGGATGGAACCCGAGGAGATCGCGCATGACGACGATACCTCTCACAACACCGAGGATGCCAACTCAATTCCCGGCATGCCGAAACCCCCGGGAACGTGGCACAGCTGCTCGCGTTCCCGGGGGTCGACCGGCAGGGTCGAGCCGGTCCGGACGGCAGGACTTCCCCCGAGATGAAGTCCTGTCCCATCACGGCGACTGAACCCGCAACCCCCCGAGCGGGCACAGTCATCCTGTAAGACGCAGCCGCACCGCCCAATGGTTGCTCTGTGTCACAACAAATCACGGAGAGTCATTGAGCGCCGCGAAGAAGCTGCCTGCCACGGCCGACGGGTCGTGGTTCCTGGTCAGCGCCGCGATGGCGATCTCGCCCTGCCAGCCGACGAACCAGCCCAGCTGCTTGTCCTTGTCGACGGCCGTCGCGCGGACCCCGTAGACGCGGCCGCGTCCCGCCTGTGCCGGGGTGCCCTGGGCTCCCGCCTTCATCATCGACACCAGCGCCTTGCGCACGGCCGGGTCGACGGGCACCGGCTGGAGCGGCGGCTGTGGCGTCATCTCGGCCGTGGGGTCGGGCGAGCTGGGCTTGGTGACCAGGACCGGCGGGTGCCAGATGCCGGAGGCGACCGCGCCCGCGACCAGCGCCATGCTGAGCGGGCTCACGAGCACGCTCTGCCCGGCGATGGCCCTGGCCTTGTCGGCGTCGCTGGCCAGCTTGGGCAGCTCGCCGCTGAACGACTTGAGCGGAAGCTGCCAGGGCCGGCCGATGCCGAAGTCCTCGGCGCTCTTGGCCAGGTCGGTGGCGTTCACCCGGCGGGCCAGCGAGGCGAGCGCGGTGACGCAGCCCTTGGCGAAGTTCTCCTGGAACGTCGGCGTGGCCCCGGTCATCTGGCTGGTGTTGGCGAACCGCGCCCCGCCGACCGACCGCTCGGGCGGGCACGGCAGCCGCTGCGTGGTGCGCACGCCGGCGTTGACGAGCGCGTCGGCGGCCACGACGGAGAACGCGGTGCCCGCCGGGAACCGGCCCGCCAGCGCGTCCTTCTCCTGGTGCATGCCCTTGGCGCCGACCGCGAGGATCTCGCCGGTGCGCGAGTTGACCGCCACGATCGCACTCGTCCGGGTGGCCGACACCGCGTGCTCGGCCGCGGCCTGCACGGAGCTGTCGATCGTGGTTTCGACGGAGACGTTCTGCCTGCCCGGCCACTCCTTCAGCGAGGCCATCTCCCGGCCGGACTTGAGGTCGAGCGTGATGACCCGGGTGCTGGTGGAGCCGGTGAGGTAGGCCTGGTAGGCCTGCTGGAGGCCGCTCTGCCCGATGGAGTCGCCGGCCCGCTGCGGGCCGCCGAGCTTCTGCTCGGTCTCCGGGGTGAGCGCGCTGACCTTGCCGACGATCTGCTTGGGATCGTCCGGGTCGACCGGCTGCTCCTGCGGCACGGTCGAGATCTCGGGGATCGCGTCGAGCTTGGCCTTGATCGACAGGTAGCGGGTGCGGCCGAACGTCACGAGCGGCACGGTCACGTTCGGCGGCGCCGAGCGGATCCGGCTCAGCAGCCGGTCCTCGGCGTAGCCGGTGACCTGGGAGAGCTGCTTGACGACCGCTTCGGCGCGGTCGCCGAGCTGCGACGGCACCACGCCCGCCACGTACAGGTAGGTCTGCTCCTGCAGCGCGTTGCCGTCCCGGTCGAGGACGGGCTGGCGCGAGCGCGGCTCGGTCTTGACCGCGAACCGCTGCCCCTCCTGGAGCTGCGGGTGCAGCACGGACGGCGACCAGCGCACCTTCCAGGCCCCGTCGATGAGGTGCAGCGGCAGCACGCCGTCGTAGGTCCACAGCGGGTTGTTGTCGCCCAGGTCGACCTCGGCGGCGAAGTCGGCCCGCGACTCCTCGCCGGTCACCTTCACGCTCTTGATCCTGAACCGGAACGAGGCGGCGTCGAGCTGCAGCTTGACCTCGGACAGCGCCTTGCTCACCGCGGCCGGATCGGCGTCGGTGCGGCCGGCGGCCAGCTCGTAGTCGCCGGCCTGCCAGCCCACCAGGAAGTCGCGCACCGCGTCGTGCGGTGACGCCTCCTCGAAACAGCCGGTCAGCGTCATGCTCGCGACCGCCAGCGTGACGGTCGCGGCGAGTGTACGGCGAACTCGGCTCATCGGTTGCGGTGCCGGAGCGCCCGGGCCATCTCCCGCTTGGCCTGCTGCTCGGCCAGCGACTGCCGCTTGTCCCAGTCCTTCTTTCCGCGCGCCAGGCCGATCTCGATCTTGGCGCGGCCGTCCTTGAAGTACAGCGACAGCGGCACGATCGTGAGCCCGCCCTCCTTGGTCTTGGCGGCGAGCTTGTCGATCTCCTTGCGGTGCAGCAGCAGCTTGCGCTTGCGGCGGGCGGCGTGGTTGGTCCACGTCCCCTGGGTGTATTCGGGGATGTGGACGTTCATCAGCCACGCTTCGCCGTTGTCGATCGTGGCGTAGCCGTCGACGAGCGAGGCGCGGCCCTCACGCAGCGACTTCACCTCGGTGCCCTGCAGCACGAGCCCCGCCTCGAAGGTGTCCTCGACGTGGTAGTCGTGCCGGGCACGCTTGTTCTGGGCGATGACCTTCCGCCCGGTCTCACGTGGCATGCTTCGACCTTACCGGCGTTTCGTCAGACCCTGAGGTAGCGGCGAAGCGTGACGAACGACGCCAGCACACAGATCAGCACGCCGATGACCATGGTCAGGGTGATCACGGAGGCGACGTCGTTCCAGCCGATCTGCGCCCCTAGCGCCAGGTAGCGGCCGATCTCCTCGAACAGGAAGACCTTGGCCACGATCAGCATCACGGCCGCGAACACGCCGCCGACCAGGCCGGCGATCATGCCCTCCATGACGAAGGGGAGCTGGATGTAGAGGTTGGAGGCGCCGACCAGCCGCATGATGCCCGTTTCGCGCCGCCGGTTGAACGCCGACAGCCGCACCGTGTTGCCGATCAGCAGGGCCGCCGCGAGCACCAAGATGATGGCGACCGCCAGCGCGCCGCCACGTAGTTTGTCGAGCATCACGAAGAACTTCTCGATCAGCTCTTTCTGGTTCATCGCCTGGGCGACGCCCGGCTGGCCGTTCAAGGCGTCGATCACCGGTTGGTACTTGTCGGGATCGGCCAGCTTGACGCGGAACGAGGTCGGCATGTCCTCGACCTTGGTCGCGTTGACCAGCGGGTTGTTGGCGGCGGAGTCCTGGAAGTTCTCGTAGGCCTTGGCCTGGTCCTCGAAGTAGACCTTCTCGACGCCGGGCATGGCCTTGATCTGCTGCTCCAGCGCCTTCGTCTGGGCGTCGGTGATGGCCTTGCCGTTGCAGGCGGGTATCTGGCTGTTCTTGGCGCAGAGGAAGACCGACACCTCGACCTTGTCGTACCAGTAGCCCTGCATCATCGTGACCTGGGCGTTGATCATCAAGCCGACGCCCAGCATCGCCATGCCGACAGCCACGGTGATGATGACCGCGATCGTCATGGTCAGATTGCGACGGAGGCCGATCCAGACCTCGGAGAAGATGAAGTTCGCCCGCATGATGTGTCAGCTGCTCCCTGTCAGTACGCCTGGCCGTAGACGCCACGCGACTGGTCGCGGACGATCTTGCCGTCCTCCAGCTCCACGACACGCTTGCGCATGGAGTCGACGATGGCCGCGTCGTGCGTGGCCATGACGACCGTGGTGCCGGTCCTGTTGATCCGGTCGAGCACCTTCATGATGCCGATGCTCGTCGCGGGGTCGATGTTGCCCGTGGGCTCGTCCGCCAGCAGGATCATCGGGCGGTTGACGAACGCGCGGGCCATGGCGACGCGCTGCTGCTCGCCGCCGGAGAGCTCGTCGGGCATCCGGTGGGCCTTGCCCTCCAGGCCGACGAGCTCGATGACCTCCGGCACGACCTTGCGGATGAACCGCCGGGGCTTGCCGATGACCTCGAGGGCGAACGCCACGTTCTCGTAGACGTTCTTGTTGGGCAGCAGCCTGAAGTCCTGGAAGACGCAGCCGATGCGGCGGCGCAGGTGCGGCACCTTGAAGTTGGAGAGGCGGGCCAGGTCCTTGCCGGCGACGTGGATCGCGCCGGAGTTGGGCCGCTCCTCCTTGAGGATCAGTCGCAGGAACGTGGACTTGCCTGACCCCGAAGGGCCGACGAGGAACACGAACTCGCCCTTGTCCACGTCGACGGAGACGTGGTCGAGAGCGGGCCGGTTCTGGTTCGCGTAGACCTTGGTGACATTATCGAAATGGATCACGAGAGCATCACGGCATGCCAGTCTAGGGGTCAGGACGGAGCGAGGGTGGCACATGCCCACTTCCCGCCGCACGCCGATCGGGGACGCCCATCTTTACCGATGATCGACGTTCCGATTGGCCAGAGCACAGTCTAGGGGGAAGACTGGCATGGAACGTCCATAACGGAAACAAAACGATTGTGCGGCTAGACTTGGGGCTGACATGAGTTGCCAACACCTCGTATGCGCGCAGTGCGCCCACCCAGTCATCGAGGGCCGGTGCGCTCTGTGCCGCGCCAACCGGGAGCGGATGCACGGCCACGGCTTCGCCGGGCTGTCACCCGCCCTCATCGTCACGCTGCTGGTCGTGCTGCTGTTCGCGGCCCTGGCCCTGCGGCACCTAGGCGGGCTCTGACTCCTGGCGGCGCATCCAGCGGATCTCCGACTCGATGAAGCCGTCGAGGTCGCCGTCGAGCACCGCCGACGGGTTGCCCGCCTCCGTGCCCGTGCGCAGGTCCTTCACGATCTGGTACGGGTGCAGCACGTAGTTGCGGATCTGGGTGCCCCATGACGTGGTCGTGGCGCCGCGCAGCTCCGACATCTTCTCGGCCTCCTCCTGGCGCTTGCGCTCCAGCAGCTTGGCCTGCAGCACGTTCATCGCCGTGGCGCGGTTCTGGAGCTGCGAACGCTCGTTCTGGCAGGAGACCACGATGCCGGACGGCAGGTGGGTGATGCGGACGGCCGAGTCGGTCGTGTTGACGCCCTGGCCGCCGGGGCCCGACGAGCGGTAGACGTCGACGCGGATCTCGTCCTCGTTGATGTCGATGTGGTCGGTCTGCTCCACGACCGGCACCACGTCCACGCCCGCGAACGACGTCTGCCGGCGGCCCTGGTTGTCGAACGGGCTGATGCGCACCAGCCGGTGGGTGCCGTGCTCGCCGCGGAGCGTGCCGTAGGCGTAGGGGGCCTTGACGGCGAACGTGGCCGACTTGATCCCGGCCTCTTCGGCGTAGGAGGTCTCGTAGACCTCGGTGGAGTAGTTCTTCCGCTCGGCCCAGCGCAGGTACATGCGCAGCAGCATCTCGGCCCAGTCGGCCGCGTCGACGCCGCCGGCCTGGGAGTTGATCGTCACCAGGGCCTCACGCGCGTCGTACTCGCCCGACAGCAGCGTGCGCACCTCCAGCGCGCCGATGTCGGAGCGCAGCGAGGCGAGCTCGCGGTCGGCCTCGGCCCGCGTGTCGTCGTCGCTCTCCTCGGCCGCCAGCTCGAAGAGCACCGACAGGTCGTCGAGGCGGCGCACCAGCCCCTCCACGCGGTTGAGCTCGCCCTGCATGTGGGAGAGCCTGCTGGTGACCTTCTGCGCCTTGTCGGGCTCGTCCCACAGGTCGGGGGCGGCCACCTGCTCCTCCAGCTCCTCGATCTGCTTGCGCATGCCGTCGAGGTCGAGCACGTCCTGGATGCTGCGCAGCGTGCCCGCGAGCTCGTTGATCTCTTCTGCCGGATCGATGACTGCCACGTCTCCCTAGGGTACGCGACCCTCGCGTGCCCGAATAACATGGCGAGGTGCGTGTACACGGTCGGCTGAAGGCGCTGGCACTCACCGTCGCCTTGCTGACGGGGGCGGCCGGCTGTTCCAGCGCTGCCGCCCCGGCTCCCGGCCCGGCGGCGACACCCCGGGGCGCCACGCCCACGCCCTCGCCCACGGCCTCCCCGACGGCGCCCGTCACCGCCGTGACGCCGGAGGAGGCGGCCGAGGTGTTCGCCACCTTCACCGCCACCGACAACCTGCTGCGCGCGGCCGGTGACCAGCGGCTCGACATGGAGCTGACCCGCGACGCCGAGGCGCGGCTCACCGCCGCCGCGTTCCTGTCGACCTCCGGCAAGCCGCCGACCCGCGCCTGGGGCTCCCCCACGCTGTACGTCCCCCGCTTCCCGGCAGGCGAGCGGGCGCCCTGGTTCAGCGTGGTGGCCACCCGCGACGGCCACCCCACGGTGCTGACCTTCGCCAAGGCCGGCGACTGGCGGCTCGGCGCCGCCGCCCGGCTCCTGCCCGGCCGGGAGCTGCCGCCCGTCGCGCTCGACCCCGACGGCTACGCCACGGCGATCCCCGCCGACGACAAGGCCATCACCGTCAGCCCGCAATACCTGGGCCCCCTGCACGCCACCGTCGCCGAGACCGGCGGCGACGGCGTGGCCGCCGGCCTCATCGCCGCGGGCCCCCACACCACCGAGGTCGCCACCCAGATCACCGCCGACCGCGAGAAGGCCAAGAAGAACGGCTTCAGCTACGACTCGATCTTCACGGCCAACGACTTCCCCGTCTACGGCCTGCGCACCGCCGACGGCGGCGCCCTGATCCAGTACGCGCTCTCGCGCACCACCACGACGACCACGAAGACGGCCGAGGACGACTACATCCCGGTCCCGTCCTCCGCCCGCTGGGCCATCTCCGCCCCCGTCGTCCGCCGCACCCTCCGCCTCTCCGAGGTGCACCAGTACGTCACCTCCGTCCCGGCCTCCACGACCCGCAAGGCCGCCGAGGTCATCGCCCACGACGGCTCCCTGGTCCGCGCCGGCGGCGACTGACGCGGCGCGGTCCCCGTACCGGTCAGGAATCGAGAAGCCTCCGGGCGGGGCCCGCCACTAGCGTCGGCGACATGACATCCATCGACTCCGTCACCCTTGAGGTGGACGACCTCGCCGCCGCCGAGAAGTTCTACTCCGCCGCCTTCGGCCCGTGCGAGCAGCTTCGCCTGCGGCCCTCGGAGGCGCCGGCGACCGGCTTCCGCGGCTTCACGCTGTCGCTCGTCGTCTCCCAGCCCGCCAACGTGAACGCCTTCTTCGACGCCGCCGTGGAGGCGGGAGCGACGGCCCTGAAGCCGGCGGCCAAGTCGCTGTGGGGCTACGGCGGCGTGCTGCGGGCCCCCGACGGGACGGTCTGGCAGGTGGCGTCGTCGTCGAAGAAGGACACCGGCCCGGCCGCCCGGCAGGTCGACGAGTTCGTGCTGCTGCTGGGCGTGGCCGACATGGCCGAGAGCAAGCGGTTCTACGTGGAGCGCGGCCTCACCGTGGGCAAGAGCTTCGGCAGCAAGTACGTCGAGTTCGCCGCCGGTTCGAGCCCGGTCAAGCTGGCGCTGTACAAGCGCAAGGGGCTGGCGAAGGTCGCCGGCGTGTCCCCCGACGGCTCCGGTTCGCACCGGCTCGTGGTCGGCGCCGACGCGGGTGCCTTCGCCGACCCGGACGGCTACCTGTGGGAGACGGCGTAGTGTGCCGCCCCGGCTGGGGGCGCGCCGACCTCGCCGCCCCGGTGCGGGTCCAGGACGACCTGACGCGGCTGCGCCGGGTCAAGGACCGGATCGACCGCGAGTACGCCCAGCCGCTGAACGTGGAGGCGCTGGCCCGGGGCGCGCACATGTCGGCCGGGCACCTGAGCCGCCGATTCCGCCAGGCGTACGGCGAGTCTCCGTACTCCTACCTGATGACGCGCCGGATCGAGCGGGCGATGGCCCTGCTGCGGCGCGGCGAGCTGAGCGTCACGGAGGTGTGCTTCGCGGTCGGCTGCTCGTCGCTGGGCACGTTCAGCAGCCACTTCGCCCAGCTCGTGGGCGTGCCGCCGAGCGTCTACAGGCGGCAGGCGGCGGGCGCGACGGAGGGCATGCCGTCGTGCGTGGCGAAACAGGTGACCAGACCGGTCAGGAATCGGGGGGCGTCGATGACCGAGCCGCAACTACCGTAACCGTCATGGACATCACGATTCACTCCAGTTTCCTGCCGCATGACGATCCGGACGCCTCGCTGGCCTTCTGGCGTGACGCACTCGGCTTCGAGGTGCGCTCCGACGTCGGGCAGGGCCGGATGCGCTGGATCACGGTGGGGCCGGCCGGGCAGCCGGGCACGTCCATCCTGCTGGCGCCGCCGGCCGCCGATCCGGGCGTGACCGAGGACGAGCGCCGCACGATCGCGGAGATGATGGCCAAGGGCACGTACGGGTGGATCCTGCTGGCCACGCCCGACCTGGACGGCACGTTCGAGCGGGTGGCCGCCAGCGGGGCCGAGGTGGTGCAGGAGCCGACCGACCAGCCGTACGGGATGCGCGACTGCGCCTTCCGCGACCCGGCGGGCAACCTGGTGCGCATCCAGCAGGCAGGCTGACGCCGGCGCAGGCGCCCCCGGAGGAGACGCCCACGCCGGGTCGCCGGGCTACGCCTCCGCGCGGGGCAGGCTGCTCGCCGAGACGAGCGTGCGGATGGCGCGCAGCGCGACCGACAGGGTGGCCAGGTCGAAGTTGTCGCTCTCCCAGATCTCCGACAGCGTCTGCCGCGAGCGTCCGACCGCCGCCGAGTTGGCCTCCGACCAGCGGGCCAGCCGCTCCTCCGGAGGCAGCCCCGGCGTGCTGTGGGCCAGCACGTCACGGGTGAGCGAGGCGTGCGCCGCGTACAGGTCGTCGCGCAGGGCGGCCCGCGCCATCGCGTTCCACCGGTTGTCGCGGGGCAGCGCGATGACCCGCTCGCGCAGCCGGGCGAGCTGGAGGCGGTCGGCCAGGTCCCAATAGACCTCGGCCACCTCGTTGACCGGCCGCCCGGTCACCGACGCGACCTCGACCAGGTCGAACGTCGAGTAGGCGGGCACCATGGCCGCGACCCGCTCGGCGAGGTCGGCCGGGACGCCCCGCGCCACGAACGAGTCGCGGCGCTCCTCGAAGGCGGCCAGGTCGGGCCCGGTCAGCAGCTTGGGCATGTGGGTGAGCAGCCCGTTGACGCCCTTGACGAAGAAGCCGATCGAGCCCGCCAGGTCCAGCGGGGGCCGCCGGTTGGTGAGCAGCCACCGGGTGCCGCGCTCGGCGAGCTTGCGCGCCTCCAGGAGCATGGCGAGCTGGGTGGCGTTGTCGACCTGGTTGTCCAGGGCGTCGATCTGCCGGTAGAAGCTGGCGAAGTCGAAGACCTCGCGGGCGACCAGGTAGGCGCGGGCGATGTCGGGCGTGGACGCGCCCGTCTCCTCCCCGACGCGGAACATGAACGTGGTGCCCATCGAGTTGACGAGCTCGTTCACCACGCCGGTGGTGATGATCTCGCGTCGCAGCGGGTGCACGTCCATGTACGTCCTGAACCGGTCGCGCAGCGCCGACGGGAAGTACGACACGAGCCAGGAGGCGAGATACGGGTCGTCCGGCAGGTCGCTGCCGAGCAGCTCGGCGTCGGCCACCAGCTTGGTGTAGGCGAGCAGCACCGAGAACTCGGGGGCGGTCAGCCCCTCCCTGGCCTGGCGGCGCTCGGCGAGCACCTTGTCCGACGGCAGGAACTCCAGCTCCCGGTTGACCAGCCCGTCCCGTTCCAGGCGGCGCAGGTAGCGGGCGTGGATGTGGAGCATCTCGACCGACTGGGCGCGGGCGGCGGCCAGCACCACGTTCTGCGCGTGGTTGTCGCGCAGCACCAGCTCGGCGACCTCGTCCGTCATGGACGTGAACACCTGGTTGCGCTGCTTGTCGGTCAGCTCGCCGTCGCGGACGACCTGGTCGAGCAGGATCTTGATGTTGACCTCGTGGTCGGAGGTGTCGACCCCGGCCGAGTTGTCGATGAAGTCGGTGTTGACCAGGCCGCCGTTGAGCGCGAACTCTATGCGGGCGAGCTGGGTGAAGCCCAGGTTTCCGCCCTCGCCGATGACCTTGCAGCGCAGGTCGGCGGCGTCGACGCGCAGCGGGTCGTTGGCCTTGTCGCCGACGTCGGCGTTCGACTCGGACGACGCCTTGACGTACGTGCCGATGCCGCCGTTCCACAGCAGGTCGACGGGGGCGCGCAGGATGGCGCTGATGAGGTCGTTGGGCGCCAGCGAGGTGACGTCGGCGGGGATGCCGAGCGCCTCGCGCATCTGCGGGGTGATCTGGACGGACTTGGCGGTGCGGGGGAAGACGCCGCCGCCCGCCGAGATCAGCTCGGGGTCGTAGTCGGCCCAGGAGCTGCGGGGCAGCTCGAACAGGCGGCGCCGCTCGGCGTAGGAGCGGGCGGCGTCGGGGTCGGGGTCGACGAAGACGTGGCGGTGGTCGAAGGCGGCCACCAGCCGGATGTGCTGCGACAGCAGCATGCCGTTGCCGAACACGTCGCCCGACATGTCGCCGATGCCGGCCACGGTGAAGTCGGTCGTCTGCACGTCCACGCCGGTGGTGCGGAAGTGGTACTTGACCGATTCCCAGGCGCCCCGGGCGGTGATGCCCATGGCCTTGTGGTCGTAGCCGATCGAGCCGCCGGAGGCGAAGGCGTCGCCGAGCCAGAAGCCGTACTCCTTGGCGACGCCGTTGGCGATGTCGGAGAACGTCGCGGTGCCCTTGTCGGCGGCCACGACCAGGTAGGTGTCGTCGCCGTCGTGCCTGACGACGTCCGGCGGGGGCACGACCTTGCCGTCGACGAGGTTGTCGGTGACGTCGAGCAGGCCGGAGATGAACATCCGGTAGCAGGCGACGCCCTCGGCGAGCAGTTCCTCGCGCGACCCGCCCACGGGCGGCCGCTTGACGACGAAGCCGCCCTTGGAGCCGGTCGGCACGATCACGGTGTTCTTCACCATCTGGGCCTTGACCAGGCCGAGGATCTCCGTCCGGAAGTCCTCCATGCGGTCCGACCAGCGCAGCCCGCCCCGGGCCACCTTCCCGAACCGCAGGTGCACGCCCTCCACGCGGGGCGAGTAGACGAAGATCTCGAACTTCGGCCGGGGCAGCGGCAGCACGCTGATCGCCTGCGGGTCGACCTTCAGCGAGATGTACGGCTTGCGCCGCCCGTCGACCGTCTGGAAGTAGTTGGTGCGCAGCGTCGCCTGGATCATCTCCAGGTACGCGCGCAGGATCCGGTCCTCGTCGAGCGAGGCGACCTCGTCGAGCGCGCCCAGGATCTCCTCGTGCAGCGCCTCGGCCAGGTCGAACCGCGACTCGTCGGTGCGCCGCGGGTCCAGCCGGGCCTCGAACAGCTTGACGAGCAGCCGGGCCAGCCGGATGTTGCCCAGCACCACCCGCTCCATGTAGCGCTGGGAGAAGGTGCTGCCCGCCTGGCGCAGGTACTGCGCGTAGACGCGCAGGATCTCGACCTGCTCCCAGGTCAGCCCGGCCTTCAGGATGAGCGCGTTGAAGTTGTCGGCCTGCACGTCGCCCCGCCACAGGGCCATGAGCCCGTCCTGGAAGAGCTGCTTGAACGCGTCGCGGTCGACCTCGGGAGAGGGCGTGTAGCGCAGCCCGAAGTCGTAGATCCAGGCGTTCTTGGTGCGCGGGTCGTTGTCGCGGTCGATCTCGTACGGCCGCTCGTCGACGACCTCGACGCCGAGGCGCTGGATGAGCGGCAGCACCTGGGACAGGGAGATCGGCGAGCCGACCTTGTAGATCTTCAGGCGCCGCTCGCCCTCGGCCGCGTCGTACGGCTCGTACAGGTTGATCTCGATCTCGCCGTCGGCGGCGACCTGCTCCAGGCGGCGCAGGTCGTTGACCGCCATCTTGGGCGGGAAGTCGGCCTTGTAACCCTCGGGGAAGGCGGACTGGTAGCGCCTCAGGAGGGCCGGGGCCTCCTCCTCGGAGGTCAGCTCCAGCAGCGCCGAGCCCAGGTCGTCGGTCCACGAGCGGGTGATCGCGGCCAGCCGCGCCTCCAGCTCCTCCACGTCCACGCCCGGCGGCGGGAGTTGCTTGCCGCGCTCGCCGCGGATCACCACGTGCAGCCGGGCCAGCGCGGACTCGCCGATCATCGCGCTGTAGTCGAGCGTCCGCCCGCCCAGCGCCTTGAGCAGCACCTCCTGCATCCGCAGCCGCACGTCCGTGGTGTAGCGGTCGCGCGGCAGGTAGATCAGGCAGGAGATGTAGCGCCCGTAGTCGTCGCGGCGCAGGAACAGCTTGACCTGCTTGCGCTCGCGCAGCCGCAGCACGCCCATCGCGATCGGCAGGAGCTGGTCGATCGAGGTCTGGAACAGCTCGTCACGCGGGAACGTCTCCAGGATCTCGATGAGGTCCTTGCCGTCGTGGCTGTCGGGGGTCAGCCCGGCCAGTTGCAGCACGTCGGCGAGCTTGCGGCGCAGCACCGGGATGCGCGAGATCGACTCGTTGTAGGCGACGTGCGTGAACAGGCCGAGGAAACGGCGCTCGCCGATCACCTCGCCGTCGGGCGAGAACAGCTTGACGCCGATGTAGTCCAGGTAGGCGGCGCGGTGGACGGTGGCGCGCGAGTTGGCCTTGGTGATGATCAGGAGCTGCTTCTCGCGGGCCTTGGCGCGCACCTCGGGCGGCAGCACCGAGAAGCTCTCCGAGCCGATCTTGTCGTGGCGCAGGATGCCGAGCGCGGCGCCGGGCAGCGCGCGCAGCGCCTCGCCCTGCTCGGTCTCCTCCAGCCGGTACTCGCGGTAGCCGAGGAAGGTGAAGTGCCCGTCGGCGAGCCAGCGCAGCAGGTCGAGGCTGTCCTCGACCTCGGCGGGCTCCAGCGGCGGCGGGTTGACGCTCAGGTCCTCGGCGGTCTGCACGGCCAGCGCGCGCATCTTGGCGAAGTCCTCGACCGCGTGGCGCACGTCGGTGAGCACCCGCTGCAGGTCGGTCTCCAGGCTCCGCAGGACCTCGGGGTCCGGCTGCCTGTCGATCTCGATGTGCATCCAGGACTCGACCAGCATCTGGCCGGTGACGTCCTCCTGGCCGCGGCCGAGCATCCTGCCCGTCATGTCGCGGCGCACCCGCATCTGCGGGTGGACCACCAGATGCATGCCGATGCCGTGCCGGTCGAGCTCCATGGTCACGGAGTCGACGAGGAACGGCATGTCGTCGGTGACGACCTCCACGACGGAGTGGCCCGGGTCCCACCCGTTCTCGTCCAGGGTGGGGGTGTAGGCACGGACGACGGCTCTGCCCTGGGGGCGCGTCTCGGCGAGCTGGCGCTGGGACATCGCCGGGCCGTACACGTCGACGGGGTTGCGATCGAGCAGGTCCTCCGGCGCGACGTGCCGGTAGTAGACGCGCAGGAAGGACAGTGCCTCATCGGGGCTCACATGATCGCTGCTCACCGCGCACCGTTGCGCGGCTCTTTGGAGCAGCTCATCCTTGGCCTCGTCGAGCGGCATTTCGCTCTCACTCCTTTGTGAGGGTTCGCCTGGACTTCTCACAGCCAGGCTCTGAGTTCCCACAGCTGCGGGAAGTAGTGCAGTCGGACGCGTCCCCGCAGGTAGGGTGCGCCCGTCGAGCCGCCGGTGCCCGATTTCGTACCGATCTGCCGTTCGACCATCTGCACGTGGCGCATGCGCCACTGTGCGGTGGTCTCGTCATGCGTCAGCAGGTCTTCGGCCAGTTGCCACAGGTCGTCGTACGACCGGCGGTCCCTCGCCACGGCCAGCAGCGAGCCCATGATCTCGTCATCGTCGGAGACCGGCAGGCCACGCTGGGAGAGGGCGGTCAGATAAGCATCCCACAGCGTGGGCTCCTCCAGTCGCCGTCTCAGCCGGGCGATCTCGGTGTCGTCGGCGTCGCGGAGCCGCGCGAGGTAGCGGGCGTCCTTGGCGCCTGACAGGAACTCCAGCTCGCGGAACTGCACGGACTGGAACCCGCTGGCCGGCGCCAGCTTGGACCGGAACGCCAGGAAGTCCTGGGGCGTCATCGTCTCCAGGACCTCGACCTGCTCGATCAGCACCCGCTCCACCGCGTGCACCCGCTTGAACTGGTGCCGAGCCCGCCACAGCTCACCGTCGAACATGGCGGTCCTGGCCACCTCCAGCTCGTGCAGCAGCAGCTTGAACCACAGCTCGTAGACCTGGTGGATGGTGATGAACAGCAGCTCGTCGGGCGCCTGCGACTCGGGGCGCTGCTGGTCGAGCAGCTCGGGCAGGCGCAGGTAGCCGCCGTAGGACAGGCGGCCGCCCTCCTCACCGAACTGGCGGTCGCGAGGAGCGGCCGCATCTTCGCCGATGCCCACCGAACACCTCCCCTGACCGCCCGGTCCTGGGTGACCGGGCGTACGCCTCGCCGTACCGATATCACCCGAAAAGGGGAAATACGTCAACGCGACATCGACATCGGCGGATCGTCTCCGGAGGAGGCGGAGGGCTCGCGTTTGAGCTCGTCGAGCCGGTCGGGAACCCCGGCGAGCTCGACCAGCTCGGCCTGGCACCGTGCGCACACGTCGAGGTGACGCTCGAACGCCTCGTGCTCCTCGTCGTCGAGGACGCCGAGAACGTAGGCGGCCACCCCGTCATGCATCAGCCGGCTACCCCCTTGTCCCGCAAAAGTTCACGGAGCGCCCGGATGCCGTAGTAGAGCCGGGACTTCACCGTGCCCGGCGGGATCCCCAGAATCTCCGCCGCTTCACTTATCGTACGGTCCCGAAGGTAGGTCTGTTCAATGACTTCACGGTGTTCGTCCGAAAGGCTACGGAGCGCATCGGCGACCACGATGGCCGACAACGCGCGCTCGGAGCCGTCCGGCACCGCGAGCATGTCGACCTCAGGCGGCTCGACCTCGTGAGGTCTCACGCTCCTGCGCCGACGTCCGTCGATGACGATTCTGCGGGCTACTGTCAGCAGCCACGCCCAGATGAGGCCCGGTTCCCATTGCAGTCTTGCCGAGTTACGCCAAGCTCGGACGATCGTCTCCTGCACCACGTCCTCGGCCCATTGAAGATCGTTACCGGTCGACTTGCGTACGTGGCGCAGTAGAGGGCCGCCGAACTCTTGGTAAAGCACCGCGATGCGGTGCTCGGCCTCGGCATCCGCACTCTCGAACCTGCCGTCGAGGTGACCTAGCACGGGGCACATCTTTACACCTTCGTTATCACTCTGGCAGCCACTCCGATAACTCCAGTCATTTCTAACTATCTCTGGGCATAGCTGAACCAGTCGGGAAAAGACCGCGTACCTTCGACCATGCACAGGCTTTTGCGCGGCGAAGTAGTGATGTTCGGCGGCTTCGCACTCGCGGCATCGCTCACGATTCTGCTGATCATGCCGCAGGCGAACACCGCCGTCCTGACCGAGGTCACCCAGACGGCCGCCGGCCCCCTCGGGCCGGCCGACCGCGACTTCCTGGTCAAGGTACGGCAGGCGGGTCTCTGGGAGATCCCCGTCGGGCAGTGGGCCCAGCAACGAGGCGACTCCGCGCGGGTCAAGGACGTCGGAGCGCACCTCGTGGAGGACCACAAGAAGCTCGACGCCCAGGTCCGCCGGTTGGCTGCACGGCTCGCCGTGCCGCTGCCCGACCGGCCGAGCCCGGACCAGCAACGGTGGATGGCTCAACTGGCCGCCGAGACCGGTCCGGCGTTCGACCGGGACTTCGCCAGGCTGCTGCGCGCCGCGCACGGCAAGGTGTTCGCCGTCGTGGCGGACGTCCGAGCCGGCACCCGCAACACGGAGATCAGAAAGTTCGCCCAGACGGCGGTGACGGTGGTCATGCGCCACATGACGCTGCTGGAGTCCACCGGGCTCGTCGACTTCGACGAGCTGCCCGAACCCCCGATGCCCGTACCCGCAGCACCCGCCCCCGCGGCGGCCGACCCAAGGAGACAACCTTGAGATCCAGACGCATGGCCGCGGCCATGTCCGCCCTGGCCATGGTGGCCGGCGGGCTGGTGTCCGCGGCCGTCATCGGCAGCGCGCCACCAGCCAGCGCGGACCAGTGCGAGGTCGACAATCAGCGACCCCCGGACCAGCGCCAGGACCAGGCCCCGCAGGACCCCGAGGAGCAGGTGCCGCAGGACCCCGACGACCAGGCCCCCCAGGACCCGCAGGAACCCCAGGACCCGCAAGCCCCTCAGGACCAGGACCAGGACCAGGACCAGGACCAGAACCGGGACCGGGACCAGAACCAGGACCGGGACCGGGGGCAGCAGCAGGACGACGGCGACGTGTTCGTCCAGGGCGGGGGCGTCGCGCCGGCGCTGGAGCCCGTCGAGGAGCCCACCGCGGAGACCTTCGGCCGCCGAGGCCGCCCCACCCGCACCCCCACCCAGCAGCCCACCCAGCAGCCCACGGACGAGCCCACAGAGGAGCCCACCGGCCAGCCCACCGAGGAGCCCACCGAGTCCCCGTCGCCCTCCCCCTCCCCCACCGGTGAGGAGAGCGACTGCACCGACGTCGGCCCCTTCCCCGCCGACTTCGTCGACATCCGGCAGGTCCCGCCGTCCCAGGGCGACGCGCGCCTCGGCCGGACCGGCTCCCGAGGCTCGTTCGTCTCCCGCTGCGGGACGAACGGCGAAGGCCACCACAACCCGGACAACTTCATCGTCGCCCCCGGAGTCCGCAACGGCGCACACCACCTGCACGACTACGTGGGCAACCTGTCGGCCGACGCCTTCTCGACCGACGAGAGCCTGGAGGCGTCCGGCACCACCTGCCGCCTGGGCGACAAGTCCACCTACTACTGGCCGGTGCTCCGCAACCGCCAGGTGGACGCCAACGCCGACGACCCGGACGGCAACGTGGGCCAGGTGCTCCGGCCGCGCTCGGTGACGCTGCAGTTCCGTGGCAACGCGACCTCCCGCGTGACGGCCATGCCCCGCTTCCTGCGGATCATCATGGGCGACGCCAAGGCCGCGACGAACGGCGGCGCCAACGCCCGCGCAGGCTGGAGCTGCACCGGCTTCACCAACCGGATCAGCCCGGACAAGTACCCGCTGTGCCCGCGCGGCAGCCAGGTGGCCCGCATCCTGGACTTCCCGAGCTGCTGGGACGGCCAGAACACCGACAGCGCCAACCATCGCAACCACATCGTCTTCCCCGACGAGGGCGGCGCCTGCCCGCAGGGCACCAGGGCGGTCCCGCAGTTGCGGATGACGCTGACGTACTCGGTGCCGCCGGGCCGCTCGTTCGCCGTGGACGCCTTCCCCGAACAGCTGCACAACCCGGTCACGGACCACGCGGACTTCGTGAACGTGATGCCCGACCGCCTGATGTCGTTCGCCGTCAACTGCATCAACCGCGGCCGGCGCTGCTGACCCGGCGACCCTCCCGAGTCGCACCCTCACCCGACCTTGGAGGGAACCGATGCTCCACAGAAGACAGCCGCGGCACGCCCCGGGCGGCCTGGACGCCAGGAACGTCCGGCTCGGGGTGAGCGCGTCGATCGCCGCCGTCCTGCTGTCGGGGATCGCCCTGACCATGACGGAACGCGGGATCGAGCTGCTCGGCCGCGGGGTGGCCTTCCTTGAGTACTTCGCCGGCGTGTTCGCGCTGGTGTCGCTGACGGCGACGGTGGCGCTCGGGCTGCTCACCACCGAGCGCGTGTTCCTGTCGCCGGCGAACCGGGTCCGCGCGCAGCTCGCCCACCGGGCGGCGGCGTTCGCGGGCACGGCGTTCCTGCTCACGCACGTGGCGCTGATGGTCTCGCTGGGGCACGTGCCGCCGGCCGCGCTGCTGATCCCGATGGCGGGGATCTGGGTGGGCCTGGGCACGCTGGCCTTCGACCTGATGATCGTCGTCGTGGTGACGGGGATCGCCCGGGGCCGGTTCGCGGTGACCGGCAGGCCGTGGATGTGGCGGCTGATGCACGCCACGGCGTACGTGTCGTGGCCGGTCGCCATCCTGCACGGGCTGACGGCGGGCCGGTGGGCGGCGAGCTGGGTGGCCTGGTCGTACATGGCCAGCCTGGCGGCCGTGGCGTCGGCCCTGCTCGTGCGGCTGCTGGCCACCATGCTGCGGCCGCCGCTGATGGCCGAGCAGGTGGACGCGCCTGCGGTCAGTGCCGCTCCGGCCGAGCCGGCCGAGCGGATGGACGCGCCGGTGAGCCTCGCCGAGGCCCGGCGGAAGTACCGGGAAGCGGGATGAACCCGCACAGGACAGAGCAGGAGTGGCCTTGATCCCGCATTCGGTGCCGCGCGTGCTGCGCATGGGACCGGCCCGGCTCACCGCCGGCCTCGACCACACCCGGCGGCTCGACCTGCCGGCGCACCGCACGCTGCACGGCGACCAGGTGCCGCGCACCCTCGACGACATCATCGCCCAGGTGGAGGAGGTGGACATGCGCGGGCGGGGCGGCGCGGCGTTCCCGTTCGCGCGCAAGCTGCGGGCGGTCGCCGACGCCCGCCGCGGGCGGGAGAGCGTGGTGCTGGTCAACGGCGCCGAGGGCGAGCCCGCCAGCTCCAAGGACGCGATGCTGCTGGTCCGCAACCCGCACCTGGTGCTCGACGGCGCGGTGCTCGCGGCCGAGGCGTTGAACGCCCGCGAGGTGGTCGTCGCCACGGTCGAGGGCGAGGTCGCGGAGGCGTCGATCACCGCCGCCGTCGCCGAGCGGCGCGCCGCCAACGTGGCGGGCGCGGCCGAGAGCCGCATCGGCATCAGGGTCGTCGGCCTGCGGGAGCGGTTCATCTCCGGCGAGGGCGGCGCGCTGGTGCGGGCGGTCAACGGCATGGACCCGGTGCCGCCCGGCCGCAAGCGGCGAGCCAGCGAGAGCGGCGTCGACGGACTGCCCACGCTGCTGTCCAACACCGAGACGTTCGCCCAGCTCGCCGTGCTCGCCGAGCTGGGCCCCGAGCAGTACGCCAAGACGGGCACCAGCAGGGAGCCCGGCACCGTGCTGCTCAGCGTGAGCGGCGGGGCGGCGACGGCGGCGGTCGTGGAGGCGCCGACCGGCACGCCGCTGATCGACGTGCTCGACCTGTGCGAGGCGGAGATCGGCGACGGGGTGCTGATCGGCGGCTACCACGGCGCCTGGCTGGACGCCGAGACCGCGGTCTCCGCCGTCGTCTCGCGCGAGGGCATGAAGCTGGCGGGCGGCAGCCTCGGCGCCGGCATCGTGGTGCCGCTCGGCGAGTCGACCTGCCCGGTCGGCGAGGCCGCCCGGGTCGCCGCGTACCTGGCCGCGCAGTCGTCGGGCCAGTGCGGCCCGTGCCGGCTCGGCCTCCCGGACGTGGCGCGGGCGCTCGGCGCCCTGGTGGAGGGCACGGGCTCGATCGACGCGGTACGGCGTTCGGTGCGCTCGGTCGAGAGGCGGGGCGCGTGCTTCCATCCGGACGGCACGGCCAGGTTCGTGCTGTCGTCGCTGGACGCGTTCGAGAGCGACATCGCCCTGCACCTGGAGCACGGTTCGTGCGGCCGGCCGGTGCGCGGCGTGCTGCCGCTGCCGGAGCCGGAGGACGAGCCCGAGTATCGCCTGGACGTGGACTGGACCCGCTGCCAGGGCCACGGCCTGTGCGCGCACCTGCTGCCGGAGTTCGTGGAGCTGGACGACTACGGTTTCCCGTCGTTCCGGACGGTGCCGGGCTGGATGGTGAAGGAGGCCAGCCGCGCGGTCGGCATGTGCCCGGCCCTCGCGCTGCGGCTGGCCCGCGCCGGTTAGAGGCCGAGCAGGGGCAGGCAGGGCTCCAGGTGGTGGATCTCGATGCCGGGCACCGGGGTCCAGTCGGCCCTGGGGAGCCGGAACCTGCGGGAGACGACCGGCTTGCCCTGCCGCTTGTAGAGGGTGACGCCGTCGTCGTGGTAGCCCAGCTTGCCGGTCACGGCCAGGGACGACGGGTTGTCGGCGAACGCCTCGGTGGTGGCGTGGGCGGCGCCGAGCCCTTCGAAGGCCAGGTGCAGGATCGCGGCGCGCATCTCGGTGCCGATGCCCATGCCCTGGAAGCGGTGGCCGAGCCAGGAGCCGGACTTCACCTCGCGCAGGACGGGGAAGTCGGCGCCCATGATGCCCTGCGTGCCGACGACCTGGCCTTCGTACACGGCCACGAAGTTGAGCGACCAGTCGTCGGGGGTGAGCGCGGCCCACTGGCGGAAGTGGTACTGGATGGTGGAGCGGGCCCGGTCGGCGGGCGCGGCCTCGCTCCACGGGTGGACGAACGGCATGACGCCGGCCTCGTGCACGCCCTCGGCGGCGCGCTCGGCGAGTTCGTCGAGATCCTCGAGCGACGGGAAGCGCAGTTCGATCCTGGGGGTGGTGACTGAAAGATTGAAGAACGGCCAATTACGCATATTTTCCCACTTCCGCGATCAAACTGAAGAACACCCCATTATCGGGATTGCGGGAGCGGGCAACTCAGGCGGCGGTACTTTCCCGGGGCCATGCCGTGCTCCCTTTTGAACGCGTTCGCGAAGGCGAACTCGGACCCGTACCCGACCCGGGTGGCCACCTCGCTCAGCGGCGCGTCGGACGAGCGGAGCAGCCGGGCTGCGGTGGAGAGCCGCCACCAGGTGAGATAGCCCAGCGGCGGCTGCCCGACCAGCATGGAGAAGCGGCGTGAGAAGGCGGCCCGCGACAGCCCGGCCCGCGCGGCCAGCGACTGCACGGTCCACGGGTGGGCCGGGTCGCGGTGGATGGCGTCGAGCGCGACGCTGACGGCGGGGTCGGCGAGCGCCGCCGCCCAGCCGTGGGACTCGCACCGCTCGGGGTCGGCCTCGATGTGCGCGCGCAGGATGTAGAGCAGCAGCATGTCGAGCAGGGACGCCACGACGGTGTCGGCCCCCAGGCGCGGGTCGGCAACCTCGCTGGCCAGCAGGCTGACGGCGGTGCGCAGCTCGGGATGGTGGCCCAGCCGGGCGGGCAGGTGGATCAGGCCGGGCAGGTTGAGCAGGATCGGGTGGGAGCGCGACTCGTCGAGCCGGTAGCCGCCGCAGAGCGTCACCGTGACCGCCCCGGGCCCGCCGACGGAGGCCGAGGCGTAGAGCTGGGCCTCGTCGCCCGGGTCGCAGGCGGTGTGGGTGATGGGCGTGGTGGGAGAGTCGGCCAGCGCGTAGCCGTCGCCGCGAGGGAAGAAGATCACGTCGCCGACGCCCAGCGGGAAGGGCTCGCCCTTGTCGGGGATCACCCAGCAGGAGCCCTCCAGGATCACGTGGAACCCGGCCGAGCCGGGCCCTGAGGCGAAGCGCTGGCCCCACGGCGCGTGCCAGGCGATCCGCGTGGAGTTGGGCAGCCCGACCCGCATGCCGGCGATCACGTCACTGAGCACGTCCATGACCTGAGTCTACCGTGAAAGACGATCGCGTATAAAAGGCAGTCACTCACGCATTGGATGTCGCGTCTGAGCCTCCTACGGTTGCATCAACCGAAAGGAGCTCCACGTGAGCCGAACCATGCGGGCCGCCCGGGTGCACGCCTACGGCGGCCCGGACGTCATCCGCTACGACGAGCTCCCCGTGCCGTCGCCCGGCCCGGGCGAGGTGCTCGTGCGGCAGGCCGCGACCTCGTTCAACCCGTCGGACGCGGGCCTGCGGTCCGGGTACCTGCACGAGGCGCTGGGCATCACGCTGCCGCACACGCTGGGCTGGGACGTGGCGGGCACCGTGGCCGCGCTCGGCCCCGGCGTCACCGCCCTGGAGGTGGGTGACCCGGTCATCGGGCTGGTCGCGGGGGCCGCCGCCGAGTACGTGGTCGCGCCCGTGGACCTGCTGGCCCCGGCGCCGCGCTCGATCCCGCTAGCGCACGCGGCGGCGATCCCGGTGGCCGGGCTGACGGCGTGGCAGGCGGTCCACGAACAGGCGGGGATCGGGCAGGCGGGAAGCGGCGCCCGCGTGCTGGTCAACGGCGCGGGCGGCGGGGTCGGCCTGTTCGCCGTCCAGCTCGCCAAGCTCGCGGGCGCGACCGTGATCGCCACCGCGAGCCCGCGCAGCGCCGAGGCGGTCCGCCGGCTGGGCGCCGACGAGGTGGTCGACTACACCACCACGCCGCTGCCCGGCGGCATGGACGTGGTGCTCAACCTGGCCGCCGTGCCGCCGGAGCAGGCCGCGGCGCTGGCGCCGCTGGGCCGGACCGTCATCACGATCGCCACCCCGGTCGACGCGCCGAACGCGCGCCACTTCATCGGCCGCGCCGACGCCGGTCAGCTCACCGAGCTCGCCGGCCTGATCGACAAGGGCGAGCTCGTCGTCGAGATCGCCGAGACCCATCCCCTGACCGGCCTGACCGAGCTGCACCGCAGGGCCGAGGCCGGTCGCACCCGTGGCAAGATCCTCATCACCCTGGAGAACTCGTGATCGACATCGGCATCGTGATCGGCAGCACCCGTCCCGGACGCAACGGCGAGAACGTCGCCCGCTGGGTGCACGACCTGGCCGCCAAGCGTGACGACGCCCGGTTCGAGCTCGTGGACCTGCACGAGCACGCGCTGCCGCACCTGGACGAGCCGCAGCCCGCAGCGGCGGGCAGCTACGAGAACCCGCACACGCTGGCGTGGTCGGAGCGGATCGCCCGCTTCGACGGCTTCATCTTCGTGACGCCTGAATACAACCGCTCGACCAGCGGCGTGCTGAAGAACGCGATCGACTTCCTCTATGCCGAGTGGGCCGACAAGGCGGCGGCGTTCGTCAGCTACGGCGTCGACGGGGGCGTGCGGGCGGCCGAGCACCTGCGGCAGGTGCTCGGCCAGCTCCAGGTCGCCACCGTCCAGGCCCAGGTGACGCTCTCGCTGTTCGCCGACTTCGAGAACCTCTCCGAGTTCAGGCCCGCGGCCCACCAGGAGGAGCGCGTCACCGTCATGCTCGACCAGCTCGTCTCCTGGAGCCGGGCGCTGCGCCCGCTCAGGGCGTGAAGTAGCGCAGCACCTCCGGGTTGGCCATCGCATCCGGGTTGGCGGCCTCCTCGACCGGGGTGCCGAGCAGGATCTTGCGCACCGGGACCTCCAGCTTCTTGCCCGACAGCGTGCGGGGGATGCCGGGCACCGCGTGGATCTCGTCGGGCACGTGCCGGGGCGACAGCTCGCGGCGCAGCGTCGTGCGCAGCTCCTGCTCGAAGGCGGGGGTCAGCTCGGCGCCCTCGGCGAGGGTCACGTACAGGAGCAGCCTGCCCTCGCGGCCGAGCCGGCCGGTGTCGATGACGAGGCTGTCGACGATCGGCTCGAAGCGCTCGACGACCCGGTAGAACTCGCTGGTGCCCATCCGGACGCCGCCCCGGTTGAGCGTGGAGTCGGAGCGGCCGTAGATGACGCAGCTCCCGTCGCGCTCCAGCTTGATCCAGTCGCCGTGGCGCCACACGCCGGGGTAGACGTCGAAGTAGCTGTCGCGGTAGCGCTCGCCGGTCGGGTCGTTCCAGAACATCACCGGCATCGACGGCATCGGCGCGGTCAGCACCAGCTCCCCGACCTCGCCGAAGACCGGTTTGCCCGAGGGGTCGAAGGACTCGACCCGGGCGCCCAGCGACCGGCACGGGATGACGCCCGCCCGGATCGGGTGCAGCACGGTCGCGCCGACGAACCCGGTGCACACGTCGGTGCCGCCGGAGAACGACCCGAGCGGCACCCCGGGCAGCTTCTCCGCCACCCAGGCGAACCCTTCGGGCGGCAGCGGCGACCCGGTCGAGCCGATGCCGCGCAGCCGCTCCAGCCCTTCGGGCGTCAGGCCCGCCTTCAGCGAGGCCATGATGTACGGCGCGCCCACGCCGAAGTAGGTCACCCCTTCGGTGGCGGCGATGCGCCACAGCGCGGCGGGCGAGGGATGCGTGGCCGCGCCGTCGTAGAGCACCGGCGTGGCCCCGACCAGCAGGGCGCCGATGAGGTAGTTCCACATCATCCAGCCCGTGGTGGTGTACCAGAAGAACACGTCGCCCTCCCCCAGGTCCTGGTGGAAGGTGAGCGACTTCAGGTGCTCCAGCACCACGCCGCCGTGCCCGTGCACGATCGGCTTGGGCAGCCCGGTGGTGCCGCTGGAGTAGAGGATCCACAGCGGGTGGCCGAACGGCACGCGCTCGAACTCCAGCGGCGCGCTCTGCGCGCGCAGCCCCTCCCAGCCGATCACCTCGCCGCGCGGCAGCTCCTCGTCGTGGCCGGGCGCGGGCTCGGCCTGCTGCGGCGCGCGCCCCTCGTCCACGGCGGCCAGGTACGGGATCCACACGGTGGCGCGCAGGCCGGGCAGCGCGGCGGCGATCTCGTTGACGGCGGCCGAGCGGTCGTAGGTCTTGCCGTTGTAGTGGTAGCCGTCGACCGCGATGAGCACCTTGGGCTCGATCTGCTTGAACCGGTCGACCACGCTGGGCACGCCGAAGTCGGGCGACCCGGCCGACCAGATCGCCCCCAGAGAGGCGGTGGCCAGGAACGCGATCAGCGCCTGCGGGATGTTCGGCAGGTAGCCGGCCACCCGGTCGCCGCGCCCGACCCCGAGCCGGACCAGCCCGGCGCGCACCCGCGCCACCTCCTCGCGCAGCTCGGCGTAGCTGATCTCCTGCCGGGCGCCGTCCTCGGAGACGAACACCACGGCCACGCCGTCGGTGCGGCGCAGCGCGTTCTCGGCGTAGTTGAGCGTGCTTCCGGTGAACCATTCGGCGCCGGGCATCGTTCCGGAGATGACGGGCCCGTCGCCACGCTCCCCGATGACCTCGAAGTAGTCCCAGATCGACGTCCAGAACTCCTCCGGCCGCTCGACCGACCAGCGCCACACGTCCTCGTAGGGCTCACCGGCGCGGCCCACCGACTCCAGATAGCGCGTCAGCCGCGCCCGTCCGGTGGTCTCGTCGGTGGGTTCCCAGAGCAGTGCACCTTCAGCAACCATGTGCCCCATCCTGTCGGCCGGTAGGCGGAAAGTCATACCCGACCTCCCACATAACTTGCTATCTCCTCAGGTGGTCCACCGCCATACGCGCGGCCGTGCCGATCACCGCGTCAGCGCGTGGCTGGTTGAGCGCGGTGGAGTAGGAGCGGGTGATCACGGCCACCGCGTAGCGCCCGCCGTCGGGGTACTCGACCACGCCCGCCTCGCCGCGCAGCGTCGGCAGCGTCCCGGTCTTGCCGCTGACCGCCACGTCGTCGTACGGGAACCCGGAGGCCAGCCGGTGCGGCCACACCTGGAGGTTGAGCACGCCGCGCATCCACGCGCAGGAGCCGGGCGAGGCCGCCTCGTCCCGCCAGATCAGCCCGAACAGCCGGGTCAGCTCCCGCGCGGTGCTGTGGTTGGTGCGGGCCGGGTCGAGCACGCGCAGCCGGGCCAGGTCGTCGGGTTCGAGGTACGGCCAGCCGTGTCCGGCGTCGTCGGCCATGCTCGTGTTGATCTCCCCGGCGCTCTGCAGCACCCGGGTGCCGGTCAGGCCGAACCCGTCGAGCATGGCGTTGACCGCCTCCCTGCCGACCCGGGCGAGCAGCGCGTCGGCGGCGGTGTTGTCGCTGACGGCGATCATCAGGTAGGCCAGGTCGCGCAGCGAGATCGTGACGTCGTCGAGCATCGCGGACAGTCCCGTGGGCCCGGAGACGCGGTCGCGGCCGGTCACGGTGACGCGGCCGGCCGGGTCGAGCAGCCCGGCGTCGGCCTGCCGGCAGAACTCCACCATGAGCGGCACCTTGAAGATCGACGCGGTGGGCACCGGGTCGTCGGCCCCGTGACCGATCTCCCGGCCGGTGTCGACGTCGGTGGCCAGCAGCCAGCCGCGCACGCCGGCCGCGCGGAACACCGCCTCCAGGTCCGGACCGCTCATGCCAGCATCCCCGGCCTGCGGCTGACCCGCCGCACGGGCGTCGCGTCCTCGTCGGTCATCCCGGCGCGCTCCTTCAAGATCCGTACGGCCACGGCGGAGAAGTCGGTCACCGTCGCCGTGGCCGCCCGCCAGGCGGTGGAGACCCGGTAGGCGATGGGCGAGCCTAGCAGCGGACGCCAGGCCAGCCCCGCCACGTCCGCCTTGGGCCCGAACGCGACGGCGGCCCCGGCCATCACCAGGCCGAGCCCGGCGCCCTGGTGGACCTGCGCGGGCACGTAGCCGTGGCGGCGGCACTCGGCCAGCAGCTCGGCGTGGGCGCCGGGCTCGCCCTCCCGGGGCGGCATGAGCAGCTCGCGGCCGGCCAGGTCGGCCAGGTGCAGCTCGCCCGATCCGGCGAGCGGGTCGCCGGCGGCGAGCAGCACGCCCTGCGCCTGCACCAGCGTCCGGCCGAAGTGCAGGCCGGGGGCGGTGACCGGGTGTCGGACCACGCCCACGTCGATCACGCCTTCGGCCAGCGCGCCGACCTGGTCGGCGGTCCAGATCTCGGCGGGCGCGAGGCGTACCTCGGGGTTGCTCTCGCGGAAGCCCTCGACGAGGGCGGCCAGGACGGCGGCGGCCAGGTCGGGCGGGACGCCGACCTTGAGGACGGCGGCCTGGCCGTGGCGGACCACCTCGTGCAGCCGGTCGACGCGGGCGACGATCTCCCTGGCCTCGCCGAGCAGCAGCCGGCCCGCCTCGGTGAGCCTGACCTGCCGGGCCGAGCGGTCGAACAGCCGCACGCCGAGCTCCTCCTCCAGTCGCTTGATCCGCTGGCTGAGCGGGGGCTGGGCCATGCCGAGCCGGATCGCGGCGTTGCCGAAGTGCAGCTCCTCCGCGACCACGGTGAAGTAACGCAAGTGCCGGACCAGGTCCATGAGCAGTGACTATAGCCAAATCCATATCGATGAACCGGTCATATCAGTATTGGACAGCCAGGCCGGGGCTCTGCTGTCCTCTGACGCATGGCTTCACAAACGGGGGCAATGTACGCACATCTCCGGCCGGAGAACCCGCCCAGACGGAGGCGGCGCTGGCCCTGGGTCGCCGGGGTGCTCGTCCCGGTCGTCGCGGCGGCCGGGACGTTCTGGATCCTGCGCACGACCGGATCGCCGGAGCAGGTCGCCGACGCCTACCTGTCGGCCTGGTCCGCGGGGGACTACCGGGCCATGCGCGAGTTGGTCGCCGATCCGCCGGCCGACTTCGAGCAGCGGCACCGGCAGTTCAGCGCTGCCGTCAAGGCCGAGCGGCAGACCTTCCACCGGATCACCACCGGCGGGGTCTTCGCCGCCGACGGCGCCGACACCGGCGAGGTCAGCTTCGGCGCCACCCTCAGCGGCGCCGTCGACTGGAAGTACTTCGGCGACCTGAAGTTCGTCGAGCGCGACCGCACCTGGAAGATCGACTGGACCCCGGCCACCCTGCACCCCTCGCTGACCCGCGACCGCACGGTGCGGCTGGTCACCGAGCGGGTCAAGGGCCTGGAGGTGCAGGCCGCCGACGGCACCCGCATCGACACCCCGGACGCGCCCGGCTCGGTGCAGCAGCTCGTCGCGGGCCTGGCGCAGACCTACCCCGACTGGTTCGCCGAGCGCGACAGCGACCGGATCGAGCTGGTCGAGAACGGCGAGGTCGTCAAGAACCTGCTCGACCCGCCGAAGTGGAAGCCGATCAGGACCACCCTCGACCTGAAGGTGCACCGGGCCGGCGCCGACGCCCTGGACAGCGTGGGCAAGCCCGCCTCGCTGGTGGCCGTGCGCGCCTCGACGGGCGAGATCCTGGCCGCGGTCAACAAGCCGGGCGGGTTCAACCGGGCGCTGCTCGGCAAGTACCCGCCGGGCTCGACGTTCAAGGTCGTCACCGCCTCCGCGCTGGTCGCCGACGGGGTCCGGCCGGACGAGCGGGTGAGCTGCCCGGCCGAGCAGAACATCGGCGGCTTCCCCTTCCACAACGCCGGCTTCAAGGACTACGGCACGCTCGCCTTCCGCGACGCCTTCGCGCACTCGTGCAACACCACGTTCGGCGCGATGGTCGTCGGCGACCTGGGTGCCGAACGGCTCGCCGAGGTCGCCGCCAGCTTCGGCTTCGGCGCCCCGATCAAGCCCGGCGTCCCGGCGGTCAAGGCCGACTTCCCCGCCCCCAAGGACGCCACCGACCTGGCCTCCGCCTCCATCGGGCAGGGCCGGGTGCTGGCCAGCCCGCTCAACATGGCCTCGGTCGCCGCCGCCGTCGCCGACGGCGCCTGGCGTCCGCCCCGGCTGGTCGGCGCCGACATCGCGCCCGGCGACCTGCGGCCCCGCAAGCTCGACGCCGACGTGGTGAGCGCGCTGCGCACGCTCATGCCCGCCGTCGTCACCGAGGGCACCGCCCACGCCGTCCGCTTCCCCGGCGGGACGGCCGGCAAGACCGGCACCGCCGAGTACGGGTCGGGCAAGGAGCCGCCCGCGCACTCGTGGTTCATCGGCTACAAGGACGACCTGGCCTTCGCCGTCATCGTGGAGGGCGGCGGCGCCGGCTCGGCGGTGGCGGCCCCGGTCGCGGCCCGCTTCCTCGCCGAGCTGAGCTGATCAGCCCGCCTTGCGGTCGAGCGGGGTGGTGAGCGCCGCCACGGCGGCCACCACCTCGGCGGCGTCGGACAGGTCCGGCAGCACCACGTCGGCCCCGGCCTCGCGCAGCTCGGCGGCCGTCGACCGGCCCGAGGCCACCGCGATCATCGCGGCCCCGCCGATCCTGGCCGCCTGCACGTCCCGGGCCGAGTCGCCGATCAGCACCGTGTTGGCCGGCGTGAACGGGACGCCGAGCCGCTGCTTGGCCCGGCCCTGCGCGACCTGCAGCAGCGACGCCTTGGGGTAGACCTCCTCGCCGTAGCCGCCGAGCTCGAAGTCCACGTAGCGGTCCAGGCCGAACGCCTGGAGCTTGAGCACCGCGTTGCTCTTGATCGTGCCGGTGAGCACGGTCTGGATCACCCCGTCGAGCCGGGCCACGGACCTGAGCGCGTCCTTGGCCCCGGGCATCACCTTGCCCTCCTTGGGCAGCCGCTTGCGCCGGTCGGCGAAGGCCGAGGCCAGCGCGGCCAGGAAGCGCGGCAGGTGGTCGTCCTCGGCCTCGACGCCGTTGACCGCGAGCGTCTCGAAGACGATCTCGGAGTCGGGCCGGCCCATCGGCGGCACCAGCTTGACCAGCGGACGCCCGGTGACCGCGCGGAACGCCTCGGCGTAGGCGTCACGCGTCACGATCGCGACGTCGACCAGGGTCAGGTCGACGTTCCAGAGAACTAGGCGGTTGATGGCGGCCTCCTGACTGCGAACCGCCCCCAGAGTAGGGCCACCGCCCCCTCGGGCGGCGGGTGACCGGTCGAATCAGGCATGATCCAGGGCTTCGGCGAGCGTGTCGACGACCGGGAACCCGGTCGACTCCAGCTCGGCCCTGGTGGACATGCCGCCGGTGTAGAGCACCGCGCGGGCGCCCACGTGGCGGGCGGCCACGCCGTCGTCGACGCTGTCGCCGATCACCAGCACCTCGCGCGGGTCGACCCCGGCCGACCGGATGTGGGCGGCCATGTGCGCCGCCTTCTCCCCTCCGGTCACCCCGATCAGGCCGTCGATGCGGGTGAAGTGGCGGCTGATGCCGAACGAGTCGACCTTCGGCACCAGGTGGTCGTGCGGGGCCATCGAGCACAGCGACTGCGTGCCCGTCCAGCCGCTCAGCGCCAGCTCCGCGCCCTCGGCCAGCCCGCACTCCGCGGCCAGCCGGAAGTAGTGGTCGTGGAAGCCGACGTCGAGCCGCTCCCACTCGCCCTCCGACAGCGGGCGGCCGAGCATCCGCTCGTAGGCCACCCAGATGGGCCGGGTGTAGACGGCGCGGAACCCGTCGGCCGTCAGCGGGGGAAGCTCGTACGGCCGGAAGAGCTCGTTGGTCGCGCCGACGACGGCGTCGATGTCGTGAAAGAGCGTGCCGTTCCAGTCCCAGACAATGTGCTTGGTCATCATGTCCAGCTTATCCGGCCAGCAGGTCCGGGATCTCCTGGGTGGCGTACCACATGAGCTCGTGCGCCTCCGCGCCGTCGACCGTGAAACGGGCGTCGTCGTCGCCCTTGTCGGCCGCCGGCAGCGCGGCGATCGCCGCCTCGATGTCGGGCACCGCGTAGAGGTCGTCGATGTGCACGGCGGCCACCTTGGCCAGCGGGATCGGCTCGGTCAGCCGGACCCGGGCCTTCTCCTGGAGGTCGGCGCCGTTGTGCGGCACGGGCCCGTCGACCTCGGCCGCGACGACCACCCGCCGCGCCGGGACGGCCACGCCGTCGGCGTGGTCGGCGGCCAGCATGCGCAGCGAGGCGCGGGCCGCCTCGGTGAGCGCCACGTACTCGAGCTCCTCGGTGTCGCCCGAGGCGTACCACTCGGTCAGCGCGGGGGTCACCGCGTAGCCGGTCAGCGGGGCCGGGGCCAGCTCCCCGGCCTCGGCGGCCCTGGCCAGCGCGGGCAGGGTGCACGGCAGGTAGACGCGCATCACGAACCTTTCACAGCGTGCGAGGGTCCCATCATGCCCGCCGCAGAGGCAGCCGGAGGAGGGACTCGAGTTCCCGGATGGTCGTGTCCGCGTCGCGGTGGTGGATTCCGGTGATCCCCAGGGTACGCGCCGCCGCGATGTTGGCCTCGATGTCGTCGATGAACACGCACGACTCCCCCGGCAGGCCGATCGCGCCGAGCGCGTGCTCGAAGATGCGCGGCTCGGGCTTGCGCATGCCGACCTCGCCGGAGATCACGATCGCGTCGAACACCTCGTCCCAGCCGTCGCGCGGGTAGGTGTTGGACCACGAGTTGGACAGCAGGCAGGTCTTCAGCCCGGCCTTCCTGACCTCGGCCAGCATGTCGTACATGGCCTCGACGCGTTCGAAGCCCGCGAACATGCGCTCCAGCAGGCCCTCGGCCTCCGGCGGCGCGCCGTCGAGGGTCAGCAGCCGGGCCGCCAGGTCGCGCTCGAACGCCGATCCGTCGAGCTCGCCGCGCTCCAGGGCGTGGATGACGTTCTCCTCCTGGCCGTCGTAGGCGGCCTCGACGAGCTCGCGCATGACCTGACGGTAGTGGTCGCCGTCGATGCGGTCGGCCTCGATCCACCTGGCGATGGAGTCGGTCAGGCTGGTCGTGAGCACCCCGCCCCAGTCGATCAGCACACCTGCGACCACATTCGCCTCCTCGTGGCAGTCCGGCACTCCAGCGTAGAGCCTCGCACAGGGCGTTTCGCCGGTTATAAACCCCCTGTTAGGGATCGCCAAATCACCTGTTTATCGTGAGATTCCTGTCCGATCCCTGAAGGGACCGCCGTTGCGAACGACGATCCTGATCACCTCCCCCGACCGGTTCAGAGCTCCCGGACTCGAGCTCTTCGACCTCCCGCCGATCTTCGCCGGCGGACCGGCCTGGCTCACCAAACCCGTCCTGGTCGCCCTCCTCTGCTCGGTCCTCGTCATCGCCCTGTCATGGGCCGCCTTCGCCCGGCCCAAACTCGTGCCACGCGGCTGGCAGAGCTACGGCGAGTACGTCTACGAGTTCGTCCGCGACCAGGTGGCCCGGCCCAACCTGGGCAAGGACGCCGACCGGTGGATGGGCTTCCTGCTCAGCCTGTTCCTGACCGTGATGGCCTGGAACCTCATGGGCGTCATCCCGTTCGTCCAGTTCCCCGTCGCCGCGCACATCACGTTCCCGGCGACGCTGGCGCTGCTCGTGTACGGCATCAAGATCTACCTCGGCGTCCGGCACCACGGCCTGATCGGCTACCTCAAGGGCATCGTGATCCTGCCGGGGCTGCCCGGCTGGGCCTATCCGCTGTACGCGCCGCTCATCCTCGCCGAGGTGTTCTTCCTGTCACTGTTCACGCACCTCATCCGGCTGTTCGCGAACATGTTCGCCGGCCACATCCTGCTGGCGTTCTTCAGCTCCGTGGGCTTCTGGTTCCTGTTCGAGAAGCTCACGCCGCTCGGCGCCGGGATCGGCGTGGTCGGCGTGCTCATGACGATCCTGCTGACCGCGTTCGAGATGTTCATCCAGTTCCTGCAGGCCTACCTGTTCGCCATGCTCGCCGCCATGTACGTGGCGAGCGGCCTGCACGGCGAGCACTAACGGATGACGCGGGCGGCCAGCTTGCGGTGCTCCGGCGAACGCAGCACCTGGGCCGCCCGCTTCGCCGACGCCACCGGCGCCTCCTGGAGCAGGCCGCGGGCCTGCTTGAGCTTGAGCAGCCGGGTGACCGACTGGTCGAGCCGCTGCTGCGAGATCCGCCCGTCCTTGACCGCCGCCAGCACGGCGCCGTAGGCCTTCGGCAGGTCGTACGGCATCAGCAGCAGGTCGGCGCCGGCCAGGACGGCGCGGACGGCCACCTCCCCGTCGCCGTACTTCTTGCGCACGCCCTCCATGTTGAGCGCGTCGGTGGAGATGACGCCCTTGAAGCCGAGCTCCTTCCTGAGCAGCCCGGTCAGGATCGGCTTGGACAGCGTCGCCGGGTCGCCCGACGGGTCGAGCTTGGGGAAGACGATGTGCGCGCTCATCACCGCGTCGACCCCGGCCGCGATGGCCGCCCGGAACGGCGGCGCGTCCAGGCGCTCCCACTGCGCGCGGGTGTGCTTGATCACCGGCAGGCCGGTGTGGCTGTCGATCCGGGTGTCGCCGTGGCCAGGGAAGTGCTTGGCGGTGGAGGCCACCTTCGCGTCGCCGAACCCCTTGACGGCGGCGGCGACCATCTTGGCCACCTTCGCCGGGTCGTCACCGAAGGCGCGCGGGCCGATGACCGGGTTCCTCGGGTCGATGTTGACGTCGGCGACGGGCGCGAAGTCGAGGTTGACGCCGAGGGCGCGCAACTCCTCGCCGGTGGCCCTGGCCACGGCCCGCGACAGGCCGGTGTCGCCGGTCGCGCCGATCTGCGAGGCCCCGGGGAAGCGCGTCATCAGCGCCGACATCCGCGACACCAGGCCGTTCTCCTGGTCGGTGCCGACGAGCAGCGGCAGCCCGGACGCGCGCTGCATGCCGTTGGTCAGCTCGACGACCTGGGCCGTGGTTCTGACGTTGGCGGGGAACAGGATGACGCCGCCGAGATGGTATTTGCGGATCACCTTGGCGGGCGTCTGGGCGCCGTAGCGGGCCTGGTTCTCGCCGGAGACGGTGTCGGCGGCGGTGCCGTACAGGACGGGCATGAAGAGCTGGCCGACCTTCTGCTCGGTGCTCAGGCCCGCCAGGACCCGCTTGACCGGGTCCTGGGCGGACGGCGGCGCGGAGGTGGCGGGCTCGCCGCCGGTCGCGGGCGGCTGGGCGGGCTGCTGGGCGGACTGCTGGGCCGGCGGCGCCGCGGTCGCCGCCCCGCCGCCGCCGCTGCACGCCGCCAGGGCGATCGTCAGGACGCTTGCCGCACCGATCCGTCGAACCATGAACACCACCGTATCCACGCGGCGACGTGCCCGTGCCGGACGACGGCCAAAAGTTGCTACAGCCCCAGCGCCTCCAGCTCCGTCAGGTGGGCGCGGGCCGCCGCCCGGGCCCCGGCCGCCGTCGTCGCCGCCCTGGCCGACTCCGCCGCCGCACGGCACTGCTCCAGCGTGTGGTACGCCAGCGCGGCCCGTACGGCGGGCAGCGCGGCCGGCCCCATCGACAGGGACGCCGCGCCGAGCCCCGCCAGCACGCAGGCCAGCCCCGGATCGGCCGCCGCCTCGCCGCACACGCCGCCCGGCTTGCCCGCCTGCGCCGCGGCGGCCAGGAGGCCGGCGAGCAGGTCGAGCAGCGCCGGCTGCCACGGGTCGTGCAGCTCGCTCAGCGCGCCGAGCTCGCGGTCGGCGGCGAAGGCGTACTGGGCCAGGTCGTTGGTCCCGGCCGAGACGAAGTCCACCTCCGCCACCAGGTCGCGGGCGCGCAGCGCCGCCGCCGGGACCTCGATCATGACGCCCGCCTCCGGCAGGTCGGCGGCCCGGCACGCGGCGGCGAACCACCGGGCCTCCTCGGCCGTCGTCACCATCGGCGCCATCACCCGCAGCCGCCCCCCGCTCCCCGCGCCCGCCGTGGCGAGCGCGTCGAGCTGCGTCTCCAGCACCTCCGGGTGGGCCCGCAGCAGGCGCAGCCCGCGCTCGCCCAGCGCCGGGTTCGGCTCGGCCGAGCCGGGCGGCAGGAACGCCAGCGGCTTGTCGGCGCCCGCGTCGAGCGTCCGCACGATCACCGGCCCGCCGGGGAACGCCTCCAGCGCCGCCCGGTAGGCGCGCTCCTGCTCCTCGGCGCCCGGAGGCTCGGCGCGGCCCAGGAAGAGGAACTCGGTGCGGTAGAGGCCGACGCCCTCGGCGCCGCAGGAGCGCGCCGCTTCGAGGTCGGCCGGGCCGCCGACGTTCGCCAGGAGCGGCACCGGGTGGCCGTCCTTCGTCCGCCCCGGGCCCGTGACCCGGTCGATGGCGGCCTGCCTGGCGGTGTCGACGCTCTCCGCCCTGGCCACGTCGGACTCCGTCGGCCGCGCCCGTACCTCTCCTGAGGTGCCGTCGACCAGCACCTCGACGCCGGGACGCAGCGTCGTCGCGCCCGCGCAGGCCACGACGGCGGGCACGCCCAGCGCCCTGGCCATGATCGCGGTGTGGCTGGTCGGTCCGCCCTCCTCGGTGACGAACGCGGCCACCGCGTGGCCGGACAGCAGCGCGGTGTCGGCGGGCGCCAGATCGTGCGCGACCAGCACGTACGGCGTGTCGCCCGGCGGCGGCAGGCCGGGCAGCTCCTGGCCGGTGAGCTGGGCGATCACCCGGTCCCTGAGGTCGTCGAGGTCGGCCGCCCGCTCACCGAGGTAGCCGCCGACCCCCTCCAGCACGTCCCGATATTTGGTGAAAGCCTCGTGCACGGCCCTGGGGGCGGCCGTACCCCGGTCGATCAGCGACCTGATCTTCACGACCAGCCCGGGGTCCTCCGCCATCAGGGCCTGTGCCTTGAGGATCTCGCGGGCCTCGCCGCCCGCCCGGTCACCGCGCGCCTCAAGCTCGCCCGCGACCTGCGCGAGCGCCATGACCGCGCGTTCCTTCTCCTGATCCGCGTCTCCCGCGTGTGTGGCGCCCTCGGGGGGTTCGGGCACGCGGGCGGTCAGGAGGTACGCGGGGCCGTGCCCGATGCCCGGGCTGACCCCCACCCCCCGCAGGTTCACGGCGTGGAGGCGATGCTGGCGAGCTGGTCGAGAACCTCCTCGGCACCCTCGCCCTCGGCCGTGATCACGATGGTCTCCCCCTGCCGGACGTCCAGCGCCATGATCTGCAGGATGCTCTTGCCGTTGACCGGCTCGCCGCCCGTGACCTTGGCGACGCGGATGTCCATCGGGGCTTTCATCGCCGTCTGCACGAACGTGGCCGCGGGCCGGGCATGCAGCCCCACCTCCGCCGCCACGGTCGCCTTGCGCTCGCCCATGAACCCTTCCTTCCCTCTTGCTACGTCCATCGAAAAAGCTCGTCGCCCGCGTGCACGGCGCCCCGTGCCACGTCCGTCACCGCTCCGGCGACCGCGTCGAGAGCCACCACCGGGCAGACGGGCGAACGCCCGCCCGCCTCGATGGCGGCCGGATCCCAGGACACCACGGGCTGCCCGGCGCTCACCCTGTCGCCTTCGGCGGCCAGCAACTGGAATCCCTTTCCCTTGAGCTGCACCGTGTCGATGCCCAGATGCACCAGCACGCCTTTGCCGTCATCTCCTACGATGACGTACGCATGCGGGTGCAGTTTCATGATTTTCCCAGCTATGGGGGCAACAGCCTTCCCCGGGCCCCGCAACGGGTCGATCGCCGTTCCCGGCCCCACCATGCCTGCCGAGAAGACGGGGTCCGGCACCGCCGCCAGTCCCACAGCCGCCCCCTCGACCGGGGCGAGAACAGTCGTCATGGTCTCGCCCTCTTAGCCGATGATGTCCTCGATGTCGCTGGCGATGGTGTCGGCCTCCGGCCCTACGACGACCTGCACCACGTTGCCGGCGGCCATGACACCGTGGACGCCGGCCGCCCTGAGCGCGGCCTGGTCCACCTTCGTGGCGTCGGCGACCTCCGTGCGCAGCCGGGTGATGCAGGGCTCGATCTCGATGATGTTGTCGGCACCGCCTAGACCGGCGATGATCGCGTTCACGTCCGCCGCCATCCGGTCCTCCTCGTCATGACTCTGCGACCAGGCTAAACGACGCTGCGTGATCAGTCCGTCTGGGTCACCTTGTTGAGCCCGCGCGGCGCGTCGGGGTCGATGCCCAGCCGCCTGGCCAGCGCCTCGGTCAGCAGCTGCCCGGGGACGATGAGACCCATCGGCGCCAGCCACTCCGGCAGGTCGGGGCCGTTCAGCGCGGCCGTGCCCGCCCGCGCCAGGCCCTCGCCGCCGCCGATCGTGAACGCCGCCGCGCCCGCCGCCACGACGCGCTCGGCCAGCGCCACCGTGCCCTGCAGCGTCGGGCTGTTCTCCGCCGCCACCAGCAGCGCCGGGGTGTCGGCGTCGACCACCGCGATCGGCCCGTGCAGCAGGTCCGCGTACGACAGGCCCATCGCGTGCAGGTAGCAGGCCTCCTTGAGCTTGAGCGCGGTCTCCAGCGCCGTCGAGAACGCCATCCCGCGCCCCGAGACCACCACGCCCGGCTTGTCCGCCAGCCCCTCCACGACCGCGTCCAGGTCGCCCGGCTCGGAGATCAGCTTCTCCACCGCCTCCGGCACCCGCCGCAGTTCGTCGGCGTCCACCTCGGCGCCCAGGCCCAGCGCCAGCACGGCCAGCGCGGCAAGCTGCGTGGTGTAGGTCTTGGTCGCCGGAACGGCCTTCTCCTCGCCCGCGAGCGTGCACAGCGCCAGGTCGGCCACCTGCGCCAGCGGGCTGTCCTCGCCGCCGTTCGTGACCCCGACGGTACGGGCGCCGCAGTCCTTCGCCCAGGCCAGCGTCTCGACGATCTCCTCGGTGCGCCCCGACTGGGAGATCGCGACGGCCAGCACGCCGTCGAGGTCGAGCTTGCGCTTGTACGTCGTCGCGATCGACGGCGCCGCAAGCGCGGACAGCCTGCCGGCGTGCGACTCGACCAGGTAGCGGCCGTAAACGGCGGCGTTGTCGGAGGTGCCACGCGCGATGAACAGCAGCTGGCGGGTCTGCTCACCCAGCGCCTTCACCTCGCCGACCCTGGGGAGCAGGGAGTCGAGCGTGGCCCGCAGCGCCTCGGGCTGCTCGGCGATCTCGCTGCGCATCTTGGTGGTCATCTCGTGTTCATCCCTCAACTGTTACCGTTCGGACTTGACCCTGTTTTGCGTCATGTGGTGGTCTAGTCCGGACTAGACCAGTACGAACCATAGCCCATGACCCAGGTCAGATCGAGGGGAGGATCCGTGGCACACATCGATCCGGACAGCCCGGTGCCCAAGTACTTCCAGCTGCGCGAGATCCTGCTCGACCTCATCGACAGCGACGAGCTCAGCATCGGCGCCGCGATCCCGTCAGAGCGCGAGCTCTGCCAGCGGTTCGGCCTGTCCCGCATGACCGTGCGGCAGGCCGTCGACCATCTCGTGTCCGAAGGGCGCCTGCACCGGGTGCCGGGCAAGGGCACGTTCGTCGCCCGGCCCAAGATCGAGCTGGCGCTCCAGCTCACCTCCTTCACCGAGGACATGCGCGCCCGCGGCATGGTGCCCGGCTCGCGCGACCTCGACCGGCGCGTCGTGCGCGCCAGCGCCCACCTGGCCAAGGAGCTCGGCATCCAGCCGGGCGAGGAGGTCCACTTCATCGAACGGCTGCGCACCGCCGACGGCGAGCCGCTGTCCATCGAACGGGCGCACATCCCGGTCAAGCTCGCCCCCGACCTCGCCGAGCACGACCTGTCCGGCCGCTCGCTCTACGAGCTGCTGGAGAGCCGCTACGGCCTCGTCATGGACGCCGGCGAGCTCACCATCGACGGCGGCATCGCCGACCCGAGCGATGCCGACCTGCTCAAGCTGGCCCGCGGCGGCGCCGTCCTGCTGCTGCAACGGCGCTCGTTCTCCGGCGGCGTCTGCGCCGAACTCGGCGTCTCCACCTACCGCGCCGACCGCTACCAGCTCCGCACCATTCTGGAAATGCCCGCAAGACGGGGTTGAGGGCCCGACCCGGAGGGACGCCCGGTGAACGAGACCACCGCCGCCCGGCCTTCGCCGTTAGCACGCGTGATGAACGTGCTCCAGCGGATGGGCCGTTCGCTCATGCTGCCCATCGCCGCCCTCCCCGTGGCCGCGCTGATGGTCCGCTTCGGCCAGTCCGACATGCTGGGCTCCAACGGCGCCGAACCCGGCGGCCTGGCCGACGTCGCCGGGTTCGCCTGGATGAACGACGTCGCCCTCGTCATGGAGGCCGCCGGCGACGCCCTGCTGGAGAACCTGCCGATGCTCTTCGCCGTCGGCGTCGCCATCGGCTTCGCCCGCAAGGCCGACGGCACCACCGGCCTGGCCGCCGTCGTCGGCTACCTGGTCTTCGACCGGGTCACCAAGGTGATGTTCGCCGGCTCCGGCATCCGCGACACCGTGATCATCCGGGAGGCCCAGGACCAGGGCGTCGCCGAGGTCATCAACTTCGGCCTGCAGAACCCCACCAAGGTGCTCGGCGGCATCCTCATGGGCCTGGTGACCGCCCTGCTGTGGCAGCGCTTCCACCGGATCAAGCTGCCCTCCTGGCTCGCCTTCTTCGGCGGGCGGCGCTTCGTCCCGATCATCACCACGCTGGCCGCGCTGGTGCTCGGCGTGGTCATCGGCTGGGTGTGGCCCATACTCGGCGAGTGGATCGGCCACGCCGGCGAGGCGCTCACCACGCTCGGTCCGCTCGGCACCGGCATCTACGGGCTGATCAACCGGCTGCTCATCCCGCTCGGGCTGCACCACTTCGCCAACTCCATCGTCTGGCACGTGGTGCCCCAGTGCGACGTCGGCGGGCGCGCCCTCGGCGGCGACTGGAACTGCTACTTCGCCGGCGACCCCACCGCCGGGGAGTTCATGGCCGGGTTCTTCCCCGTCATGATGTTCGCGCTGCCCGCCGCCGCGCTCGCCATGTGGCGGGCCGCTCCGGCGCACCGGCGCACGGCCGTGGGCGGCATCATGCTGACCGCCGCCCTCGCCTCGTTCGTCACCGGCATCACCGAGCCCATCGAGTTCGCGTTCATCTTCGTCGCCCCCGTGCTGCTCGTCGTGCACGCCGTGCTCACCGGCCTCGCCATGGCCCTCACCACGCTCATCGGCGGGCAACTCGGCTTCGGCTTCTCCGCGGGACTGCTCGACATGCTGCTCAACGCCAGCAAGTCCAACACCCAGAACGTGCCCGGCATCCTCCTGCTCGGCGTCGTCTACGGCGTCGTCTACTACGTCGTGTTCAGCTTCCTCATCCGCAAACTCGACATCATGACCCCTGGCCGCGAGCCGGAACCCGACGTCGACTCCGGCGAGCCCCGCGCCCCCTAGCGCCGTTTTCCCCGCCCTCCCGCGTGGTAGGAACCGACCGACCCCCGTGACGTGCGGGGGGATGCATGACCAGCAAGGGCGGCTCGGCGTTCGCGGTGCTGCAACGCGTCGGCCGCTCGCTCATGATGCCCATCGCCGTCCTGCCCGCCGCCGGCCTGCTGTTCCGCTTCGGCCAGGACGACCTGCTCGGCAAGGACGGGCTCGGCGGCACCTGGCCCTGGCTGCTCCCCGTCGCGAACGTGCTCGCCGCGGCCGGCGGCGCGCTCTTCGACAACCTGCCGCTGCTGTTCGCCATCGGCGTCGCGATCGGCTTCGCCCGCAAGGCCGACGGCTCCACCGCCCTGGCCGCCCTCGTCGGCTACCTCGTCTTCGACCGCGTCACCAAGACCCTGTTCTTCGAAGCGGGCAGCGGCGCCGTCTACGACCGGGTCATGATCACCACCGTGCGCGACGGCGCCACCGCCCCCGCCCTCGACCTGGCCGCCGCCAACCCCACCGGCGTCCTCGGCGGCATCCTCATCGGCCTGGCCGCCGCCCTCCTGTGGGAGCGGTTCTACCGCATCAAGCTCCCCTCCTGGCTGGCCTTCTTCGGCGGGCGCCGGTTCGTCCCCATCATCACCGCCGTCGCCGCCCTCCTGCTCGGCGTCGTCCTCGGCATCCTGTGGCGGCCCGTCGCCGACTGGCTGGCCGTCGCCGGCGACTGGCTCTCCGCCCACGGCACCGCCGGAGCCGGCATCTACGGCCTCGCCAACCGGCTGCTCATCCCCTTCGGCCTGCACCACGTGCTCAACACCATCGTCTGGTTCACGCTCCCCGAATGCCGGGCCGGCCAGCACGGCGCCACCCGCGACGCGGCAGGCGACCTGAACTGCTACTTCGCCGGGGAGCAGGGCGCCGGCATCTTCATGACCGGCTTCTTCCCCATCATGATGTTCGGCCTGCTCGGCGCCGCCATCGCCATGTGGCGCGCCGCCCTCCCCCACCGCCGCGCGGCCGTCGGCGGCATCATGCTCTCCGCCGGGCTCACCTCGTTCATCACCGGCATCACCGAACCCCTGGAATTCGCGTTCATCTTCGTCGCGCCCGCCCTGTTCGCCGTGCACGCCGTGCTCACCGGCCTGTCGATGGCCCTCATGGCCGAACTCGGCGCCCGCCTCGGCTTCACCTTCTCCGGCGGCGCCATCGACCTGCTCCTCAACGCCAGCAAGTCCAACACGCACCGGATCGACCTGATCATCCTGGCCGGGCTCGCCTACGCCGTCGTCTACTACGCGCTGTTCACCTTCCTCATCCGCGCCCTGTCGCTCCCCACCCCCGGCCGCGAAGTTGAGGACACCCCCGACCGGCCCCCGGCCTGACCCGAAAGGCTGCGGCACCGCTCCAGCTTCCCGCGACCTTCTACGCCCGCCGCCCCATACCCGGACACGCTCCGGACAAGTTGGCGGCCGATGTATCTGCCGCCCGCGCCGAAACCTCCTAGTACCGATCTGTCGCCCCCCTTGATGGAGGACCCATGCCCTCGCACGACACCCACGGATCGCTCGCCCTCACCACCCTGGTCTGGGGCGCCCCCGGTGCCCTGCCCGACGAGCGGCGGCTCCGGCAGCTCGGCCAGGCCCTCGCCGAGGTCCTCGCCGGCCGCCGGCCGCCCGAGACCCTCATCGACCGCCTCACCGACCGCGCCTACCGCGAACTGGTCCGGGCCGGCCGCATGATCGACTCCCCCCGGCCGCCGTTCGTCGGCGTCCCCCACGTCAAGGAGCCCCGGGACGGGGCCATCGAGATGTGCCTGCTCGTCCACTGCGGCGACCGCGCCCGCGTCCTCGCCCTCCGCCTGGAACGCCGCGGCGTCCAATGGCTCTGCACCGACTTCGAAACCGCCTGACCCCACCCGGCGCCCCGGGGCAGCCTGCGACCGCACTGCCCCTGAGCCACCGCGCCCCACCTCTCCGAACCAGAGGCGGGCGCTCCCCTCCGGTCCCGACCCACGGGGGAGCGCCCGCAGGGTCCGCCCGTGGGAACCCCGACCCCAGGGAGCCCCACCCCGGCCCCTCACCCCGAAACCCCGCCCCAGGGGCCCGGACGCTCGGGGACCGGACGCTCGGGAGTCCCGAACACGGGCCCGGGCGCTCGGGGCCTCGAACGCTCAACACCCGGACCCCAGAGGCCGGGACCCTGGACGCCCAGGGCCGGACGCTCGGGTCTCGGAACGGCTCGGCACCCGGTCACCCAGGGCCCTGACGCCCGGCCGCCCGGACACCTGGGGGCCTTGGAGCCCGTGGGGCCGGGCGGCCGGGGGCGGGGGCGGAGGGCTGGGAGGCCGAGGCCGGAGGGCCGGGGCCTTGGGCCGCTGACCCCTGGGGCGCGCGGGACGCCCGGGGGCCGGGGCCGGAGGGCCGGGGCCTTGGGCCCCTGACGCCTGGGGCGCGCGGGACGCCCGGTGGCGGGGGCCGGGGTGGCGTCGGCCCTTCGGGGTGGCGTCGGGCCTTCGAGGGGCCCGGACGCGGAGCAGCCCCCGCCCGGGAGGGGCGGGGGCTGCTCGGGGTCGTGGGTCAGGCGGCGTTCTTCGGGTCGCCGTGGCAGCGCTTGTACTTCTTGCCGGACCCGCACGGGCAGGGCGCGTTGCGCTCGACGTTGCCGTAGGCGGCGCGCTCGGCGGCGGTGCTGACCCGGGTGCGCTCGACGTCACCCTGCTCGCCCGGCGCCGTGTACTCCAGCTCGGCCGGACGCTCGGGGCCGCGGAGTCCGCGGGCGATGATGGACCGGGTCTCGGTCATCATCGGGTCCTCGACCTCCTCGACGATGGGGTTCTCCTGAACCTCCACCTCAAGGTTGAACAGGAACCCGACCGAGTCCTCCTTGATGCCTTCGAGCATCGCGGCGAACATCTCGAAGCCCTCGCGCTGATACTCGATCTGCGGGTCCTTCTGCGCGTAGGCCCGCATGCCGATGCCTTCGCGCAGGTAGTCCATCTCGTAGAGGTGCTCGCGCCACTTGCGGTCGAGGACGGAGAGGATGACGCGGCGCTCCAGGTCGCGGGTCGCCTCGGCGCCCCACTCCTCCTCGCGTCTGGCGTACGCCTCCAGCGCGTCGGCCTTGATCCGCTCGCTGATGATGTCGGCGGTGAGCTCCTCGCGGGAGCCGACCTCCTCGACCAGGTCCTCGAGCTTGAGCGAGACCGGGTAGAGGCCGGCGAAGGCCTTCCACAGCTTGTCGAGGTCCCACTCCTCGGCGAAGCCCTCGGCGGTGGCGCCGGCGACGTAGCCGTCGATGACGTCGCCGATGAAGCCGCGCACCTGCTCGTGCAGGTCGGCGCCTTCGAGGACGCGGTGGCGCTCGGCGTAGATGACCTTGCGCTGCCGGTTCATCACTTCGTCGTACTTGAGAACTTCCTTGCGGATCTCGAAGTTCTGCTGCTCGACCTGGTGCTGGGCGGAGGCGATGGCCTTGGAGACGATGCCGGACTCGATCGGCTGGTCGTCGGGGATGTTGAGGCGCGTCATGATCATCTCGACCCGGGCCGAGTTGAACAGGCGCATCAGGTCGTCGCCGAGCGACAGGTAGAAGCGCGACTCGCCGGGGTCGCCCTGGCGGCCGGAGCGGCCGCGGAGCTGGTTGTCGATGCGGCGCGACTCGTGGCGTTCGGTGCCGAGCACGTACAGGCCGCCGAGCGCGCTGACCTCGTCGTGCTCGGCCTTGACCTGGGCCTTGGCCTTCTCCAGCGCCTCGGGCCAGGCCTTCTCGTATTCCTCGGGGGTCTCGAGCGGGTCGAGGCCGCGCTGGCGCAGCTCGGCGTCGGCGCGGAACTCGGGGTTGCCGCCGAGCATGATGTCGGTGCCTCGACCGGCCATGTTGGTGGCGACGGTGACGGCGCCCTTGCGGCCGGCCTCGGCGACGATCGCGGCCTCACGCGCGTGGTTCTTGGCGTTGAGGACCTCGTGCGTGACGCCGCGGCGCTTGAGCGCCTTGGACAGCCGCTCGGACTTCTCGACGGAGGTGGTGCCGACGAGGACGGGCTGGCCGGCCTCGTGGCGCTCCTTGATGTCGTCGACGACCGCGTTGAACTTGGCGTCCTCGGTCTTGTAGACGACGTCCGGCTGGTCCTTGCGGATCATCGGCCGGTTGGTGGGGATGGGCACCACGCCGAGCTTGTACGTCTGGTGGAACTCGTTGGCCTCGGTGACGGCGGTGCCCGTCATGCCGGCGAGCTTGTCGTACAGGCGGAAGTAGTTCTGCAGGGTGACGGTCGCCAGGGTCTGGTTCTCGTCCTTGACCTTGACGCCTTCCTTGGCCTCGATGGCCTGGTGCATGCCCTCGTTGTAGCGGCGGCCGTGCAGGATGCGGCCGGTGAACTCGTCGACGATCAGGACCTCTCCGTCGGAGACGATGTAGTCCTTGTCCTTCTTGAAGAGCTCCTTGGCCTTGAGCGCGTTGTTGAGGAAGCCGACGAGGTGGGTGTGCTCGGGCTTGTAGAGGTTGTCGATGCCGAGCCAGTCCTCGACCTTGGCGACGCCGTCCTCCAGCACGCCGACGGTGCGCTTCTTCTCGTCGACGATGTAGTCGCCGGTGCTCTCCTCGCCGGGGTTCTTGGCCTCGACGCCCTTGCGGAGGCGCGGAACGATCTTGGCGAACTCGGCGTACCACTTGCCGGACTGCTCGCCGGGGCCGGAGATGATCAGCGGCGTACGGGCCTCGTCGATGAGGATGGAGTCGACCTCGTCGACGATCGCGTAGTTGTGGCCGCGCTGGACGCACTCGTCGAGCGACCAGGCCATGTTGTCGCGCAGGTAGTCGAAGCCGAACTCGTTGTTGGTGCCGTACGTGATGTCCGCCTGGTATTGCTTGCGGCGCTCGTCGGGCTGCTGGCCGGAGAGGATCATGCCGACCTCTAGGCCGAGGAAGCGGTAGACGCGCCCCATGTTCTCGGCGCCGACCTTGACCAGGTAGTCGTTGACCGTGATGACGTGCACGCCTTTGCCGGAGATGGCGTTGAGATAGGCGGGCAGAGTACAGGTCAGGGTCTTGCCCTCACCCGTCTTCATCTCGGAGATGTTGCCCATGTGCAGGGCAGCGCCGCCCATGATCTGCACGTCGAAGTGCCGCTGACCGAGCACGCGGCGGGCCGCCTCGCGTACGGTCGCGAACGCTTCGGGAAGCAGATCGTCAAGGGACTCGCCCTCGGCGTAGCGCTGCTTGAACTCGTCCGTCATCGCGCGCAACTCCGCGTCGGACAGGCTCGTGAAGTCGTCCTCGATGGAGTTGACCTGGTCTGCGATCCGCTTGAGCTTGCGCAGAGTCTTGCCCTCGCCGGCACGTAGGATCTTGTCGAGAATGGCTGCCACTTTATGTAAAGCTCCTCGCAGGTCTACCCCGGCGGCGCCGCCAGGAGGAGAGGCCGAGACAAACTTCCCCGGTTGCCATCGTAGGCGGTTCTGCAACCAGACACAGCCACCGTGACGACAAGGGCGCGGACCACGTCTGGGAGAATGGGGGTCAGGCAGAGAGTATGCCGGTTGACAGCCGGTTCGCACCGATTAACGGGATTTCCGGCAAAGGAAGGATTTGTCATGGTTGAGGGGAAGAAGTCGGAGCACACGGAGAACCTCGGCAGCCACGGCGGCCGCGCGTCCTCGTGGCTCGCCGTGACGGTGATGCTCGTGGGCACCATCGTGGGCGGCTTCGGTCTCACCGCCGCCAACTGGCCGATCGTGTGGGTCGGCGTCGGGCTCTTCGTGGTGGGAGGCATCCTCGCCCTGGTGTTCGACATCTTCACCGACGTCGTGATCGACGCCCCCCGGGTGGGCATGCGCGCCGAAGACCACCGCTGACGCCCGAGGCCCCTCCCTCGGGCCGATCCGCCCCCGCACCGGGCATCGAACTTTCTGTCGGTGCCCATCGCTAGCATTCCGGCATGCTTCGCCGTACGGAATCGCCCCGATGACCGCCTTGACCCCCGATGAGGCGCGCCGGCTCATCCTGCGTGCCCAGGGTTTCGTGGGCGCGGACGCGCGCCGGGGCGGGCCGCACGCGATGCTGCGGCGGCTCGGCGCGATCCAGCTCGACACGATCTCGGTGCTCGCCCGCTCCCACGAGCTGGTCGCCTACGCCCGCCTCGGCGCGGTCGGCCGGCAGACCGTCGAGCGGGCCTACTGGCACAATCCCGCCCAGAGCTTCGAATACTGGTGCCATGCCGCGTGCATCCTGCCCATCGAGCACTGGCCGCTGTTCGCGTTCCGCCGCCGCGCCTACCGTGAGCGCCGCTTCCGCTGGCACGAGGTGCCCGACCACGTCGACAAGCTGCTCCAGCAGGCCCGCGACTCCGGCCCGCTGACCACCAGCGACGTCGGCGGCGCCAAGAACGGCGGCCCCTGGTGGGACTGGTCCGAGTCCAAGATCGGCCTGGAGTGGCTGCTCGACATCGGCGAGCTCGTCTGCGCCCGCCGGGTCGGCTGGCGCCGCGTCTACGACGTCGCCGAGCGCGTCGTCCCCGCCGAGCTCCTCGACCAGGACCTCACCGACGAGGAGTGCATCACCCGCCTGGCCGCCGTCGCCGGCCGCTCGCTCGGCGTCGCGACCCGCGGCGACCTGATCGACTTCCTCCGCCTCACGGGCCGCCACAGCGCCATCCTCGACGAGGCCCTGCGCAGCGGCGCCGCCGGCCTGGTCCCCGTACGCGTCGCGGGCTGGCCCGCCGCCCCCAAGGCTGCCGGGTCCCCCAACGCCTGGGCCGACCCCGCCCTCCTGGAGTCCGAGACCCGTGGCCGCCACCGCACCACGCTCGTGTCTCCGTTCGACTCGCTCATCTGGCACCGGGGCCGCACCGAGCGCGTCTTCGGCTTCAACTACCAGCTGGAGCTGTACGTGCCCAAGCACAAGCGGGTGCACGGCTACTTCACCATGCCGGTGCTGGCCGGGGGCCGCCTGATCGGCCGGGTCGACCCGGCCCGCGAAGGCTCCACCCTGGTCGCCCGCCAGCTCAGCCTGGAGCCCGGCCTGACCAGCGCCAAGTGGGTCGACGCGCTGCGCGACGCCCTGTGGTCGGCGGCCGAATGGGTGGGCTGCGACGCCGTCCGCGTCGAGCGCACCGACCCCCCGGAGCTCGCCCCGCTGCTGACGATGACCGGCGGCGCCTGATCGGGGCCGCCGGCGCCCGGAAATGGCCGGTTCCCGAACCGTGGGATAGTCTGGAGGCACCGAGGACATCTCGCGCGTTGGCACCCAGGTCGGCGACGCCCCCGGCGAAGCACCGCGATCGGTCCCGCCCCGCGGGACCGGACAGGGCAGGCGAGCATGACGCCGACGCTCACTTCTCATCCCGCGCCGGACCTCGGCGCACGCCGCCGCCACGACCGTCCCACTCGCTGCGGCAGACCAGGGTTTCACCGGCCCGCCCGCTGAGGGGCCACCACGAAGGCCCGCGCCGTCCTCAGAGCCGGATGGAGCGCATCGCCCGACCGGGCGACGAACCGCTCTCCGGCTCCCGGCAGCTCATCCCATCTCGCATCTCCGAACGGAGACACCATGCAGCTTCTCGACACAACATCGATCAACACGACCCCGATCAACACGGCCCCCATTGCCGGCGTCGGCTCGTCCGCTCCCACCGTCCTGCGCCTGTCCGGTGAGATCGACCTGTTCACCAGCCCGGCGCTGCGCCAGCGCCTGTTCAACGCGCTCGACCACAGCACCGGCGTGCTCGTCCTCGACATGTCCCAGGTGACCTTCTGCGACGCCGGCGGGCTCGCCGTGCTCATCGGCACGCAGAGCCGCGCCAAGGCCCGTGGCATCACGCTCACCCTGACCGGGCTGCGCCCGTTCATGACGCGGCTGCTGCGCGTCTCCGGCCTCTCGGGCCGCTTCCCGATCCTGCCGTGACGGCGGCCGTCAGCGCGGCGACAGCACGAGAACCGCGCCGTCGGCGGTCCGGTCGCCCAGGCGCAGCCGCAGGCCGTTGATCCTGGCGGGCGCGTCCGGCCTTACGGTCAGCGCGCCCACGTCGCGGCACTGGCCGCCGTCGCAGACGCTGCTCAGGCTGACGCCCGTGCCCTGCACGCTCAGCGACCCCGACGACCCGCGCAACTCGATCCGCACCCCGCCGTCGCCCTCTCCGGCGAGGGACGCGACGGTGAGCTGGTCCACGCCGTGCCGCCCGTCCAGGTCGAGGGCGTCCCCGGCCTTCACCACGACCTCGCACTCCCCGTCCCGGCAAGCGGCCAGCTCATGCCCGTCCGCGGCCGTACCGGACAGACTGCGGTTCTCCCCCAGGGAACGGACGGGGCCGCCACCCTGCACGGTGGCACCGGACGACCCCGCCGACTCCGAGGTCGGGGCCGGAGGGTTGGCGGCGGAGCAGCCGGTGAGGGCCACCAGAGCGGCCGCCACAGGAACCACCAGGGCGACCGCAGCGGCCTCCACCACGGCGGCTCGGGCGGGAAGGGCCGGCACGGGCGCAACGGCTCCACAGGCCGAAACCTCGGGCCTGAGGGAAGCGGCGGGGCGGGGGCAGGCGGGCATGGGGCTCCTCGGGCCGGGGCGCGGGTGGAGGGGCCCGGGTCGCGTGCGGCCCTGCCGCCTCCACCGGTGTCGTGCCCGGCCGCCAGGGGGTGCGCCCGCCTGGGGCCCTACTTCCTGCCCGGGTGGAGGCGGCCCGGATGCCTCAGGTGATCTCCAGCATGCGCTCGCGCACCGCGTAGACGACGGCTTCCATGCGCGAGTGCAGCTGCAGTTTGTCCAGGATGTTGCGTACGTGGTTCTTCACGGTGTTCTCAGAGATGAACAGCTGCTTGGCGATCTCGCGGTTGTTCATGCCCTTGGCCACCAGGCGCAGGACTTCCATCTCACGCTCGGTCAGCCGGGGCACCGGGAGCTGGGGCGGCCGTTCGGTCTCCTTGCGGCTCATGTTCGCGAACTCGCTGATGAGCTTGGCCGCCATCGCCGGGTTGATTAACGACTGTCCTTCGTGCACGCCACGCACCGCCGCCGGGACGTCGTTGATCTGGACGTCCTTGAGCAGGTAGCCCGTCGCGCCGGCCTTGATGGCCTCGAAGAGGTCCTCCTCCTCGTCACTGACGGTCAGCATGATGATGCGGGTGCTCGGCACCGAGGCCTTGATGCCCTTGGTGGCCTCGATGCCGTCCTGGCGGGGCATGCGGACGTCCATCAGCGCCACGTCGGGCATGAGACGGTCGGCCAGTTCGACCGCCTCCTGCCCGTCGCTCGCTTCGCCGACCACCTCGATGTCGGGCTCCGCGGCCAGCGCGAGGGCCAGGCTCCGCCGGATCAGCTCGTGGTCGTCCACGATCAGCACGCGGATCGGCTCGCCGTCTGCGGGGCGGGCCTCGCCGGACTCCGTCACGAAGCCTCCCTGATCCGCCTCGCGACCGCTGTGCGCGCGTTTCGCTCGCTCACCTGCGCCTGACTGAGCTCGCTCACGTCTCCTCCTCGTCGGGGGGCCAGAGCCGTCGGACCGCCATGATGACACGGGTCCCGGGTCCTCGGGTGGTCGAGAAGATCTTTCGGCCCGCGATCAGGGTTCTACGAGCCGCAACACGCCGTAGTTGTAGCCGCGCCGGTTGTAGACGACGCACGGCTGGCCGCTCTCCTTGTCACGGAACAGGTAGAAGTCGTGGCCGACCAGCTCCATCTCCAGCAGAGCCTGATCGATGGTCATGGGTTCCGCCTTGTGGAACTTCTCCCTCACGATGAGCGGCCCGTCGCCGTCCATCTCGATGGGGACGATGTCGTCGTACTGCTCGTCGTCGGGCAGCCGGTCTTCCTCGGGCTCGGGTTGCGCGGGGGCGGCAGGCTGCTGCCGCGGTGGGGCGGGCAGGTCGGGCAGCGTCGCGGTGATCTCCGCCACGGAGGGCTGGGCGTGGTTGCCGTGGTGCACCTTGCGCCGGTCGGCGAGGCGCCGGAGGCGGCCTTCCAGCTTGTCCATGGCGAGGTCGAGGGCGGCGAATCGGTCGTCGGCGGAGGCCTCGGCGCGGATGGCGGGCCCTCGCGAGTGAATGGTGAGCTCGACGCGCTCACGCTGGTCGGCGAGGCGCGGGTTGCGCTCCTTCGACACCTCCACATCGACTCGGATGAGTTTGTTGTCCAGACGCTCGATCCTGGCCAGCTTGGTCGTCACGTGGTCGCGGAACCGCTCACTCACTCCTGTGTGCCGGCCCTTGACGATGATGTCCATGCAACAGCCCCCCTTCGGTCTAACGACTGAGAAAGAGCGCCCGACGACGACGTGCTTGCCGGGCGGGGTCTTCTGTCTGCCTCTCTGTCACCGTTACCCTCTTCCGCCGACTCGTCACCGGGAACTCGGGCGGCACCCGCCCGGCCGACCTGGTCTTCGACCCCACATTCGCCTGCTGAGGATTTCGCAGCTCTGTCGCCACTACTGCCCTTCTCTCCTGACGGGGGACATCTGGACCCCCGGGGAGGCAGGACTTACCCCTAAGCCGCACCGTGATCGGTCGACAAAGAGTCGCCTTACGTGGACCGTTTTGCCTGCGGCTGGCATCGGCTAGCAGAGCCGGGACTCCCGGCTCTGCGCAACCACGGACCCGAACGGGTGCCATGTTCAGACGCTATCCGGATCGGCGGCGAATGTCAGCCGGAGGATCGGGCAAAGGATCACTTTCTGTGATTTTCGTACGGTGTTACGGGCGTGACGGATGGCCGGTTAGGGCTCCCGGCAGCCCTTGCGCGTCTGGGACATCGGGCTCCTGAGCTGCCTACCTCGCGCGGAGGGTTACGGACATGTGGCCCCCGGGGCAGGCGGCAGGCTTGGATCTTTCTTTACCGACGGTAATCGTAGTCATTCCGAAACTCTTCGGCGTGTCGCCACGTGAGGCCGGGTAGAACGGCGTGTCGCGCCGACGGTGACGGCGAGCGGCACCCGGAGCCCGGCGGCCCGCAGCGCCCTGGCGGCCTCGGCGAGGGTGGCCCCGGTGGTGACGATGTCGTCCACGAGCAGCACAGGGGCCGCTGGCGGCGTCCCGGCGGCGCGCCGGACACCCAGTGAGGCCGCGAGGTTGGCGGCCCGCTCCGTGGAGCTCAGGCCCGCCTGATCGGCCACCCGCCGGACCTGCCCGAGCCCCGGCCACAGCGTGGCGGCGACTCCGTGGGCCCGCAACTGCCGCACGACGGGCGCGGCGAGCGCCCCGACCACGTCGTGCCCCCGCCCCTTGATCGCCCGCCGCGCGCTCGGCACCGGCACCACCGTGACGGCCGCGTCGCCCGACGCGGTAAGAGCGGTGAGGGCGGTGAAGGCCAGCAGGTCCGCCAGGGCGGCACCCAGGGACGCCTCGCCGCGCTCCTTGCAGGCGACGAGCGCCGTGCGCAGCGCCCCCGTGTACGGGCCCGCCGACCAGCAGGCGGGCAGCCCGGCCGGGACGGGGTCGGGCGTGCGGCGGGCGGGGTCGGCCAGGCGGCCGAGGCAGCCCTCGCACAGCCGCGCCCCGGCGGCGCCGCACCCCAGGCACGGGCGGGGCAGGACGAGATCGAGCCAGGGGCCGACCACAGGACCGAGCACAGGACCGAGCACGCCGCCATGATGCCGGGCGGTGCCGACAACCCGGCCGGGGTCAGCCCAGGGCGAAGATCGGCTTCTCGACGGCGGTGGCGGGCTTGGGCGCCCAGGTCTGCTTGTCGCGCCCGTACTCCAGGATCTCGTTGCCGTCCTCGGTGGTGGCCAGGATGACGTCGCCCTGGGCGGCGAGGTGTTCGAGGGGCTTGCTGGTCGTGGGGAGCTGGAGGGTCTCGCCGTCGCCCACGTTGATCTCCTTGACGACCTGCCCGGCCTTGGTGCGCACGAGGACGAGCAGGTGCTCGCCGTCGCTCCAGGCGATGTCGCGGATCTCGTCCTCGCCCTCGGCCGAGATGAGCGTCTGGAAGTTGCTCAGCATCGCGCCCGCGCCGCCGCCGGCCAGCGCGCCGACCTGGACCTGCTTCTTGCCGACGAGCACGGCGACCCGTACGCCGTCGCGCGACATCCGCAGCGAGGTGACGTCGAGCCCCTGGAGTGCGGGGGCGGCGACGTGCTCGGGGCCGCGGCTGACGGACGGGTAGGAGCGCAGCACGCTGCCGCTCTGCTGGTCGTACGTCCACAGGGAGCCGTCGCGGTGCCAGGACGGGTCGGTCAGCTTCTCGCCGGGGATGGACTGCTGCCAGCGGCCGTCGGCGGCGTGCCGGGTGACCCAGATGCCGCCCTCGGTGGAGCGGGCGGCGACGCGGTCGCGGTCCTTGGACACGGCGAACCCGGAGTAGGTCTCCCCCGGCTGCCCGGCGGGCCCGGCGAGCGGGCGGCCCTCGCCGTCGTTGCCGAGCAGGTGGACGGCGCCCTTGCTGGTGTAGAAGACCTGCCGGTCCTCGACCGCCAGCCAGCGCTCGGGCAGGTTGGCGGGCACGATGAGCGGCCCGGTGGAGAAGAACGGCTCGCCCTCGACCTGGATCTCCAGGCTGCGGCCGTTGGCCAGGCCGTTGACGCTGAGGCTGGCCCTGAGCTGGGCCTCCAGGCCCTCGCGGAAGGTGTCGGAGGGCCGGAACGGGCCGGCCAGGTTGATGATCACGCGGTCCTCGCTGGACCTGATCGACAGCACCCGCGCCCCGGCGGGGAACTCGTTGCCGACCGCGCCCTGCAACGCGCTGGTGGGGCCCTGGATGACGCGTTCGACGACGGTCTCGGCGAAGCTCTCCGTCGCCTTGATGCGCAGCCGTACGCGGTCGGCCACGAGCCGGTCGGGCTCGTGCGTGCCGGCGGCGGTGCCGTTGAGGTAGTAGAGGTTCGTCGGCCGGTACGCGCGCCGCACGTCGGCGTCGGTGAGCAGGAGGCCCTGGGGCAGCAGGTTGACCCGGTAGTCGCCGTTGCGGTCCTTGACCAGGGTGATCGCCCGGCTGACCTTGTTGTCGTCGGCGGGGTCGACGGGCACGTACGTGTCGTCCTCGTTGATCTGGGCGATCTTGGTGCCGAGGATCGTGACGATGGTCTCCTTCTTCTCCTTGTTCTCGACGACGTCGTCGAAGCGGAAGCCGTTGTCGATCACCGTCACGGGCCCGTCGGCCTTCCAGACCCGCCTGGCCTCCTCGGTCAGGTACTTGGGCAGGATGCCGGGGTCGTCGGCATAGGCGGCCATGGCGGCCTGGAGGCCCTCGACGACCTGCTGGGCGCTCCAGCCGCGCTGGGGCTCGACGGCGACGAGGCGCTGGAAGGGCACGGTCACGGAGTCGCCACTGCCCGCCTCCTCGATGGGGAACGGCCCGCCCACGGGGATGACGGCGCAGCCCGACAGGGCCAGCACCGCGGCGGCGGCCGCGGCGCACAGCCGGTTAGCTCTCGCCATGCGCGCCCCCGTCGCCGGTCGCGGGCAGCAGCACGGGGGTCATCTGGCCCCGCCAGGTGCGGCGCATCTCGATCTCGGGCGGCACGAGCGGCAGCGGTGAGCCCTTGAGGTCGATCCCGGCGCGGCGCGGCAGCGTGAGCCGGAACTGCGAGCCCTCGCCCGGCTGTCCCCACGCCTGGAGCCAGCCGCCGTGCAGCGTGGCGTCCTCGCGGGAGATGGCCAGGCCGAGCCCGGTGCCGCCGATGGTCCTGGCCCGGGACGGGTCGGCCCGCCAGAAGCGGTCGAACACCAGCGTGTCCTCGCCGCCCTTCAGCCCGATGCCGTGGTCGCGCACGGCGACGGCCACCGCGTCGCGGTCGGCGCCGACGGTGACGACGATGTCGCGGCCCTCTCCGTGCTCGATGGCGTTGAACAGCAGGTTGCGCAGGATGCGCTCGACCCGGCGGTTGTCGATCTCGGCCATGCACGGCTCGTTGGGCAGCCGCAGCTCGAAGCGGGTGCTGTGGCGTTCGGCGAGCGCCTCGGAGTCGGCGATGGCGCGCAGCACCACGTCGCGCAGGTCGACGGAGTCGAGGTCGAGGGTGGCGGCGCCGGCGTCGTAGCGGCTGATCTCCAGCAGGTCGGCGAGCATCGACTCGAAGCGTTCGAGCTGGGCCTGCATGAGCTCGGCCGAGCGCGAGGCCATCGGCTCGAAGTCCTCGCGGGCGTCGTACAGCAGGTCGGCGGCCATCCGGACGGTGGTCAGCGGGGTGCGCAGCTCGTGCGAGACGTCGGAGACGAACTGCCGCTGGACCTGCGAGAGCTCCTCAAGCTGGTGGATCTTGAGCGCCAGGTTGGCGGCCATCTCGTTGAACGAGGTCGCCAGCCGGGCCAGGTCGTCCTCGCCGCGCACCTTGAGCCGCTCGTCGAGCTTGCCGGCGGCCAGCCGCTCGGCGGCCTGGCGGGCCAGCCGGACCGGGCTGACGACCTGCCGGGTGACCAGGTACGCGATCGCGGCCAGCAGCAGCACCAGCCCGAAGCCGACCACGACGATGGCCAGCCGGACGTTGGACAGCATCTGCTCTTCGTCGGTGAACGGGAAGAAGTGGTAGACCTCGTAGCCGCCGTAGGCGCTGATGACGGCGCCGATGACGAGCGTCTGGCGGGGCTGGGTCTCGCCGGCGAACTGGATGCGGTCGGTGAAGCGCTGCGGAGTGTCGATGAACTTCTCCACCTGCCGCTGCAGCTTCTGGCGCAGCGCCGGGGGCACGTCGGCGGGCGTGACGTTGCCGGAGGCGCGTGACTGGCCGGGCTCGGCGACGTTGAGGATCAGCACCTCGTAGCGCTTCTTCGAGCCGTCGCCGCCGGAGCCGATGATGGCGTCCATCACCTCGTCGAGCGGGTCGGGCGGCACGGTCTTGCCGGCTTCGGCGGGCTTGGACTGGTCGTCCTCGTGCCGGCTGAGCGCGTCGGCGATGCGCAGCCGGTCGGCCGAGGCGTCGCTGGCGGCCGACTGCTGGCGGCGTTCGATCACCGAGTTGTTGATCTGGTCCGACAGGAACGTGCCGAGCACCACCACCACGATCACCGAGATGACGAGCGTGCTGGTGACGACCTGGAGCTGCAGGGAGCGGCGCCAGATCCGCCGCGCCCTGCCCGCCGCACGCCTGGCCCGCCGGCGGACTCCGCCGAGGATCTGGCGGAGTGTCCGGCGGCGCGTGCGCCTGGTCGTCGTCGGGGGCATGGCGGGGGCGTCAGGGCAGGTCAGGCGGGGCCGGCTTTGTAGCCGACGCCGCGAACCGTCACCACGATCTCGGGGTGCTCGGGGTCCTTCTCGATCTTGGCCCGGAGCCGCTGCACGTGCACGTTGACCAGCCGCGTGTCGGCGGCGTGGCGGTAGCCCCAGACCTGCTCCAGCAGGACCTCGCGGGTGAAGACCTGGCGCGGCTTGCGGGCCAGGGCGACCAGCAGGTCGAACTCCAGCGGGGTCAGGTTGATGGTCTCGTCGCCGCGCTTGACCGAGTGGCCGGCCACGTCGATGGTGATGTCGCCGATCTGGAGGATCTCCGGCGTCGGCTCGTCGGTGCGGCGCAGCCGCGCGCGGACCCGGGCCACCAGTTCCTTCGGCTTGAACGGCTTGACGATGTAGTCGTCGGCGCCGGACTCCAGGCCGAGCACTACGTCGATCGTGTCGCTCTTGGCGGTGAGCATGACGATCGGCACCCCGGACTCCGCCCTGATCCTGCGCGCGACGTCGATGCCGTCGGCGCCGGGCAGCATCAGGTCGAGCAGGACGAGGTCAGGGCGCGTGTCGCGGAACGCGTCCAGCGCCTTGTCGCCGTCGCTGACAAAGGATGGTTCGAAGCCCTCACCGCGCAACACGATGCCCAGCATCTCGGCGAGAGCGGCATCGTCGTCGACGACCAGCACGCGACCTTTCATGGCCCCTCATTCGTTCTACGCATTCTGGGACATATCAGCACGATCGCTGAAGGTTACCCTTGGTCGGCTCATGTGTGGGACATGACACCGGTTAAGGCGATGTTTCAAGCTCGCCCCCGCGACCGCAATCTCAGTCTGCGGTAACGGAGCGTCCTTCGGCCATCCCTGCGCGATATCCGTGGCACGAATCGACGCCCCGACACCACCGACCCGCCCAGCATGCCAGGATTGGGATATGTCAGACGGTCACGGTCCCACTCCCGAGACGCCCCGAGGCTGGGCCGCGGAGCAGCCCCCGCCCTACGGCGCGCCTCCGGCTTCTCCGTGGACCGCCCCCGGACAGCAACAGATCCCTCCGCCTCCCGGCACCCCGTTCCCGCCGCCTCCCCAAGGTTACGGTCAGGCGCCCTACGCCCCTTACGGGCCCCACCCGCAGGCGATGCGCCCCGGCATCATCCCGCTGCGCCCGCTGCGCCTGGGCGACCTCTACGACGGCACGATCAAGCTGATCAGGTCCAACCCCAAGGCGGTGCTCGGCCTGTCGGCGATCGGCGCGCTGGTGGGCTCGGTGCCGCTGGCCGTGGGCCAGGCGATCATGCTCGAGAGCATGGGCGCGGCCATCCAGGACCCGCGGTCGGTGACCGACCCCGCCGACATCACCGGCGGCTTCGTCGGCCAGTACGGCGGCACGATCGTCTCCTACCTGGTCAGCTTCATCGTCGTCACCGTGCTGACCGGCGTGCTCACCCGCATCCTCGGCCGGGCCGTCTTCGGCGGCAAGATGACCGCCGGAGAGGCCTGGCAGGCGACCAGGAGCCGGATGCCCGCCCTGTTCGGCGTGGTCGGCCTGATGACCCTGATCATGCTCGCGCCGCTGGCGCTGATCGTGCTCCTGGTCGTGGCGCTCGTCGCCGGCGGCTTCGGCGGCACGCCCGAGTCGGCCGGCGGCCTCATCCTGCTCTTCCTGCTGCTGCTCCTGCTCTACCTCGGCTACGCGCTGTTCTTCCGCACCCGCTTCGCCTTCGCGCCGGCCGCCGTGGTGCTGGAGGGCCGGGGCCCGGTCGAGGCGATGCGGCGCTCGTGGGGCCTGGTGACCGGCGACTTCTGGCGAGTCTTCGGCATCCTGCTGCTCACCTCGTTCGTGGTCGGCATGGTGGCGACGGTGCTCAACATCCCGTTCACCCTGGTCGGCACCGTGCTCGGCATGCTCGGCGGCGGCGGGGTGTGGACCGTCGTGGCCGCCGCCGTGCTGATCGCCGTCGGCGCCACCGTCGGCGCCATGATCACCTACCCGTTCGAGGCGGGCGTGGCCGGCCTGCTCTACGCCGACCGGCGGATGCGCGCCGAGGCGTTCGACCTCGTGCTGCAGACGGCCGCGATCGAGCAGCAGCGCCAGGGCTGGGTGCACGACTCCGCCGACGACCTCTGGCACCCGTCCCACTCCGCCAGGCCGTGAGCCCGGTCGGCCGGGAGGAGGCCGCCGGGGAGGCGGCGCGCGAGCTCCTCGATCCGCAGTACGCCGACGAGCCGCTGCTCGACCGGCTCTACCGCTACTTCACGCAGTTCGTCGGCGACCTGATGGACGCGGCAGCGGGCGGCGGCTCGGCCGGCGGCGTCATCGCGGCCGTGCTGATCGGCCTGATCCTGGTCGCGGTGGCCGCGCTGGTCGCCTACCACCTGCGCCGCACCAGCAGGCGCAACGCGCAGGCCCCCGGCGCGCTGTTCGGCGAACGGGCGCTCACCGCCGCCGAGCACCGCACGGCCGCGGAGCGGCTGGCCGCCGAGGGCGAGTGGACCGCCGCCATCCAGGAGCGCCTGCGCGCCATCGCCCGTGACCTGGAGGAGCGGGCGCTGGTCGACGGCATGCCCGGCCGCACGGCCGACGAGCTCGCGGCCGAGGCCGGCCGGGCCATGCCCGCCTTCGCCGGCGAGCTGGCCGCGGCGGCGCGTTCCTTCGACGACGTCACCTACGGCGGCGTCCCGGGCGTCCGGGAGACCTACGACACGATGACCAGCCTCGACGAGCGGCTGCGCGCCGCCCGCCCGGTGCCGCTGGGCGGCCTGTCATGACCGCGCAGGCGGTGGAGTCGCGCCCCACCACGCCCACCGCGAAGGCCCGGTGGCGCGGCGGGCGCTGGATCGCGCTGCTCGGGGCGCTCATCGTGCTCGTCGCCGCCGGCACCGTCCTGCTCGGCCCCGAGCAGGAGGCCGCCCGGCCGCTCGACCCCGCCGACACGTCGCTGCAGGGCTCCAAGGCCCTGGCCGAGCTGCTGCGCCGGCGCGGCGTCACCGTCGACCGGGTCGACTCCGTCGAGGCCGCCGCAGCCCTGGGCGGCGACCGCACGCTGGTCGTCACCGACCGCCTGCGCACGTCCCCGGACGACCTCGCCGCCATCGGGGGCGACCGCCTGATCGTCGGCGACCCGTTCGGGGCGGCGGAGATGGCCGGCGTGAACCCGGTCGGCGCGGCCAGGCAGCGCTCGCGCGAGCCCGAGTGCTCGCTGCCGGCCGCCGTGGCCGCGGGCAGCGTCCACCTCGGCGGCATCGCCTACTCCGCCCCGCGCGGCACCACCGGCTGCTACCCGGCGGGCGACGGCTGGACGCTGATCAGCTTCCCCAACGGCAGCGGCACCACCACGGTCGTCGGCAGCGGCGAGTTCATGACCAACCAGCGCCTGGCCGAGGACGGCAACGCCGCCCTGGCGCTCAACCTGCTCGCCACCGGCAAGCCCGTCACCTGGCTGGTCCCCCCGGACGACCCCGGCACGGGCGACCTGGCCGGGCCCGAGGGCGACTCGGTGTACGACCTGATGCCGCCGAGCATCCCGTGGGCCGTGCTGATGGCCTGCCTCACGGTGCTGGTGGTCGCGTTCTGGCGGGGCAGGCGGCTCGGCCCGGTCGTGACCGAGCGGCTGCCCGTGGTGGTGCGCGCGTCGGAGACGGTCGAGGGCCGCGGGCGCCTCTACCGCGCCAGGCGGGCCAGGGCCAGGGCCGCCGACTCGCTGCGTGCGGGCACGATCGACCGGCTGACGCCCCGGCTCGGGCTGGCCTCGGGGGCCGGGCCGCAGGAGGTCGTCGCCGCGCTGGCCGTACGGACCGGGCTGGACGCGCGGGAGGTCGGCGGCGCGCTGTACGGGCCGCCGCCCACCGGCGACGCGGAGCTGGTCGCGCTGGCCGGATACTTGGATTCCATCGAAAGGAAGGTCCGTGAACTTTGAGGAGACCGCCCGCGTGACCGGTTCCGCGGACTCGGCCAGGGAGGCGCTGGGGGCGCTGCGCGCCGAGGTGTCCAAGGCCGTGGTCGGGCAGGACGCGGTGGTGACCGGGATGGTCATCGCGCTGCTGTGCCGGGGGCACGTGCTGCTGGAAGGCGTGCCGGGCGTGGCCAAGACGCTCATGGTGCGCACGCTGTCTGCGGCGCTGTCGCTGGACTTCAAGCGGGTGCAGTTCACGCCGGACCTGATGCCGGGCGACGTGACCGGTTCGCTGATCTACGACACGAAGACGGCGGAGTTCGAGTTCCGCGAGGGGCCGGTGTTCACGAACCTGCTGCTCGCCGACGAGATCAACCGCACGCCGCCCAAGACGCAGGCGGCGCTGCTGGAGGCGATGGAGGAGCGCCAGGTGAGCGTGGAGGGCACGGCCCGGCTGCTGCCCGACCCGTTCGTGGTGTGCGCGACGCAGAACCCGGTCGAGTACGAGGGCACCTACCAGCTTCCCGAGGCGCAGCTCGACCGGTTCCTGGTGAAGCTGACGGTGCCGCTGCCGCCGCGCGAGCAGGAGATCGCGGTGCTGGAGCGGCACGCGCTCGGCTTCGACCCGCGCGACCTGTCGCACGTCAAGCCGGTGGCGACGGCGGCCGACCTGGCGGCGGGCCGCGAGGCGGTCTCGGCCGTGCACGTGGCGCCCGAGGTGCTCGGCTACATCGTCGACGTGGCCCGCGCCACCCGTAACTCGCCGTCGCTGCAGCTCGGCGTCTCGCCGCGTGGCGCGACCGCGCTGCTGGCGGCCTCGCGGGCGTGGGCGTGGCTGTCGGGGCGCGCGTACGTGACGCCCGACGACGTCAAGGCGCTGGCCAGGCCCGCGCTGCGGCACCGCGTGCAGCTCCGGCCCGAGGCCGAGCTGGAGGGCGCGACCGCCGACGGCCTGCTCGACGGCATCCTGGCGTCGGTGCCGGTCCCGCGCTGATGGCTCTCACGGGGCGCGCCGGCCTGCTCGCGGCGCTCGGGATCGTGGCGGTGCTGCTGGCGCCGTCGCCGGGGCCCGCCGTGGCCGGGGTGTGCCTGCTGCTGGCCGCCGCGATCGTCGCGGACCTGGCGCTGGCGGGCGCGGTGCGTCCGCTGCGCCTGCACCGTTCGGGCGAGCGGCTGGTACGGCTGGGCGCGCGGGCCACGGTCGAGCTGGTCGTGGAGAACCCGGGCCGCAGGCGGGTGCGCGGCGTGCTGCGTGACGCCTGGCCGCCCTCCGCCGGGGCGACGCCGCGCGTGCTCAAGCTGGACGTGCCGCCGGGCGAGCGGCGCAGGCTCGTCGTGACGCTCGACCCGGCCAGGCGCGGTGACCGCGAGTCGGTCTCGGTGACCGTGCGCTCGCTCGGCCCCCTCGGGCTGGCCGCCCGGCAGGCCAGTCACAGCTCGCCCTGGTCGGTGCGGGTGCTGCCGCCGTTCCTGTCGCGCAAGCACCTGCCGTCGCGCCTGGCCAGGCTGCGCGAGCTCGACGGCCGGCACCCGGCGCTGGTGCGCGGGCAGGGCACCGAGTTCGACTCGCTGCGCGAGTACGTGGTGGGCGACGACGTGCGCTCGATCGACTGGCGGGCCACCGCGCGCCGCCACGACGTGGTCGTGCGCACCTGGCGTCCCGAACGCGACCGCCGCGTGCTGATCGTGCTCGACACCGGCCGCACCTCTGCCGGCCGCGTGGGCGAGGCGCCGATCCCGCTGGCCGGAGCCGCCACCGAGGGCGGCGGCCTGCTGGCGCGGCCCGACCCGCGCCCGGTGCCCGGCTGGCCGCGCCTCGACTGGTCGATGGACGCCGCGCTGCTCCTGGCCGCGCTCGCCGCCCGGGCCGGTGACCAGGTGGACTTCCTGGCCTACGACCGGGCGGTGCGCTCCTGGGTGACCGGCGCGTCCCGCACCGAGCTGCTGTCGTCGCTGGTCAACGCGATGGCGCCGATCGAGGCCGAGCTCATCGAGGCCGACTCGCAGGGCATGGTGGCCGCGATCCTGGCGCGGGCCAAGCGCCGCTGCCTGGTGGTGCTGCTCACCGACCTCAACTCGGCCGCGCTGGACGAGGGGCTGATGCCGGTGCTGCCGCAGCTCTCCTCGCGCCACCTGGTGCTGGTGGCCGGCGTCTCCGACCCACTGGTCGCCGCCATGGCCGGCCGGCGCGGCACCGCCGAGGAGGCGTACGACGCGGCGGCGGCCGAGCGCGCCCTGCTCGAACGGCGCCGCATCACGGCCCGGCTGCGCCGCCACGGCGTCGAGGTGGTCGACGCGCTGCCCGACGACATCGCCCCGGCCCTGGCCGACCACTACCTCGCGCTGAAGGCCGCCGGACGCCTGTAGGAGGAGGTCAGGCGCTCGGGGCCACGTCCGGGGCCCGTTCGAGGTCGCCCGTCTCGCCCTCGCGGGCCGCCCGCCTGCCGAAGAAGATCACGTACGCGAGGAAGACGAGCTCGGCGAGCACCCCGATGCCCACGCGGGCGGCGGTCGGCAGCCCGGACGGGGTGACGAACGCCTCGATCAGCCCCGACACGAACAGCACCGCCACCAGGCCGAGCGCCACCGCCATCACGGCGCGGCCCTGCTCGGCCATGACCTCGGCCCGCCTGCGGTGGCCCGGGTCGATGACGGCCCAGCCCAGCCGCATGCCGGCCGCCGCCGCGAGGAACACCGCGGTCAGCTCCAGCAGGCCGTGCGGGGTGATCAGGCCGAAGAAGATGTCCAGCTTGTCGCGCGAGGCCATGAGGCCGCCGGAGATCGCGACGTTGGCCGCGTTCTGGAACAGCACCAGCGGGATCGGGATGCCGAGGAAGATCGCGTACACGATGACCTGGAGCGACACCCACGCGTTGTTGATCCACACGCGGCTGGCGAACGACGCGGCCGGGTGCTCCGAGTAGTAGTCGGCGAAGTCGTGCTCGACGAGCTGCGTGATCTCCTCCGGGGAGGCGATCGCGGCCTGCACGTCGGGGTTGGCCGCCACCCAGGCGCCGATCACCCACGAGACCGCCAGGAACGCCAGCGACGTGCCCAGCCACCACCAGCGCGTCCGGTAGGCGACCACCGGGAACGACACGGTGAAGAAGCGGACCAGCTCCCGCCAGGCCGGGGTGCGGGTGCCCGTGACGGCCGAGCGCGCCCGCGCCACCAGCGCCGACAGCCGCCCGGCCAGCATCGCGTCGGGCGTGGACGAGCGGACGATCGACAGGTGGGTCGACACCCGCTGGTAGAGGTCCACCAGTTCGTCGACCTCCGCCCCTGTCAGCGAGGAGCGGCGCTTGATCAGCTGATCGAGCCGCTCCCAGACCGGGCGGTGCGCGGTGACGAAGGCGTCGATGTCCACCCGACCATTGTGGCTGGTCTGTCGGCTGCCCATTGCCGTTAGGCTCCACATATGTCGGAGGTTGTGACCGGTGACGCCGTCGTCCTCGAAGTGCGGGTGGCGCAGATGCCCTCGCGGTTCCTGGCGCTGCTCATCGACATGCTCGTCCAGGTCACCGTGCTGGTCGTCGCGTTCGTGCTGCTGGAGGCGTTCGCGATCGTCTCCGACCCGGCGATGTTCGGCGCCGTGGCGATCGCGATGCTGGTGCTGGTCCTGGTCGGCTATCCGGTGATCTTCGAGACCGTCAGCCGGGGCCGCAGCCTGGGCAAGCTGGCGCTCGGGCTGCGCGTGGTGAGCGACGACGGCAGCCCCGAGCGGTTCCGGCAGGCGCTGTTCCGCGGGCTGGCGGGCGTGATGGAGTTCTGGATGTTCTCCGGCGCCCCGGCGCTGATCACCTCGCTGATCTCGCAGCGGGGCAAGCGGCTGGGCGATCTGTTCGCGGGCACCATCGTGATCTCCGAGCGCGGGCCGCGCGACGCGAGCCAGGCCATCGTCATGCCGCCGCCGCTGGCCGCGTGGGCGGCCTCCCTGGAGCTGTCGCAGCTCCCCGTGGAGGTGGCCGCCGCCGCCCGGCAGTACCTGATGCGCTGGCACGAGCTGTCGCCGCAGGTGCAGCACGAGATGGGGGTGCGGATCGCGACCCAGACGGCCGCGTACGTCTCACCGGCGGCGCCGGCGGGCGTCCCGCCGCACGCCTACCTCAGCGCCGTCCTGGCCGAGCGCCGCCGCCGCGACCAGGCCCGGCTCGCCCAGCGTCTCGGCCCCCAGAGCCCGCCGGTCCCGGCATGGCAGCCCGGTACGGCCCCGTACGCGCCGTTCCCGCCCGCCGGGCCCCCGGCCCCTCCGACGGGCCCGCCCGCGCCCTACCCACCCCCAGCGGGCGCCGGAGAGCCGTCCGGGAGCACCCCGGGCGGGTTCGTCCCGCCCCAATAGGCACGCTCAGTAGGCGTACTGCGTCTGGGCGTTGAGCGACGTGAGCCGGGCCCCGGCGGCCGGGTCGGTGCGCGGGTCGCGGATGCGCAGCACGTCCAGGCCGAGCTGGATGTCGCTGCTGTAGACGTGCCCGTTGTAGTAGTACGCCGACCAGGAGCCCGCCATGTCGCGCGGCTTGAAGGGGCCCCGGTCGAAGTAGCCGATCTCCTGCGGCCGGGCCGAGTCGGTGAAGTCCCAGACGGACACGCCGCCCTGGTACCAGCCCTGGACCATGATGTCCCGGCCCTTGACGGGGACGAGCGAGCCGTTGTGGGCGACGCAGTTCTCGGACCTGCCCTGCTCGCGCGGGATCTTGTAGTAGCTGCGGTGGACGAGCTTGCCGCCGGTGATGTCGTAGACGGCGTTGGCCCCGCGCTCCGGCCCGGTGCTCTTGAGGCAGGTGGCCGTCGAGCCGCCGCCGAGCTCGTCGGTGAAGACGACCTTGGTGCCGCTGTTGTTGAACGTGGCCGAGTGCCAGAAGGCGAAGTTCGCGTCGGTGACCCGGGCGGTGACCTTCGGGTGTTCGCGGTCGGAGATGTCCATCAGCACGCCGTCGCCCATGCAGGCCCCGGCGGCCAGGTTCCTGGACGGGTAGACGGTGATGTCGTGGCAGCCGCTGGTGGTGGCGCCGTCGCCGCGCTCGTTGCCGCCGTCGGGGAACAGCACCGGCCTGGCCACGATCTTGGCGGTCTTGGGCTTCTTGAGCGGCACCTTGACGATGGAGATCCGGTCGTGGGGCGGCTTGCAGTCGGGGAAGATGTCGCCGGGCCCGTAGGAGGAGACGTACAGGTAGACGGTGTCCTTGGACTTTCCCGGCACCAGCGTGTGGGTGTGGGAGCCGCAGGCGGTCTCGATGGACTTGATGTACTTCGGCCGCTTCTTGGAGCTGATGTCGAAGATGCGGATGCCTTCCCAGGCGCCCTTCTCGGTGGCCGAGGCGCCGGTGGTGCGGCACGAGTCGCCGGCGACCGATTCGTCCACCGACAGGAAGAGCAGGTCGTCCCTGACCGTGATGTCGCCCTGGGCGCCGTAGCAGGAGACCCGGCTGACGACCTTCGGCTTGGCCGGGTTCGCGATGTCGTAGACGGTGAAGCCGTGGTAGTTGCCCTGGTAGGCGTAGTGACCCTGGAAGGCGAGGTCGCTCTGCTTCGCCTGCCGCGACGCGAACGGGGCCTGTTTGGGCACGTTGGCCACGTGTTCGACGTTGGCGCTGGTCCGGACGTCGTCGGCCGCGTGGACCGGGGACGACGTCAGGATCAGCGCCGCTCCTGCCAGCGCCAGGGCGCGGACGGGTCTGGACGTCACGGAGGGACCTCCCAGGTGCACGATGATCGAGAGGTCCCCCACTATGTCAGGAAATGTCAGGGCTAGTGGTGGTGCCCCCGCTCCCGGTACGACTCCTGCGTCTGCGCGTTCAGGTCGTCGAACCGTACGCCGTTCGCCCGGTTGGTCCGCGGGTCGTTGATCTTGAGCACGTCGAGGCCCAGGTTGAAGTCGGAGCCGTAGATGTAGCCGTTGTAGTAGTACGCCGACCAGAACCCGCCGGACAGCGGCGGCGCGGTGTTGTCAGGCCCGCGCTCGAAGAAGGCGATCTCCTGCGGGTTGGCCGAGTCGGTGAAGTCGACCACCGAGATGCCGCCCTGGTACCACGCCTGGACCATGATGTCCTTGCCCTTGACCGGGATCAGCGAGCCGTTGTGCGCCACGCAGTTCTCGGTCGCGTCCTGGTGCCTGGCAATCTTGAAGTAGCTCTTGAACACGAGCTGGCCTCGGACGATGTCGTAGTAGGCGTTGGCGCCGCGGGTCGGGCCGATCTCCGGGTTGCAGGTGGCGCGGGAGCCGCCGCCGAGCTCGTCGGTGAAGACGACCTTGGTGCCGCTGTTGTTGAACGTGGCCGAGTGCCAGAAGGCGAAGTTCGTCTCGTCCCTGACGGTGGCGGTCACGCGGGGGCGTTCGGGGTCGCGGATGTCCATCAGGATGCCCTCGCCCATGCAGGCTCCGGCGGCGATGCCCTTCTCCGGGTAGGCGGTGATGTCGTGACAGCCGGTGGTGGCGGACTTGCCGTCGGGGTACTGGCCGGGCACGCCGGGGAAGCCGCCGTCGGGGAACAGGTTCGGCGCCGAGATGACCGACGCGGCGGCCGGGTCGCGCAGCGGCACCTTGATGATCGAGATCAGGTCGTGCGGCGGCTGGCAGTCGGGGAAGTTCGCGTTCGGGCTGTAGGAGGAGACGTAGATGTAGACGTTGCGGCCCCGGCGGTCGGGCACCAGCGTGTGCGTGTGGGAGCCGCAGTTGGTCTCGACCGACTTGATGTAGCGCGGGTTGGCCTTGTCGCTGATGTCGAAGATCCGGACGCCCTCCCACGACTCCTTGATCGAGGCGCTCTGACCCGTGCTGCTGCAGGAGTCGTCGCTGCGCGAGGAGTCGACGGAGCCGAAGAGCAGGTTGCCGTGGACCGACACGTCCATCTGGCCGCCGGGGCAGACCACGGAGCTGACCAGCGAGGTCCGCTTCGGCTTGCGGATGTCGTAGATGGAGAAGCCGTAGTAGTTGCCGACGTAGGCGTAGTCGCCCTGGAAGGCCATGTCGGTGTTGATGTCGGCCAGGGCTTCGGGCTTGGGCACGTTCGTGACGTGCGCGATGTTGGGGCTCATGACGATCTCGCCGGGAGCCGGGATGTCAGCCGCCTGCGCGGGAAGGCCGGCCATCGCCAACGCGATCACCGCTCCCACCAGCGTGAGGGCTCGTCGGGATGCCAACACCTATCCTCCTATAAAGGGGACATAAATGAATGAAATCGTCACCCGTGACGGCCGCGCCGACCAGCGCGCAAGATGTCAAAAGATATGCCGGTTTGCCCTCTTATAACGATCATTCTTACGATCTAGAATCCGCAGTTCCGACCGAAATCAGTCAGGAGGCTGGGTGCGCGCCGCGCTCAACGTCGTCGCCACGGGCACGCTGATCGTCCTGTCGGGGATCGCCCTGTCGGGCTGCACCTCCGGCGACGAGCCGCAGCCGCCCCGGGCGGATTCCACCGCCCCCGTGATCGCGCCGGGCCGTCCCGGCGAGGAGGCCAGAACTCTGTCCCCCTCCGAGGCCGCCACCGCCGTCCCCGCGCCGAGCGCGAACGCCCCCGACGTCACCTACGTCCAGGACATGATCGTCCACCACCAGCAGGCGCTCGACATGGCGGTCCTGGCCCCCAGCCGGGCGGAGTCGGCCAAACTCAAGAGCCTGGCCTCGCGCATCGCCGACACCCAGGGCCCGGAGATCCAGTGGATGCGCACCTGGCTCCAGGAGCAGGGCCAGCGCGTCCCCGACCACCACGCGGCCCACGCGGGCATGCCCGGCATGGCCACGCCCGAGCAGCTCGACCAGCTCAAGGCGGCCACCGGCAAGGAGTTCGACGCCCTGTTCCTGCGGCTGATGATCGCCCACCACCAGGGCGCGATCCAGATGTCCGAGCGCGTGCTGACCGGCGGCTCGCACATCAGGATCGAGGAGCTGGCCAACGACGTCGCCGTCACCCAGACGGCCGAGATCGGCCGGATGCGGGAGATGCAGGCCGGCTAGGAGCCCGAGCGCCAGGAGTGCAGGTAGGTCTCCTGCTCACCGGTCAGCTCGTCGATGGCGATCCCGGCCGCCGCCAGCTTGAGCCGCGCCACCTCCTGGTCGATGTCCTCCGGCACGTCGTACACGCCCGGCGCGAGCCCGGCCCGCTCCCGGGCGAGCCAGGCGACGGCCAGGGCCTGCGCGGAGAACGACATGTCCATCACGGCGGCCGGATGCCCCTCGGCGGCGGTCAGGTTGACCAGCCGGCCCTCGGCCAGCAGCAGCAGCCTGCGCCCGCCGGGCAGCACGTACTCGTCGGTGTTGGGGCGCACCGCCCGGTGCACCTCCTCGGCCAGCTCGTCCAGCGCCCGCACGTCGATCTCCACGTCGAAGTGCCCGGCGTTGGCCAGGATCGCGCCGTCCTTCATCGCCGCCAGGTGCTCGGCCCGGATCACGTCGCGGTTGCCCGTCACGGTGATGAACAGGTCGCCCGTCACGGCCGCCTGCTCCATCGGGCGCACCTCGTACCCCTGGAGGGTGGCGTCGAGGGCCTTGACCGCGTCGATCTCCGTCACGATCACCCGCGCGCCGAGCCCCTTGGCCCGCTCCGCCACGCCGCGCCCGCAGTAGCCGAACCCGGCCACCACGACCGTGCGCCCGGCCAGCATGGTGTTGGTGGCCCGCATGATCCCGTCGAGCGTCGACTGCCCGGTGCCGTACCGGTTGTCGAACATGCGCTTGGTGCGGGTGTCGTTCACCGCCACGACCGGGAACCGCAACGCCTGCTCGGCGGCCATCTGCCGGAGCCTGATGATCCCGGTGGTGGTCTCCTCGCAGCCGCCGCTCACCCCGTCGAGCAGGTCGGTCCGCTCGGTGTGCAGGATGTTGACCAGGTCGCAGCCGTCGTCGAGCACCAGGTCGGGGGCGAGGTCGAGGGCCCGGTGGATGTGCCGGTAGTAGGCGGCGCGGTCGACGCCCGCCCGCGCGTGCACGGCCACGCCGTAGGAGCGCAGCGCCTCGGCCACGTCGTCCTGCGTCGACAGCGGGTTGGAGGCGGCCAGCGCGATCTCGGCCCCGCCCGCCTTGAGCGCCCCCATCAGCACCGCCGTCTCGGCGGTGACGTGCAGGCAGGCCGCGATCCGCAGCCCGGCGAGCGGCCGCTCGGCCGCGAACCGCTCCCCGATGGCGGTCAGCACCGGCATCGCCCGGGCAGCCCAGCTGATCTGCCGCTCCCCGCTCTCCCCCAGGTCCATCGACTCTCCTTACGACGGAGGAGCCGGCGCGCACCGCGCACCGGCTCCTCCGGGGCTTGCTGTCAGTAGCGGTAGTGGTCGCTCTTGTACGGGCCCTCCACGTGGACGCCGATGTAGGCGGCCTGCTCCTTGGTCAGCTCGGTGAGCTTGACGCCCAGCGCGTCGAGGTGCAGCCGGGCCACCTTCTCGTCGAGGTGCTTGGGCAGCGTGTAGACGCCGATCGGGTATTCGGCCGTCTTGGTGAACAGCTCGATCTGCGCGATCACCTGGTTGGTGAAGGAGTTGGACATGACGAACGACGGGTGGCCGGTGGCACAGCCCAGGTTCATCAGGCGGCCCTCGGCCAGCACGATGATCGAGTGGCCGTCGGCGAACACCCACTCGTCGACCTGCGGCTTGATGTTGCGCTTCTCGATGCCGGGGGTCTTGGCCAGGCCGGCCATGTCGATCTCGTTGTCGAAGTGGCCGATGTTGGACACGATGGCCTGGTGCTTCATCTGGGCCATGTGGTCGGCCCGGATGATGTTGAAGTTGCCGGTGGTGGTGACGAAGATGTCGGCGATGCCGACGACCTCCTCCAGCGTGGTGACCTGGAAGCCGTCCATCGCCGCCTGGAGGGCGCAGATCGGGTCGATCTCGGTGACGATGACGCGGGCGCCCTGGCCGCGCAGCGCGTCGGCGCAGCCCTTGCCGACGTCGCCGTAGCCGCAGACCACCGCGACCTTGCCGCCGATGAGCACGTCGGTGGCGCGGTTGAGGCCGTCGATGACCGAGTGGCGGCAGCCGTACTTGTTGTCGAACTTGGACTTGGTGACCGAGTCGTTGACGTTGATCGCCGGGAACAGCAGCTGGCCGTTCTTGTGCATCTCGTACAGGCGGTGCACGCCGGTGGTGGTCTCCTCGGTCACGCCCTTGATGCTCTCGGCGATCTTCGTCCAGCGCTTGTCGTCGCCGACCGTGCGGGTGAGCAGGTCGATGATGACGTGCCACTCCTCCGGGTCGTCGGCGGTGGCGGGGGGAACGGCGCCGGCCTTCTCGTACTCGGCGCCCTTGTGGACGAGGAGCGTGGCGTCGCCGCCGTCGTCGAGGATCATGTTGGGCGTGTCACCGCCGGGCCAGGTGAGCGCCTGCTCGGTGCACCACCAGTACTCCTCCAGCGTCTCGCCCTTCCAGGCGAAGACCGGGACGCCCTTGGGGTCCTCGGGCGTGCCGTCGGGGCCGACGACGACGGCCGCGGCGGCGTGGTCCTGGGTGGAGAAGATGTTGCAGCTCACCCAGCGGACCTCGGCGCCGAGCGCGACCAGGGTCTCGATGAGGACGGCGGTCTGGATCGTCATGTGCAGCGAGCCCATGATCTTCGCGCCGCGAAGGGGCTGGGAGGCCGAGTATTCCTTGCGGATCGCCATGAGGCCGGGCATCTCGTGCTCGGCGAGCCGGATCTCCTTGCGGCCGAAGTCGGCAAGTGAAAGGTCGGCGACCTTGAAGTCCATCGGGGTTCCCCTCGCATCACAATGTTGTCGCGACGAGTTTAGGCGTCTCCCCGCCCCGATCGCATCTCACAGAGAGCTAACCTGACGTAAGAATGTAAGGATGCGCATCACGGAAGCCGCGAGACGGCTCGGCATGTCTCCCAGGATGCTCCGCTACCGGGAGGCGCTCGGCCTGCTGCCTCCCGTGCGCGAGCAGGGCGCGCACCGCCGCTTCGGCCCCGAGGAGCTCGCCGCCGTCGCCCAGGGCGTGGAGCTGGAGAAACGCTTCGACGTCTCCCCCGCCGAGCTGGCCTTCGCCCTGCGCGCGCTCAGCGAGCCCGCCGTCGCCGCCGCCGTCCGCGACCTCGGCGTACGGATCGGCCGCATCCAGGTGCCGCGCCGGGCGCTGGACTTCGAGAAGGAGAAGGCCCTGCGGCTGCTGCGAACCCCGGGCTCCGGGCGGACGTCATAGAGGACATGAAAGAGCTCCTGATGGCCACCGTGCTCGCGTTGTCGCCGGTGCAGGCGCCCGGCACCACCGTCAAGGTCTACTTCTCCACGGGGCACGGCTTCCCCGGCAAGGTCGTCGCGGTCAAGCGGATCGCGCCCCACTCGGGCGTCGCCCGGTTCGCCGTCGAGCAGCTCATCAAGGGCCCGACCGCCGCCGAGCACCGCCGCGGCCTCCGCTCCGAGCTGGGCAAGCAGATCCGCGGCGGCTCCGACTGCGGCGCCGACTTCTCTCTCACGATCAAGAGGGGTACGGCGACCCTCCGCTTCTGCCGGACCGTCTGGGGCAACGGCGTCGGCGGCGACGCGCGCATCCTGCGCACGATCGACGTGACGCTCAAGCAGTTCCGGAGCGTGAAGAAGGTCGTCACGCTGGACAAGAAGGGCCGCTGCCTGTTCGACATGTCCGACGCCGGCACGTCCTGCCGCACCGGCCACGAGTGAGCCCGGTCAGGCGTTGCTCGGCGACCGGTCCAGGTCGGGCTCCAGGTAGATGACCCGGGCGATCGGCACGGCCTCACGGATGCGCCGCTCGGCCTCGTCGATGCCCGCGGCGACCTCGGCCGCCGTGTCGTTGTGGGTGACCGCGATCTTCGCGGCCACCAGCAGCTCCTCCGGGCCGATGTGCAGCGTCCGCATGTGGATCACGCGGTCGACCTGGGGCGTGGCGTCCAGGGCGGCCCGGATCTGGGTCTCCACCTCCGGCGCGGCGCCCTCGCCGACCAGCAGCGACTTGGTCTCGATGGCCAGCACGACCGAGATGACGGCGAGCAGCACACCGATCATCAGCGTGCCGACGGCGTCCCACCAGACGTCGCCGGTGATGACCGCCATGGAGACGCCGAACAGCGCGAAGATCAGGCCGAGCAGCGCGCCGAGATCCTCCAGCACGATGACCGGCAGCTCCGGCGACTTGGACCGGCGGATGAACGCGACCCACGACTGGTTGCCGCGCACCGCGTTGGACTCCTTGATCGCGGTGCGGAACGAGAACGCCTCGGCGATGATCGCGAAGATCAGCACCCCGAACGCCCACTGCGGCGACTCCACCGACGCGTGCGGATCGGACAGCTTGTGCCAGCCCTCGTACAGCGAGAACAGCGCGCCGATCGCGAACAGCACCACGGCCACCACGAACGCGTAGAAATAGCGCTCACGCCCGTAGCCGAACGGGTGCTTCTGGTCCCTCTCCCGCTGCGCCCGCTTGCCGCCCAGCAGCAGCAACGCCTGGTTGCCCGAGTCGGCCACCGAGTGGATGCCCTCGGCCAGCATCGAGGACGAACCGGTGACCGCTGCGGCCACGAACTTCGCCACCGCGATGGAGAGGTTCGCGGCCAACGCCGCAACAATCGCTTTCGTACCGCCGCTAGCACTCACCGGTCTTCTCCAGTCATACGATCACTACTGATGCCCGAACCGGGATCCTATTGGGTGATCCTGGACTTCAGCTCGGCAATGGGTGCAACAGTAGTCGGATCGATTCCATAACCGAGCGCCAGGTACGTGGCCGCGTAATCGGCCAGCCCGACCAGCGAGGCCATCCGCTCCAGCGGGTGCGCGCCCTCGGCGGCCAGCTCGCTCACCGGCACGCCCCGGTCCTGTGCGAGCCGCAGCACCGCCTCCCGCGTCTCGGCCACCCGAGGGTGCTCCTCGGTGTCGCGCAGCACGACCAGCCGGACCGTACGGCCGGTGTCGTCGTCGGAGAAGATGTCGCGCCCGGCCAGCGGCCCGTCGAGGACGGCCACCTGGTTGTGCGCGGCCTCCGGCAGCTCACCGGAGATCGCCGGATAACCGGCGTCGGTGTTGAGCCGGCAGGCCAGCCGGTAGGCGGCCACGGCGGTCGGCCGCGACGAGCCCCAGATCACCGGCACGCTCTCGGCCAGGTCGAGGGCCAGCGACTTGCCCGGGTTGATGAACGACTCGCTCGACGGCCGGCACCGGTGCGAGATGCCCTCCAGCATCTCCGCCACCCGCTCGTACAGCCCCTCGTCGGCCCGCGCCAGCCCCAGCGCGGCGGCGGCCACGACCAGCGGGATCGTCACCAGCCACAGGTCGGCCCGGTCGCGCCCGGCCACCGGCAGCGGCACGTAGACGGCGCCCGCCTGCGTGGCCAGCGCCTCCAGCGGCGACCCCGGCGCGCCCAGCGCCAGCAGCGCGCAGCCCCGGCGCACCGCCTCGGCGGCCACCGAGAGCGTCTCCTCCGTCTCGCCCGACCAGGAGATCGCGACCACCAGGTCGGTGGCCCCCACCCAGCCGGGCAGCTGGTAGGAGCGCAGCGTCACGACGGGCAGGGGGGCGCTGTTGCCGCAGACCGCGGCCAGCATGTCGCCCGCGAGCGCGGAGCTGCCCATGCCCGTGACCACGACCGCGCGCGGCCTGAGGTCACCGGCCAGCCGGTCGACGCCGGACTCGACGGCGCACCGGAGCCCGGTGCGCACCTGCGCCGCCGAGGCGGCCACCGCGAGCAGCATGCCACCCGGGTCGCCCTCGCTCAGGTGCCGCTGGTCGTCGAGCCGCTCCGGCTCCCAGGTCACGGCTTCCTGGCCTCGTCGACGAGCAGCACGGGGATGTCATCCCGGACCGGATAGATCAGGCCGCAGCCGGTGCAGTCGAGCTCTTCGGAGTCGCTCTCGACACGCAACGGTGACTTGCACGCCGGGCAGGCCAGGATCTCCAGCAGCCAGTCGTCGATCTTCACTCGTCCACCTATCTCGCTCGCCATCGCCAAAACCGACCGTAACATCACGGCACCACTGGTCCGGTGGATTGCGCGGCCTTTCGGCCGCCGGTTCATCGAGTCTCAATGCCGAGATAGTCCTCGACGAACGCCGCCGTCTGCTCCCAGCCCTCGACCGCCACACACTCCACGCCCATCGCCTTGACCGGGTAGTCGTTGCCGCCCTCGTCGAGCCGGTCGCCGACGAACAGCACGTCGTCGATCGTCAGCCCGAGGGCGTCGAGGAGCCGGCCGATGCCGTAGGCCTTGTCGACGCCCTTGTGGGTGATGTCGACGGAGGTCGAGCCGCCGCTGCGCACCTCCAGGCCGGGCAGCCGCTCCGACACGTGCGCGCACAGCAGGCGGCGCTTGGCGCCGTCGGGGTCCCAGGCGTACTTGGCGGCGGGCGGGGCCTGCTGGCCGAGCGCGGAGAAGGTGATCTGGCTGCCGCGGTCCTCGATGATCTCCCCCCAGGGGTCATCGGCCCACAGGCCCAGCTCCTTGGCGCTGCGGGTGAGCGCCTCGATGATCTCCGCCTTCTGGGGAGCGGTGAAGTCCTCGGCGTAGACGAGGTGCCAGTCGGAGTTCTGCCAGCGGTAGTAGCGCGTGCCGCAGGTCGGCATCAGGTGCAGCCTGGCGCGCTGGGCGTCGTCGATCGGCAGGTGGCGCAGCACCTGCGCCTGGAACTGGGAATACTGCCCGCCCGAGATCACGCACACGTCGACCAGGTCGAGCAGCCGGGCCAGCAGCCCCGCCATGCGGTCGTCGATGCGGGACTTGGACACCGCCAGCGTGTCGTCCAGGTCGAAGGCGACCAGGGAGAACTTGCGATTAATCGGAGCTCCTACGAATCGGCCGCGGACAGGTGCCTCGACTGTACCCGGCGCGACGGCAGGCGGCGCGTCAGCGATCGCGGTTGGGCTGGGTGGAGCGCAGGATGCGGAGGTGGCCCCGCCGGCCGACCTCGACGGCGTCGCCGACCGGCTCGACGCCGCGCGCGGCGCTGGGCCTGGCCGCCTCGCGCACCGCGTTGGCCAGCGCTTCGAGGTCGTCGGAGCTGGGGGAAGCGCCGTCGGTCGGCAGCCGCACGACCTCCCAGCCTCGGGGGGCGGTCAGCCGCTCGGCGTGTTCGGCGCACAGGTCATAACAGTGTGGCTCGGCGTACGTCGCCAGAGGGCCTAGTACAGCGGTCGAGTCGGCGTATACGTACGTGAGCGTGAAGACGGCAGGCTGACTGCAAGCAGTGCGGGAACAGCGGCGGACGGGGCTCACGGAGGGACCGTATCTGGTAAGAGTGCGAGGCGCCACTACCTGAGCGCTCTTAACGAGCGTGTCGCCACAATTCGGACACCTGTCGCAGCCTTTCCACCCACATGCCCCGATGGGGCCTGCCTTTAGACTTGCCGTGTGACTCTCAAGCGCGGTCCCAGGCGTCGTGACCGGCACGGTCGTGGTCTGCGCGGGCCGCTCGCGCCCTCGTACGTGCCCATGTCCCGGGCCCGTTCCGAACGCTTCGACGACCTGGTGCTCGACGCCGTCGACCGGTTGCGGCCCAAGTGGGGCAGGCAGCTCGCGGCGGTGGAGTTCGCGGTGGAGGACGTGCCGCCGCTGAGCGAGCTGAGCGACGGGCCGGGGTTCGGCGGCGGTCCGATCCCGTTCGGCCGGGCCGACACGGCCAAGGGCCAGGACCCTGCCTCGGTGGTGGTCTACCGGCGTCCGCTGGAGGCGCGGGCCCGCGACCGCGAGACGCTCGGCGCGCTGGTGCACGACACCGTGGTCGAGCAGGTGGCGACGCTGCTCGGGCTGTCGCCCGAGACGGTCGACCCGGGCTACGACGAGCGCTGAGCCCGGTCAGGGCAGCACGGCGAGCGGGGTGTCGGCGAGGGGCGGCAGCATCGTCCACGTCCGGGCCTGGGCCAGCGGCTGGGCGGTGAGGAGCAGGCCGGCGCGCTGCCGTTCCTCGATGACCCGGCCGCCGTAGACCTGCCCGGAGACCGGGGTCACGACGACGCCGAACGCGCCCTTGGCCTTCAGCGGCACGCTCGTGGTGCGCCCGGCGGGGACCTCCACCTCGGCGGGGCTGCCCGGCTCGCCGCGGGCCGGCACGATCTGCACCCGCACCCGGCCGGCCGCGCCCGGCGCGGTCAGCAGCAGCCGCGAGCCCGTGCCGTTGGCCGCGACGGCGCTGCCCAGGTCGAGCGGCGGCGTCCCGGCGGTGTAGGCGACGTCCTGCCGCCCACCGGTCCCGGTGATCACCACGCCGGCGACGACGGGGGCGGTCGAGTCGAGCACCAGCCCGGCCGACTCGCCGCCGATGCCGGTGGTGACGTCGATCGCCAGCACCCCGCCCGCGGGCACGTCGACGCTCTCGCGGCCCTTCATCGCGTAGCGGGAGCCCTCGGTCACGGCGGTGATGTGCACGGTCGCGTCGGCCTCGCCCGGCGCCGCGACCAGCAGCTCCCGCCTGCCGCCTCCGCCGGGGATGCCGGGCACGACGATTTTCGTGGCGGGCGCGGCGGCGGCCGGCAGCCAGTCGGCGCCGCCCGTCTCCGGCGCGGCGCTCGCGGCCACGGCCACCCGGCCCACCAGGGAGGTCACGCTGACCGCCATCACGTCGGCGGACGGCGCCAGGTCGCGCAGGTCGATCTTCCGGCTCTTGCCGGGCGCGACCTCCAGGCCGAGGCCCGCCTCGCCGGACACCAGCCCTTCGGCCGCCCACACCTGGACGTCGGCCATGGCGGGCGTCTTGGCGGCGTTCGTCAGGTGCAGCGTGACCTCGGCGTTGGCCGGGCCCGGCCCGACCAGCCAGGTCTCGGCGGCCGGCTCGGCGCACCGCACCCCGGCCAGCCCGCGCCGGGCGCCCGAGAGCGCACGGGTGACGAAGCCCGCCTCCAGGCCGCCTGGCCCGGTCACGGTGTACGGCTCGGCGTCCTTCATGGTCTCGCGTGACATCGTCCCGGGCAGGTAGACCGCCACGTCGGCGCCCTTGACGCCGGGGCAGACCGCGGTCGCCGACTCGACGCCCACCCGCTCGGGCTTGGCCGCCGCGCGTCCGGCCGGGGCGGGCTCGGTCACGTACGCGATCCCGTACAGGGCCAGGAGGGCGGCCAGGACGGCGGCGAGCGGCGCGAACCGGTGGCGCAGGATCGCCGTCATGAGACGCCCGCCAGGGCCGGGTCGGGGGTCCGGGCGGCTTCCTCGGCGGGCTCGCGCCGGCCGGGCGCGGCCATCACGACCGCGACCAGCACCAGCGCGCCCTGGAGCCACAGCCAGGGCGTGTGCATGAAGTGCGCGGGCCGGGCGGGGACCGGCGTGAGGGGTTCGGCGATCCGCCACAGGCCGCCGCTGTCGGACAGGCTCATGCGCTGGAGCGAGGGCTGCGAGTCGAGCGTCCTGGCGAGCTCGGGCCCGACCGGCGGCGCCACCGCCACCATCGCCACGCCGTGCTGGGCCAGGACCTCGGCGTCGTTACCGCCGCGCCCGCCCGCGAGGCCCTGCGCCGCGGCCGCCACCTTGGCGCGCTCGGGGGAGGCGACGGGCAGCTCCGCCTCGCCGATCAGCGGGGTGCGCCCGCGCAGCACGGTGAACTCGGCGCCCCGGATGAGCAGGGTGCGCTCGCCGTGGCGGGAGTTCATGACGGCCAGGGCGGGCAGCGGGTCGCGTGCGTCGCCGTCGAGCGGCCCGCGTACGCCCTGGACGATCCAGTGCCCGGCGGCCAGCAGCGGCGTGCTGAACGCCACCGCCGCCACCAGCCAGGCGGCGATCCTGCGCGGGCCGCCCCGGGCGCGGGCGGCGTCCAGGCGGGGGGCGCTGAGCGCGGCGAGCACGATCAGCGCGGCCCCGGCGACGGCCAGCGGCACGCCCGGCCACGTGGGTGCGCCCGCCACGCCGACCCGGCCCGCGACCAGGGCGATCACCAGCGCGAACAGCGCGATCCCCCAGCCGGACAGCACGACGATCCGGCCGCGTTCGGCCTGGGGGTCCGGCTTGGCCCGCCGTCCGGCGCGGGCGCGGTGGACGAACAGCGCGCCCAGCGCCACCGCCAGCAGCCCGCCCGTCACCCAGAACGGCGGCAGGCCGGGCCCGCCGGGGCTGAGCGTCAGCAGGTCGCGGGCGCCGAGCGCCGGGCTCACCAGGGCCGGGTCGTGCAGCCCGGCCTCCAGCAGGAACCTGCCCGGGTCCAGCACCAGCCCGCCCAGCCAGGGCAGCAGCAGCGCCACCGGCACGCCCAGCGCGATGCCCACCGGCACGAGGACGCCAGGCCGTGCCGTGCGGAAGAGCACCACGGCGAGCACGCCGAGCACCAGGGCCATCGGCAGCAGCAGCGGCACGAACGCCGCGCCCACCGCCAGCACGAGCCCGAACCCCCACGCCGCCCGGCGCGATCGGCGCGCGTCCGGACCGAGCAGGTGGGCGGCGAGCACCGCGCAGGCCGGCAGCAGCACCAGCACCGCCGCCGTGCCCAGCCGTCCCGACGCGACCGCGCCGGTCGCGACCGGCAGCAGCGCGTACGTGGCGGCCACCCACACGCGGACGCCGACGCCCGACTCGGTGGCGTCCGGCACCAGCCGCCGCGACGCCAGGTAGGCCGAGGCGCCCGCCAGCGGCACCGAGCCGAGCAGCAGCACCGACACGGCCGTCGAGGTCTGCCCGAAGGCGAGCGTGGACAGCGCCGCGAGCACCGCCACGTACGGCGGCGCCCAGTCGGCCGAGCCGGGCCCGAGGTCGTGGAAGCCGCCCGTGTAGAACGCCCACAGGTCGCCCGCGCCGCCGGTCACCGGCACGAGCGCGCCGCCGCCGAGCCGTCCGGCCCCCAGCAGGGACCGCTCGGCCACCAGCGCGACCAGCGTGAGCCCGAACACCAGCAGCACGCCGGGCCGGCCGAGGAAGCGCTTGACCGGGTTGCCCTGCGGCGCCGGCGCGGGCGCGATCACCTCCTCCTCCGGGGCGGCGTGGTGGTGGCGGCCCGCCGAGTCGACCGGCCCCTCGCCCGCCAGGAAGCTCTGCACCATGTCGGTGAGGCGGCGCAGGCCCGCGCCGCGCGGCGTGAGCAGGCGGCTGATGCGTTTGTAGCCCTTCTTGCGGCCTTCGCGCCTGGCCCGCCGAGCCTTGGCCAGCCGCACCGGGTGCGCCAGGACCGAGCCGAGCGCGACCAGCTCGTCCAGGGCGTTCGCCGGCTGCTTGCCCAGCACGAACAGCACCGTGCGCGTCAGCGAGCCCGCCACGTTGCGCAGCAGCGCCCACAGCATCGCCAGGAACGGCAGGTTCGCCATCACGACGAAGATGCCGTTGCGCCGGTCGAGCCTGCGCGGATGGTCGCCGCTGACCGTCATGCGCCGTCTGCGGCGGGCCGACGCCTCGGCGTGCCAGGCCACGGCCTCGGTGACGGCCAGCACCCGGTGCCCGGCGTTGCGCACCCGCCAGCACAGGTCCAGGTCGTCGCGGAAGATCGGCAGGAACGGGTCCAGCCCGCCGGTCGCCTCCCACACGTCGCGCCTGATCAGCATGCCGGCGGTGGACACCGCCATGACCTCGCGGGTGCCGTCGTGCTGGCCCTGGTCGAACTCGCGGGCCTCCAGCCCGGTGTCGCGGCGGCCGGTGCGGCCGACGGTCACGCCGATCTCCAGCAGCAGCCGCCGGTCCAGCCAGTCACGCAGCTTCGGGCCGAGCACCGCCGCCTTGCGGTCCTCGTCGGCGGCGCGCAGCAGCGCCTCCAGGGCGCGGCGGTCGGGGGCGCAGTCGTCGTGCAGCAGCCACAGCCACTCGCCGTCGACGCCCGGTGGCAGCTTGCCGAGCACCTCGGCCACGGCGTCGCCGAAGCTCGCCGAACGGGGCAGCCTGAGCACGTTGGCGGAGCCGAGCGCCTGCGTGAGCAGGTCGGCCGAGCCGTCGCGGCTGCCGTTGTCGGCGCCCACCACCCGGTCCGGGCGGTAGCTCTGGCTCGCCAGGGCCTTCAAGGTCTCCCCGAGCCAGCGCCCGCCGTCGTGTGCGACGACGATCACGGTGACGAAGGGACGGGACATGCGGCTCCATTGGGCGGTGATCAAACGCCGCCACCTTACCGGTCGCACCGCCCACGGATACGGAAAAGGGTCACACGGGTGACCGCGTGACCCTTTCCACATCTATCCCTAAACGGCCTGGCGCTTGATCCGTCTGCGCTCCCGCTCGGACAGCCCACCCCAGATGCCGAAGCGCTCGTCGTGCTCGAGTGCGTATTCCAGGCACTCCGCACGCACTTCGCACGATCGGCACACCTTCTTGGCCTCTCGGGTGGAGCCGCCCTTTTCCGGGAAGAACGCCTCTGGATCCGTCTGCGCGCAGAGTGCGCGCTCCTGCCAGCCGAGTTCTTCAGCGTCAAGCTGATCCTGTGCGATGACCAGATCGGTCACTGCACACCTCCCTGCCGCCCGCCCGCAATGGAGCCCCCCATGGAACGCCTTCCTTGTACCCACCCACGGGAAGGCGTAACAACATGGTTGTAATTACACGCGTGTGCCGTACGTGGCGTCAAGCGGCATGCCGGTATCCGGGGGAAGACCAGCTCTCGCCCCGGTCGTGCCTGGCATCAGATGTTCGCGCCCGGTTTGCGCCGGGCGTGTTCAACGCTGTCAGCGGTCGGAACCGTATCAGGGCGGGATGAGCCCCGCCCTCCGGGCCACCTCTTCTCTAGCCGTCGTTTGCCGGTTCCTTACCTGCGTGGCTCATTCGGGGTGTATATGGCGGTCGGGTCGATCGGGTCGTCACCCTGGCGCGGCTGGTCCCCCAGCGCGTCACCGCGGATCGCCTGCTGGTCCAGGCGGATCGTCGAATCCGCCGGCTGCTGGCCCCAGCCGGGCTGCTGATACTGGCCCTGCTGCGGCTCGTAGGCGGCCTGCGGCTGCTGCGGGTGACCGAACACGTCGTCGTGCCGCTGCGGCTGGCCGTACTCCGGGACGCGCAGGTCAGGCGCGGTGCCCACGCCCGACTGGTAGGAGTCGGCCTGCTGGTAGGCGTCCAGGAGCTGCTGCGAGCGCGGGTCCACCGGCGGGTCCGGCTCGTGCTGCGGCGCCCCGAACTCGTGGCCCGAATAGCCGGTGAACGGCTGGCCGCCCTGGCCGTGCTGCTGGCCCGGGTTCTGCTGGCCCTGCTGGTCGAACGCCGACTGGCGGTCGTAGTAGGGCTGCTGCTGGTCCGGGTACGGCACGCTGGGCGCGGTCTCGCCCGACGGGTACGACGGGGCGTACGGGTTGGGCTGGTTGTGCACGTTCGGCTGGCTGTCGGCCGGGACGTACGGGGCCGGCTGATACTCCGACGGGGGCTGGTAGCCCGAGTCCGGCATCGTCTCCGACGGCGTGTAGGCCGCGTGCGCGGGCTGCTGCGGGGCGTACGGGTTCTGCGCCGGGGGGAACGCCTCGGTGGGGGGCGGGGCGTACTGCTCCTGGGCGGGCTGGGCGTACGGGTCCGCGGCCGGGGTGGCGTACTGCTGGTCCTGGGCGGGCGGGCTGTACGGGTCCTGGTTGTACTGCGGGGCCTCCTGCGCCTGCGCGGCGTAGGGGTCCTGGCTGTAGTGCTGGTCCTGGCCGTACTGCGGGGTCTCCTGGGCGTACGGGGGCGCGTCCTGGGCGTACTGGGGGCTGTACGGGTCCTGGGCGGGCGGGCCGTAGCCGCCGGAGTCCTGCTGCTGGTCGGACGGGGCCGCGGGCAGGGCCGCCCGGGGCTGGGGATACTGCTGGGCGGCCTGCTGGGGCTGGGGCTGCTGGACCGGCGGCTGGTAGGCGTCCTGCTGCGGCTGCTCCTGCGCGCCGGACGGCGGCTGCGGGCTGTAGGACTGCTGCTGGTACGGGGGCTGCTCCGGCTGGCCGCCGTAGCTCGGCGGCTGCTGACCGTAACCCTGCTGCGGGGCGGCCTGGGGCGCGGGCTGCTGGTTGGACTGCTGGTTGGACTGCGGGGTGGGCTGCTGGCCGGGCTGCGGCATCCCCTGCTGGGGCTGCGCGTAGTCCGCCTGGGCCTGCTGGGGGGCGGGCTGCTGGCCGTAGTCCGGCTGGCCGTACTCCTGGCCGCCCTGCGACGGAGGCTGCTGGGCGTAACCCTGCTGCGGGAAGCCCTGCTGACCGTAACCGGGCTGCTGGAACTGGCCCTGCGGGAACTGGCCCTGCTGGCCGTACCCCTGCTGGGGGAAGCCCTGACCGTACGGGGCCGCCGGGCGGCGCTCCGGCATGACCTGCGGCAGCAGGTACACCAGCGCGAGGGCCGTCAGCGCCAGCATCGGCACGCCCGTCAGCAGGAACTCCACGGTCGAACGCGCGGTGTTGCCCGCGAACAGGCCGAGCAGCAGCGACAGCGCGCCGAACACGGCCGCCGCGGCCAGCGCCCCGGCCGCGATGTACGCGACGGGCTTGGCCTTGGCCGACGGCGGGCCGACCTTGGTCAGCAGCAGCACCGCGCCGAGCAGCAGCGCGGTGATCACCGGGCTGGTCAGGCCGGAGAAGTGCATGTAGGCGCGCTCGGTGAAGTCCGCGCTGGACGAGCCGATCAGAATCCGGCCGATGGTCAGCAGGATGTCCAGGCCACCGGCGGCCAGCATGATCCAGGCGGCCGGCTCCTTCAGCCTGGCGACGTCAAAGTTGCTCACAAGTACCCCCATCGGACCCTTTAGCCCGAAGGGAGTTTGCCACATCACCGACTTGTCCGGCGGGAGTCCCAGGAAGCTCGCAGATCTCAATAGTCGCTCTTTTCCCCGCATATCAGGGTTTTGCGGGCCGTCAAGAAAAGGGGAAAAACGGTCCCGGGACGGGGGGTGGAAGACTGTTCCGCATGCACATCGTGACCCTCGCCGGCGGCATCGGCGGCGCCCGCTTCCTGCGTGGACTCCGCACGACCGCGCCCGCCGACCAGATCACCGTCATCGGCAACACCGGCGACGACATCACCCTTTTCGGCCTGCGCGTCTGCCCCGACCTCGACACCGTCATGTACACCCTCGGCGGCGGCATCGACGAGCAACAAGGCTGGGGGCGCGCCGACGAGACCCACGTCGTCAAGGACGAACTGGCCGCCTACGGGGTCGAACCCCAATGGTTCGGGCTGGGCGACCGCGACTTCGCCACCCACATCGTGCGCTCCCAGATGCTCGAAGCCGGCTACCCGCTCTCCCAGATCACCGAGGCGCTGTGCGCCCGCTGGCAGCCCGGCGTACGGCTGCTGCCCATGACCGACGACCGGTGCGAGACCCACGTGGTCATCGACGACGAGCGCGGCCGGCGCGCCGTCCACTTCCAGGAATGGTGGGTGCGCCTGCGCGCCTCCGTCCCCGCCGAGTCGATCGCCCTCGTCGGCGTCGAGTCGGCCAAGCCCGCCCCCGGCGTCCTCGAGGCGATCGCCGACGCCGACGTGGTCATCCTGCCGCCGTCCAACCCCGTCGTCAGCATCGGCACCATCCTCCAGGTGCCGGGCATCCGCGACGCCCTGCTCCCCAAGACCGTCGTGGGCGTCTCCCCCATCATCGGCGGCGCCCCCGTGCGCGGCATGGCCGACGCCTGCCTGACCGCCATCGGCGTCGAGACCAGCGCCCAGGCGGTCCTCTCCCTGTACGGGTCCGACCTGCTCGACGGCTGGCTGGTCGCGCCGGAGGACGCCGGCGTCGCCCTCGACGGCGTACGCGTCGAGGCCCGGCCCCTGCTCATGTCCGACCCCGCGGCCACGGCCGCCCTCGCCCGCGCCGCCCTCGACCTCGCCCAGGAGCTCACCTCATGACCCACCCCACGCAGCCCCAGGCAACCCCCGCACCGGCAGGCGCCCACCCGTCCGGTACGCCCTCCCCGGCCGCACGGGGTGCGCTTTCCCCGGGAGAGGAAGCGCAGGGCACCTCCCCCGCACCCGCCGCAGAGAATGCGCCTTCCTTTTGGGAGGGGGCCGCGGGTGAGCGGGTCGAGGTGGTGCCGGTGGTGGGGATCGGAGAGGTGCGGCCGGGGGACGACCTCGCGGCGCTCGTCCCCGGGGTGCGCGACGGGGACATCGTCGTCGTCACGTCCAAGATCGTGAGCAAGGCCGAGGGGCGGGTCAGGGAGGCGCCGGACCGAGCGAAGGCGATCGAGGACGAGACGGACCGGGTCGTCGCGAGGCGCGGCGACACGGTGATCGCCCAGACGCGCCACGGTTTCGTGATGGCCGCCGCCGGGGTGGACGCGTCCAACACCGACCCGGGGACGGTGCTGCTGTTGCCGGAGGATCCGGACGCGTCGGCGCGGCGGATCCGGGCGGGGCTGGGCGGCCGGGTCGGGGTGATCGTGTCCGACACGTTCGGCAGGCCGTGGCGGCAGGGGCTGACGGACGTGGCGATCGGGTCGGCGGGCGTGGTGACGACGGCCGACTTCCGGGGTTCGCGGGACGCGTACGGCAATCCGCTGAGTGCGACGGTGACGGCGCTGGTGGACGAGATCGCGGCCGCCGCGGAGCTGGTCAAGGGCAAGCTGGACGGCGTTCCGGTGGCGATCGTGCGGGGGCTGGGGCATCTGGTGACGGAGGAGGACGGGCCGGGGGTGCGTCCGCTGGTGCGTCCGGCGGACGAGGACCTGTTCCGGTACGGGTCGCGGGACGTGGTGTTCGCGCGCCGGACGATCCGGGAGTTCGGCGACCGGCCGGTGGATCCGGATGCGGTGCGGCGGGCGGTGGCTGCGGGGATCGCGGCGCCGGCGCCGCATCACACGACGCCGTGGCGGTTCGTGCTGGTGGAGTCGGCGCAGACGCGGCTGCGGCTGGTGGACGCGATGCGGGAGGCGTGGATCGAGGATCTGCGCGGCGACGGTTTCTCCGAGCAGTCGATCGCCAAGCGGGTCAGGCGGGGTGACGTGTTGCGCAACGCGCCTTATCTGGTGGTGCCGTGCCTGGTGATGGAGGGCTCGCACACCTACCGCGACGAGCGGCGCAACGCTGCGGAGCGGGAGATGTTCGTGGTGGCGATGGGCGCGGGCGTGGAGAACTTCCTGGTCCAGCTCGCGGTGGAGGGGCTGGGGTCGGCGTGGGTGTCGTCGACGATGTTCTGCCGTCCGGTGGTGCGGGAGGTGCTGGACCTGCCGGAGGAGTGGGACCCGATGGGCTGTGTGGCGGTGGGCCATGCCGCCGCGCCGCCGCGGGACCGGGCGCCGCGTGACGCGCTGGACTTCATCGTGTCCCGCTGACTGATATTTCGAGCCACAGTCACGTAACGGTTTACCGTTAGGAAACTTTCCTTTACATTTGGGCCATCCCCCCAAGTAGAGGAGCCACTAGATGAAGAGGTTGCTCACGTTACTCTCCGTCGTGGCGATTGCGGTCGCCACGGTGGTCTTCAACACCTCACCGGCCCTGGCCCACGGGTACGTCAACTCGCCGCCCAGCCGCCAGGCCCACTGCGCCCAGGGGCGCGTCGCCAACTGCGGCGACATCATCTACGAGCCGCAGAGCGTCGAAGGCCCCAAGGGCCAGCGCAACTGCCACGGCGGAGTCGGGCGGTTCGCCCAGCTCAGCGATGAGAGCAAGCCGTGGCCCGTCACCTCGGTGGGCACCAGCGTCAACTTCAACTGGCGGCTCACCGTCCAGCACGCCACCAGCACGTGGGAGTACTACGTCGGCGGCACCCGGGTGGCCGTCTTCAACGACGGCGGCAAGCGACCCCCGGCATCGGTGTCACACACTGTGAACCTGAGCCAGTTCCCCGGCCGGCAGAAGGTGCTGGCCATCTGGAACATCGCCGACACCGCCATGGCCTTCTACGCCTGCATCGACCTCCAGGTCGGCGGCGGCGGCCCCGGCACCCCGACGCCCACGCCCACCCCGACCCCGACCCCGACGCCGACCGACACGCCCACCAACCCCCCGGGCGGCACCTGGACCGCGGGCACCGCGTACACCGCGGGCTCGACGGTCACCTACGGCGGCGCCACCTACCGCTGCCTCCAGCCGCACACCGCGATCAACGGCTGGGAGCCGCCCAACGTCCCCGCCCTATGGGGCAGGGTCTGACCTGAAATGACCGAAGGGGGCGCCCGCCCACCTGGGCGCCCCCTTCTCCATGCCCGGGTTCGTCACGCCCCCGGCCGGCAGGTCGGGTGACACAGGCGCCGGGCCAGGGCGGCGAGGAACACGTCGATGATCTCGCCCGGCTCCTGGGCCACGTGCAGGGAGCCGTTGGTGGCCGAGGTGACGGCCGTCAGCCCGGCGCGGTCGACGTCCTTGCCGAAGGCGATGACGACGATCTGCACCGGCCGGTCCGCGTCCCACTCCTCGCGCAGCTCGGCCAGCAGCTCCGCCTGGGAGACCCCGCCGCCGTCGTCCCTGCCCGCGGTGATCACCAGCAGCGTGTTGTTCATGTCCTCCCGGTACGCCGCGCCCACCTTGCGGAAGCCGTCCAGGATCGCCTCGTACAGCGAGCTGCCGCGCTTGGGGTGGGCGGTGATCGTGCCGGTGAGCTCGTTCAGCCGGCTGCGCCTGACGACCTGGCCGCTCTCTGGCCGGTCGATCGGCCCCAGGCTCACCAGCTCCCGGTGGTCCTCGCTGCCGCCGAGCCGGTCGGCGAACTCCCACAGGCCCATGTGCGTCGAGTTCGGGAAGAGCGCCAGGCCGGTCCTGGCGGCGGCCAGCGCCACCTCGACGCGGGTGGTGTCGCCCAGGGGCTCGGCCATGTGCTTGGAGGTGTCGCTGAGCACCAGGATGTTCGTCGGCGGGGCCAGCCTGCTCCAGGCCAGCAGCGCCTCGTCGATGTCCTCCGGCGACACCGAGGGCCGCACCCGGGGCGTGGCGTCCGGGCCGGGCGCGAGCGGCCCCTGCGAGCCGTCGCCGGAGCGGAACCCGGCCCGGCGGACGATCTCCTGCGCCTGCGGCTCGCCCAGCCAGGCGGCGAAGGCGGCGGACGCCTCCGCGACGGCCGGGTCGGTCGCGGTCACTACGTACGGGTAGTCGAGCGTGATCGTGCCCTCGCGCGGGTGCAGGGCGACGACCGGATCGGCCGACGGGCCCCGGCCTGTGTGCTCGCGCACCGACTGCTCCGGCACGATGACGACCGGCCGCTTCCAGAACGTGCGGTCGTCGACGGCCTCCAGCATGCTGCGGTAGTCGGGCGCGGACCCGGCCTGGGCCCACCGCACGAACGCCGTCAGCGCCTTGTCGGCCTCCGGCCCGGCGCCGACGACGTCGCGGGCCGCCGCCACCGTGGCGATCCCGGCCCCGGCCAGCGACGGGTCCGGCACCCGTACGACGTCGGGCTCCTCCTCGGTCGGCGTCAGCCGGCCGCGCAGCGTCGGCGGGAACACCATCCGCCAGTTCATCTCCGTGTTGCCCACCGCGAAGCGCTCGGCCAGCGATGACCGGGTGGCGAACACCAGCGGCGAGGTCGCCACCACCCGCTCGCCCGCCGGCAGCGACCGCGCGCCCTGCTTGCGGGCCAGCCGGATCCACGCCGACGAGTCGGTGATCCAGCCGTCGGGCCGCTCGCGCAGCACGCCCGCCCGGTCGCCGATCAGCGTGCGCAGCACGGTGGCGGGCGGCTGCTCGGTCACCTGGACGAGCACGCAGCGCCCGCCCACGCTCGCCCGCGTGCCGTTGAACCGCCCCGCCGCCTCCATCACGGCGGGCGCCACGTCCACCGCCGCCGCCACGTCGACCAGAACAGGCTCTCGCGCGGTGCACAGCGCGCCCGTGCCGCCGGACACCAGGACGATCCCGCCGGCCAGCACGGCCACGGCCGCCAGGCCGGCCAGCATGCCGCGTTGGAGCGCCTTCCTCCGTCTCTGCCTGGGAGACAGCGCGGCGCGGTGTCGCCCTAACCGCACGGTGCACCTCACTTGAAGGGGGGTGTCGATTGTCCCAGCGCCTCCCACGACCGGCGCAAGAGGCGATAGAACTTGTTATATCTAGGCCAGCGGCAGGACCCGCCTGACGCTCTGGCACACGCCGTCGCTGGCGGCCGAGGCGGCCAGCCGCTCCGCGCTCGGCACGCCGTACTCGGTGGTGCGCTGCCGGACCGGCCTGCCGGTGACCTCCGCCATCGCGCGCAGCTCGCTGATGGTCTTGTACGAGCCGTTCTCCGAGCCGGCCATCCGGCTGATCGTCTCCTCCATGAGGGTGCCGCCGAGGTCGTTCACGCCGCCCTGGAGCACCTGGCGGCACAGGTCGTCCTGGAGCTTGACCCACGAGCACTGGATGTTGGCGATGGCGCCGTGCAGCAGGATCCTGGCCAGGGCGTGCACGGCCCGGTTCTCGCGGGCGGTCGGGCCGGGCCTGGCGACGCCGGCCAGGTAGATCGGCGCGCTGGTGTGCACGAACGGCAGCAGCACGAACTCGGAGAACCCGCCGGTCTCCTCCTGCAGCCGCCTGATCAGCTTGATGTGCCTGACCCAGTGCAGGTGGTCGTCCACGTGCCCGTACATCATGGTCGAGGTCGTCGGGATGCCGACGCGGTGCGCGGTGGTGATGACCTCGATCCACTCCTTGGCGGGCAGCTTGCCCTTGGTCAGCACCCAGCGCACGTCGTCGTCGAGGATCTCGGCGGCCGTCCCGGGCAGGGAGTCGACCCCGGCCTCCTTGGCGGCGTGCAGCCAGTCCTCGATGGAGAGGTTCGTCCGGCTTGCGCCGTTGATGACCTCCATCGGGGAGAAAGCGTGCACGTGCATGCCCGGCGTGCGCTCCTTGACCGCCCTGGCCAGGTCGAAGTACGCGGTGCCGGGCAGGTCGGGGTGGATGCCGCCCTGCATGCACACCTCGGTGGCCCCGGCCAGCCAGCCTTCCTCGGCCCGGTCGGCGACCTGCTCCAGGCTCAGCGTGTAGGCGTCGGCGTCGGTGCGGCGCTGGGCGAACGCGCAGAACCGGCAGCCGGTGTAACACACGTTCGTGAAGTTGATGTTGCGGTTGACCACGTACGTCACGTCGTCGCCCACGGCCTGGCGGCGCAGCTCGTCGGCGATCCCGGCCAGCTCCTCCAGCGCGTCGCCGTCGGCCGACAGCAGCGCCACCGCCTGCTCGTCGGTCAGCCCCGCCGGGTCGCGCTCGGCGGCCCGCAGCGCCTCCCTGACGTCGCCCGGCACGGCGCCGCGCCCGGAGGCGGCCGGCAGCCGCTCACGCAGCGCCTCCCAGTCGCCGTAGACGTGGTCGAAGTCGTCGCGCCGGTCGCCGGTCCGGCCCGTGGTGTCCACCTCGACGTGCAGGTCCACCCGGCCCGTGGGGGCGAACCCGCCGTCGGGCTCCTGCCACGGCAGCCCTTGCAGCACCGCGTCCTGCCTGGCCAGGCCGGTCTCCGGGTCGGCCAGCGCGGCCACGTGCGCCATGACGCGGGGGTCCAGCCACGGCTCCCCGGCCCTGACGTACTCCGGGTAGACCGTCAGCCGCTCGCGCAGCCGGAACCCCGCCTCGGCGGTCCTTGCGGCCAGCTCGTCGATCTGCGGCCAGGGGCGCTCGGGGTTGACGTGGTCGGGGGTGAGCGGCGACACGCCGCCCCAGTCGTCGATGCCCGCGCGGATCATCAGCGCGTACTCGGCGTCGACCAGGTTCGGGGGCGCCTGCACCCGCGCCCGCGGGCCCAGCACGAGCCGGGCGACCGCGATGGTCGCGGCCAGCTCCTCCAGGTCGGCGTCCGGCAGCCCGCGCATCGCCGTGTCCGGCTTGGCGCGGAAGTTCTGCACGATGACCTCCTGGACGCCGCCGTACTCGCGCGCCACCTTCCGGATCGCGAACAGCGACTCGGCCCGGTCCTCGACGGTCTCGCCGATGCCGATCAGGATGCCGGTGGTGAACGGCACGTTGCTGCGCCCGGCGTCCTCCAGCACCCGCAGCCGCACCGCCGGGTCCTTGTCGGGCGAGCCGTAGTGCGGCTGCCCCTTCTCCTCGAACAGCCGCCGCGAGGTCGTCTCCAGCATCATGCCCATCGACGGCGCCACCGGCTTGAGCCGCTGCAGGTCACGCCAGCTCAGCACACCCGGGTTCAGGTGCGGCAGCAGCCCGGTCTCCTCCAGCACCCGCACCGCCATCGCGCGCACGTACGACAGCGTGTCGTCGTAGCCGTGCGCGTCGAGCCACTCGCGCGCCTGGTGCCACCGGTCCTCCGGCCGGTCGCCGAGCGTGAACAACGCCTCCTTGCAGCCCATCGCCGCGCCCTGCCGGGCGATCTCCAGCACCTCGTCCGGGCTGAGGAACGGCGCCTCCAGCTTGTGCGGCGCGGTGGCGAACGTGCAGTAGCCGCACCGGTCCCGGCACAGTCTGGTCAGCGGGATGAACACCTTCCTGCTGTACGTGATCACCCCCGGGCGGCCGGCGGCGGCGAGCCCCGCGTCCCGTACGCGGGCGGCGTGGTCGAGCAGGGTGTCCAGGTGGTCGCCGCGTGCCTGCAGCAGCACGGTGGCCTCGGCGGCGTCGAGCGACTTGCCGTCACGGGCACGGGCGAGCGCGCGGCGGAACGCGGAATCACTGACAAGACTCATAGCGGCACACTACGACGCGCTGAGTTCTCGTACCGCACCCAGGGCTTCTAGAAGGACCGATAGTCGCGCGCGGCCATCCTCGGGCCGCGGGCCGGCGGGCGGCGGCCGGTGAGCGTGATGAGCATCGCCGCCCGGTGCCGGTGGCCCCGGTAGGGCTCCAGCAGCCGCAGCATGCCCGGGTCGTCCGTCTTCTCCCCGGTCAGCGCGTAGCCCACGATCTTGGCCAGGTGGAAGTCGCCCACGCTGACGGCGTCCGGGTCGCCGAACACCCGCTGGCGCACCTCGGCGGAGGTCCACACGCCGATGCCCGGCAGCGCGCGCAGCAGCCGGTCGAGCTCCTCGCTGGTCGCGGCGGCCTCCAGCTTGGCGGAGTGCCAGGCGGCGGTGGCGATCGTGCGGGCGCGCACCGCCTCGGCCCCGGCCCGGTGCCAGTGCCAGGACGGGATCTCGCGCCACACCTGCGGCTCGGGCGCCACCCGCATCCCGTCGGGCGCGGGGCCCGGGGCGGGCTCGCCGAAGTGGCGCAGCAGGTAGCGCCAGGCGCGCCACGCCTCCTGGCCGACGACCTTCTGCTCCAGCACCGCCGGGACCAGCGCCTCCATGACGCGGCCCGTACGGCCGATGCGCACGCCCGCGTGCGCGCGCATGGCCTCGACCAGGACCGGATGCCGCGCGGTGAAACCCGACAGGTCGTCGTCGGCGCCCACGAGCGCGGGCAGCGACTCCAGCGCCCACTCCGCGCCCGGCCCCCACGCCCGCCCGTGCACCTGGCCGCCGGCCACCGTCACCCGCAGCGTGACCGGCCCGTCAGGGGTGCGGGAGGTGCGCCACACGGCCCCGTCGGGGGTCCGGCACCAGGCCGGGTCGCCCCCGCCGCGCTTGTGCGCCGCCAACGCCAGGCCCACGTCGAGCGGCCCGGCGGGCGCCCAGCTACGCTCCCTCACCCATCCAGTCTGCGGCACGGAACGAGCAGGTCAGACGTCACTCGAATAGCGGACCGCGCGCTCCGGCAGCTCGATGCCCGGCCAGATGCGCACCCCGGCCTGCAGCTCGTTGCCCGGCCCCACCACGGCCCCGTCGCCGATGACGGCGTCACGCACCACCGTGCCGGCGCACACGCGGGCGCCCTGCCCCAGCACCGAGTCGGTCACGATCGCGCCCGCCTCGACCACGCAGTCGTCGGCCAGCACCGACCCGACGACCGTCGCGCCCGCCTCGACCACCGTGCGGGCGCCGACCGCGGTGCCGCCCTGCACCTTCGCCTCCGGCGACACCAGCGCGCCGTCGAGCGCCAGCCACTCGCCCGCCGGCCCCGGCAGCGCCGGCGACGCCAGCCTGCCGAGCACCAGGTCACGCGACCCCTGCACGTACGCGCTCGGCGTGCCCACGTCGAGCCAGTACGTGCGGTCGGCGTAGCCCAGCACGAGCCGCCCCGACTCGATGAGCCCCGGGAACGTCTCGCGCTCGACCGACACCACCTCGTCACGCGGGATCTGGTCGATCACCGACCGGGTGAACACGTAACAGCCCGCGTTGATCCGGTTGGTGACCGGGTTGGGAGTCTTCTCCAGGAACGCGGTCACCCGCCCGTCGCCGTCCGTGGGCACGCAGCCGAACCTCGTAGGATCCTCCACCTCGGTCAGGTGGAGCGTCACGGCCGCCTCCCGCTCCAGATGCGCGCGCACCTGGTCACCGATGTCATGGCCGGACAGGATGTCGCCGTTGAGGATGAGCACCGGCGCGTCGGGCGGCGACGACAGCGCCTCGGCGGCGTTGCGGATCGCGCCGCCCGTGCCCAGCGGCGTCTCCTCCGTCATGTACTCCAGCGAGAGCCCCAGGGCCGACCCGTCGCCGAACACCGGCTCGAACATCGACGCCTTGTACGAGGTCGCGAAGACGATCCGGCGCACCCCGAACGAGCGCGCCCGCGCCAGCTGGTGGGCCAGGAACGGCACTCCGGCGGTCGGCAGCAGCGGCTTCGGCGTGCCCAGCGTGAGCGGACGCAGGCGCGTGCCCTGTCCCCCGACCAGGAGGATCGCCTCTAGATCCGGCAAAGAGCTCTCCATAACTGTGCGAGGGTACCCAACTATTCGACTGCGCGTTGATAAGAGCTGAGGTGCGCCTCCGCGGAGGCCTCCCAGGTGAACTCCCTGGCCCTGGCCAGACCCGCCTCCCGAAGCTGCGCTCGCCGCTCCGGCGCGGCCAGGAGCTGGGCCAGCGCGGAGGCGATGCTGTCGGCGTCCGGCTCAGTGTAGGCGACCGCGTCGCCGCCGACCTCGGGCAGCGAGGTGCGCTGGGTGGTCAGCACCGGCGCGCCGCAGGCCATCGCCTCCAGCACCGGCAGCCCGAACCCCTCACTGCTGGACGGGAACGCCACCACGAGCGCCCCGCCGAGGAATCCCGGCAGGTCAGGCGCCCGCAGGAAGCCCGGCCGCACCACCTTGACCGTGGCCTCCACCTCCCGGCAGGCGGCGTCGACGTCGTCCTCGTGCACGCCGCCGCCCAGCACCAGCGCCGGCGGATCCGCCAGGCCCGCCACCGCCGCGGCGAAGCCCCGCACCAGGTTCGGCACGTTCTTGCGCGGGTCGAGCGCCCCCAGGAACGCCACGTACGACTGGCCGTGCAGGCCGAACCGGCTGGCCGCCCGCCGCACCTCCGCCTCCGTCGGCGGATGGAACAGCTCCTGGTCGACCCCGTGGTAGGCGACGTCGATGCGGGTCGGGTCGGCGGCCAGCACCCGCACCAGCTCGTCCCGCGTCGCCTTCGACGGCACGATCACCCGGTTGGCGTGCCGCACGGCGGTGCGCGTCGCCGACCGGAAGAACGACGCCTTCACCGCGCTGTGCTGGTCGGGCTCGGTGAACCAGGAGACGTCGTGCACCGTGACGACCGTCCGCAGGCCCGACCGGAGCGGTATCGAGTAATAAGGAGCGTGGATCACCTCGGCCCCCGCCTGGCGGGCCAGCAGCGGCAGGCCCGTCTGCTCCCACGCGAGCCGCGCGGCCCTGTTGGTGATGGAGACCGGGCCCGGGATGATCCGGGCAGAAGGCGCGAGCCGGGTGTAGCGTTCGGCGTCGGCCCGCTGACAGACCACCGCAAGATCGGCTCCCGCCCGGTCGAGAGCCGACACCAGACCGTCCACGTACCTGATCAGCGCGCCGCGGTCGGCCGGGACCGCCGCCGCGTCGACGAGCACTCGAGGCATTACGTAGATCTTCTCCCCTCAAGATCAACGTCGGGACTCCACGTCCCCCTCTTCGTTCAGCTTATGACCAGCGTCCCCTAAATCGTGGCCCAAATCACACTGAGTCCCGCCGTGCAGCGATTCCCGCCAGCCCGGCACAGATCAGATCGCCCAGAACGATCACCACCCGCGAGCACAGCGCCACCGCGATCGCCCGCCCGCTGTCCATCACCGGAGCCAGCGCCACCACCATCGCGGCCTCCCGCACCCCCGCCCCCGCCGGCACCACGAACGTCATGATGCCCAGGCACCACGACAACGCGAAAGCCCCGACGGCGAACACCAGGCCGACATCCGGAGTGATGAAATACAGGTGCACCCCGTAGCAGGTCCACCCCGCCACCGCCCAGCCCAGCGCCGTCAGCATCCCCCGCCGGGTCAACGGCCGCTCCAACGGCTCCCGCCGCAACCTCCGCAGCCCGAACCCGATCACCCCGTTGATCACCCGGGGCTCCAGCAGCACCAGCAGCACCGGCACCAGGAGCAGCAGCCACCCGAACCGGTCCCATCCGAGCGTCACCAGCGTCACCAGCAGGCCCGTCGCCAGCTGGATCGGCATCATCAGGAAGAACGCCGCCGCGCTGCGCGCCCTCGGCACCCCCAGGTCGCGGCCCATCTCCATCTGCGCCAGCATCGGCCACACCGCGCCGGGGATGTACTTGCCCAGCTGGCCCACGAAGAACACCTTCGCCGCCGGGCGCAGCGGCAGCCTCGACCCCAGGTCGGCCAGCAGCGTCCGCCACGTCAGCATCGCCCCCACGAGCGCGCCCACCACGGCCACCAGCGCCCCGCCCAGCATCGGCCAGCTCAGTGCGGCGAACCCTGCCGCCACGGCATCCCACTGCGACGCCACGGCCCACCCGCCGAACCCGAGCGCCACCCCCAGGAACCCCAGCCGCACCGCCCTCTTGAGCCCCCGTCCCTTCCGGCCCGGACGCCCTGACCCCTCATCAGAGGGCTCCCCCTCCCAACGGGACTGGCCCTCCGGGGAGGGCGCGCCCTCCCCTGTGGACGGGGCAGTCCCGGAGGGCTCCGCCTCCCCGCTGGGTCCCACGTCGGCGCGGGGTCGCGCTTCCCCGAGAGGGCGAGCGCCCGCAGGTGGCGTCGTGTCCCCGTGGGGTTTCGCATCCGTGAGGGGCCGTGCTTCACCCGATGGGGCGCCCTCTCCCCAAGGGGCGTCCGTGGTCGGGGGGACGGGCCGGGGAGCGGGGGTGGGGTCGTCGGGGCGGGTCACAGTGGGGGGATCCGCTCCGGGGGCTGTGGGAGGGGGGCGCCGGCCGGGAGGCGGGGGCGCTTGGTGGCGACCCAGAGGTAGGTGGGCACGAGCGGCAGCAGCAGCCGCAGCGCCGCCCGGGGCGTACGGGCCAGCACGGTCTGGGCGAGCCGCCCCAGGGCGCCGGGGAACAGCTCACCTCCGGCGAAGCGGCCAGGCGTGGCCAGCACCGGGAACGTGTAGTCCCACACGTGGAAGGCGCGCAGCATGCGGCGCAGCCCGCGCCGGGTGCGGAAGCGCTCGTAGTAGTGGTCGGCCTTCCCGAAGGCGCGCACGTAGCGGTCGGCGAGCGCGGGCGGCAGGTAGGACAGGAACGGCAGCTTGTAGTGCGGCTCCATGATGCCGAGCCGGTTGCCCAGCCCCAGGTAGAGGACGCCGTCGTCGGAGAGCACCCGGTGCATCTCGGCGACCACGGCGTCGGGGTCGACCACGTGTTCGTAGATGTGGTTGAACACGAGCACGTCGAGTGACCCGTCGGGGAACGGCAGCGCGGTGCCGTCGCCGCACACGAAGGCGACCCGTTCGCCGAACCGGTCGGCGGCCTTGCGCAGCCCCGGCACGTCGATGTCGATGCCGAGCGTGTGCCCGGCCCCGGCTGCGGCGAGTTCGTCGGCGATGAACCCGGCCGAGCAGCCCACGTCGCCCACGGTCAGCCCGCCGAGCGGTCCGTGGAAGTGCTCAAGCACCGCGATGATCTTCGCGGCCTTGCGCCTGCGCTTCGCCTCGTCGAGCATCGCGGACTGGAACTCGGAGTATTCCAGCTGCGCGACCCGTTGCTTTCCCACGCCGCCCAACAGTACCCGCGCTCGCCGCCCCCGGCCGTCGAACGGGGCTTCGGTACGGCGGCCCGCCGGGGAATCGCCGGCCGGGGCGCTTCGAGGACGTGCTGGTCACGGCGTTCGTGGGCCTATCTCGGGCACCGTTGCTGAAGTAGCCTTGGGCGGGTGATCCGCCGACTGCTGCGCGTTGTGCTGGCCCTGGTCGCACTCGGCTTTCTCGGCTACGGCCTGGCGAGCAACTGGGACGCGACCCGTGACGCCGTGGCGGGGATCTCGCCGTGGGCGGTGGCGGGGGCGTTCGGCGCGGTGCTGGCCGGGCAGTTCTGCATGCTGCTGGCCTGGCGGCAGGTGCTGGCCGGGCTGGGGTCGCCGCTGCCGGTGCGGGTGGCGGGGCGGATCATGTTCGTCGGGCAGCTCGGCAAGTACATCCCGGGCGCGGTGTGGGCGTACGCGGCGATGATGGAGCTCGGCCGTGACCACGGGAGCCCGCCGCGCCGGACGTTCGCGTGCATCTCGCTGGCGCTGGTGATCAATCTGGGGGTGGGCCTGGCGATCGCGGCGGCCACGCTGGCGTCGCAGGAGGCGGTGCGCCAGGCGTGGTATCTGCTGCTGCTCGTGCCGGTCATCATCGTGTGCCTGCACCCGAAGGTGCTGACGTGGGGGCTCAACCTGGCGTTGCGGGTGGCGCGCCGCGACACGCTCGACAGCGTGCTGCCCGGTCGCACGGTGCTGGTCGCGGTGGCGTGGACCACGCTGGGCTGGCTGGTGTACGGGCTTCACACCTGGCTGCTCGCGGGCCGGTGGGACCTCTACGTGGTCGCGACCGGCGCGTACGCGTTCGCCTGGGCGACCGGGCTGCTCACGTTCGTGGTGCCGGCCGGGGTCGGGGTGCGCGAGGGCGCGCTGGTGCTCGTGCTGCAGCCGATCATCGGCACCGGCGCGGCGCTCGCGGTGGCCGTGGTGTCGCGGCTGGCGTTCACGCTGGCCGACGCGACGGCGGCCGGGCTGGCGTTCCTGCTGGGCCGTCAGGCGTCGAGGAGCGTCGAGGTGTACGCCGACCAGAACGGCGCCGGGTCGACGGCCTTGACCCCCGACCGCAACCTCTCGGGCTCGCCGGAGGCGTAGAAGCGCTCGATCGCCGCCCGCAGCGCCCCGACGTCGCCCGGCTCGACCAGCAGCCCGTCGACGCCGTCGGTCACGTGGTCGGCCAGCGCGCCGACCCGGGTGGCGATCACGGGCACGCCGTGCTCGTGCCCGAGCCACACGTTCTGGCTGGCCGTCGCGTTGCGGTAGGGCAGCACGAGCGCGTCCGCCTCGGCGAACAGCTTCGGCACGTCGTCGGCGGCCACGTAACCGGGCCGCAGGTCGACCCGGTCGGCCAGGCCCAGCTCGTCGATCAGCGCCCGGGTCTCGTCGAGCCCGCCCCAGAACTCCCCGGCGACGGTCAGCCCGATCCCCTCGGGCAGCGCGCGCAGCAGCAGGTCGAGCCCCTTGTACGGGCGGACGATGCCGAAGAACAGCAGCCGCCGGTGCACCTCCTCGGAACGTCCGGCGTGGGTGGAGGGCAGGTGCGGCGGCAGCGCGGCCACGCGCACCGGGCCGCCGGTGAGCCCGCGGGCCAGCCCCGCCTGCTCCTCGGAGTGCGTCAGCACCCCGTCGACCCGCTTGAGCAGCGCCTTCATCAGCGGCTGGTCGTACGGCTTGCGCTCGTGCGGCAGCACGTTGTGGCAGAGCGCGACGGTCCGGGCCTTGCGGCGGATGCCGTACAGGATCCCGAGGTAGGCGGGGACCTGCACCGGGCTGAGCACGGCGAGGATCACCAGGTCGGCCGAGCGGAGCCGCCGCCCGGCGGCGACCCACCCGTCCGGCCGCCGCCAGTCGAGGTCACGCCGGGTGTTCGGGTACGGGACGCCCTCGGGGGCGGAGATCGTCTGCTGCCCCGGGTAGAGGAACGACGGGTACTGCGCCCGCCACGACTCGATGACCACGTCGTGGCCGAGCGCCGCGAGCCGGTGGGCCAGCTCGGTGGTGTGCTGCGCCCCGCCGCCCTTGTACGGGTAGGTGGGGCCGACGATCGCGATGCGCACGCTAGTCGCCCCGCGACCGCACGATCAGGTCGGCCAGCAGTGCCACCGAGCCGATGAGCAGGCCGGACAGGAAGATCATCACCGTGTTGGACGGCAGGTAGAAGGGGGTGTCGATCATGTCCCACACGCCCTTGGCGATGCCGATGCCGACCAGCCACAGCGCGGGCGGCATGAGCACCTTGAGCGGGTTGAAGTACATGATCATCCGCAGCACCTGGAGGATGTAGCGGTAGGCGTCGGACACGAAGCTGAACTTCGACTTGCCCGCCCGCTTGGCGTAGTCGATCGGCACGTAGTGGACGTCGTGCTGGTTCATCAGGAACGACAGCGTGATCGTCGTGACGCAGGAGAACCCGGGCGGCAGCAGCCGCAGGTAGGGCCTGGCCACCGACTTGCGGAAGGCGCGCAGCCCGGAGTTGAGGTCGGGGATCTTCTGCCCGGCGAGCATCTCGGCCACCTTGCGGATCACCCATTTGGCCGGGACGCGCAGCAGCTTGTGCGAGCCTTCCTCGCTGGTGCGCGCGCCGACCACCTGGTCGATCGTCTGGTCCTTCTCCAGGAGCTGCACCAGCTCGGGGATGCGCTCGTTGGGGTAGGTCATGTCGGCGTCGGTCCAGACGACGATCTCGCCCCTGGCCTCCTGCGTGCCGATCCGCCGCACGGTGCCGGAGCCGCCGTTGCGGTGGAAGGCGCGGATGCGCAGGTGCGGGTAGCCGGGCGCGGCCTCACGCAGCCTGGCCAGCGTCTCGTCGGTCGAGCAGTCGTCGACGGCGACGAGCTCATAGGTGTAGCCGCTGGAGTCCATGGCCTTGGTGATGCGCTCGACCTCGTCGATGACGTGGTCCTGCTCGTTGTAGCAGGGCAGGACGATCGTGACGTATGGCGCTTCTTCCACGGCGTTTCCACTCTGGGGGGTCTCAGGCGTGCTCACGTGCGTCGAGGGTACTCTGCCCCGCAGAAACGCGGGTCCACATCAGGTCAAGGGATCGCCATCCAGACGTTGACGCGGAGCGACCAGGTGCCGTCCGGGCGGCTGGTCAGCGAGCGCTCGTCCTGCCGCGTCACCAGGGCCATGACCTGCTCGGGCGTGCCGTAGGGCGCGACCTGGCCGGATTCGGCGGCCAGCACGACGGGGGTGCGGCCGGCCGCGCGCACCCGGGCGAGCACGCGGCGCACGTCGTCCTCGGACGCCTCGTCCGCCTTGGCGGCGGGCACCCCGCACATGCCGCGTACGACCTGGGTGAACCGGTCGCCGGTGACCCGCTCCACGATCACCACCGAGGCGTCGTCGGGGATGCGCGCGCACATCCGCGCCACCGCCGCCGCCTCGCCGCGCTCGACCGGGGTGAACGCGGTGCCGATCGACGTGAAGACCGGCGGCGCGAGCACCAGCAGCGCGAGCACCGGGGCGGCCCACCGCCGGGGGAAGCGCCGGGCCAGCCATCGGGCGCCCCACACGGCCAGCAGGACCAGGCCGGGGATCACCACGGGCACCAGGCGGCGGGCCGCCCACGGGTGGTCGGGGGTGATCTCCGGCCGCAGCAGCGTCGTCAGGGTCGTCCAGCCGATCACCGCCAGCGGCAGCAGCCAGGCGGTCTCCCTGCCGCGCAGCAGCCGGCGCAGCAGCACCGCCGCGGCCAGCGTGGCCAGCACGACCGCCGGGACGCCGATGTACCACCCCACCCAGTGCAGCGAGTTCTCGAAGTAGAGGCGGGAGCCGTCGGGCGGCAGGCCGTTGGCCTTCTGGATCTGCTCGATGAAGACGAAGGTCCGCCGGTCGTCGACGTTGTCGGGCTCGCGGCGCACGGTCTGCACCCAGGGGCGTACGGCCAGGCCCGCCATGACGAGCACGACCAGCGCGGCCCCGGCCTCCGGCAGCCGGCGCGGCAGCCGTACCCGGGCCAGGGCGGGCGCGGCGGCCGTCCCGGCGGCGGTCAGCAACAGCACGGCGCCGCAGATCAGCAGCAGCGGCTCGACCGAGCGCGACAGGTAGTCCAGATAGGGGCGGGACAGCATGTAGGCGGCGAGCAGCCCGGCCCCGGCCCCGGCCAGCAGCCCGGCGAGCAGCGGCAGCCCCGCCCCCGAGCCGCGGGCGAGCCGTCCGGTGCGGCCGGGGAGCCGCCGCAGCGCGATGAGCAGCCCGGCGAACGCGAGCGCGGGCAGCACGTCGCGCAGCCCGTCGACCCGGACCAGCACGCTCAGCCCGAACACCAGCCCGGCCAGCGCCGCGAGCGCCCGCCGCTCCCGCTCCAGCGCGTCGTGCACCAGCGCCAGCCCGCCGAACAGCAGGATCACCGACGGGATCTCGCTGAACGTGGCCCGCGACGTGTAGAGCACCGGCATGCTGACCGCGAACGCGAGCGCCGCCACGGGCGCCCACCAGCCGCCGACCAGGCGCGCGGCCAGCCCGCCGACCACGAGCACCGCCAGCGCCCCCAGCACGGCGGGCGTCAGCAGCATGCCGCCCAGCCACTCCCCCAGCGCGTACAGCAGCGGCGGCCCCGGCATGAACTGCGGCACCACCGCCCCGTCGCCCCGGTAGAAGCCGATGCTGTCGAACACCAGCGCCGGGTCCGGCCCGCCGAACGCCTCCGCCCGCGGGTCGATGGGCAGCGAGCCGTGCCGGGCCAGCCACACGGCGTACTGCGCGTAGGTGGCCGGGTCGCGCCGGACGAGCAGCTGCTCGCTGTGCAGGACGGCGTTGAACACCCCGGACCCGAGCGCCACGGCGAGCACGGTGGCCGTCTGCCCGGCGGTGGCGGTGAGCGGAGCGGCCCGCCGCGCGCCCGCCCAGCACAGCACAGCCGCGCCCGGCAGCCCGATCAGGAACGCGGGCAGCGGCCGGAAGCCGTCAGCGAGGAGCAGCCCCAGCCCGGCCAGCAGCCACCCGGCCACGGCGAGCGCGGGCAGCACGGTGACCACGGCGAGCACCCGGCCCGCCGCCGGGGCGCGCGTCCGGGCGAGTTCCATCGACCAGCGAGCGTATCCAACATCACGACGGCATCACGTCGACGGCATCACGATGACGCCCCGCAGGTGGAAGCCCGGTAGCGTACCGGCGTGCCGGACATGCGGGAGGTCGTGCGGGTGGCGGGTCGGTTCGGGCGGCGTCACCGGTGGTTCCTGGGGGTGCTGGCCGCCGGGGCGCTGCTCAGGGTGGTCACGATGCTGGGCTTCCGCCCGGCGCTGTGGTTCCCCGACTCCTACACCTACATCGTCACCGTCTTCCATCCGCGCCCGGACCTGGTGCGTCCCGCCGGTTACTCGATGTTCGTCAAGCTGCTGGAGCCGTTCCACTCCTTCGGCGCGGTGGTCGCGGTGCAGCACCTGCTGGGATTGGCGACGGGCGCGCTGGTCTACTGGGCGGCGGCGCGGCGGGTGCGGCGGTGGGCGGCGGTGCTGGCCTCGGCGCCGGTGCTGCTCGACGCCTACCAGGTGGAGCTGGAGCACCTGCTGGTCTCCGACACGCTGTTCATGTTCCTCGTCGTGCTCGCGGTCGTGCTGGCGCTGGCCGACCGGCCGAAGGTGGTCACGATCGGCCTGCTGCTGGCCGCGGCCACGCTGACCAGGACCGTCGGGCTGCCGCTGATCGCGCTGCTGGCGGGCTGGTTCCTGCTGCGGCGGCAGGTCCGCCCGGCCGTGGTGATGCTGGCGGCGGCGCTGGTGCCGGTCGTGGCGTACGGGGCCTGGTTCTACGCCACCTACCAGCGGGTCGGCATCGTGGGGGCGAACGGCGTCTTCCTCTATGCCCGGACGATGTCGTTCGCCGACTGCGAGCGGATGGACCCGCCGCCGGACCTGCGGGTGCTGTGCGATCCCCGGCCGCCGGAGCAGCGGCCGCCGTCGCAGGAGTACATCTGGGCCAAGGACGCGCCGCTGGTCAAGCTGCCTGGCATCACGTTCACGCGGGAGACGGACGCGCTGGCGGGCAGGTTCGCGCTCCTGGCCGTCCGCTCGCAGCCGCTCGACTACGCGGGCTCGGTGCTGTCGGAGCTGGGCCGCTCGTTCGTGTGGGGCCGCCCGGTCTACCCCGACCAGGAGATCTACGGCTACTACCAGTTCCCGTCGGTCTCACCGCCTCAGCCCGGCCGCTATCCGGCGCGGCACGGCGCGGAGCTCGCCCGGCGTTACGAGCGGGGCGAGATCGGCACCCGGGTCGCCGAGCCGTACGCGGGCTGGATGCGCGCCTACCAGGACGTGGCCCGGCTGCCCGGCACCGCGCTGCTGGTGATCCTGCTGGTCCCGCCCGCCGTGGCGGCGCGCAGGAGGTGGTCGGGGACGCGCGCCGCGACGCGCCCGGCGCCTTGGCTGGCCCCGTGGGCGGCAGCGGTTGTGTTGTTGGTCACACCGCCGGCCGTGGCGGAGTTCGACTATCGCTACGTGTTGCCGGTCGTGCCGCTCGCCTGTTTGGCGGCGGCGCTAACCTGTAGGAATCCTCAGAGTTCCTAAAGAATATTCCCCGAAATGTCCACCTCTGAGTATGCTTTGGCCGGTAAACATCACGCCCGTGTCACGGCCGTTTCGCGCGGTCATGGCCCCGGGCACGCCGAACGTGACCTAGTCTCGTGGCGCAGTACGACCAAGCCAGGACGAGGCTAGGGGGCGCATGAGTGACTACAGGAGCGCGTCCGTGCAGGACCGCAGGGTCGCCTCGACGCAGCCCGGAAGCCGCATGGCCCGCAGGCAGGCCGCGGCGGCCCCACCGCCGCCGCCCGAGGATCCGCCGCGCGGCCACCGGGGCAGGGGGCGCGGCAACGGCGGCAACAAGATGCGGATGCTCGCCTGGGTGAGCATCGCCGCCACCACGGTCATGGTGGCCGGCTCCCTGACCGGCTACACCGTCTACCGCGACGCCTTCGGCAGCATCAACCAGAAGCCCGTCAAGGACGACATCCTCACCGAGCGCCCCCGCGACACCGGCGCGCTGAACGTCCTGCTCGTCGGCTCCGACACCCGCGCCGGCGAGGGCAACGCCCGATACGGCCAGGAGCTGGCCCGCACCGCCGATGCCGGCGGCAAGCGCACCGACACCATCATCGTCATGCACATCTCCCCCAACCGGGACGCCGCGCGGTTGATCAGCTTCCCGCGCGACTCGATGGTGACGATCCCCAAGTGCAAGAACGAGACGACCAAGCAGGAGATGCCGCCCCAGCGGGCGATGATCAACTCCGCTTACAACTCCGGCGGCATCGCCTGCACGATCGCCACGCTGGAGACCCTCACCGGCATCCGCATCAACCACTTCGTCGAGGTCGACTTCAGCGGGTTCAAGAACATCGTCGACGCGCTGGGGGGCATCGAGATCTGCCTCAAGTCCGGCGTCGACGACAAGGACTCCAAGCTGAAGCTGCCGCCCGGCAAGAGCCTGCTCATGGGCGAGCAAGCGCTGGGTTACGTACGGCTGCGCAAGTATGGCGACAACAGCGACATCCAGCGCATCAAGCGCCAGCAGATCTTCCTCAGCAAGGTCGTCGCCAAGGCCACGAGCGGTGACCTGCTCACCGACCCGGGCAAGCTCACCTCGTTCGTCACGGCGGCGGCCAAGTCGGTCACGATGGACCCCGAGCTGGCCAACAACCCGCAGAAGCTCATCGACATCGCGATGAGCGCCAGGGAGCTGACCGCCAAGGACGTCAAGTTCACCACGATCCCGTGGATCCCCGACCCCGAGGACGAGAACCGCGTGGTGTGGAAGCAGCCCGACGCCAACGAGCTGTTCCAGTCGATCATCAACGACACGCAGATCGAGGAGGCCGAGCCCAAGCCGACGGCCAGCGCCAAGCCCAAGCTCGCGCTCAAGCCCGAGCAGGTGCAGGTCCAGGTGCTCAACGGCACCACCACGCCCGGCAAGGCCCGCGAGGTCGCCGACCAGCTCACCAAGCAGGGCTTCAAGGTCGTCCAGCTCGGCAACTACCAGTCGCCCGACGGCCAGAGCCTGGCCAAGACCGAGGTGCACTACCCGAAGACGGCGGCCACCGGAGCCGACTACGCCGACGCGCTCGCGGACGAGCTCACGCCCGCGCCCCAGGCCAAGGCGGGCAAGGTCAGGGCGACCACCACCGAGCCCTACACCGGGACCCAGACCACCGGCGCGGCGACGCCCACGGCCAAGCGGGCCCCGGTCGTCCAGCTGATCGTGGGAGCCGACTTCAAGGCGGTCAAGGTGACCAAACTTTCCGAGAGCGTGGAGAACTCCACGATCAAGGCATCGGAGCAGAAGAACGTCTGCGTGTGACCCTCCAAGTTGCCTGTGTACCCGGCTCGCCGGAGGACAGGACCGTCCGGACCGGGATATCGTGGTTCGGGTCGGCGACTGGGCTCGCCCGCGCCGTGAAGGCGCGTCACGCGTGTCGTCTGTCGTGTTCCCCGGCCCCGAGCGAAGCTGAGCGACTCCCCTGTGTCTGACACCAAGCACTCTCCCCCGGTCACGGCCGCGAACGACGGGCCCGCCAACACAGGCGCCCGATGGCCGCTGCCGGAGGAGGCCTTCTGGAGTGAGCGGACCGACCCTCGCGGCGAGCCGCCGCAGAGTCTCCGGGAGGTCGCCGAGGAGCCCGCTCCCGAAGAGCAGCCCAAGCGCAAGCGCGATCCCTATCTGGACAACGTCAAGTTCATTTTGATCGCGCTGGTGCCCATCGGCCACTCCCTGGTGCCGACGCTCAGCGCCGACTCGGCCCGCGCCGCGTACATCTTCATCTACACCTTCCACATGCCGCTGTTCGTGGTCATCAGCGGCTACCTGTCCAGAAACTTCTGGAACTCCAACGCGAAGACGAACAAGCTCGTCGACACCTTCCTGGTGCCGTACGTGATCGTCGAGGTCGGCTATGCCGCGCTGCGCTTCGCACTGGGTCAGAAGTGGAGCCTGACGATCATCGATCCGGCCTGGCTCAACTGGTACCTGCTGGCGCTGCTGTTCTGGCGGCTGTCCACACCGGTGTGGAAGCGGATGAAGTATCCCGTGCCGGTGGCGATCGCCATCTACCTGTTCGCCGGGTTCTCGGAGATCTCGGGCGACTTCAGCATGGACCGGTTCTTCGGCCTGATGCCGTTCTTCGTCATCGGGCTCGTCATGCAGCCGGAGCACTTCGAGCTGCTCAACCGCCGCTGGATCAAGATCCTGTCCGGGTTCGTGATCGCCGCTGCCGCCGCCGTGGCCATCTACATCGCGCCGAAGGCGCCGCTCGCGCCGTTCTACTACAAGAACAGCTACGAGAAGATGGACCTGTCCTGGTACATGGGCCTCGGGGTGCGCACCGGGCTGCTGCTGTGCGCGCTGGCGCTGTGCCTAGCGGTGCTGGCGCTGGTGCCGCGCCGCGAGACCTGGTACACCGACCTCGGCACCCGCACCCTCTACTGCTACCTGCTCCACGGCATCCCGGTGCTCATCGCCAAGGAGATGGGCTGGCTGGAGTTCCCGTGGCTGCACGGGCCGCTGGGCGTGCTGGCGATCAGCTTCAGCTGCTTCGCGCTGGCGATCGTGCTCTGCCTGCCGGAGACCCGCACGGTCTTCAAGTGGGTGCTGGAGCCGCGCCTCACCTGGCTCTACCGCCGCCCATCCAGGTCCAGGAGTTAAGCGACCGTTTCACCCGCATTTACGCCAATGCCCTGGTAGGCATTGAGCATCGACGCATGCGGGTATGCGTTGCCACGACCGTCCACCATCCCGAGGACGCCCGGATCATGCACCGGCAGATCCGGGCGCTGCTCGACGCGGGCCACGAGGTGACCTACGTCGCGCCGTTCACGTACTACAACGTGACGCCGGCCGCCGGGCTCACCGCGCTCGACGTGGCACGCCACGCCGCCTACGGCCGGGCGCGCGCCGCGCTCAGGCGCGGCGTCAGGGGCGCGGACCTGCTGATCGTCCACGAGCAGCGGCTGCTGCGCGCGCTGCCGTACCGCCGCCCGCCCGTCGTCTGGGACGTGCGCGAGGAGGTCTCCGGCGCGCGGCTCGCGCGGGCCGGCCGCCGGCACCACGTCGTCACCTCCGCCGTGGTGCCCGAAGCCACCCTGGTGTCGCCCAGCCCTCCCCCTCCCGGCGACACCAGGGTGGTGCACCTCGGCCTGCTGTCGGCCGACCGCGGCGTCAGCGAGCTCGTCGCGCTGGCCGAGCGGCTCGTCCCGCACGGCATCCGGCTGGACCTGATCGGCGCCGCCGCCCCGGGCGTGCGGCCGCTGCTACGCGACGCGCAACGGGTCGGCCTGCTCGACTGGTTCGGGTACGTGCCCAACCGCCACGCGCTGCGGATGGCCGAGGGCGCCCTGGCGGGGCTGTCTCTGTCCGCGGGGCCCGGTGTGACGCCGACGAAGATCCTCGACTACATGGGCCGCGGGCTGCCCGTCATCACGACCTCGCCGGGGGCCGGGCCGGTCGAGGAGACCGGGTGCGGCTTCGTCGTACCGCTGGACGTGGAGGCCGTCCTGGACGCCGTCCTCGACCTCAAGGAGGACCCGGTGCGGCGGCTGGCCCTCGGCGCGGCCGGGCACGCGCGGGCGCTGGCCCGCCACCACTGGCCCGACCACGCCACCGCGTTCGTGGCCCGGATGGAGGGCTGGGCGGGCGTGGCCGTGCGCTCCCGCCCGCTGGCCGCCGCCTCCGGGGAGAAGCCCTCCCCCGCCGTCTAGAAACGCGTACGCCGAATGGTGCCGACAGCCGGCTGTTGATTGACTGGGGAGCATGGCATCGCATCTGATCCAGGGCCGGACGGTGGGCATGCCTGTCCGGATCCGCGACGTGGCGGTGTGCGCCGCCGCCTACGCCGTGCGGGCCGACGCGGCCCGGGCGGTGATCGCGTACTCCGGGCTGGACGCGGCCGAGGTCCTGCCCGGCAAGGCCGTGTGCGTGCTGCTGTTCGCCGACTACCGCGACGGGGATCTCGACGCCTACCACGAGTTCGGCATGGCGTTCGTGATCCGGCGGCCCGACACCGGGCGGGCGGGGCTGTTCGTGCACTGGCTGCCGGTCGACGGGCGCTTCACGCTGGAGGCCGGGCGGGCGCTGTGGGGCTTCCCGAAGGAGCTGGCCGACATCGACCTGCGCCTGTCCTCTCCCTACAAGCGCTGCATCCTGCGCAAGGACGGCAGGCTGGTGCTGGACCTGCTGGTGCGGCCGGGGGTCCCGGTGGCAGGCCCCGGTCTCGCGCTGGACGCCTTCACGCACCGCGACGGCGTCACCCGGCGGGTGCCGTGGCGGTTCCGGGCGCGGGGCGTGCGGGTCAGGCCGGGCGGGGCGCTCATCCGGCTCGGCAACCACCCCATCGCCAAGGAGCTCAGCGAGCTGGGGCTGCCCAGGCGCCCGCTGCTGACCGCGACGGCCGCGCACGCCATGGTCAGCCTGGACGACGCCCAAACCCTGCCGTGACCGCACGGCCGACCGGCAGGCTGGGCGTCAGACCCGTGGGCGGGCCTGGGCGTCAGACGATCGGCGGGCGGCCGAGCTTGACCATGCGCCAGGCGGTGCGCCAGGCCATCGGCCGGCGCTCGCCCGCCGAGGTGCGCAGCCCCTCGAAGAAGCCGGTGAACCACGCTTTGAGCGCCACCGTCGAGCGCCGCTCGCGGATCAGCGTCAGCACGATCCAGTCGAGCAGGTAGAGGACCGCCAGCGGCCACGGCAGGTTGCGCCGGGCCAGCCACACCCGGTTGCGCGCGTTGAGCCGGTAGAAGTCGGCGTGGCGCGTCGGCGGCACCTGCGGGTGATACATGACCGTGTCGGCGTCGTACTCGATCCGGTAGCCCTCGCCGAGCAGCCGCCAGGCCAGGTCGGTCTCCTCGTGCGCGTAGAAGAAGCGCTCGGGCAGCCCGCCCACCTGGAGGAAGGCCGAGCGCCTGATCGCCGAGGCGCCGCCCAGGAACGTGGTGACCGGCGAGGACCGCTCGGGGTCGCCGGCCCGCAGCCTGGGCACGTGCCGGCGCTGGCCGATGCCGCCGTCCGGGTCCATCACCCGGAAGGAGATCACGGCCAGGTCGGGCTCGGTGGCGAAGCGGTCGCGCACGTGCGCCACGACTTTCTGGCTGGCGTACCAGCCGTCGTCGTCGAGGAACAGCACCACGTCGCCGGAGCACTCCTCGACGCCGCGGTTACGGCCTGCCGGGATGCCGGTGTTCTGGTCGAGCCGGATCGTTTTCACGGTCGCGGACGAGCCAACGGGTGGCGTCGCCGACACCTCGGGCACGTCGGCGCCGTTGCCCACGATCACCACCTCGACGTCGCCGTCGACCTGGTTGAGCGCGGACTCGACCGCCCGGTTCAGCTCCGCGACCCGGTTGCCCATGGTGAGGATGACGCACGAGATCTTCAACGAATCATCGTCCTGACGCGTTGAGAGCACGAGCGGAGCATTCTTTCATGATCACCGAGTCTGCTGGTCTGCCTATTTCCTGATATTGGTGGAGCTAAGCGTATCGGAACCGGTAGTGAACCCCCACCGAACCGCGGACGTCTGATCAATACGACGGACGGGGAGCCTTGCCGGTTCCGGGATGTGATCACGCCAGCCGCCTCGACGCCATGATGCTGATCAGATGCAGCACGGTCTGGAGCGCGGCCGCCACCACACAGGCCACGACGAGCACCCGGGTGGCGGTCAGGTCGCCGGTCACCACGTCGACCACCGCGGTGGCCAGCGCGAGCAGCGACAGCTCGATCGGCTGCACGATCCGGTGGAACTTCGTGGCCGCCAGCACCCTGCGGCCCAGCCCCAGCAGCCCCGAGCGGAACTGCGTGCCGGAGGCGTCGCTCGCCGCAGGCAGCCCGCCCTTGGCCCGCGCCACCTCCACCAGATCGGTCTCGGCCTTGATGAGGATCGCGCCCAGCGCGGCCGCGAACCCCATCACCGTGTACCAGTCGGGCAGCACCTGCGACGCCCGCCAGCCCAGCCCCGCCAGCAGCGCGGCCTCGGTGAAGTAGGCGCCCACCCGGTCGAGGTAGACGCCCGCCAGCGAGGTCTTGCCGGTCCAGCGGGCCAGCTCGCCGTCGGAGCAGTCGAGCAGCAGGTAGACCTGCACGAGCAGGGCGGCGAACACGGCCGCCCACAGCCCGGGCAGGGCCAGCACCACGCCCGCCACGACCCCGGCCACCGTCATCACCCAGGTGAGCTGGTTGGGCGTGACCGGCGTCTTGCTCAGCGCCCAGGTGGCGTAGATCGACAGCCGGCGCATGTAGAGCACGCCGGCCCAGTGCTCGCCGTTGCGGCGCTCCAGATGACCCGCGGGCTGAGCGACCCGCCGCAGCTCAGCTACCGAAGGCCCGGACATAGTCCTCCACTCGATCGCGAATCTCGGACTCGGGCAGACGCAGGTGCTCCAGGATCGTGTAACGGCCGGGGCGGGTGGCCGGGGCCAGCACCACGGCCTGGACGAACTGCTCGTTGGTCAGCCCGATGTCGCCGGGCGAGACCGGCAGCTCGTGCCGGCGCAGGCACTCGGTGACCTGCCGGAGCCGCGCCTCGTCCTCCCGCAGGAAATAGCAGAAGGCCGTGCCGATCCCGGCGAGCTCGCCGTGGTTGGAGGTGCCGGGGAAGAGCTGGTCCACGGCATGCATGATTTCATGGTCTCCACCGCTCGCGGGCCGAGATGAGCCCGCGACCACCATCGACATGCCCGACAGAATCAGCGATTCGGCCAAAACGGTCAGGAACGCGTCCGACTCGATGGAGTCCGTCCGCCCGATCAGCGCCTCGGCGGCCGTGCGCGCCATCGAGCAGGCCAGCCCGTCGAGCGGCTCGCCCCGCTCGACGTTGCCGAGCTGCCAGTCCTCGATCGCCGACAGGTTGCTCACCACGTCGCCCACGCCCGCCCGCACCAGCGACTTCGGCGCGCTGTGCACGAAGTCCAGGTCGACCAGGATCGCCAGCGGCATCGGCACGCCGAACGTGCCCTTGCCGCCCTCGTACAGCAGCGACGCCGTCGGCGAGCAGATGCCGTCATGGGACAGGTTGGTGGCGACGGCGACCATCGGGATGCCGGCCAGCGAGGCGGCGTACTTCGTCGTGTCGATGGTCTTGCCGCCGCCGACGCCCACGACCACCTCGTAGGCGCCCTTGCGCAGGTCGGCGCCGAGCGAGACGGCGGCGTCGACGCTCCCGTCGGAAACGCGGAACACCTCGGCCTCGTCCAGCGTCGGCGCTATCAGGCTTTCGATGTGGTCGCCCTGGCCGGGGCCGACGGCGACCGCGACCCGGCCGGAGGTGGCCACCCGGCTGTCGGCGAGCAGCGCGCCGAGCTGCGCCACCGCACCGCGCCGGACGTCCATGGTCAGCGGCGCGGGCAGCATCCTCGCGAGAAGCGGCATCCGGCCCCCTCAGTAGCGGGTGGCTATGGTGCGGGCCTTGGCCAGGTCGTCGTGGTTGTCCACCTCGACCCAGTCGACCTCGCCGATCGGGGCGACGTGGATCTGCTCGCCCCGCTCGACCATCTCCTGGTAGCCGTCCTCATAGTAGAGCTGCGGGTCGCGCTCGAAGGTGGCCTGGAGCGCGTCGGCCAGCTTGGCGGCGGCGCCCGGGCGGATCAGGGTGGCGCCGATGTACTCGCCGTAGGCGTCGGACGGGTCCATCAGCTTGGTGATGCGGCGCAGCGAGCCCTCCGGGGAGAGCGTCACCTTCATCTCCTCGTCGGCGAGCTTCTTGACGTCGTCGACGGCCAGCAGGATCTCGCTGGTCTCCGGCGCGGCCAGCAGCGTCTTCTCCACCGAGACGGGGTGCACGGTGTCGCCGTTGACCAGCAGCGCGCCCTGCTTGAAGTAATCGCGGGCGCACCACAGGGAGTAGGCGTTGTTCCACTCCTCGGCCTTGTCGTTGTGCACGAGGGTGAGCTCGACGCCGTGGCGCTCCTCCAGCTCACGCTTGCGATCGTGGACGGCCTGCGCGGCGTAACCGATGACGACCACGACCTCGCGCAGCCCCACCTCGGCGAGGTTGCGCAGCGAGATGTCCATGATCGTGGTCTCACCGTCGACCGGCACGAGCGCCTTCGGCAGCGTGTCGGTGTACGGCCGCAGGCGACGTCCGGCTCCAGCGGCCAGCACCATTCCCAGCAACGTGCACTCCTCAGTCGAGCATGACTACTAGGCCCAAAGGTTAGTTGGCTTTAGGCCCTGTGCGGGTAATCCGCCGTTAGTCTTGCGTTCCCGCATCCGCGGCTTCCACCCCGGATCGCGGTGCGGCGAGCCAGCACGTGAGACTCTCCCACCCGAACGCCCCCCACAGATAGAGCGCGAGCAGCGCGAACCCGGCGGGCACCCACCCGGCCAGCGCGGCCAGCCCGATCAGCAGCGTGCGGCCCTCCCAGCCCAGCCCCAGGCTCGACAGCCACGGCGGCGGGTAGACGTGCTGCCGCAGCCGGTAGACCAGGTCGTAGTGGTGGAAGGCGATGGCGCCGAGCAGCAGGAAGATCAGCACCGGCGGCACCCCGTGGGAGAACCCGCAGGCGGCGATGAAGGAGTATTCGATGGCCCGCAGGATGGGCGGCGCGAGCCAGTCGAGCCTGCCGTCGTGCGGGTGGGAGCTGCCCGGCCCGGCCAGCAGCAGCGTCACGGCGGGCGCGAACACCGCGAGCCCGTCGGAGGCCGCCACGCCGATGAGCAGCAGCACGCCGGTGACGAACGCCCCGGCGATCAGCGGCGGCAGCGGCGGGAGCTGCCCGGCCACGAGCAGGCCCATGCCGCGCGAGAGGGGCCCGTCGTCCCGGTAGGTGACGACCTTGCTGCCCGGCACCGGGGTCATGTGCACCGCGATCATTCCGCCGACCTCACCATCCGGCCGGCCAGCTGGTAGAGCGCCGCGACGCTCCCCCAGCCGATCAGCGCCACGAACGTCACCCGGGCGTCGAACAGCGCCGCGGTGACGGCGATGAGCGCCATCCGCTCGCCGATCGGCAGCACGATCATCTTCCGGAGCCAGTGGACGACGCTCTCGCGTTCCATCCGCTTGGCCATCTTGAGCACGCCCTGCCGTGGCTCGCGCCTGCGGCCCGCGTCGGCGGGCTCCAGCAGCGAGCGCACCGGTCTGGCCCACAGCGCGCCGACCCGGCGGGCGTCGGCCACCGCCCCGGCGTAGGAGTAGTGGATGGCGTGCCGTACCGCCTGCAGGATCATCGCCCCCACGGCGAGGAACCAGATCCCGCCGGGGTTGCCGCTCGGGAACGGCTGGGCGGCGACGTAGCCGAGGGCCAGGCCGACGTAGACGACGTACTCCTTGAGCCGGTCGGCCATCCCGTCGGCCCACGCGCCGAGCGGCGTGAAGCCGCGCGTGTAGCGGGCCAGCTGCCCGTCGAGGCAGTCGAGCGCGAACGACAGGTAGACCAGCACCGCCCCGGCCAGCCGCCCGCCCGGCGAGCCCGCCGAGAACCAGATCGCCGCCAGCACCGCCAGGCCGACCGAGATGCCGGTGACGGCGTTGGGGGTGAGCTTGGCGGCGGCGGCCGGCTTGATCAGGTGGCGGGTCCACGACGAGACGAAGAACGTGGTGAAGAAGCCGTCGTCGCCCTTGACCGAGGTGTCGAGCCTGACCTTGGCCTCGTCCACCTCGGCCAGCCGCTGGACGGCGGCGTCGGCGGAGCCCTGGCCGGTGACGCGGTCGCAGTGCAGCTCGCCGAGCGTGGCCGCGCGCACGGCGACGCCCGACCGGACGAGGCCGACGAGCAGCAGGTCGACGGCCTCCACCGGGGTGACGGGGCCGAGCCGGCCGGCGTCGGCCAGCTCGGCCAGCTCCTCGGCCAGGTCGGCGAGCGTGGCCAGGTCGGCCTCGCCCGCCTGGAGCACGCCGGCGAACGTGGCGTTGGCCTCGGGGACCGTGTGGAAGGAGCTGCCGGCGGCCACGATGCGGCCGCCCTCCATCCGTACGGGAGGCCGCATGGGGCCGCCGGCCGCGCCGTGGGAGACGAGCGCGCGGGTGTCGCGCGCGGGATGCTCCAGCAGCAGGGCCAGCGACTCGGTGTGGGCGACGAGGTCGGCGGGCACGACGGCGAGGGCGCCGGACGAGACGCGGGCGATCTTCGCCACGCCTCGCAGGTCGGCGCCGAGCCCGCCGCCGGCGGTGACGACCTGGACCTCGCGCACGGGAAGCGTGGCGAGCTGGTCGTGCAGCCGGTCGAGCAGGGTGCCGCCGTCGCAGGAGAGCCTGCACGCCGGTGTCGTGGCGAGCAGCACCACGGAGGTGGTGGTGCTCACTCGGGTCAGTGAGTCGGGCAAAGCGCAGGTCCTCCCGTTCTCAGAGGGAGTGCGTGGACTCAGCGTAGCGATCGCGCAACGTGATATCACGGAACAGGACCGTTACCCTCGAAGTATGAATTCTCGGCTGCGCACTGTCGCGGTGGTGCTGGCGGGCGGCGTCGGACAGCGAGTGGGGCGCGACACGCCCAAACAGCTCATCGAGCTCGCCGGGCGGACGATCCTGGAGCACACGATCGCGGTGTTCGACGCGTCGGCCGAGGTCGACGAGGTCGTGGTGCTGATGACGCCCGGGTTCGGCGGTCAGGTGCGCGAGCTGGTGCGGCGCGCCGGGTTCGGCAAGGTGACCCAGGTCGTCGACGGCGGGGCGAGCCGCACCGAGAGCACCTGGCGGGCACTCCAGGCACTGGGGACCCAGGAGTGCAACGTGCTCCTGCACGACGCCGTGCGCCCGCTGCTGGAGCCCCGGATCATCACCGACTGTGTCAGGGCTTTGGAGACGCGCGAGGCCGTGGAAGTGGTCATCCCGAGCTCCGACACGGTGCTCGTGGCCGCGCCGGGCGACGGCGGCGAGGTGGTCGGCGACGTGCTGGACCGCTCGCGGCTGCGGCGGGCGCAGACGCCCCAGGGTTTCCGCCTGTCGGTCATCAGGAAGGCGTACGAGCTGGCGTTCGCCGACCCGGGCTTCGGCGACCGGCCGGCGACCGACGACTGCGGCGTGGTGCTGCGCTACCTGCCGGACGTGCCGATCTTCCTGGTGGCGGGCAGCGAGCGGAACATGAAGGTCACGCACCCGATCGACCTGGCCATCGCCGAACGGCTGCTGACGCCGTCGGCGCCGCCCGCGGCCGTGCCGGGCCGCCGCGACGGCCTGGTGGGGCTCTCGGTGGTGGTCTTCGGCGGCGATCTCCCGCTGGCGGCCGAGTACGGCGCGCGGGTGCGGTCCTTCCCGCGCGAGGAGGTACGGGTCGCCGACCCCGAGTCGGTCGCCAAGGCGCTGGCGGACGTGGCGGCCGTGGACGCCGTCGTGCATCTGGGCGTGCCGGCGCGCGACGGCGACGAGGCCGCCGCCTACCTGGGTCCGTGGAACGTGGCGCGGGCCGCATATCCGGCGCTGCGCGAGAGCGGCGGCCGGCTGGTGCTGCGGACCGCCCCGGGCGCGGGGCCCCTGCACGCGCCGGTGCGCGCGGCCACCGCCGAGCTGGCCAGGTCGCTGGCCGCGGAGTGGGCCGGGGTCCGGGTCGCCTGCGTGAGCTCCCAGGACGAGGGCGCGCTGCTCGACGCGCTGGTGTCGGGCGCCCGCCCCTGAGCGGGGCGGGCGGCGGTGGTCAGCGGGGCGGGCGGGCCAGTTTGCGTGGGCTGGTGAGGAAACCCCAGCCCCACGACAGGTGCATGGTCGCGTAGACGATCGGGAGCCTGAGCTTGGCCGCCGCGGGCAGCCCGCTGCCGGTCAGCACCGACCCGGCCACGATCGCCAGCGCGTAGCCGCCCGGGATGACGAGGCCGAGCGGGAAGAACGGCGAGACGACGAGCCCGAGCAGCATCGCCAGCACGGCGGCCGGGGGCGCCAGGTAGCGCAGGTTGATCGTGCCCTCGTGGGTGCGGGCGACGACCCGGCGCCATCGGCCGTAGTGGAAGTACTGCTTGGCCAGCGCCTTGACGTTGGGCCTGGGCCGGTAGGAGACGCGCATCCGCGGCTGGAACCACACCAGGCCGCCGGTCTGGCGGATGCGGTGGTTCATCTCCCAGTCCTGGGCCCGCTGGAAGTGCTCGTCGTAGCCGCCGACCCGGTCGAGCGCGCTGCGCCGGAAGACTCCCAGGTAGACGGTGTCGGCGGGACCCGCGGTGCCGCCCACGTGGAAGGCGGCGGCACCGACACCGATCTTTGAGGTCATGGCGCAGGCGACCGCCTGCTCGAACGGGCTGACGCCCTCGGCGGCCATGACGCCGCCGACGTTGTCGGCGCCCGTCTCGGCCAGCGTCTCGACGGCGACACGCAGGTAGTCGGGGGGCAGCATGGCGTGCCCGTCGACTCTGGCGATGATGCCGTTGCGCGAGGCTCCGATGGCGGCGTTGAGCGCGTTGGGGGTGCGGCCTGTGGGGTTGGGCACGACGGTGACCCGGCGGTCGGACGCGGCGATGGCGTCGGCGACCTCCTGGGTCCGGTCGTGGGAGGGGCCTACGGCGAGGACGACCTCGATCTCACCCGGGTAGTGCTGGGCGAGCACCTGGTGGACGGCTTCGCGTAGGTGCCGTTCCTCGTTGAGGACCGGCATGACGACGGAGATGGGCGGCCAGCCACGCGTCTCCGCTGGCGCGTGCGGCGAGTCGGGGAACTGCTTCATGGCGGGGCTCACGCTACTGTACGGGCAGGGGAGGAGGGCAATCGATGGCCCGATCCTCCGTGCGCCACAGAGGGGGACGGCAATGCGCGACCCGAGCGAGGAGGACGCCGGTGTGCACGTGGGCGGCGACGCCTACGGCGGCGTCAGGCTCGCACCCGGCCGCCCGCGCAGGCCGCGCAAGAGCGCCAGAGCGCGGCGGCGCAACGCGATCATCGCCGGGCTGCTGTCGACGGGAGTGCTGGTCGGCACCGGGGTGGTGTGGGCGACGCCGCGCACGATCGGCTCGGTCGACGCGGGCGTCACGCAGACCGCGCCGCGCGGGGCCGAGAACATCCTGCTGGTCGGCGTCGACAAGCGCGACGACCTGACCCGCAAGAAGCAGAACGAGCTCAAGCTGGGCCGCGAGTCCGGCCAGCGCACCGACACGATGATGCTCATCCACCTGTCGGAGGACCACAGCAAGGTCACGGTGGTGAGCCTGCCGCGCGACACCTGGACGACGATTCCCGGCAAGGGCGAACACAAGATCAACTCGGCCTACCAGTTCGGCGGCCCCAAGCTCGCGCTGCAGACCGTGCGGCAGGCCACCGGCCTGGAGATCCACCGCTACATCGAGGTCAACGTGCTCGGCTTCGTGGACGTGGTCGACTCGCTCGGCGGCGTGACCGTGTGCACGCCAGTGCCGATCAACGACCCGAAGACGGGCCTCAACCTGGCGGCGGGCACCCACGAGCTCAAGGGCGCGCAGGCGCTCGGCTACGCGCGCACCCGGGCCACCGCCCGCTCCGACCTCGACCGCATCGACCGCCAGCAGCAGGTCATCTCGGCGCTGCTCGACCGGGCGCTGAGCGCGGGCACGCTGGCCAACCCGGCCAAGCTGGCCACGTTCGTCAACACCACGCTCGGCACCATCAAGGTCGACCCGGACGACGGCCTGCTGGGGCTGGCCACCCAGCTGCGTGACGTCAAGCTGGACAACGTGCAGTTCGTGGACGTGCCGCTGGACGACGTCGACTTCAAGACGCCCACCGGGGAGTCGGCGGTGCTGTGGGACAAGGCGGCGGCTCGCGACCTGTTCCGCAGCATCGAGGCCGACCGTGACCCCGGCGAGCCGACGCCGTCGGCCAAGCCGTCCGCCAAGCCGTCGGCGAAGGCGTCGGTCCCGCCGCAGCAGATCTCGCTCAAGGTGCTCAACGGCACGCTGATCTCCGGCATCGGCGCGCGCACCCGGACGGCGCTGATCGCGTACGGCTTCAAGGTCCCCGACACGGCGGGCAACACGACGCGCAAGGACCACGAGAAGACGGTCGTGCGCCACGGCGCGGATCAGGCGGAGGCGGCGCGCACGGTCGCGGCGGCGATCCCGGGGGCGGAGCTGCGCCAGGTGGACATCAAGGGCATCGAGGTCATCCTGGGGCGCGATCAGCTCAAGGTGGCCAAGCCCAAGTCCACGGCCAAGCCTTCGGCGAAGCCGAGCGCCACCCCTGTCACGGAGACCGCTACTCAGAACATATGCAAGAAATAGTAATAACAACCTCTAATTGGGGCACGCTAGCCCCATGGTGGTCAGGAGTTGGCGGGAGGAACCCTGCACTGTTCTGCACATCGCCGGTGACCTCGACGTCTACGGCGCTCCACGGGTGCGGGCCGAGCTCGAACAGGCCCTGTCCGGCTCCGAGCCGGTCAAGCTCGTCATCGATCTGACCTCGGTCCCGTTCTGCGACTCGGTGGGGCTCGGGGTGCTGGTGGCCACGCACAACCACGTACGGCGCACGCGCGGGCGGATGATCCTGGTGCTGGCCCCCGGGATGATCAGCCACCTGCTCACGATCACCAACCTGGACCGGCACTTCGAGACGAGCCCGTCCCGGGAAGAGGCGCAGGCGGCGTTGACCACCGCCGCGTGACGGCGTGACGCGCCGGTGCGAGACGATGTCCGCATCGTTCCCGCGGTGTGGAGGCCGGCACTTGTTCGACGATTTCCCCGAGCCTGCTCGTTCCCAGCTCGTGTCCGCTTTCGAGGAGGGCAGGACCAGGCCGGAGTGGTGCTTCGTGGACGGGCGCGCACGGCTGGCGTTCTGGGCGCCGTTCCCCGGCGCCGAGCCGGTGATCACCTGGCAGTTCGAGCCGGGCCCCGACCCGGAGGTGGCCTCCCGGCTGCTGCGGCGCGGGCTGGCGACGCTCAAGCTCACCAAGATCATTCACGACATCGCGCTGCCGCCCGGCCTCACCCCCGTCGTCGACCGGGCCGTCGAGCACGAGGCGCTGCTCGGGGCCGGGTTCGCGCTGGAGGTCGAGCGGCTGATGCTCGAATGGCGGGCCGGCAGCGACCTGCCCGAGGAGCCCGGCAGGCTGCGCTACCGCCCCGCGCGCGACCTCGGCGAAGCCGAGGTGCTCGACGTGCTGATCCGCATCTCCGAAGGCTCGCTCGACCATGACACCCGGGTCGAGCTGGCCACCTCCGGCGCCGAGCACGAGGCCCGGTGGATGTACGACGACCTGATGAGCCGCAAGGCCAAGCCCGGCTGGTTCGTGATCGGCTACGCCGGCGACTCGCCCGTGGGGCTGGTGGCGCCGGACGACCACTCCATCGCCTACATCGGCGTCGTGCCCGAGCACCGGGGCCACGGCTACGTCGACGACCTGCTCGCCCACGGCACCCGCACGCTCGCCGAGGCCGGCGTCGAGCGCGTCGTCGCCGCCACCGACGTGGCCAACACCCCGACGGCCGCCGCCTTCCTCCGGGCCGGCTACGCCGAGGTCGGCCGCCTCCACCGCTACTACTGGAGGGCCTGACCGCCTCTCCCCCGGCACTTTCGGCTCTTTGACCGACGGCCATCGGCCGAAAGGCCGATCTCCCCGCCAGGGCGGCCACGCCACGATCGAGCCATGAAGCGAATCACGGCAGCGGCGGCGCTCGTGCTCACCGGTCTGACGGGCTGCGGCGTGAGCCTGGACGCGGACGAGGTCCACTCCGCACGCGCCTTCCCCCACTCCGGGACCACGCTCACGATCGAGTCGCCGATCGGCGGCCTGCGCGTCCTGCCGGCCGCCGGCCCCGGCGTCCAGGTCGACCGGTGGCTGCGCGGCAAGGCCGCCGACGACGGCAACAACTCCTGGCGGCTCGCCGACGGCACCCTGCGCCTCGACGTCGACTGCACGGTGGTGTTCGGCGACTGCGGCGCCCGCTATCACGTACGGGTGCCGCCCGGCGTGCGGCTGGTCGTCCGGGGCGGCGACGACGGCGTCATCCTGCGCGACCTGCCGCAGGACGTCGACGTGTCCACCTCGGGGCCGATCAGGGTCTACGACGCCTCGGGACGGCTGAAGCTGCGCGGCGACCACGAGGTGATCGCCGGCACCCGCCTGCGCTCGGCGGACGTCGAGGCGCGCACCACCACGGGCACGATCAACCTGACGTTCGCCGAGCGGCCCGCCGGGCTGGACGTCAGGTCACAGCACGGGCGGGTGACGGCGACCGTGCCGCGCGGCGACTACGCCGTGACCGCCAGCAGCACCCACGGCCGGGTCCGGTCCGAGCTCAAGGACGCCGGCGGCTCCCGGCACACCATCGTGGCCAGGAGCTCGACCGGCGACGTGCGGCTGGTCAGTTCTTGACCCAGACGGCCGTGTAGACGCCGTTCTCGGCGTTGACCTGGACGGGGTAGAGGCCCTTGGCGTTCAGCTGGTCGAAGCGCGACTGATAGCCGGAGGCGGTCATCCCGATGTAGTGGGCCCACGACTTCAGCCCGTCCTTGCGCCACGCTGCGGCGTAGGTGCCGTCGGGGCCCACGGCCACGCTGGTCGGCCTGTAGCCCGCGCCGACCCGCTTGTCGAACTCGGCCCGGTGCGCCGCGGCCGACTTGCCGTAGCTGAAGTACCAGCTCCCGCCCGGGTTGACCGTCCACACCGCCACGTAACGCCGGTCGCCGTCGGTGCCGTACACGTCGACGGACGACAGCACGTAGCCGTCGTCGGCGGCCTTGCGGTTGGCGGCGGCGAACTGCGCGTCGTCCAGCCCGTGCCTGGCGAAGAACTTGCCGCTCCTCTTCTCGAAGACGGCGGCGAACACCGCGTCGCTCCCCGAACCGGTGCCGGAGATCGAGATGGGCTGGTAGCCCTTCGCCAGCGCCGCGTCGAAGCGCGACTGGAGGCCGCTCGCCGACATCCCCTGGTACATCAGCCAGCCCGGCGACGAGCCCTTCTGCCACACGGCCGCGTAGCGGGGCCCCTCGGAGACGTTCACCGTCACCGGGTGGTAGCCCTGGTCGCGCAGCTTGGTGAAGTTCGCCGTCTGCTGGCTCGGCGTCGCGCCGTGGTAGGCGACGAACGCGGGCGCGGCCTGGGCCTGCGCCACGGGGGCGAGCGCCACCGCCGTGGCCAGGGCGGAGACCACGACGGCGGCCTTTCCTACAGTCCTCATGACCCTCCGATGCAGGAATCTTTACTCGTTCATGGGGGAAGGGGACCGACCCTAACAGCCGGGCCCGACGTCCCGAACCCCCACTCCGGCGATTCCCGCGGTCATGGGACGCTCAGTCGCCGTCGCCCTCCTGATCGTTGCCGTCGTCCGGGACCTGAGTGTTGACGATGTCCGGATCGTCGTCGCCGTCCCCGTCACCGTTGCCGCACGCCCCGGTCAGGCCCACGACGGCGGCCAGAGCGGCGGCCGCCACCGCGTTGCGTCTGCTCCTCATGCACACCTCCATGCCGGTTGTCGGGCGTTCCTTTATCCCGGGCGAAGACGATCTAACCTCTCTCAGGAACCTCGGGCGTGATCCAGGAGGGTTCCGGGGTCGGAAGGGGCGTCTCCGCGCCAGGCGATGTGGTGATCCGGCCGGACCAGGACATAGCGGGCGCCGTACAGCTCCAGGAGGTCGGGGCGGTGCAGGTGGTGGCGGGTGAAGGGGATGCCGCGCGCGGCGGCGGCCTCCTCCCAGGCGGCGTCCGCAGGGTCGGTGGCGATCTCCAGCAGCGTGAAACCGGGACCGAGCGCGTCGTACAGCGACCGGTCGCGGGCCTGCCAGAAGTGCGGCAGCCGCGAGCCTGGCGCGCCGGACGGGCGGTAGACGGACGTGCTCGACACGGGGGCGGGCCCGTCGTCGGCGGCGATCAGCGGCGAGCCCGCGTAGCGGGCGCCGAGCACGAAACCGAGCGTGTACGTCTCGTTGGCCTTGGTCTGCCTGATGAGCTCAGCGGCCTTGAGCCTGGCCTGCGCGCCCTCGTCGGAGTCGTCGTCGAGGCCGGGCCTGGCCAGCTCGCCGGTGAGGACGCGCATGTTCGCGGCGGCCTCGGCGATCGTGCGCTCGGCCATCGGGCGGCGCTCGGCCTCGTAGCTGTCGAGCAGCCCGGCTCCGGCCCAGCCGCGCAGCTCGGCGGCCAGCTTCCAGCCGAGGTCGACGGCGTCGCCGATGCCGGTGTTGGCGCCGAAGCCGCCCCACGGCGGGTTGAGGTGGGCGGCGTCACCGGCCAGGAAGCAGCGGCCCTCCCGGTAGCGGTCGGCCACCAGCATGCGGGCCGTCCACGGGTCGAGAAGGCGCACGTCCACGGGATGCTCGCGGCCGATCATCGTGTGCAGCGCCCGCTCCACCCACGCCGGGTCCGGGTCCTCCGGGGCGCCGATGATGATCGCCCACCAGGCGCCCTCGGTGTCGAGCGGGCCCATCAGGCCGCTGACCTCGGGATTGACCACCCAGTACTGCACGGCGGGACCGTGCGGGTGCGCCTCGGTCAGCCCCGGCGCGTGGAAGACCGCCTGCACGTTGCGCACGGCGTGGGTCTCGCCGGACAGCCGGATGCCCAGCTCGCCCCGGACGACGCCGCGCCCGCCGTCGGCGCCGACCAGGTAGCGGCCCCGGACCAGCTCGCGGCGGCCGTGCTCGTCGACGGTCTCGGCGGTGACGCCGCCCGCGTCCTGCTCGACCCGGGTCACGCTGCGGCCCCAGCGGGCCTCGACCGTGGGGCGGCGGGCCAGGGTGGCGCGCAGCGCCTCCTCCACCCGGTTCTGCCCGCACCACTGGGCCGGCTCGGCCAGCTCGTCGCGCCGCACGTCCGTCAGGCCGAAGATGCCGTCGAAGCGCTCGATGCGGTGCCCGGTCAGGCTGGCGCAGAACACCGCCGAGTCCGCCCAGCCGAACGGCAGCCGCGCGTTGTCCCGGATGTCCGCCGCCACGCCGAGCCTGCGGAAGGTCTCCATCGACCTCGGGTTGATCTGCTTGCAGCGCGGCGAGCCGTTCCCGGCCTCCGTACGCGGCTCCACGAGCACGCAGCCGATGCCGCGCGAGCCCAGCTCGTGGGCGAGCGTCAGGCCGACGAGCCCGCCGCCCGCGATGACGACCTCGGTTTCCGTCACGGGGTGTCCTTCGCTGAGGAGCCGACGATGGGCGTGCGCAGGACCCCCAGGCGCTCGACGTCGACCTCGACGACGTCGCCGGGGCCGAGCAGCCAGGGCGGCGTGCGTACGTAACCGACGCCCTCGGGGGTGCCGGTCGCGAGCACGTCGCCGGGGTGGAGGGTGAGGGTGCGGCTGATCAGCGACAGCACCTCGCCCACCTCGAAGATCATGTCCTTGGTGTTGCCGTCCTGCACCAGCGTGCCGTTGACGCGGGTGCGCAGCCGCAGCCCGTCACGCAGGTCGCCGACCTCGTCGGCGGTGACCAGCGGGCCGAGCGGGCCGGTGCGGTCGCCGTTCTTGCCGAGCGTCCACTGCGTGGTCAGCTTCTGGGCGCGCCGGGCGGTGAGGTCGTTGAAGGCCGAGTAGCCGAGGACCGCGGCCCGCGCGGTGTCGGCGTCGGCCTCGCGCAGGGGCGCGCCGACGTACGCGGCGATCTCGCCCTCCCAGTCGAGCCCGGCCTCGTCGGCGGGCACCGGCGCGGGCACCCCGCCGACGCTCAGCGACGCGGTCCAGCGCCCGAACAGCGTCGGATGCTCCGGTACGGCGAACGCGCCCTCGGCGGCGTGGGCCCGGTAGTTCAGCCCGACGCAGATGACCCGGGCACCGGCAGGCACCGGCGGGACGAGCTCCACCTCACCAGCGGCCACGGGCGCGCCGGGCTCGGCGGCGAGCGAGCGCGCGGTGTCGGCCCAGAACGCGTCCACCTCGGCGATCGGCCGCACCTCGGCGCCGTCGAGGCCCTTGTCCAGGTCGCCGTCCAGGCGGGCCACCCACGGCCGCCCGTTGATGATCACTCCAACGAGTTTCACCGCGCCTCCTCGCGCACCAGCCGCACGTCGAACTCCAGCTCCTCGAACGGCGTGTCCATCCCCCACCGCTCGTCCGGGCCCTCCCGCCGCACCGGCTCACGGACCAGCTCGGGCTTGACCGCGTAGGCGGCGTCGGAGTCGAGGTACGGGTCGCCCGCCAGGAACACGTGCGTGGTCAGCGTCCGGTAGCCGGGCGCCGACACCTGGAGGTGCACGTGCGCGGGGCGCATCGGGTGCCGTCCGATCGCCCGGAGCAGCCGGCCCGCGGTGCCGTCGACCGGCACCGGGTAGCTGCTGGGCCGGATCGTGCGGAACCAGTAGCCGCCGTCGGGGCCGGCGGTCAGCAGGGCGCGCAGGTTGCCCAGCTCCTGCTCCTCGTCCTGGCTGTCGTACAGGCCGGCGTCATCGGCCTGCCAGACGTCCACGAGCGCGCCCGGCACGGGCGTGCCGTCGGTGCCGAGCACCCGGCCGTGCACCACGGCCGGGGTGCCGCGCTCGCGCTCCGGGCCGGTGGCGATCCAGTCGCCGAGCTCGCGCGCCGGGGCCGGCGAGTGGAACGGGCCCTGCACCGAGGAGGGCGTCATGCCCTCGGGGCCGGCGTGGTTCACGTCGTCGACGGCGGTGGTCAGACCCAGCATGTCCGACAGCAGGATGAACTCGTTGCGGTGCGGCCCGCACCACCGCTGCCCGGTCTCGGCCAGGAAGTCCAGCCCGGCGAGCCACTCCCGCTCGGTGGGGCGCACCTCGGCGACGAAGGCGTGCAGGTGGGAGATCAGCGACGAGACGATCTCGTTGACCCGATCGTCGGTCCCGTCGACGCCGTTCAGCACCTGCTGGAGTAACGGATCGCTCGGCATCAAAACACCCGTACCTTTCGAAGGTTTGTCAACGCTGGAGCGTAGCGCGATCTGCTACTTTTGTCCGGTGGTTTCCCCATTGACGCGGGCCGAAGCCCTCGCCGCCGACATCGAAGCCATGATCACCGAACGGGGTCTCGGGCCCGGTGACCTGATCGGCACCATGGAGGAGTTCCGCGACCGCTCCGGGTTCGGCCGCGCCACCATCAGCGAGGCGGTGCGCCTCCTCAGCGACCGAGGCAGCGTCCACATCCGCCCCGGCCGGGGCGGCGGCCTGTTCGTCGCCGAACCCAACCCCGTCGTCCGGCTCCGGCACACCCTGCTCACCGTCCGCCGCGAGCCCACCACCGTGGCCGACGCGATCGCCGTACGCGAGTCGCTGGAGCCCCTGATCGCCGCCGACGCCGCCCGCCACCGCACGTCCGCCGACGTCACGGCGCTGCGCCGGCTCGTGGCGCGGCTCAGGAAGTCGACAGGCGACGCCGAACGCTTCCTGCGCGCCAACTGGGCCCTGCACGAGCGCATCGCCCAGATCAGCCCGAACCCGCTGGCCAAGGCCGTCTACCAGAGCATGACGCGGTGCATCGCCGACCTGTCCACCGGAGCCGGGGCCACCCACCCCGCCGGCTACCTGGACGAACGGGCCGAGATCCACGCCGAGCTGGTCGAGGCGATCGCGGCCGGCGACGTCGACCGCACCGCCGCCGCCGTAACCCGCCACCGCGGCCCCTGACCCGCCGCGTCGTAGGCCCGGCGGGCCCGCCGAGCTCATCCGTGAAGCCGGAGCCCGCCCCTCTCACACACAGAAGTACAGTTCTGAGAACTGTACTTCTGTATCTTCGTGCGCCTCAGCAGGTGCGGAGCATGTTGAGCAGGGCCGTGCGCTCGTTGCGGGTCACGAAGAGCCGGTAGTGCCGCTTCACGGTGATCCACGAGGTCGCGTACCGGCACCAGTACGCGCGCCGCGGCGGGCGCCAGCTCTGCGGGCCCTGGCCGCCCTTGGCGATGTTGGAGGAGTGGCTGACCGTGAGCAGTTCGGGGCGGCGCAGGTCGTTGGCGAAGGCGCGGCGCTTGGCCTGGCTCCACCGCTTGGCCCCGGAGCGCCAGGCGTAGGAGAGCGGCACGACGTGGTCGACGTCCACGTACTTCTCGCTCTTGAGCCACTTGCCGTCGTACGGGCTGTACCAGCGGCCCTTGACGGGGTGGCAGGCGGCGTTGCGGCGGACGCGGCGCCCGTCACGGGCCAGGACCGTCTCCCGTACGCTGCACGTGCCCTTGTGGTGCGCCCACCGGGGCTGGAACCGCTTGCGGCTGTAGCCGCGGATGGATAACGGCCGGGCGACCTTGAGCTGGGCCAGCATCCGCCGGGCCGACGCCTCGGCGGTCGAGCGCTTACGGGGCTCGGCCGACGCCGGGAGGGCGGCGACGGCCGGGAGGAACAGGAGGGCGAGCGTGGCGACGCACGCCGCCCGCCGCAGGATGATCAAGGTTCGACCCATGCCCCGTGGCATCCCCCGCTTGGGGCGGCGCTATTCCGCCCGGTCACAACATCAGGACGAGCTGGGCCGCGATGGCCACGTCCACCACCCCGCACCACTCGGCGAAAGAGCGGGCCACGACCTTGTCCATCTTCAGGTGGACGAAGTCCCAGACCCCGTGGAAGAACCAGCCGGCGGCCACGAGGTAGCGGCCCAGATCCGGGTCGACCGCGAGCCCGGCCAGCGCCAGCCCGCCGAACACCAGCATGCCCAGCGCCTGGACGCGGAACGTCCCGTCGCGCCGGAGCTGCCCGTCCACCGCGCCCCACACCAGCACGACCAGCGCGATCGCGGTGATGACGGCCGCGGGCTGGATCACGTCCAGCGCCCGCAGGCCGACGACGCCGACGATGCCGATCCCCAGCCCGGGCCAGGTCGCCGCGCGCCGTCGCAGCTTGGCCACCACCAGGTAGAGCAGCGGGAGGAGCATGAGGGCGTGAGCGAGACCGGCGACGCCGTCGCCGGACGACGACCCGCCGAACGTCAGCGCTGTCGCCGCCAGCGCCAGCGCCGTCGGCCAGCGCCGCAACAGCCAGGAGATCCACTTCGGGGCGCCGTTCACGGGTGAGCTCCGTCGGTACGGAGTGGGGGTATCCATGAGGACCACTCTGGAGGAGCCGCACAGGTGTCAGTAGTGCCGGAACCGCAGGTGAGCGCATGGGGATGTCACGCCTCGACATGACATCTGTCATGTCGCCCCGGGCGCTCCCGTTCAGTCCGGGCGCGACCGGAGCCGAGCTCTGGGCCTGGCCGTCCGCGTGGCGGGCCGCCGATAGGGGCTTCTGGAGACGCTCGCGCCGCTACCTCGGGTCGAGTGCGCGCGTCATCCAGATCGAGTCGCCGTGCTCGGCGTCCTCGGTGACGCGGCCACTGGGGTGGAACCCGAGCTTCTCAAGGACGCGGAACGAGGGCGCGTTCCACTCCCGCACGGTCGCCCAGAGCCGTCGCCGCCCCGTCCGGACCGCCGCCTCCAGGACCGCACGGGCGGCTTCCGTCGCGTACCCATGACCGTGCGCCCGCCGCGCCAGCTCGTACGCGATCTCGGGTTCGTCGAAGGACGCCTGGCCGACGATCAGCCCGCAGTACCCGATGAACTCCCCGGTGTCCCGCAGCTCGACCGGGAACAACCCGAGCCCGGGCTCCGCTCCCCGCGGATCGTCCACGATCCGGCCGCGAAGGTCCTCGACCGTCGGCCGCCCCTCGTCGTCGACCCGCCGCGCCGACGGCACCCGGGGATCCCGCTCCAGCCACAACCCGTGGTAGCCCTCGGCATCCGACGGCACCCAGGCCCGCAACCGCAACCGCTCGGTCACCAGCTCAGCCGGCAGATCCCCATAAGTCCCCACCCGCCCAACCTAAACCAGCACCACGCAGCCAGAACGTTCGGGCCAGTCGTAGTGATGGCTCCTCAAATGCTGCGAGAGCAGCTCGGAATCCGCCACGCTTCTGATGTCGCGCCGGCACGAGGAAGGACAAGCGATGAGCCCAGGACGCAACTGGCGTGAGGCCAAGGCGGAAGCGCACCGGCTGTACCCCGAACTGGCCGACCCCCAGCGGCAGGCCGCCGCCGATGCGCACCTGGATGCCTACATGGCCGGCCACCAGCGCGAGTCCGCCGAGAAGACGCAACCCGCGCTTGGGACCTCACAAGCACGCGTACCTGATTCCACGGCACGGGCGAACGCCAAGAGGGACCGCCCCGCGTGACGCATCGGCGGTCTGGGGTTTGGGGGGCTGTGCCCCCCAATATGCACGCCTGAGCTCGTCGGCGCGAAGCGCCTCGCCGGCGAAGGCCCTGCCTTTGGGCGCCTACTTGAGGAGTTGCCTGGCCATGACCATGCGCTGGATCTGGTTGGTGCCCTCGTAGATCTGGGTGATCTCCGACGCCCCGCGCAACCAACTGGGGAATCCCGACGATCAGGAGGCTGACAAGGGATTACGGCTGGGGCTGGTTCTCGTCGTCTCTCATTGATTCTGGCGCCCCCACGGAACAGTGACGGAACGGGGAAGGGCACGCACTGGAAGCGACCGTACCCGCGTAGAAGCCGCTCACATCATCCTCAGGACTACACCTCAACATGATCCGTGTCGGCAGTCGGCGACCTGCGGATCGCAGAACTCCTTCTCGGCAAGCGACTCAAACCCAGAGCCGGCGGCCCGATCGCCGTCAGCGCGGCTAAAACGTCCTTGCAGATCTAAACAGTCGGCTACCGTCACAAGCATGATCCCCAGGATGGAGATGCCACGCTCCTCTTCGCGGCGCAGCCCAGAGTGGCCGGAACCCGTGGACCGCCTTTCGGCCGCTGGGGCGCTATTCCAGGAGCGGCCACCCCTGCGGAAGCTGACCGTTCTCGTGGATGCGGACACCCTTGCACTCGATAATCCTCCCGAGTGGAATCGATCTTTGATTTTAAAGGGGCTCCTCACACACCCCTACATAGCCCGCTATTGGTATGCGGACGAGGGTCCACCTGCCGAAGCGACCCGCGTGAGCATGGAACTCTGGACTGGTCTCAAGGACTGGGCTGTCCTGGGAAAACGCGATGAGGACGGCTTCGCTCAGCCCGTCTCCTACGCGAACGAGCACCAGATCCACTACGGCGCCGTCGTAGGCAACGCGGCCGAGGTGGCCCGCTCACACACGCAGGCGAAGGCCTACCGACAACTCCCTCCCGAGGAGGCGGCCGAGAAAAGAGAAGCCGACGCCCTTGCTGTGAGCGTGGCCGAGGTCATCGGTGCGGACATCTTCGTCACCCATCGCCCCTACGTGACCGAAAGCAAATGGGCGAGGAACTCGGGCCTCACCATCTGCGACGTGGATGAGTGCCTCGCGCTTGTAGGGCTCTTTCTGCGATCACAGCATGAGCACCTCTATTGGAGATCTCCAGACGGCACGGGGACCTGCCAAATGAACCGCGGTTTGTTCTTCTGGGTAGGCACGCGCGAACTGGTGCCATCGGCATGGCGCTGGTTCTACGCCTGCGTTCAGCATTCCTTCGGTACTGGCGACGATGTACTGTCCTACCTGGGTGGCTCCGTTCTCCAGCGAGTAGAACGTGCGCTCCAGGCACGGGACGATGTACACAGGGCGCTCAACCAACCCCAGAACAACGACACGGCAGACGCGGCACTGGCCAGTCTGGACACAGTCCTCCTCCTACTGATGGGCGCTCTGGATGCAGCCGCACGAGTAGCGCACACAGTCTTGGCCATGGCCTCGGACAAGCTACACACCGCCGCATGGCATCAGAAGAACTGGCAAAGGGAACTCAAGAAGGCATGTCCCAAGCTGGCCTCCCTTGTGACCAACGACAGCCCGGGTCAGCACGTGCTGACAATCCTCAAGCACCTGCGCAACTCGGTGCATGGCTCCGCGCTGCAAGCGCTCAGCTTCCGCAAGGGAGCCGAACCGCTCCAAACCCTCCTGGGCCTTCCCAAAGCGCAGATGGCTGAGATCCGCGCCGCTATGAGAGCCTTGGGTGGCGAGAAGCTATGGGGCATGAGCCACGCGCTTCCAGATCGACCCCATGTAGACCCGGGAACGCTGCTGGAGAGACTGCTCCCTCTTGTGTTGGAACTGATTAACGGTCTAATGGACGAGACACCTGTCGAGAACCTCTCTCACGTGAACCTCCGTCCGGAGAACGTGAAACCTCCGGAGAAGGGTCCCGACGACCCCTTCCATGAGCGGACCCGCCTCAGCATCCGCTGGCAGCTCGGCTTCTAGCACCACATCAGGCCCGCCCATCGGCAGCCTGTCGAATTCTGACCTCAAGCTCGTTCAGAGGCCTGTATAGCCCACAAAAGGCCCTCGGGACGATGCCGCTTGGCCCTTTACCTGGAGCGCGGTCAATAGGAGTCGAATCCCTAACGTTCTGAGCCGTAGCCAATTCCAGCTTGTCCGCTATCATTCAGAGACGCCTCGAGGCGCTGGTCACGCGCGTTGATCGCACAGTTCGAGTCCGTACATATACCAGGCCGTCCAGGCCGGGCGTTAGCAAAACCGTAGCGAGATCGGTCAGCAGAGGACGCTTCCGCCAGCGTAGTCGTCACGTTAGCCGCCACGAATGGCGACCGCCGAGGTAGGCAACCGTCACCGCATCAGCTAATCGAAACTTAGGCTAGGAGGAGCGGCCGTCCCCTCGGCCTGAGCAGCCCACATGGTCATCCCGTACATGCCCCGGGCTCATCAGAGCATCCGCCAAACTCGGCTTGGTTCAACTTGTGGGCTTCTGTCCGAGAGGAGGTAGCAGGCCCTCCCATCCTTCCCGACGTACTTGGTCGCGTATGGTCGGGGCGGTGAGGACCTGATGGATTACCTCAAGTGCGGACTGCTCTAGCCCTTCATCATTGATCTTGAAATGAGCTGGCGCAACCTCACGGTTCGCCCACCGAGTCTCGTAGCCTCCTACCTTGCCAGTGCGAAAATTCCGCCGCGAGTCCGGCATCCGATCGATGAGCCGAAATCGGTGAAGCATGTCGGCGCTCCGCCAGGTAGTACGGGTGATTCTGAAAATTTCCTTGCGCATCTCGGCGGTGAGGAATATCCCGTCTTCGGCGTGCCGCTGAGGAAAACTGGAACGCAGGAACGACAGCAGCAGGAATGTTGCCAGTTCGGTGTCAGTCAGTGCAAAGACCCATAGGTTGGTGAAGAATTTCCGGGGTAAGGGGATGCCTCGATCGGGCACGGTGTAGCGGGGGTACTCCTCAGGAGTGCTGCCTTCGGACAGCAACTGGAGATCGTTGTAGCGGCGTCGCCGACCGCCGGGATCGCGGGGGATGATCAGCAAGCGGTGCTCCTCCAAAGCGCGCAGCGCTTCGGTGAGCTGCCGGGCCCGCAGGTCTCCCGGGCCGCGGCCAGTGCCCCGGGTGGGGTCGGTTGCGGTCAGCATGAGCTGGCGCCAGGATGCATACTTCTCGTCCGCGTGCGGCGTGATGTGCCGGACGTTGCGGACCTGCTCGCCAAGCGTGTGCCGGCATTGAGCGTCGAAGAGCAACAGCAGTTCCAGTCGGAGTTGCACTCCCTTCGACTTGACCAGGCGGGGAAGGGCTGGATCGCGGTTGTCTCCGGGTAAGACCACCATGAAGGCCGGCCGGATGTAAATCCATTCGGGTCGGCGCCCCGCCCGCGTACTTCCCTTCTCGCCGCCGTGCTGCCACAGATGTTCTAGGTTGCTGCGGACGACATCGGCCAGCGGGCGGGTACCACCGTCAGAGGCACCTCGCAAGCTGGTGACGTGAGTAATGCGCGCTGTCTCCCGGGACATGGCAGGGGGCGCATTCATCGCTTGCTCCGAAGGGTGGTCACGTACTGCGTCAGGTGCCGTAGGACACTGAGGTAGTGGCGCCTGGTCGCGGGCGTCCGAGCCATCAGGGCAGCCACAGCTACCAGGACAACGCCGATGGTGACCACGGTCACCGGAAGGGCGAGGACCATCGCGGTCCACCCTAGGCGGCCGGCCATATCGGACATGGAGAACCTCCAGAGATTAGGCGGAACGCTTCACCGGGCTTCGTCATGCTCTGCGGGGGTGAGCCTTCCTGTGGACTGCGCCGTACGGCGCTGCTATTGCCAGGATCGACCGTCGTCCCTGCCTTTGTCGCGCTCGCCCATGGGACCTGGTTCACCTCTCAACGACCACAAAGGTCCTTGTCCCGCCAGTACGCCACCTCCTCCGGATCGGTGCCGCTACATTCCAGCCCGACGGCCTCGCATGCCAACAGGACAGCCAACTCGTAGGCAGCCTGAGCATCTCCATCTTCAGCCTGCTTGAGTCGTCGGCTACCCAAACGCCCCCAACTGCCTGGTATGCGTTCATCAAGCGGTGAGGTCCTCCGCGAAGGGCCTTCTCCAGGAGCCGGCTCCAAGACGTCATCCGCGATCGGGGCGCCCGCGGGTTCCCCGCCGCTACCGTGCATCGCGACGTAAAGCTGCGACGCGGATAAGTCGCCCTCCTCCTCCGCCTTCGCGGCCCGCCAGAGCTGACCGAACTCCCTCACCAGGGACTCTTGGGGAGCAATGTCGAGATTCGACTTGACGGCGATGCGGTGGCACACAACCACCAGCATGCGGACAAGCAACCAGTCGGGAGTCCTCTTGGACTTCCCACTGATGAGGTCACAAGCGGTGGCTCGCGGGAGATGTCGGAGCCAGTCACCGTCTTCCTCATCCGCCTCGGCGATGACGCGTTCAGCTTCCCTGGAGAGCATCTGATACGACGGCTGACCCGCTTCGACGTAGTACAGCTTTCTCATCCGCGTCGCAAGCAACGCTAGGCGGGTACCGCCTGGGCTGGCTCCATTCATGATCCAACCTGTTCAGGATCGTGTGCCCATTGCGGGCGGAAGGGGTTAGGCCGAGACGGAGGAAGGTGCACTCCACCCTCGAGCCCGAGAAGTAACTATGGTCCCACAGGTCAGGCTCGTAGAGGTTCACCACGCCGCGCCCGACATACCCGAGTTGATCTAATCGCCCCGATGCTTCCGGATACGTCCGCTCGCATCCGGAGCATCGGCCTGGGCGTCCGGAGAGGACTCGTCCACATCCGGGTTTGATCAACGTTGAGTGCGTCCGGCTTACGCTCTGCTACTCGTACTCTCATGAAATTCCGCATAGCGCCCAGAGGCAGCAAATGCTGGGCCATCACCCAAGAGGGGAATGAGGCGTGAGCAAGGCAAACCTCATCTGGTGGGCCATCGTGGGCGCCCTGCTCTCACTCTTGATCGGCGTTGCCGGTTCCCTGCTTGCCCTGGGCAACGGGGACGCGGTCGTCGAAGCCATCATCTTCGGCGCGAAGGCTGCCGGCGGATGCACAGGACTATGGATCGCAGCCACTGCTGCCATACATGCGGTGCTCAAGCGGTAGGCCGCGGTCACGTCACACATGGATGGCCGACAGGAAACCACTCTGCCCGCTTCCTAACCCACGGAACGGGTACGGAACAGTGATCCTTTTGGCAGCGCGCCAGAACTGAGACACCCTCGCTTGCAGCTTCACGCAGGCGGGGGTATCCCAGTTCAGGGCCTACTTGAGGAGCTGCCTGGCCATGACCATGCGCTGGATCTGGTTGGTGCCCTCGTAGATCTGCGTGATCTTGGCGTCGCGCATCATGCGTTCCACCGGGAAGTCCTTCGTGTACCCGTACCCGCCCAGCATCTGCACCGCGTCGGTGGTGATCTCCATGGCGGCGTCCGAGGCCGCGCACTTGGCGGCGCTGGACAGGAACGTGAGGTCCTTCTGCGGCTTGCCGTGCATGGCGAGCTCGGACTTGGCCGCCGCGTGGTAGGTGAGCTGCCGGGCGGCCTCCAGCTTCATCGCCATGTCGGCCAGCATGAACTGCAGCCCCTGGAAGTCCGCCACGGGCCGGCCGAACTGCTTGCGCTCCTTGACGTAGCCCACGGCGTAGTCGAGGGCTCCCTGGGCGATGCCGAGCGCCTGGGCGGCGATGGTGACGCGCGTGTGGTCGAGGGTGGCCAGGGCGGTCTTGAAGCCGGTTCCGGGTTCGCCGATCATGCGGGATTCGGGGATGCGGACGTTCTCGAGGATGACCTGGCGGGTGGGTGACGCCTTGATGCCGAGCTTGCGCTCCTTGGGGCCGAAGGAGACGCCTTCGTCGGACTTTTCCACGACGAAGGCGGAGATTCCGCGCGCCCCGGCGGACGGGTCGGTCACGGCCATGACGGTGTAGTACTCGGACACGCCGGCGTTGGTGATCCACATCTTGGTGCCGTTGAGGACGTAGTGGTCACCGTCCTTGACGGCGCGGGTCTTCATGGCGGCGGCGTCGGATCCGGCTTCCGGCTCGGAGAGCGCGTACGAGAACATCGCCTCGCCGGTGGCGACGGGGCGGAGGTATGCGGACTTCAGCTCCTCCGACGCCGACAGCAGCAGCGGGACGGTGCCGAGCTTGTTGACGGCGGGGATCAGCGAGGAGGAGGCGCACGCGCGGGCGACCTCCTCGATGACGATGACCGCGGCGAGGGCGTCGGCCCCGGCTCCGCCGTAGGACTCAGGTACGTGGACGGCGTGCAGGTCGGCGGCGACCAGGGCTTTGTAGACGTCCCAGGGGAACTCCTCGTTCTCGTCCGCCTCGGCGGCACGCGGGGCGATCTTCTCGTCGGCGAGGGCCCTGACCGTGTCCCTGAGCATGTCGTGCTCTTCGGCGGGCGCGTACAGAGGAAAGTCCATACAGAGATACTAGGACGTCCGAGCATCTTGTTACCAGTCGGTACGGTTTGCGGGGTATGCCCAGGTGGCACGAAGGGGGTAGCCAAGAGCCGGTAGCATGCCACGGCGATCGAAAGGAGTTCACTCGTGCCATATCGCCTCACGGTGATCGGGACCGGTTACCTGGGCATCACCCATGCGGCCTGCATGGCTGATCTCGGATACGACGTCCTCGGCCTCGACATCGACGCCGACAAGATCCGCCGTCTCAACAACGGTGAGCTCCCGATCCACGAGCCCGGCCTGGAGCCGGTGCTGCGCCGGGGGCTCGAATCCGGCCGGCTTCGGTTCACCACCTCCTACGAGGAGGTGGGCGCTTTCGGCGACGTGCACTTCGTGTGCGTCGGCACCCCGCAGAAACGCGGCGAGTACGCCGCCGACGTGTCCTACACGGACGCCGCGATCGAGTCGCTGGCCCCCTACCTCGACCGTGAGTGCCTGGTGGTCGGCAAGTCGACCGTGCCGGTGGGCACCGCGGGACGGCTGGCCGACAAGCTCGCCATGCTGGCCCCGGCCGGGACCCAGGCCGAGCTCGCCTGGAACCCCGAGTTCCTGCGCGAGGGCTTCGCGGTCCAGGACACGCTCCACCCCGACCGGATCGTGATCGGCGTACGCAGCGAGCGGGCCGAGAAGATGCTGCGCGAGGTGTACGAGCCGCTGGGCGAGGTGCCGATGGTCGTCACCGACTTCCCCACGGCCGAGCTCGTCAAGACGGCGGCCAACTCCTTCCTGGCCACCAAGATCTCCTTCATCAACGCGATGGCCGAGGTGTGCGAGGCCGCCCACGCCGACGTGCAGCAGCTCTCGCTGGCCCTGTCGTACGACGACCGCATCGGCGGGCGCTACCTCAACCCGGGGCTCGGCTTCGGCGGCGGCTGCCTGCCCAAGGACATCAGGGCGTTCATGGCGCGGGCCGGCGAGCTGGGCGCGGACCAGGCGCTGACGTTCCTGCGCGAGGTCGACGCGATCAACATGCGCCGCCGGGCGCGGATGGTGGACCTGGCCAGGGAGCTGGCCGGCGGCTCGTTCCGGGGCTGCACGGTGGGCGTGCTCGGCGCGGCCTTCAAGCCGAACTCCGACGACATCCGCGACTCACCGGCGCTGGACGTCGCCGTGACGATCGGGCACCAGGGCGGCCAGGTCACGGTCTACGACCCGATCGCGCTGGACAACGCGCGCAAGGCGCACCCGGAGCTCAACTACGGCGCGTCGGCGGTGGAGGCGGTGCGCGGGGCGCACGTCGTGCTGCTGCTGACCGAGTGGGACGAGTTCGTGGCCCTCGACCCGGAGGAGCTCGGCTCGGTCGTGGCCACGCGCAGGATCGTCGACGGGCGCAACGCGCTCAACGCCGAGGCGTGGCGCTCGGCGGGCTGGCACTACCGGGCTCTCGGCCGCCCCTGAGACCTCCGGCGCGCCACTCACGCAGCGCGCCGGGTACGTGGTGTGACGCGGCCCCTACGAGAGCGGCCGCGTCTCTGCGAGCGACGCCGCCTCGGCGCGCAGCCGCGCGCCCTTGGCGTGCGCCTGCTCCTTCAGCGTCTCCTGGAAGGTCACCATCCGCTCCCGCAGCCCCGCGTCGGAGGCGGCCAGGATGCGTACGGCCAGCAGCCCGGCGTTGCGGGCGCCGCCTACCGCCACGGTGGCGACGGGCACCCCGGCGGGCATCTGCACGATGGACAGCAGCGAGTCCATCCCGTCGAGGTACTTCAGCGGCACCGGCACCCCGATGACGGGCAGCGGCGTCACGGAGGCGAGCATGCCGGGCAGGTGGGCGGCCCCGCCGGCCCCGGCGATGATCACCTGGATGCCGCGGGACGCCGCCTGCGTGCCGTAGTCGATCATCTCCGCGGGCATCCGGTGGGCCGACACGACGTCGGCCTCGAACGGCACCCCGAACTCGGCGACGGCCTCCGCGGCCAGCTTCATCACCGGCCAGTCGGAGTCGCTTCCCATGACGATGCCGATCATGCGTACTCCCCGGTGGTGAGGTGGACGGCGGCGTGGCGGGCGCGGGCGCGGCAGGAGTCGAGGTCGTCGCCCGTCACCGTGACGTGCCCGATCTTGCGCCCGGGACGCACTTCCTTGCCGTAGAAGTGCACCTTCACGCCGGGGTCGTGCGCCATGACGTGCTCGTACCGCTTGAACAGGTCGGGGTCGTCGCCGCCGAGCAGGTTGGCCATCACGACCACGGGCGCGGTCATCGACGGCGAGCCGAGCGGCAGGTCGAGCACCGCCCGCAGGTGCTGCTCGAACTGCGACGTGCGGGCGCCCTCGATGGTCCAGTGGCCGCTGTTGTGCGGCCGCATGGCCAGCTCGTTGACGACCAGCCCGCCGGCCGTCCGGAACATCTCGACGGCCAGCAGCCCGGTCACGCCGAGCTCGTGGGCGATGTTGAGCGCGACCCGCTGCGCCTGGGCGGCCTCCTCCGGGTCGAGCCCGGGGGCGGGGGCGAGCACCTCGACGCAGATGCCGTCCTGCTGCACGGTCTCGACGACCGGGTAGCTGACGCCCTGCCCGTGCGGGGAGCGGGCGACGAGCACGGCCAGCTCCCGCTCGAACGGGACGAACGCCTCGGCCATCAGCGGCACCCCGGCCGCGAACGCCTCGGTCACGTCGGCCTCGGTGCGGCACACCCACACACCGCGCCCGTCGTAGCCGCCCCGGATCGCCTTGAGCACGAACGGCCACCCGTGCTCCTGGGCGAACGCGACGGCCTCGGCGGCGTCGGACACGCGGGCCCACGCCGGGCAGGGCGCGCCGATGGCGGTCAGCCGCTCGCGCATGACGGCCTTGTCCTGGGCGTGGACGAGCGCGTCGGCGCCGGGGTGGACCTGGAGGCCGCCGGCGGCCAGCGCCCGGATGTGCTCGGTGGGCACGTGCTCGTGGTCGAACGTGATCGCGTCGCAGCCCTTGCCGAACTCCCGCAGGTCGGCCAGGTCACGGTAGTCGCCGATGCGGGTGTCGACGATGACCCGGGCGGCGCTCTCTCCGGGGGCGTTGGCCAGCACCCGGAGCTCCACCCCGAGCGCGATGGCGGCCTGCTGGGTCATCCTGGCGAGCTGTCCCGCGCCGACGATGCCGACCACGGGGCCGATGGGACTGTATGCGTTCACGTGACTTGAGCATACCTACCCCGAAGGGGCAGGTAGTCGCAGTCGTAGCCGAAGTAGCGGGGCCCCGCGAGCTCCAGCCCGGCGGGCGAGGCCCAGCGCGGGTCGCACGGCGCGGCGATGACGGTGACGCGCAGCCCGTAGCGCATGGCCTCGGTCGTGACGGGCTCGCCGGAGTCGGTGTCGAGGACGCAGATCAGGTCCGGGGTGGTCGCCACGATCTCGCCGTCGCGGCGGGCGAGCAGGTGCTCGTTCTGGAAGCTGAGCTCCAGCGTGCCCGTGCCCTCCAGTCGGGCGTTGCCCCGGGCGAAGCCGCCGGTGGTGCGGCGTTCGACGTCGACGACCTTGCCGGTGAACAGCTTGACGCCGCCGAGCACGTCCAGGGCGGCGCGCACCGGGTCGGCGTTGGCGGCGCGGGCCCGCCGCACGGCCTTGCCGAGGTTCTCGGCGAGCGTCAGCGTGGCGGGGACCAGGCCGTCGCGGAGCTGGTCGCCGCGCAGCACGGTGTCGGCGCAGGAGACCTGGCAGCCCATCTGCACGCAGGCGGCCCGGGTGATGCGTTCGGCCCACTGGTTGGACACGGTGTCGACGACGAGCGTGTTGCCCTTGTCGTCGGCGACGGCCATCGGCGTGTTGGGCACGCCCATGAGGGTGGGCAGCACCATCTGGGCCTCGGGGAAGGCCCGGCCCATCGCGTCACCGTCGACGAGCGGCAGCCCGGCCTGGGCGGCGGCCGCGATGGGGATCATCGAGTTCACGCCGCCGATCTCGATGGGCACGATGTGCGTGGCGGGGCGGCCGAGCACGGCTTCGAGTGCGCGCAGCGCGGTCAGCTCCTCGGTGCCGGCGGGCAGCTTCTCCAGCAGCACGGTCGGCGCGCCCATCCCGGACACGGCGACGACGGTGGCGTCGGCGGGCACCTCGTCGATGTCGTACACGGTCACCGGGCCGTGCCTGCGGATGGCCTCGCGGGCCAGCAGCTTGCCCACGTACGGGTCGCCGCCGCCGCCGGTGCCGAGGATGCCGGCGCCGCGCGCCAGGTCGTCGAGCCGGTCGATCCCGATCTCACGCATCGATCTTCTCCAGGTCCAGGTCGCCGACGGCCTTGATCCTGACCCGGGTGGCGTCACCCGGCAGGTAGGCGAGCGGCAGCTCTTCCACGTCCACGATCCGCACGCTGCCCGCGCGTGCCCCGGCGCGCTCGGCCCGCGCGACCGCCTCGTTCTTGGCCTCGGCCAGCACGCTCTCGCGCGGGCCCGAGAACACCCGGTCGACCTCGCCGCCGACCTGGGCGATGGCCGCGCCGACGGCGTTGGCCACCTCGTAGTGGTCGGGGCGGCGCACGTCGGCGAAGCCGGGCAGCTCGCCGACGAGGATGCTGCCGCCGCCCACGAGGACGACGGGCAGCGGGGCGGCGCTGGTGCGCATGCGGTCCACCGCTTCGGCGACGCGCTCGGCGATGATCTTCAGCGGGCGTTCGTGGTCCACGCCGGTGACGCGGGCGGGGTCGCCGACGACGGCCTGCCCGGCGGCCACGGCCAGGTCGGTCGCGGTCAGCGTGCCGCCGCCGAACACCAGCGCCTCGGCGGTGAGCCGGTAGCCGACGCTGCGCGGGCCCACGCTGCCGTCGGGGGCGACGATCGAGCCGCCGCCGATGCCGATGGACAGCACGTCCGGGATGCGGAAGTTGGTGCGCACCTCGGCGACCAGCGCCTCGCCCGCGGCCTCGCGCGGGAAGCCGCCGTTCAGGATGCCGACGTCCGTGGTGGTGCCGCCGATGTCGACGACCGCGCAGTCGGTCAGCCCCGAGAGGTACGCGGCTCCGCGCATGGAGTTCGTCGGCCCGGAGGCGAACGTGGCCACCGGGTAGCGGCGGGCGTGGTCCACGTCCATGAGCGTGCCGTCGTTCTGCGACAGGAACAGCGGCGCCCGGATGCCCGCCACCGCCAGCGCCTCGGCGAACGCCGCGACCGTACGGCCGGCGAGCGGGCGCAGGGCGGCGTTCACGATGGTGGCGTTCTCCCTGGCCAGCAGGCCGACCCTGCCGATCTCGTGGGACAGCGACAGGTGGACCTCGGGGCCCAGCTCGGCGGCCAGGATGTCGGCGGCCTGGCGCTCGGAGTCGGCGCTGACCGGGGAGAACACCGAGGAGATCGCGACCGTCCGCAGGCCGCGGGCCCGGATGTCGGCGGCGACCCGCCGGAGCTCGCCGGGGTCGAGGGCGGAGATGGGCGTGCCGTCGTACTCGTGGCCGCCGTGGCACAGGTAGACGGCGCCCTCGACGGCCTCGCGCAGCCGGTCGGGCCAGTCGACCAGGGGCGGGAGCGCGGCCGTGGCGGGCAGGCCGAGCCGGACGGCGGCGACGGGCTCCAGCCGGGCGGCCTCGATGAGGGCGTTGACGAAGTGGGTGGTGCCGATCATCACGGCCGACGCCTCGGTGGCGCCGAGCCCGGCGATGGCCGCGGCGACGCCGCCGGTGACGTCTTCGGTGGTGGGGGACTTGACGGTGGCGAGCACCTGGCCGCCGTCGCCGATGAGGGCGGCGTCGGTGTTGGTGCCGCCGACGTCGATGCCGATGCGCATGTACGGGACTTTCTAGGCGAGGACGGGCTGTTCACGGCTGGCGCGGACCAGGCCGAGCCGGCCGGCGACGACGTAGGCCAGTCCGGCGAGCAGGAGGGAGTTGAGCGCGGGGATGCCGATCCACTGGTAGTGCTCGCTGAGCCAGCCGAACAGGGCGGCGGCAGCCCAGATGACGAGCGTGGCGGGCACCCAGGCGGGCTCGGTGTCGGGCAGCCGCCCGGCGGCGCGTGAGGCGTCGAGCACCGGCCGCCAGCGGCGCACCACGAAGTACTCGGCGACCATGATCCCGGCGATCGGCGGCGTGACGACGCCGAGGATCAGCAGGAAGTCGGTGAACCGCTCCAGGATGCCGAGGGCGGCGAGCACGCTGCCGAGGACGCCGACGCCGATCGTGACCGTGACCCGGTTCAGCCGCACGCCGGTCGTGGTCTCGACGGCGTTGAGCAGGCCGAGCGTGGAGGAGTACAGGTTCCAGTTGTTGATCTTGACGGTGGCGGAGATGAGCACGATGACGCCGACCACGCCGGACGACGCCGTGATGATCGCGATCACGTCCGACGTCTTGACCGCGTAGGCCAGCAGCACGCCCGCGAGGCCGAGCACGTACTCGCCGAGCGAGATGCCGACGAGCGTCTGCTTGACCACGTCGCCGGTGTTGCGGTTGAACCTGGTCATGTCGGGCGTGGTGACGGCGCCGACGATGTACGAGCCGGCCACGATGGTGGCGCCGGTGGCGATGCTGATGGGCTCGCCGAACGGCGGCGAGGCCACCAGCGTGCCCAGGTCGTGGCGGGAGATCTCCACCCACATCGCCCACCCGGCCAGCCCGAGGAACGCCGGCACGGTGATGAACGCGGTCATCCCCATGGCCTTGAACCCGCGGATGACCAGCAGCGTCACGCCGATCCCGGCGATCAGCGACCACGCCCACAGCGGCAGCCACGACATGATCGAGTGCAGCCCGGCCGCGAACACCGCGGTCTGCACGCCGAACCAGCCGAACAGGCTCAGCGTGATGACGATCCCGATCAGCGTGGACCCGTAGCGGCCGAAGCCGGTCCACCGGGCCAGCATGGACGTCGACAGGCCCTCGCGCATGCCGGCGATGCCGACGAAGATGCAGACGACCTCCAGGATGACCGACCCGAGGGTGAACGCCCAGAACGCCCCCCAGAACGACAGGCCGGCGCCGAGGGTCGCGCCGAGCAGGAACTGCGTCAGGTCGGAGAGCTGGCCGAACCGCTGCACGGCCACGTTGAACCACGGGTACCGCGCGCTCTGCGGCACCCGCTCAAGGGGATAGTCGGAGTCGGTGGTCACGTGCTCGCCTTTCTCAGGGGGGTTCACAGATGCGAGGGGCGGCCGGCCGCGCGGGCGCGGAGCCTGACGAAGGAGCCGGGCAGGTAGTCGAGCGGGGTCTCGGCCACCTCGACCAGCGCCACGTCGCGCGGGTCGGCCCCGGCGCGCACGGCGGCGGCCCTGGCCTCCTCGGCGACGGCCTCACGCGCGGCGGCGCCGGGCAGCCGGACGATCCGCTCGTACTGGCCGCCGACGGGGCTGACGGCCGCGCCGATGGCGCCGGCGCACAACCCGTGCGCGGGGTGCAGGCCGCCGGGGACGGCGTGCGCGCCGCCGCCGACCACGACGAGCGGGAGCCGCGCCGGGCCGGGCTGCAGCCGGTCGACGGCCTCGGCCAGCTCGGCGGGGTCGATCGGGCGCGGCACCCGGATCAGGCCGGGGATGCGCAGGCCCACGGGCACGCCGCCGATCCCGGCCCCGCGCACCGCCTCCTCGGGGAAGCCGCCGGCCAGCACGCCGACGCGGACGCGGGCCGCGCCCACGTCGGCGACCACGGCGTCATGCAGGCCGGCGAGCACGCCCGCGCCGCGCAGCACGCTGGCGGGGCCGCTGCCCAGGCTCAGCCCGGGATGCCTGGCCAGGTGCTCCAGGCTCATCAGCGTGCCGTCGCCGCGCGTCACGAACACCGCCGCGCCGGGGCACAGGCCCGACAGCGCCTCGGCCAGCCCTTCGGCGACGGCTCCGGCGAAGCCCGAGAGGGCGGCGTCCAGCACGGTGGCGTTCTCGCGTTCCAGCAGGCCGATCGAGCCGAGCTCGGCGGAGAGCGAGATCGGCAGGTCGCCGGCCTCGGCCCGGATGATCTCGGCGGCCTCCCGCTCCTGGCGGCCGTCCAGCGGGGAGAACAGCCCAGTGACGGCGACGGCCTCGGCGGCGCCCGCCGCCGAGGCGGCGAAGCGGGCCACGGCGTCGCGGTCCAGCGGGGTCCAGTCCTCCCGGTCCAGGCCGCCGCCTCCGGCGACGGTGGCCGTCCCGGCGCTGACGGCCGCGCGCAGGTCCTCCGGCCAGCCCGACAGGGGGCGTACGGCGCGGCCGGACTCGCCGCTGATGCGCAGCACCGCCACCCGGCGCAGGCCGCGCCGCCGGGTCACGGCGGTGGCCGCGCCGCGCAGGCCCACCGCGACCTGGGCGGACTCGTGCGGAGGCAGCGCCCCGAGCGCGGCGCGTACACAGGCCACCGGGTCGTCGGGGACGGAGGCGACCTTGACGGTGGCGAGCACGCGCCCGGCGTCGTCGAGCAGGGCGGCGTCGGTGTTGGTCGGCCCGACGTCCACCCCGGCCCGCACCATGCCGACCTGCCGCCGCTCGACCCCGGGGCTCATGACGGCCTCCCCTCGCCGGTCAGCCCCGCCAGGCCGAAGGCCGCGGGGCCCGCGAGGCGCAGACCGGCGGGGGTGTGCCAGATCGGGTCGCAGGGAACGGTGACGACGCTGACGCGCAGGCCGTAGCGGATCTGCTCGACCCGCAGCACCTCCTCGGTGCGGGTGTCGAGCAGCGCGATCACGTCGGGGACCAGGGCCAGCGGCGCGCCGTCCTCGATGACCGCGTGGAACTCGCTGCCCGCCTCGATCCTGGCGAGCCGGCCCAGGTCGCGGCCCAGGCCCTCGATGAGGATGGTCCCGGACGTCTCCGCCACCTTGCCGGTGATGAGCGGCTCGGGGAGGGAGGTCCCGAGCCGCAGCGCGCGGGTGACGGAGCCGACGGCCGTGCAGGCGGCGACCTGGCCGCCGCGCAGGATGTACTCGCTGGTGGCGACCTGGCCGCCGAACGCCTCCAGCGAGGCCCTGACCAGCCGTTCCAGCCAGCGGCCTGTCACGTTCTCGATGACGAGGGTGCGCCCGCGCTCGTCGCACACCACGGCGGGCGTGGGCGGGACGCCGTGCAGCTCCATGACCGTCTGGTCCATGCCGGGGAAGGCGCGGCTCATGCCGTCGGCGTCGACCAGCGGCAGCCCGGTGACGGCGGCCCAGGCGACGGCCAGGCAGCCGTTGGCGCCGCCGATCTCGCTGGCCATGACGGCGCCGACGGGCGCGCCGAACAGCTCCTCGACCTTGGCCCGCAGGTGGACGGGCTCGTTAACGCCGCAGATCCGCTCCGACATCACCGCCGAGGAGCCGGCCGTGCCGACGGGCATGACGAGCGTGTCCGGGGCGAGGTCGCCGGGCCGCACGACGGCGACGGGGCCGTGGTCCTCCAGCGCCTGCATGGCCGCCGCGCGCGCGATCGCGACGGGGCCGCCGCCGCCCGAGCCGAGCACGGCGCACCCTCTGGCGAACGCGGGCAGCAGCCCGGTTCCGATGTCCACCTGTTCACGGTACGAAATCGCAGGTCAGCAGTGGTGTGCTGGGGGCACCTTTATGGGGCTATCGTGTGCGGGTGGCACACATACTGGAGGATTTGCAGAGGTTGGCCGGGCCTGTCCCGGCCGGTCCCTTCTCCGGGGTGCGGCTCGTGGAGGACCTGCGCGAGGTGGCCCGCCTGCCCGCCGGGTCGATCGCCGTCCTCACCGCCGCTGCCTCCCGCGCGGCGGGCTCCTACCGCCTCGACGTCGCGCTGCGCGACGCCGCCGCCGCCCGCGCCGCAGCGCTGGTGCTCACCGGGCCGGACCTCGCGGAGGCCGGCCGCAGCGCCGCCACGCTGGCCGAGCGGAGCGGGATCGGGGTGTACGCCGCCGGAGGCGACCTGGCCGCGCTGGTCGTCGGCCTGGAGCGCGCCGTCGCGGGCGACGCCTCCGACGCCCTGGCCAGGACCGTCGCCGCCGTACGCGCCGTCCTGCGGGCGGGCGGCACCCCGGAGCGCATCGCCGAGGCGGCGACCGGGGCCCTCGGCGTCCCGCTCCCCGAGGAGGGCGCCGACGCCCCCGGCGGCCACCTGGGCACGGCGGTGGAGGTCGTGGCGCGCTTCGCCGAGCTGGCGGCCGCCGCCGGACCGGCCGACGAGCCGGCGGGCAGGTCGCGGGCGCAGCTGCTCACCGAGCTGCTGGTCGCGCCGGAGAAGCAGGCCCAGGAGCTGGCCCCGCGCGCCCGCGCGCTGGGGCTGCCGGTCGACGACTGGCACGTGGTGCTGCGCCTCGAACCGGTGATGGAAGAGGGCCCGCAACGCTACGCCCTGCTCGACGCGGTGGCGGCCAGGGCGGTCCGGGCGGCCCGCGAGATCGTCGGCCCGGAGTGGAACGGCGCGCTGGCCGGTGACGCGCTGGTCGTCGTCCGCTCGCTCCCCCGCGACCAGGGCCGGGCCGGCCTGCGCGAGGCCGTCCGCGACGCGGCCCGCCTGCTGGAGCGGGTCCGCCCGGCGGGCGCCGAGCTGCGCTGCGGCGTGAGCACCGCGCACCGGGGCCTGCTCGGCCTGCGCACCTCGGCCGCCGAGGCGCGCACGGCGCTCAGGCGCAGCCCGGCCCCGCTCGCCGTGTACGACCTGGCCGGGCTGGACCGCATGCTGGAGGAGTGGTACGCCTCCGACGCCGCCCACCAGGCCGTCAGGGAGCTGCTGCAGCCCATCCTCGACCTCAAGGGCGACCGCCCGGCCCACCTGATCGGCATCCTGCGCGCCTACCTGGACCATCACGGCTCCCCGGCCCGCGCCGCCGAGGAATTGCACATGCACCGAAACGCCGTGAGCCGCAACATCCGCCGCATAGAAGCCCTGCTCCACGCGGACCTGGACGATCCCCAGCAAAGGTTGGCGCTCCAGCTCGCCTGCCGGGCGGCGCGTCCGGCGTTGTGACAACCGGTACGCTGAAGTCGTCATGCCTGCCGAAAAGGAAGGGCGAGCAGGAGCGTGCTGCAGTTCGCCAAAGGCCTGTACCAGCGTTTCGCCGCCCTGGTCCATGAGCTGACCAAGTTCGGCACCGTCGGTGCCGCCGCCTTCGTGATCGACACGGGCATGTACAACCTGTTCCTGCTGGCGATCGACCTCGGGCCGATGACGTCCAAGGTGTTCGCCACGGCGATCTCCACCTCGTTCGCCTACCTGGGCAACCGGTTCTGGACGTTCCGCCACCGCGAGCAGAGCGGGCTGGGGCGCGAATACTTCCTGTTCTTCCTGCTCAACGGCATCGCGCTGCTGTTCGGCGTGCTGGTGATCGGCTTCACCACCTACACGCTGCACCTGGACGACCCGGTCAGCGCCAACATCGCCAACATCATCGGCGTCGGCCTGGGCACGCTGTTCCGCTACTGGTCGTACAAGAAGTGGGTGTTCCTGGAGGCCACCGAGCCGATCCCCGCGGAGCTGCCCGACACGGGGATCAGGCAGGACCGCTGACTCAGGGCGGGACCGCCGACTCTGGGCGGGACCGCCGGCTCAAGCGGGACCGCTGACGACGCGGTTGCGGCCGTTGTCCTCGGCCAGCCGCAGGAAGACGGCGAAGGCCGCCGGGCGACGCCGCACCAGCTCCAGCCGGCCGCCGTCGGCGGCGGCCAGCGCGCGGGCGAGCGTCAGGCCGAGGCCGGTGCCCCCGCCGCCGCTCACGTTGCGCTCGAAGATCTTGGGCGCGATCTCGTCGGAGATGCCCGGGCCCTCGTCGGCCACCTCGACCACCACGGAGCTGTCACCACTGGTCGTGGTGACCGTTACGGTGCCGCCGCCGTGGCGCAGGGAGTTCTCCAGCAGGGTCGCGATGACCTGGCCGAAGCCGCCGGTCGTGGCCAGCGCCTTGAGGTCGCGCGAGCCGGCGAGGACGAGCGTGCGGCCCACGCCGCGGAAGACCGGCTGCCACTCGGTCACCTGCTGGATGAGCACCTCGTCGATGGAGATCGGCTCGGCCTGGGCGTGCCGCTGGCGGCGCGCGGCTGCCAGCAGCTCGTCGATGACCGCCGTGAGGCGCTCGGCCTGCACGATGGCGGCCTCACCCTCCTCGCGCACCACCTCGGGCTGGTCGGAGGCGGCGACGATCTCCTCCAGGCGCATGGTGAGGCCGGTGAGGGGGGTGCGGAGCTGGTGGGAGGCGTCGGTGGCGAACTCGCGTTCGCGGGTGAGCAGGTCGGAGATGCGCGTGGCACTGCGGTCGAGCACCTGGGCCACCTGGTCGAGCTCGGGGATGCCGTAGCGGTGCTTGCTCGGCCGGGCGTCACCCGAGCCGAGCCGTTCGGCGATCTTGGCCAGGTCCTGCAGCGGCAGCGTGAGGCGGCGTGACTGCACGATGGCCAGGCCCACGGCCACGGCGAGAGCCGCGACGGCCAGCGCCACGATCAGCAGCAGGCGGGCGTAGACGTCCTGCTCGACCTGGGCCCGGTCGCGGCTCACCCGGACGAAGATGCCGCTGTCGGACTCCGCGTCCTCGGTCATCTGCTCCCCGGACGACGGCTGCGAGCCGACGACCGTGGCCTTGGGCGGGTTTCCGCGCTCGAATATCTGGATGTAGCGGTCGGGGTATTTCTGCTCCAGCTGCTTGGGGTCGAGCGGGGTCTCTTGGATACGGGCGTATTCGACCTCCCCGACCAGACGGGTCGCCTCCGACCTGAGCTGCTGGGCCGCGTCGTCGACGATCAGCCGGCTGACCACGATGCCGAGGGGAACCCCTAGCAGCAGGACGGCGATGACCGCCACCACCAGGGTTGAGGTGAGCAGGCGTCGGCGCATGCCTACTCGCGTTCGAAGCGGAAGCCGACTCCCCGGACGGTGGTGATGTAGCGGGGCTTGGCCGCGTCGTCGCCGAGCTTGCGGCGCAGCCACGAGATGTGCATGTCGAGTGTCTTGGTGGAGCCCCACCAGTTGGTGTCCCATACCTCGCGCATGATCTGCTCGCGCGTCACCACCTTTCCGGCGTCGCGGACCAGAACCCTGAGCAGGTCGAACTCCTTCGTGGTCAGGTGCAGCTCCTTCTCGCCCATCCAGGCGCGGCGGGAGTCGGCGTCGATGCGGACGCCCTGCACGACCGGGGTCTCGGAGGTGCCGCGGCGCAGCAGCGCCCGCACCCGGGCGAGCAGCTCGGCGAGCCGGAACGGCTTGGTGACGTAGTCGTCGGCGCCGGCGTCGAGGCCGACGACGGTGTCGACCTCGTCGACGCGGGCGGTGAGGATCAGCACCGGGGTGCCGTGCCCTTCGGCACGGATCCGCCGGGCCACCTCCAGGCCGTCCATCTCGGGCAGGCCAAGGTCGAGAACGATGAGGTCGATGCCCCCCGACAGAGCCCTCTCCAGGGCCTGCGGGCCGTCGGGGCTCACCTCAACCTGATAGCCCTCGCGGCGCAGGGCGCGCGCGAGCGGCTCGGAAATCGAGGTGTCATCCTCGGCGAGAAGTACGCAGGTCATGGAGCGATCGTAGGACCTTAAGCGATCGTTTCCCGGGCACAGCGCGCGGTTTGACTCGTCGTTGACCTATCCATTGACCTGGGCAAACGCGGCTAAATATCGGTTAGTCATGATTAAATTACCGCGATTGCCGTGGGTAAAAGGGTTACGCCCCCGTGGTTCCCCGCGGCGAAAGTTGGCGCCAGAAACGCGCGCGCCCGCCGTCGGCGCGGCGGGCGATCGGACGCGGCGGGCTCAGTCGTCGACGGACGGCGGCTCGGCGTAGCGGGCCAGGTAGAGCTGGTCGCCCAGGGTCTGCATCAGGCCGAGCTCGGTTTCGAGGTAGTCGATGTGCTGCTCCTCGTCGGCGAGGATGTCCTCGAAGATCCGCGCCGAGGTGATGTCGCCCTTCTCGCGCATGAGCTGGATGGCCGGCCGCAGCCGCTGCACCACCGAGAGCTCGACCTCCAGGTCCGCCTGCAACTGCTCGCGGACGGTCTGCCCGATGTGCAGGGTGCCGAGCCGCTGGTAGTTGGGCAGTCCTTCGAGGAAGAGGATGCGGTCGGTGAGGCGCTCGGCGTGGCGCATCTCGTCGATCGACTCTTCGCGGGTGTGCTCGGCGAGCTTGGTGTATCCCCAGTTCTCCTGCATCTTGGCGTGCAGGAAATACTGGTTGATCGCCGTGAGCTCCGCCGTGAGCTGCTCGTTGAGCAGCTCGATGATCTGCTTGTCGCCCTGCATGAACGGGCCCCTTGTGCTATGCGGTGGTCAGTTCCTCAGACCGCTTCAGGATCGCACAGATCTTCCGTACGCAAGAGGCACAGTCGCCCCCGGCGCCCGTGGTGTCGCGAACCTGTTTCGCACTCCGCGCGCCCGCGGCGATGCAGTCGTGGACCTCGTTTTCGGTCACAGCACGACAAACACACACGTACATCCGCGGGGAGCCTCTCAGGGGTGGGGTAGGTAAGGCACACCTAAGATAGCCCACCGCGGTAAGGCTTGCCTATGTTAGGTAAGCCACACCTCAGTGGCCCCGCGTGATCCATTCCTCCAGGTGAGGGGCCTCGGCGCCGATCGAGGTGGAGTCGCCGTGCCCGGTGTGGACGACGGTCTCGGGCGGCAGCGTCAGCAGGCGGTCGCGGATCGACTCGATGATCGTGCCGAACGACGAGTGCGAACGCCCGGTCGCCCCCGGCCCGCCCTTGAACAGCGTGTCGCCGCTGAACAGCACGCACAGCTCGGGCGCGTACAGGCAGACCGCGCCGGGCGCGTGCCCCGGCGTGTGAAGGACCTGCAGCGCGATCCCGCCGGCCTCGATCTTCTCGCCGTCGCCCAGCGGCGTGTACGTGACCTCGTCCCCGTAGACCTGCGACCACAGGACCTGGTCGGCCGGGTGCAGCCGGATCGGCGCGCCGGTGAGGTCGCTCAGCTCCTTGGCGGCGTTGACGTGGTCGTTGTGCGCGTGGGTGCAGACGATGGCCCGGACCGTGCGGTCGCCGACCCGGTCGGCGATGGCCCTGGCGTCGTGGGCGGCGTCGATGACGACGACCTCGCGGGCGTCGCCGACCAGCCAGACGTTGTTGTCGACGTCCCAGGTGCCGCCGTCGAGCGAGAACGTGCCTGAGGTGATGACCCTGTCGAGCATCTAGAGGATCACCACCGAGCGCAGCACGTCGCCGCGGTGCATCTTGGCGAACGCCTCCTCGACCTGGTCGAGGCCGATGGTCTCGGTGACGAACCTGTCGAGCGGCAGCCGGTGCTGCAGGAACAGGTCGATGAGCATCGGGAAGTCGCGGCTCGGCAGGCAGTCGCCGTACCAGGAGGACTTCAGCGCCCCGCCCCGGCCGAACACGTCGAGCAGCGGCAGCTCCAGCGTCATCTCCGGCGTCGGCACGCCGACGAGCACCACGGTGCCGGCCAGGTCGCGGGCGTAGAACGCCTGCTTGTAGGTCTCGGGGCGGCCGACCGCCTCGATCACCACGTCGGCGCCGAACCCGCCGGTCAGGTCGCGGATGGCCTCGACCGGGTCGCTCTCGCGCGAGTTGACCGTGTCGGTGGCGCCGAAGCCGCGCGCCCACTCCAGCTTGCGGTCGTCCACGTCCACCGCGATGATCTTGGCGGCGCCGGCCAGCGAGGCGCCGAGCACGGCCGCGTCGCCGACCCCGCCGCAGCCGATCACGGCCACGCTGTCGCCGCGGGTCACGCCGCCGGTGTTGATCGCCGCGCCGATGCCGGCCATCACGCCGCAGCCCAGCAGCCCGGCCACCGACGCGGGCGCCTCGGCGGAGACCTTGGTGCACTGCCCGGCGGCCACCAGCGTCTTCTCCAGGAACGCGCCGATGCCCAGCGCGGGGGACAACTCGGTGCCGTCGGTGAGCGTCATCTTCTGAGCGGCGTTGTGCGTGTTGAAGCAGTACCACGGCCTGCCGCGCAGGCACGCCCGGCACTGGCCGCACACGGCACGCCAGTTGAGGATCACGAAGTCGCCCGGCTCCAGTCCGGTGACGCCCTCGCCGACGGCCTCGACCACGCCCGCCGCCTCGTGGCCCAGCAGGAACGGGAAGTCGTCGCTGATGCCGCCCTCCCGGTAGTGGAGGTCGGTGTGGCAGACGCCGCACGCCTGCACGTTCACCACCGCCTCGCCGGGCCCCGGGTCCGGCACCAGCACCGTTTCGATGGCCACTTCCCGGCCCTTGCCTGTGGCGATGACGCCCTGCACTTCGTACGGCATGCCAGCCATCTTGTGTCAGGAGGATGATCTCCGCAAGGGATGCGCGCCCAGGAGGCTAGCGCTCGTCGACCTCGCCGTCGGAAGCGTCCTCCACCAGGCGGAACAGATCCATGCGGACGTCCTGGATGCGTGGGATGTCGCGCAGCACGATCTGGCCCCGGTCGCCGGCCGACTCGACGACCAGCGTGCCGCAGCCGAGCAGCCGCTCGGCGAACGTCTGGTCGGAGCTGACCGTGTTGACCTTGGCCATGGGGATCTCGTCCGTCGACTTGTTCAGCACGCCGGTGCTGATCGAGAAGCGGTGCGTGGTGAGCACGTAACCGGTGTTCTTCCACTGCAGGTAGGGCACGAACGACCAGATCACCAGCAGGAGGAGGGCGATGACGCCGACCGCGACGCGGGCGTGGAAGGCGTACTCCCAGGTGCCCGGGATGAAGTACAGCGCCGCGCCCGTGGCCGCGGCGATGAGCACGAGCGCGACGAAAGGCACGATCAGCCGCTTCCAGTGAGGGTGGAAGGACCGCACGCGCCGCTCACCCTGTGTCAGGTGATGGTCGGGGATGGTCATGCGGACATGCTGCCACCACCCCGCCCCCGGCGGCTATGCCGCGGGCCGAACGTGCACGACGTCGCCGGCGCTCAGCGCGGCGGTCTCGGCGCCGGTGTCGACCTGGAGCTGCCCGGCGGTGTCGACGCCGGTGGCCAGGCCGGTGAGCGCGCCGCCGCCGGGCAGCTCGACGCGCACGCGGCGGCCGATCGTCGCGCAGGACGCCTGGTAGGCGGCGCGCAGCCCGCACGCGTCGGCGTCGCCGCCCGCCTCGGTCCACTCGCGGTAGTGGACGTCGATCTCCCGGAGCGTCGCCCGCAGCAGCGGGTCGCGGTCGAGGCAGGCGGCCTCCTCGACGACCAGCGACGTGCCCGTCTCCACGGGCAGCTCGTCCCGCGTGAGCAGCACGTTCAGGCCCATGCCGATGACGACGGCGTCACCGGACCGCTCGGCGAGCACCCCGGCCAGCTTGCGCTCGCCGATGAGCAGGTCGTTGGGCCACTTCAGGCGTACGTCGACCTCGGCCAGGCGGCGCACCGCCGACGCGGCGGCCACCCCGAACAGCAGCGGCAGCCAGCCGAAGGCGGCGACCGGCACGGTGGGCCTGAGCAGGATGGAGAAGGTCAGCCCCGCGCGGGCCGGGGCGCCCCAGGCGCGGCCGAGCCTGCCCCGCCCGGCGGTCTGCTCCTCGGCGACCAGCACCCGCCCCTCCTCGGCGCCATCCCGGGCGGCCCTGGCCAGGTCGGCGTTGGTGGAGCCGGTGCTGTCGACGACGGTGACGCCGGTCCACAGGGAGCCGGGCCGCAGCAGGGCTCGGTTGAGCGCCTGCTCGGAGAGCGGCGGCCGGTCGAGGTCGGAGTAACGAGACACCCGTCCATCTTGCCGTGGTCGGGGGCATGGCCGTGCCGGGGAGAAGATGGGGACATGAGGAGACTGGATCCGCGCAACTGGGCCTCGTGGCGGCCGTTCGGGCTGGGGCTGCGCAAGCCGAACAACTACCTTGAGCTGGTCGAGGCGTTCCGGGCGGTCAAGGGCAACCGGCGCTACGCGTGGCGGATCCTCAACCAGGGCACCTGCGACGGCTGCGCCCTGGGCACCAAGGGCATGCGCGACTGGACCATGCCGGAGATCCACCTGTGCAACATCAGGCTGCGGCTGCTGCCGCTCAACACGATGCCCGCGCTGGACGTGTCGCTCCTGCGCGACGTCTCGGGGCTGAGCGGCAGGAAGAGCGCCGAGCTGCGCGAGCTGGGCCGGCTCCCCTACCCGATGCTGCGGCGTGCCGGCGAGCCCGGCTTCACCCGCGTCTCCTGGGACGAGGCGCTGCGCGTGGCCGCAGGCGGGCTGCGCGACACCCGCTTCGGCGCCTATCTGACCAGCCGCGGCATGCCGAACGAGAACTACTACGCGGCCCAGAAGGCGGTGCGGGCGCTGGGCACCAACAACATCGACAACGCCGCCCGCATCTGCCACTCGCCCTCGACCGTGGCGCTCAAGGAGGCGATCGGGGCGGCGGCCACGACCTGCTCCTACACGGACTGGATCGGCTCCGACCTGATCGTCTTCATCGGCTCCAACCCGTCGAACAACCAGCCGGTGGCGATGAAGTACCTCTACCACGCCAAGAAGGCCGGCACCCGGATCGCGATGGTCAACGCCTACCGCGAGCCGGGGATGGAACGCTACTGGGTGCCGTCCAACGCCGAGTCGGCGGTGTTCGGGACGAAGATCACCGACGAATTCTTCGGCGTGAACGTGGGCGGCGACATCGGGTTCCTCAACGGGGTGCTCAAGCATCTGATCGAGGCCGGCGCGGTGGACGAGGAGTTCGTGGCGCGGCACACCACCGGGTTCGAGGCCGTGCGCGAGGCGGTGGCCGGGCAGTCGTGGGAGACGCTGGAGGCGCTGTCCGGCTCGACCCGCGCCGACATGCGGCGCATGGCCGAGCTGCTGGCCGAGGCCAGGTCGGCGGTGCTGGTGTGGTCGATGGGCATCACGCAGCACTCCTACGGCGAGGACAACGTGCGCGCGATCGTCAACCTGGCGCTGGCGCGCGGGTTCGTCGGGCGTGAGGGGTGCGGGCTGATGCCGATCCGCGGCCACAGCGGGGTGCAGGGCGGGGCCGAGATGGGGGCGTACGCGACCGGGCTGCCGGGCGGGCTGCCGATCACCGAGGCCAACGCCGCGAAGTTCACCGGCATGTGGGGGTTCGAGGTGCCCGCCACGCCGGGGCTGACCGCGACCGACATGATCGACGCGGCCCACGCGGGCGAGCTCGACGCACTCGTCTCCTCCGGCGGCAACTTCCTGGAGGTGCTGCCCGACCCCGCCTACTGCCGGGAGGCCCTGGCGCGGCTCAAGCTGCGGGTGCACGTCGACATCGTGCTGTCGTCGCAGATGCTGGTGCCCGCCGAGGGCGACGTGCTGCTGCTGCCCGCGCAGACCCGCTACGAGATGACCGGCGGCGTGACCGAGACCTCGACCGAGCGGCGGATCATCTTCTCGCCGGAGGTGGAGGGGCCGCGGATCGGCGAGGCGTGGCCGGAGTGGAAGATCTTCACCGAGCTGGCCGCCCGCACCCGGCCCGGCATCGCGGCGAACGTGCGCTTCACCGGCACCCCGCAGATCCGCGCCGAGATCGAGCGGGCCGTCCCGTTCTACGAGGGCATCGCCGGCCTCAAGCGCTTCGGCGACAGCGTCCAGTACGGCGGCGCCCACCTGTGCCCCGGCGGCCGCTTCCCCACGCCCGACGGCCTGGCCCGCTTCTCCCCCGTCGAGCCGCCCGCGCTGGAGCGCCCCGACGGCGCGTTCATGGTGGCGACGCGGCGCGGCAAGCAGTTCAACAGCATGGTCCACGAGCGCCTCGACGGCTTCAACGGCGCGATGCGCGAAGCTGTGCTGATGAGCGAGTACGACGCCGACCGGCTCGGCCTGCCCGACGGCGCCCCCGTCGAGCTGCGCTCGGGCGAGCGCGCCTACCGGGGCAAGGTGCTGCGGGCGCCGCTGATGCCGGGCAACCTCCAGGTCCACTGGCCGGAGGGCAACGTGCTGCTGGACGAGGCGCGGCGCTCCCCGCAGGCCCGCATCCCCGACTACAACGCGCTCGTCACGGTGCGGCCGCTGTGACCCGGCCGGGCCCGAGCAGGCGGGTGCGCGTGCGCGAGCTGACGGGCGGCTCGGCGGTGGAGCGGCGCGACGACCTGGCGACCGAGGAGCCGCTGGAGATCCGCCTGACGGCCGCGGGGGGCGTGCGCCGGACGATCGCCATCACCATGCGCACGCCGGGCCACGACTTCGAGCTGGCCGCCGGGTTCCTGCACGGCGAGGGGCTGGCGCACGACGACGGCATCGCCTCGATCGCCTACTGCACCGACGAGGACCTGCCGCCCGAGGCCCGCTACAACACGGTCACCGTGCGGCTGCGCGGCCCGATGCCCGAGCTGCCCGCGCTGGAGCGCCACTTCCTCACCTCCAGCGCGTGCGGCGTGTGCGGCTCGGCGAGCCTCGACGCGCTGCGCGGCCGTTGCCGCCCGCTCCCGCCCGGCGACCTGCGGCTCACCCCCGAGGTCCTGTACGGGTTGCCGGGCGCGTTGCGGGCCGGGCAGGGGGTGTTCGGCAAGACGGGCGGCCTGCACGCGGCCGGGCTGTTCACCGCCGAGGGCGAGACGGTCGTGGTGCGCGAGGACGTGGGCCGGCACAACGCGGTGGACAAGCTGGTGGGCTGGGCGGCGATGAACGGGCGGCTGCCGCTGTCCGGCCACGTCCTCATGGTGAGCGGCCGGGCCAGCTACGAGATCATGCAGAAGGCCCTGGCGGCGGGCCTGCCTGCGGTGTGCGCGGTGTCGGCGCCCTCGTCGCTGGCGGTGGACCTGGCCAGGGAGTTCGGCATGACGCTGGTCGGGTTCCTGCGCGGCGAGCGGTGCAACGTCTACGCGGACGCCAACAGAGTGGAATGAACTGTTCCGTTCTGCTATAGTCGGAACAGAACGAACCGTTCCAGCTCATCGGAGGTCGCCGTGATCCACCCCTACCGCGTCGAGATCCCCCAGGCCGACCTCGACGACCTGGCCGCCCGGCTGCGGCTGACCCGCTTCGCCGACGAGATCCCCGGCGCCGAGCAGGGCGTCGCCGTCGAGCGCGTCCGGCGCCTGGTCACCCGCTGGCGCGACGGCTTCGACTGGCGCGCCGTCGAGGCCAGGCTCAACGCCCTCCCCCAGTACGTCACCGAGATCGACGGCCAGGACATCCACTTCCTGCACGTGCGCTCCGGCAACCCCGACGCGCTGCCGCTGATCCTCACCCACGGCTGGCCGGGCTCGATCGCCGAGTACCTCGACGCCGTCGAGCCGCTGTCGCGTCACTTCCACCTGGTCATCCCGTCGCTGCCCGGCTACGGCTTCTCCGGCCCGACCAAGGAGCTCGGCTGGAACAACCGGCGCATCGCCGCCGCCTGGGCCGAGCTGATGGCCCGCCTCGGCTACACCCGCTACGGCTCGGCCGGCAACGACGCCGGCTCGATGATCTCCCCCGAGGTCGGCCGCGTCGACCCGGAGCACGTCGTCGGCGTGCACGTCACGCAGGTCTTCTCCTTCCCGTCCGGCGACCCCGCCGAGTTCGCCGACCTGTCGGAGGAGGACCAGGCCGGGCTGGCCGTCCTCGACTGGTTCTGGAAGGAGAAGGGCGCCTTCAACGTCCTGCAGTCGCAGCAGCCGCAGACGCTGGCCCACGCCGTCACCGACTCCCCCGCCGGCCTGGTCGGCTGGCTCGCCCAGCTCTTCGACGAGGACCTGGACGACGACTTCGTGCTGACGAACGCCGCCATCCACTGGTTCACCGGCACCGCGGCCTCCGCCCTGCGCCTGTACTGGGAGAACGCCCGCATGGAGCCCGTCACGGAGCCCACCACCGTGCCGCTCGGCCTGGCCATGGCCGAGGGCGACTTCAAGTCGATCCGGCGCTTCGCCGAGCGCGACCACGCGAACATCGTCTCCTGGAAGACGCTGCCCGCCCCCGCGCACGGCCACTACACGGCTCACACCGCGACCGAGGCCCTGACGGACGACATCCGGGCGTTCTTCGAGGCCCTGTGATCAGTCCGGCTCGCGCCAGGCCGGGTCGTCGGCCGACAGCAGCACCAGGCCGCCGGTCAGCCCGTCGAGGGTGTCCTGCACGAGGTCGGCGCCGTGCTCGGCGAGCTGCCTGAGCGACGCGGTCAGCGTCTGCAGGTGCCGGAACGCCCTGCCGTACGCCCGCTGCTCCTCGATGGGGAGCAGCGGGATCTCGGCGCGCCGGACGTCCACCCGGTGGGTCGAGGACATCGAGGCGTAGTGGCGCAGGTTGCCCTGGGCGGTGAGGAACCCGGCCAGGAAGTGCGGGTCCAGCCGCTCCGGGTCGGGGCGCAGCAGGTGGAGCTGGGTGCCGATGACGTCTCCGCCGCCGGAGACCACGACCGCCACCGGCGTCCTGACGACCTGTGGCACGAGCACGTCGCCGGGGCGGGTGCGGAGCTCCTTGCGCACCGAGCCGGGCGGCCCGGTGGCGGCGCGGCGGCGTACGACGTCCTCGGCCGTGAGGACGGGGGCCTCGGCGGGGACGGCGGGGGTCTCGCCGGGGCGGGCGGGGGCCTGCTGGTGGACGGTGAGCAGGTTGCGGCGTTCGAGCTCGGCCACCGGGACGAGCGGGCGGTCGCGGCCTGAGGGGGCCGGTTCGATGCCGGGGAGCAGCGCGAGCGTGTCGGCGAGCGTCTCGTGCAGGCGGTCGCGGCTGCGCACGATCCGCTCCGGCGACAGGCCGGACGGCGTGGCGGGCAGGTAGCGGCCGGGCAGCAGGTCGACCTCGTCGTTGAGCAGGTCGATGACGGGCACGGCGCGGCTCACGCCCGGCTCGTCGCCGCCGTCGCCGTGGCGGAAGCGTTCCCAGGCGGCCAGCGCCGTCGCGGCGAAGTCGCCCTGCCGGGCGGAGGTGTCGACCATCAGGACGGCCCCGGGCGCCGCCGATCCGCCGGGCCGGCACAGCACCCAGAGCGTGAGGCCTACGGACATGTTCGGCACGCTGCCCACGGGCAGGGCGATCACCGCGCGCAGCGCGCCCCGGCGCAGGAGCTGCGCCCTGATGCGCCGGCCCGACCGGCGACCGGCCGCCGCGGGCGGCATGAGCAGCACCGCGAACCCGCCCGGCACCAGGTGGGCCAGCGCGTGCTGGACCCAGGCGAGCTCGGGCTCGGTGCGCGGCGGCAGGCCGTACTCCCAGCGGGCGTCGGCGGTGAGCTCCTCGTAGCCCCAGTTGCGGTCGTTGAAGGGCGGGTTGCAGACGACGGCGTCGATGGCGGCGCCGGGGAACGCGTCGGCCCGCAGCGAGTCGCCCGCCCGGATGTCGGCGTCGCCGGGGCCGAAGGCCAGCGAGATCGCCGTCAGGCGGGCCGTTGCCTCGCTCAGGTCCTGGCCGAGAAGCTGCCCGGCGGACCGCTCGCGCACGGCGCGCAGCAGCATGCCCCAGCCGCAGGCCGGATCGAGGACGCGGCGGGCGGAGGCGGGCAGGAGCGCCGCGATCAGATCGGCGACCGGTTTGGGCGTGAGGCTGGCGCGCTGCGACTCGGCGTAGCGCTCGTACAGGAACTGGAAGGTCTCCTCGGGGCCGGTCACGGCGGCGAGCTCGGCCAGCCCGCGCTGGGCGTCGTTCTCGGGGCGGGCCTCGCCCCGGCGGGCGCGCAGCAGGAACGAGCCGAGGTCGGCGATCAGGGCGGGCAGCTCGTCCTCGGCGACGCCGGCGCGCAGCTCCTGCCAGAACCACTCGCGCCTGGGCAGCGGCCTGGCCTCGGTGTGGGCGCGCAGCCAGTCCTTGATCTCCTTCAGGGAGAAGGTGGGGCTGGCGGTGGTGCCGCCGACGGGCTGCGGGAAGTCGTCGTGGCGGCGGCGCCAGTTGCTCACGGCGGCGCGGCCGACGTCGCCCAGCCTGGCGATGTCCGCCGCGGTCACCTGGACGTCCCTGTCCACAAGCTCTCCTCAACGACGACGTGGCAAAAACCTACCCATGTCACACAACGACAGAACCAATGCTGGTCGATTCCATCAACACATGCTTCACTGGACATACGTAACGGAAGGGCCAGATGCCGTGAAGCCCACCACGTGGTGTCGAGGCAGGGCGGTGCACCTGCTGGACATAGAGAACCTGACCGCGACGAGCCTGCCGACCACCGCCGAGGTCGCCGCCGTGATGGCGCTGTACCGGTCGATCGTGCCGATCGGGCCGATGGACCAGTTCATCGTGGCGGTCAACCACAAGGCGCTGGTCCAGGCCGGGATCGCGTTCCGCGGCGTGCAACTGCTCGTCAGATCCGGCCCCGACGGCGCCGACCGGGCCCTCGTCGAGACCGCGTACGTGGACCGCCTCGGGCAGCGCTTCGACCGGGTGGTGATCGGCTCGGGCGACGGGTTCTTCACCGAGCTGGCGGTCTGGCTGCTCACGCAGGGGGTCGGGGTCACCGTGGTGTCCCGCCGGGGATCGCTCAACTGGCGCCTGTACGCCGCGGTGCGCGACGCCGTGGCCTTCGAGCCGCCCGCCCCGATCGCCGCCTGACCAGGCGTTGCGCCGAGCGCTAAGGTGAGGCGTGCTCATTATCTTCGGCGGGCTGGCCGTGGCCAACGTGTTCTCCGTGGCCCTGGGGATCGAATGGCTGGAGTGGGCGACCAAGCCGCTGCTCTGCCCGGTGCTGGCCGCGTACGTCATCCGGCGGGCGCCGGGACGCCGGCTGCTTGCCGTCGGGCTGCTGTTCGCCGCGGCCGGCGACGTGGCCCTGCTCATCGAGGGGCAGGCCGCCTTCATCGCCGGGATGACGTCGTTCCTGGTGATGCAGATCTGCTACATCGTGGTGTTCGTCCGCGAGGGGTCGCGCCCGCGCTGGGGAGCGGCGGCCTACCTGCTGGTGTGGGTGGCCGCCGCGATGGTGCTGTGGGAGCCGCTGGGCGCCCTGGCCGCGCCCGTGCTCGGCTACGGGCTGGCCCTGATGACGATGGCGGCCTTCGCCGGCGGGCTCGGCCTCGTCGCCGGGCTCGGCGGGGCCCTGTTCGCCTTCTCCGACTTCCTCGTCGGGCTCGGCGTGGCCGGGATGGGCTTTCCCGGCCGGAGCACCGTGCTGATGACCACCTACATCCTGGGCCAGCTCCTCATCGTGCTGGGCGTGCTGGGGTCAGCCCGTGTTCTGCAGCCCGGCGGCGACGCCGTTGACCGAGAGCAGCAGCAGCGTTGACAGCCGCTCGCGCTCGCGGTCGGTCGGGTTGCCGGTGCGCAGCGCCGTCAGCGCCCGCAACTGCAGGTGCGACAGGGCGTCCACGTACGGGTCGCGGAGCTGCACGGCCCGGGAGAGCACCTTGCGGTTCTCCAGCAGCCGGGTGTGGCCGGTGACCTTCAGCACCAGCTCCCTGGTCCGGTCGTACTCCTCCAGGACCTGGTCGGCGAAGTCCTTGCGCCCGCCCAGGGCCAGGTAGCGGGCGGCGATGGACCTGTCGGTCTTGGCCAGCGACATCTCGGCGTTGTCCAGCATCGCGTTGAACAGCGGCCATTCGGCGTAGGCGGCCTGGAGGTCGGACAGGGAGTCGGCCGCGGCCAGGCCGGTGCCGAGCCCGTACCAGCCGGGCAGGTTGACCCGCGTCTGCGCCCAGGCGAACACCCACGGGATGGCCCGCAGGTCGTCGAGCGAGCGCGGGGCGCCCAGCCCCCGGCGGGCCGGGCGCGAGCCGAGCCGCAGCGAGCCGATCTCCTCCAGCGGGCTGACCAGCGCGAACCACTCGGGGAAGCCCGGCGCCTCGGTGAGCGCGCGGTAGGCCTGCTCGGAGGCGGTGGCGACCCGCTCGGCGAGCGGCCGGAACCGGTCGGCCGCGGCGGCGGTGCGCGAGCCGACCGACGGCGAGGAGGCCATGATGACGGCGTTGGCGACCTGCTCCATGTGGCGGCGGGCGATCGCGATGTGGCCGTAGCGGGCGAAGATGACCTCGCCCTGCTCCGTCACCTTGAACCGGCCCGCGACCGAGCCCGGCGCCTGGGCCAGCACCGCCCGGTTGGCGGGGCCGCCGCCCCGGCCGAGCGCGCCGCCCCTTCCGTGGAACATGCGCAGCTTGACGTCGTTGGCCGCCGCCCACGCGGTGAGCTGCTCCTGCGCCTCGTACAGGCGCAGGGTCGCGGCGGCCGGGCCGAGCTCCTTGGCCGAGTCGGAGTAGCCGAGCATGATCTCCATGCGCCGCCCGGTGGCCGCCAGCCGCTCCTGGACCTGCGGGATCTCCAGCATGCCCGCCAGCACGGCAGGCGAGTTGGCCAGGTCCTGGCCCGACTCGAACAGCGGCACCACGTCCAGCACCACGGACCGCCCGCCCAGCGCGTAGGAGGCGAGCTCGTGCACGGCGGCGATGTCGTCGGCCGAGCGAGTGAACGACACGACGTAGCGCGAGCACGCCGTGACGCCGAACCGCTCCTGGATCCAGGCGATGACCCGGATCGTGGCCAGCACCTCCTCGGTGCGCTCCGACAGCTCGCCGCCCGCGCGCAGCTCCTCCAGCGCGGCCGCGTGCACCTGGGAGTGCTGGCGCACCTCCAGCTCGGCCAGGTGGAAGCCGAACGTCTCGACCTGCCAGATCAGATGCTGCAACTCCCCGTACGCCTGCCGTACGGCGTGCTCGGCCAGCGACTCCTGGGCCAGCCGGAGGTCGGCCAGCAGCTCGTCGGGGGTGCGGTAGGCCAGGTCCAGGTCACGGCGGCGGGTCGCGGCGATGCGCGCGGCGACGAACAGCAGCCACTGCCGGTGCGGCTCCGACGGCGACCGGGTCGCCAGCTCGGAGACGAGCTCGGGGTGCGCGTCGACGGCGGCGGCCAGCCCGGCGCGCAACCCGGCCGAGGCCGGGGCGAACTGGGCGGAGGCGGTCAGCGTGCGCGCGATGCGGGTGCAGGCCGTCTCCAGCGCGTTGAGCACGTGCTCCGACTGGATCTGGATGGTGTCGCGGGTGACCTTGGAGGTGACGTTCGGGTTGCCGTCGCGGTCGCCGCCGATCCAGCTCCCGTAGCGGATGAACGGCCTGGCCAGCGGCGGCTCGGTGCCGGTGGCGTCGCTCAGCGCGGCGTCGAGCGAGCGGTAGACCTGCGGCACCATGCGGAACAGGGTCTCGTCGAAGGCAGCCATCGCGGTGCGCACCTCGTCGAGCGGGTCGAGCTTGGTGTTGCGGAGCTGGGCGGTGCGCCACAGCAGGTCGATCTCCTCCAGCAGGCGGCGCTCCAGCTCCGCGCGCTCGGAGGCGCCGCGGCCGGGCGCGTTGTACTCGGTGAGCTGGCCGCTGACGCGCTGGATGGCGGTGACGACGGCGCGGCGGCGCGCCTCGGTCGGGTGAGCGGTCAGGACAGGATGCAGCTCCAGGCCCTCGACCAGCTCGGCGACCCGGTCGCGGCCGAGCTCGGCCACGGCCTGGGCCAGCGATTCGCGCTGCACCGCGTCCTCGGTGTCGCGCTGGCGCAGGATGCGGATGCGGTAGTGCTCCTCGGCCAGGTTGGCCAGGTGGAAGTAGCAGGTGAAGGCGCGGGCGACCTGGACCGCGCGGTCGATCTCCCATCCGGCCGCCAAGGCGGCGATCTCGTCGCCGGACACCTCGCCGCGGCGGGCGGCGATGACGGCCTTGCGCAGGCGTTCGACGTCGGCCAGCAGGTCCTCGCCGCCCTGCTCGGCGATCACCTGGCCGAGCAGCTTGCCGAGCAGCCGCACATCGCGGCGCAGCTCGTCCGGCATCTCGGTCACGGCGGCGCTGCGGTGCTCAAGCCCCTGGTCAATCATGCTTCGAAGGGTATCGAGTCGCTCTGAACACGCGCAGACCGGTCTCACTTAATGGACTAGACCACTGCTCACGTGGGACGGGACACGGCGGCCAGCAGCTCGGGCATCCGGGCGAACCCGATCTTGGCGCCGAGGCGGCGGCCGAGCGTCTCGATCGCGAGCCCGTACGGCGGGGCGAAGGCGAGCACCCACGGGCCGGCGAACGCGACGGCGACGGCGAACGGCGCCGACAGCAGGCCCACGCCGGCGAAGGCGAGCAGGGCGCAGCCGAACGCCTGGCCGCCCTGCCCGGGCGCGGCGCCGGTGAAGGCGTTCATCCGCTCGGGCACCGTGTAGGGGATGAGCACGCTGGTCACCGAGCCGACGCCGAACCCGACGCCGAGCACGCCGGTGCCTGCCGCCAGCGCCCAGCCGATCGTCCCCGGCTCCCCGGCGAACAGCGCGGAGGCGACGGCGACGAGCGCCAGCACCGGGACCGCTATCAGCGCGTTGGCCAGGTGACGGCCCGCCAGGTCGAGGTCGAACTGGCGTTGCGCGCCGAAGGCCACCGTGTTCATCCACAGCGAGCGGCCGTCGATCCCGTAGGCGTTGCCGAGCTGGACGGCGATCATCATGCCGCAGAACGCGGTCATGCCGATGGGCAGCGCGGGGCCGCTCATGCCCTGGCCGGTGAAGGAGAACGCCATCACCAGCACGACCGCGACGGCGGCGAACCAGAGGATGCGGTAGCGCGGGTCGCGGCGGACGTACTTCAGCTCCTTGGTCACGACGGCGGCGAGCGGCCCGTCGGGCAGGAACCGGTCGGCGAGCCCGCTGTCGCGGCGCACCGAGGCGGCCTGGGTCGAGGAGTCGGCGGTGACGAGCGCGCGGCCCAGCGCCTTGATCCACAGCCAGCCGGCGGCCACGGTCAGGGCGGCCAGGACGGCCACCTCGGCGAGCCCGGCGAGCCCGCCGCCGGCGATGGCGTGGGCGGCCAGCCCCGACGGGGTCCACCGCAGCGCGCCCGCCATGTCGAGGAGCATCCCCTGCGGGTCGCCGAAGCCGCGGTTCATCAACAGGTTGGGGAGCTGGAAGAGCAGGACGACGGCGATGGCGGCGACGGCGAGCGCGTCACGGCCGCGCCGGGAGCGCAGCGCGCCCGACAGCGCGGTGGTGACCAGCCGGGAGGCGACCAGGCAGAGCGCGAAGTGGGCGAGCACCGCGAGCAGGCCGACGAGCACCCCGCCGACGCCGCCGGCCAGCCCCACCAGCGCCCCGGCGGTCACGATCAGCGTGGCGGCCGGCCACACGCCGGTCGCCGAGGCGGTGAACATGCCCACGGCCAGCTCGCGGGTGCGCAGCGGGAACAGCGACAGCCGTGCCGGGTCGAGCGTGTCGTCCAGCCCGAACGCCAGCAGCGGCACGACCATCCAGCCGAAGAGCAGCGCGGTGAAGAGCAGCGTGACGACCGCGACCGCGACGTCAGGAGGGGCCAGCCGCAGCAGGCTGACCAGGGCGAAGCCACCCGCCGCGGTCCCCAGGGCGAGGATGAGCGTGAACGCGAAGCCGACCTGGCGGGCGGTGTCGCCGCGCAGGTTGCCGGTGATGAGGCGCAGCTTGAGCCCGGCGAACAGCGCGACGGTGCGGGTGAGGCTCACCGGCGCTCTCCTGAGCCGAGCCAGCCCAGGCCCTCGCCCGCGGCCGCCTGCGGCCCGCCGACCAGGTCGAGGAACGCCTGGTTGAGGCTGCGCCCGGCGCGCACGTCGCCGATCGGGCCCTGGGCGACGATGTGGCCGCCGCTCATCACCGACACCCAGTCGCACAGCCGCTCGACCAGGTCCATCACGTGGCTGGAGAAGATGACGGTGGAACCGGAGGCGGTGAAGCGGCGCAGCACCTCGGTGAGCGTGTTGGCACTGACCGGGTCGACCCCCTCGAACGGCTCGTCCAGGAAGAGCACCGACGGGTTGTGCAGCAGCGCGGCGGCCAGGCCGATCTTCTTGCGCATGCCGGTGGAATAGTCGACGACGAGCTTGCCCGCGGCGGCGGTCAGGTCCATCACCTGGAGGAGCTCGTCGGCGCGGCGCTCGACCTCGGCCTTGGGGATGCCGCGCAGGCGGCCGTTGTAGAGGAGCAGCTCGCGGCCGGACAGCCGCTCGAACAGCCGCAGCCCCTCGGGGAGCACGCCGATGCGGGCCTTGACCTGGAGCGGGTCGCGCCACACGTGGTGGCCGTCGACGTGCGCCTCGCCGCCGTCGGGGCGGAGCAGCCCGGTGATCATGCTGAGCGTCGTCGTCTTGCCCGCGCCGTTGGGCCCGACGAGCCCGGCGAAGCTGCCGGCGGGGACGACCAGGTCGACCCCGGCCACCGCCACCTGAGGGCCGTAGCGCTTGAACAGGGCCGTGGTGCGTACCGCGTCCGACATGGATCCACTCTATGAGCAGGGATTAATCTTGCGCGCATGACAGCTGCCGAACCCTTGCCAGACATGCCGGATATTCACACCACCGCTGGGAAGATCGCCGACCTGGAGCGACGGCTGGACGAGGCCGTGCACGCCGGGTCCGCGGCAGCGGTCGACAAGCAGCACGCCAAGGGCAAGATGACGGCCCGCGAACGGGTGCTGGCGCTGCTGGACGAGGGCTCGTTCGTGGAGTTCGACGAGTTCGCCAGGCACCGCTCGACGATGTTCGGCCTGGAGAAGCGCCGGCCCTACGGCGACGGCGTCATCACCGGGCACGGCACGATCGACGGGCGGCAGGTGTGCGTCTTCTCGCAGGACGTGACCGTGTTCGGCGGCTCGCTCGGCGAGGTGTACGGCGAGAAGATCGTCAAGGTGCTGGACCTGGCGCTCAAGATCGGCTGCCCGATCATCGGCATCAACGAGGGCGGCGGCGCGCGCATCCAGGAGGGCGTCGTCGCGCTCGGCCTCTACGCGGAGATCTTCAAGCGCAACGTGCACGCCTCCGGGGTGATCCCGCAGATCTCGCTCATCATGGGCGCCGCGGCCGGGGGCCACGTCTACTCCCCCGCGCTGACGGACTTCGTGGTCATGGTGGACCAGACCTCGCACATGTTCATCACCGGGCCGGACGTCATCAAGACGGTCACCGGGGAGGAGGTCACGTTCGAGGAGCTCGGCGGCGCCCACGCGCACAACACCAAGTCGGGCGTGGCCCACTACCAGGCGGCGGACGAGCACGACGCGCTCGATTACGTCAGGGCGCTGCTGTCCTACCTGCCCTCCAACAACCTCGACGAGGCGCCGGGCTTCGAGGCGGCCGAGGATCTGGACCCCGATCCGGAGCTGGACGTCATCATCCCCGACTCGGCGAACCAGCCGTACGACATGCGCCGGGTCGTCGAGCACGTGCTGGACGACGGGGAGTTCCTGGAGGTCCACGAGCTGTTCGCGCCGAACGTGGTGGTCGGGTACGGGCGCGTCGACGGGCGGCCGGTGGGCGTGGTGGCCAACCAGCCCATGCATTTCGCCGGATGCCTGGATATCAACGCATCCGAGAAGGCTGCACGATTTATTCGAACATGTGATGCTTTCAATATTCCGATCCTGACTTTTGTTGATGTACCGGGTTTCCTCCCCGGAACCGATCAGGAATGGAACGGAATCATCCGCCGCGGCGCCAAGCTCCTGTTCGCCTACGCCGAGGCCACCGTCCCCCTGGTCACCGTCATCACCCGCAAGGCCTACGGCGGCGCGTACGACGTCATGGGGTCCAAGCACCTGGGCGCCGACGTCAATCTGGCCTGGCCCACCGCGCAGATCGCGGTCATGGGCGCGCAGGGCGCCGTCAACATCCTCTACCGGCGCGAGCTGGCCGCCTCCGACGACGCCGACGCCGAGCGGGCCCGGCGGGTCACCGAGTACGAGGACACGCTGGCCAACCCGTACATCGCCGCCGAGCGCGGCTACGTGGACGCCGTCATCCGGCCGTCGGAGACGCGGGCGCACATCGTCAGGGCGCTGCGGGCGCTGCGCAACAAGCGCGCCAGCCTGCCGCCCAAGAAGCACGGGAACATCCCGCTGTGAGCGGCCACCTGCGCGTCGTGCGCGGCGACGCCACGCCCGAGGAGATCGCCGCGCTCGTGGCCGTCCTCGCCACCCGCCACGCCCGGCCGGCACCCTCCGTGACCCCCGCAGCACAATCCTGGCGCAACCCCGCGAGAAGCATGCGTAACCCCCCGGCGCCGGGGAAGTCGGCTTGGCGGATGAGCGCCCAACCCTAGATAGATCCCGGGAATCGGGTGTCAAGTTCTCCGGGAGTTGGGACTATCTAGAGAAAGTAGGCGTATATAGTCAGCCGATCAACTAACGCCGCGGCCTGGAGGACATCATGGCCATCCCAGACCTCATGCCGCATCCTGTGGCAGCCAAGTACGCCGTCCTTGTGGATGTCGGTTATCTCTACGCTGCCGCAGGTGAAGTGCTGCTCGGCGCCAAGGAGCGCAAGGAATATCGAGTGGCGGCCGATGAGCTCATCCAGAGTCTACAGAAACATGCAGAGGAACGTATTTCCGGGGAGCTTCTGCGGATCTATTGGTATGACGCGGCCCGCGACCGGGTTCCCACGGTCGACCAGCGGGTCATCGCCCAGCTCCCCTGGGTCAAGGTGCGGCTTGGCAACCTGAACGCCCGTGGCCAGCAGAAAGGCGTCGACGCGCAGATCAGGAGCGACCTGGAGGCGCTGGCCAGGCACCACGCGGTGACCGACACCATCCTGCTGGCCGGCGACGAGGACATGGTGCCCGCGGTGGAGGCCGCCCAGGCGTACGGGGTGCGGATCCACCTATGGGGGGTCGAGCCGCCTTATGGGACCAACCAGGCCGAGCGCCTGGTCTGGGAGTCCGACACCGTGGAAGTGATCAGCGCTGATTTCCTGAGGCCCTTTTTCAGCCGTGCTCCCCAGCCCGTCGCGGTCACCCCGCCGGCGGCCGCGCCCTCGCCCGCCCAGGTGTTCGCCGGCCGCGCGCCGGTCAAGCCGCACGTCAAACCCGGCCAGGTGGCCAAGCTCGGGCCCAGCCGCCCGCGCGTGGAGGACGTGGGCGAGCACGTGGCGCAGAAGTGGATCCTCACCCGGGGCCGCGACAACATCCGCGACCTGCTCCCCGGCCCCATCCTGCCGACGGTGATCGACACCGAGCTGCTCATCGAGGCGGAGAAGGAGCTCGGCCACTCGCTGCGGCCCTACCCGGAGGCGCGCGTGTGGCTGCGCGACGGCTTCTGGGCGCGCGTCTACCGCGAGTTCGATCTGGGGGTCGGCGTCTCGTCCAAGTGACCGAGGAGCGCCTCGGGCGGCTCCGGCGTGCGGCTCTCCCACAGCGTGGCGATGCCGCGCCCCGGCGCTGACCTGGGCGTTCACGGTAACGTCTGATTTCCGCCAGTCGACACCTGTGACCAGCGCATAGCCTCGGAGGCATGTCAGCACCAGAGCTCGACTTCGACTCCTGCTACCGGGCCGTCTCCGCCAGGGACGCCCGGTTCGACGGACGGTTCTACACCGCGGTGAAGACGACCGGCGTCTACTGCCGGCCGATCTGCCCGGCCCGCACGCCCGCGTCGCGGAACGTGCGGTTCTACCGGCACGCCGCGTCCGCCGAGGCGGCGGGGTTCCGGCCGTGCAAGCGGTGCCGGCCGGAGCTGTCGCCCGGCGACCCCGGCTGGGACCTGCGGGGCGACCTGATCGGGCGGGCTCTGCGGCTGATCGACGACGGGGCCGCCGACGAGGACGGCGTGGCCGGGCTGGCCAGGCGGCTGCACATCACCGAGCGGCACCTGCACCGGCTGTTCGTCGCCGAGCTCGGCGCCGGGCCGCTGGCGGTCGCCAGGACCAAGCGGCTGCTGCTGGCCAAGCAGCTGCTCACCGAGACGGCGCTGCCGGTGACCGAGGTGGCGTTCGCCGCCGGGTTCGGCAGCGTCCGCCAGTTCAACGCGACGATGCGGGAGACGTACGGGTTCACGCCGAGCGAGCTGCGTGCCACGGCGGCGGGCCGGGGCGTGCCGAAGGACGCCTCGCTCCGGCTGCGGCTGCACCGGCGCGAGCCGTACGACGTGGACGGGGTGTTCGCGTTCCTGGCCTCCCGGGCGATCCCCGGCCTGGAGGTGGCCGACGCCGCCTCCTACACGCGCAACGTGCCCGGGGGCACGGTCACGCTCACCCCGGAGGACGGCCACTTCGCCCTGGACGTGGCCGTGGACGACACCCGGCAGCTCGCCAGGCTGGTGGCGCGGTGCCGGCGGCTGCTCGACCTCGACGCCGACCCCGACGCCATCGCCGGGGCGCTCGGCCAGACGTCGCTGGCCCCGCTCGTCGCGGCGCGGCCGGGGCTGCGGGTGCCGGGCGCGTTCGACGGGTTCGAGCTGGCCGTGCGCGCGGTCGTGGGCCAGCAGATCTCCGTGGCGGGCGCCCGTACCCTGCTCGGCCGGATCGTCGCCCGCGCGGGGGACGGCCGCCTCTTCCCCGGCCCGGCCGAGCTGCGCGACGCCGATCTGACCGGGCTCGGGCTGACCGGGCGTCGCATCACCACGCTGGCCGAGCTCGCCGCCCGCGTGGACGACGGCCTGATCGACCTCGACGGCGGCCAGGAGCCGGCCGAGACGGTCAAGGAGCTGCTCGCCGTGCCCGGCATCGGCCCGTGGACCGCCAGCTACGTCGCGCTGCGGGCGCTGCGCGACCCCGACGCGTGGCCGACCGGCGACCTCGTGCTCGACAAGCGCATGGCCGCCCTCGGCATCCCCAAGGACCATCTCGAACGGTGGCGGCCCTGGCGGGCCTACGCCGCCCTGCACCTCTGGAGTCACTCATGATCAACGCTCAGATCCTGCCCACCCCGACCGGCGAGCTGTCCGTGCTGGCCCGCGACGGCGTCGTGGTCGCCGCCGGCTTCACCGCCGACCCCAAGGAGATGTTCGTCCGGCTCAAGCCCGAGCTCCAGGCGGAGGGCCTGGACGTGGTCGACGACCTGGGACCGATCTCCCAGGCCGTGCGCGCCTACTTCGCCGGCGACCTCGACGCGCTGGACGACGTCCCGGTCGAGCAGCCGGGCTCGCCCCGGCGCAAGGAGCTGCACCGGGCGCTGCGCGAGGTCAAGGCGGGCACCACGGTGTCGTACGCGGAGCTGGCCGAGCGGGCCGGGCTGCCGCGGACGGCGGCCCGCGCGGCGGGCGGGGCGTGCGCGCAGAACCTGATCGCGCCGTTCGTGCCGTGCCACCGGGTGCTGCCGTCGACGGGCGGGTTCGGCGGCTACTACTACGGGGTGCCCGTCAAGGAGTGGCTGCTCGCCCACGAGTCCGCCGCCCGCTGACGCGCCTGCAGCCCGGCCAGCGCGGCCACGACGAGCCCCACGACACCGAGCCCCGCCGCGGTCCAGGCGGGGGCGGTGTAGCCGAGACCGGCGTCGATCGTGAGCCCGGCCGCGAACGAGCCGATCGCGTTGCCCAGGTTGAACGCGCCGATGTTGGCCGCCGAGGCCAGCGTCGGCGCGCCCGCCGCCGCGTCCAGGACGCGCGTCTGCAGCGGCGGCACGGTGGCGAAGGCCGCCACGCCGAACAGCGTGATCGCCACGACGAAGGCGACCTGGTGACCCGCCACCAGCGCCACGACCACGGCCAGCAGCGTGAGCAGCGCCACCGAGCCGTAGATGCTGGGCATGACGGCCCGGTCGGCGAGCCGCCCGCCGATGAGGTTGCCGATCACCAGGCCGACGCCGAACAGCGCCATCACGATCGGCACGGCGCCCGGGGAGAACCCGCCCACCCCGGTCATGATCGGCGAGATGAACGTGATCACCGCGAACACCGGCGCGAACCCGAACACGGTCATCGCCAGCGCCAGCCACACTCCGCCCTTGCGGAAGGTCGCCAGCTCCCTGAGCACTCCACCGGTGGGCCTCGGCTGGGCGGGCACCAGGGCGAGCACCCCGGCCAGCCCGACGACGCCGATCACGACCACGACCCAGAACGTGGCCCGCCAGCCGAACGCCTGCCCGATCCAGGTGCCGAGCGGCACCCCGAGCACGTTGGCCAGCGTGAGCCCGGTGAACATCAGCGCGATCGCGCTGGCCCGCTTGCGCGGCGCGACCAGGTCGGCGGCCACCACGGACCCGACCCCGAAGTACGCGCCGTGGGCGAAGGCCGCCAGGAACCGGCCCACCATGAGCGTCCCGTACGAGGGCGCGAGCGCGGACAGCAGGTTGCCGGCGATGAACAGCACCATCAGCGCCAGCAGCATGGTCTTGCGTGACAACCGGCCGCCGAGCATGGTCAGCGGCGGCCCGCCCACGGCCACGCCCAGCGCGTAACCGGACACGAGCAGCCCGGCGGCCGGGATCGTCACGCCGAAGTCTCCGGCCAGCTCGGGGAGCAGGCCGTTGATGATGAACTCGGTGGTGCCGATGCCGAAGGCGCTGATCGCGAGGGCGAACAGGGCGAGAGGCATAGAATTCTCCTCAGACGACGTTAGTGAGCGTAGGCATTATTTGCACACGCCGACTAACTGACCATACAAGAATGCCGAGGAGGGTGTCACATGCCCATCGCCGACGACGCCGTGGAGGCACGCGCCCAGGGCTGGCGCACCCTGGCCGCGCTGCACGCCAAGATCGAGGACCGGCTGGAGAAGGCGCTGCAGAAGGAGCACGGGCTGAGCGTGAGCGAGTACACGGTGCTCGACGTGCTCGCCCGCCAGGACGGCTGGCACATGCGCATGCAGCAGCTCGCCCGCGCCGTCGTGCTCAGCCAGAGCGCCACCACCCGCCTGGTGACCCGCCTGGAGAACCGGGGCCTGCTGTCGCGCTACCTGTGCGAGGACGACCGCCGGGGCATCTACACCGAGGTCACCCAGGCCGGCCGCGACCTGCTGGCCACGGCCGGGCCCACCCACGACACCGTGCTCAAGGAGGTGCTGGCCGAGGCGGCCGAGCAGCCCGAGCTGGCGCCGCTCGCCGCCGTCATCGCCTAGGGCCTGACGTTGCTCTGCACCTCGCCGACCGGCACGTCCCTGCTCGCCGACACCTCGATCGGGTCGAACTGGACCGCCACGCCGCCGCTCACCTCGACCGGCCACACGCTGGTCACGGTCAGCTCGTACACCTCACGCGGCCGGTCGATCGAGGCACGCAGATACCGCACGCCGCAGGTGAACTCCGCGCCCTCGGCGTAGGGCCGGCCCGCGGCGCCGCAGCCCGACTGGCGCACCTCCGCCCGGTCCGAGCCCGTACCGGCGTCGATCTTGATGTCGTCCAGCGTGGCCACCACGGTCGCGCTCATCACGCCGGGCAGCGTCGCCGTGACCGAACGGCGCGGCTCACCGACGCCCTCGAGCCAGACGAACGTGGGCAGGTTCACGTAGCTCTTCGCGTCGGGGCTCAGCTCGACCTTGCCCTCCGGCACCGTCAGCGCCGCCCGCGCGATCTCCGCCAGCTCCCGGAACGTGATGCCGCTCGGCGGCGTCGTGTCCGGCGGCACGAACACGAACAGCTCCAGCCCCGCCCAGCACGCCGCGCCCCGGGGATCGGCCGCGTTGTAGGCCGGCGACCACCACAGCCCCGGCTGGCCGACCTTGTCCTTGAACTGCTTGACGAAGGCGTTGAAGCCCGCCTCGTCCTCCTTGATCCTGGACAGGTTGGCCTCGGCGTCCTTCATGAACGCGTACATCTCCTCCGCGTTCATGCCCGGCTCGTACCAGCACGGGCTCTTGAGCTGGTAGCCGTCGCTCTTGCCGCCCTTCACGTCGCCGGTGATCTGGATCTTGGAGTGTTCCAGGACGACCCCGGCCGTTTTGCCCTTCTGGAAACCTTCGGCTTTCGTGTTGTCGCGCGGCGGATCGGCGCTGCCGGCGAACAGCAGCGATCCGGCGACGATCACCGAGAGCAGGCCTTTCATGGGCTGCACCCTTCCTTGCTGTTGCTGAACTGCCTGATGCGCCACACGCCGTCGTCACCCCGGTGGGCGAGCATGGTCTGCAGGTAGGGGGCGCGGCTGGAGTCGGGCTGCGGCGAGATCGCCTTGCCCGTATCGGCCGAGACGATCGTCATCCGCGTCTCGTCCACGCACACGTCGACCTGGGCGCCCTTGCCCATGACGGTCGTCTTCAGGTCGTACAGCCGCACGACTCCCTTCACCGACTGGCCCTTGCCGGTGAACCCCGCCACCCACTCGACCGAGTCGGGGATCAGCGTCGGCTCGACGTGCCGCAGGTAGCGGTCACCGCCGGACACGACGGCCGCCCACGAGTCGGCGTAGAACTCCGGGAAGAGCCGGACGAGCTGGTCGACCTTGTCCGGCCACGCCACCCGCACCTCCAGCTCGTCACCCACGCCGACCGTCGCGGGCGGCTCGCTCCCGCTGGGGGTGGCCTGCTCCGTGGCCTCGCCCGTCGCCTGCACCGGCGCCTGCCGCGGCGTGTAGGGCTGCTCGGCCTGGCCGCACCCGGCCGCCGCCGCCAGTGCCAGAAGGATCGCGATACGTCTCATGCCGTCGACTCCCTGACGACGCGGAGGCGCCACGACGGCAGCAGCTCGTCGATCAGCGCCTCGGTTTCCGGGGCCATCCCGCCACCGTGCGGATGGAACGCCGACCGCCTGGTCAGCCCCTCGACCACGGCCCGCAGCCGCGACAGGTCACCGGTGGCGTGCGTGGCCCGCAACAGGTCACGCCAGAGGCCCTCGTCATCGGCCGCCAGCAGCAGCGCGGCCCGCACGGCGGCGATCGCCGCGTCGGCCTTGCCGTCGGCCAGCCGCAGCTCGCAGAGCCGGTGCGCCGCGTCGGCCACCTCGGCCGCCACGTCGTACTCCAGCTCGTCACCTGCCAGCCAGGAGTAGCGGCCGTGCGCCCGCCCGCTCAGCAGCGGCCCCCTGACCAGGCTCAGCGCCCGTTCGAGCAGCACGGCGCGGGCCGCCGGATCGTGGTGCGAGCGGCGCACCAGCTCGCGGAAGACCGCCCAGTCCGTCCGCACGCCCGGCCCCAGCGTCAGCCTGCCCGACTCGTCGGCACGCAGGTGCTCCGGGCCCAGCCAGCTCATCACCCGGGCGATCGTCGCGTCCCGGACCATGGACTGCACGCCGCGCGGCCACAGCACGCCGCCGAGCACCACCGGATGCACCCCGCCCGGATGCGTCGCCAGGTAGACGAGCAACTCCGCGGCGAGCGCCATCCGGCCCTCCTCCAGCGGCTCCGGGCCGACGATCTCCAGCGGGCCGAGCATCCTGATCTCCACCGCCGGTGGGCGCAGGTCGTCCAGCGGCTCCGCCTCCGGGATCGCCTCGCCGTCGAACCGGTCCGCGGTGCGGAACAGCTCCACCAGCGCCCGGTAGTGGCGGCGCGGCAGAAGTTGCGCCGTCACCTCGAAGCCCAGCTCGGGCAGCTTGGCCCGGCCGTCCTCGGTGATCTCCCAGGTCCAGGTGGCATGCGGCACGTCGCCGGTCACCACGTAACCGGCCGTGTCGTCGCGGGCCAGCAGCGCCAGCCTGCGCGCCTCCTCGTGCGTCGGCGCCACCGCCGACAGCAGGTAGTGGGCGTCACGCGGGCGGCCCGAGACCCGGCCCGTCAGCACCTCCCGGCGCGGCGCCGCCGTCGCCTCCAGCTCCGGCAGCACCTCCGCCAGCCCGCCCACCGCCCTGATCCGGTCGGGCGCGATCGCCGTCAGCTCCTCGCCGAACCCGACGAGCGTGATCCGCATCCGGTCGGACCACCGGTTGGTGGCCAGCTCCACCGCCAGCGCCGCCAGCGCCGCCGTCGTCTGCGGGCCCCGCACGTTGATCAGACCCTGCGCCGCCTCCAGGTCGACCAGCACCCGGCCGCTCCCGTCCGTGCCGATCGACACCAGCCCCGGGTACGGAGCTCCGCCCGGATGATCGTCCAGCAGGCGGCCCTCGTGCGCCGCCAGCCGCCACACCTGGCCGCCGTCGTCGGCCGTCCAGGGCTCCGGCGGGTCGGCGTCCGGCGGGTGGATCCACAGGTCGAGCGACCGCGCGGACAGGTGGGCGGCGTACACCGTCGGCGGCGTCCGCCCCTGCGCGGCCAGCTCGGCGCCCAGCAGGCGCAGGCCCACGTCGAGGATGCGCGCCCCCGGCGCGTCGGCGCCCAGCCGCAGCGCCATCTCGGCCTCGGCGGCGTCACCACGCGGCCGGGCCAGGCGGCGGCCGAACAGGCGCCGCCAGAGCTGCTCCCGCCGCCGCCTGGCCAGCACCATCAGCAGCCCGGCCGCGGCCAGCGACGACCCGGCGAGAAAATCGACCAGCTCCAGGCCCTGCTCCTGCTGGGGCTGGGTCTCGGCGTCGCGCTCCTCGGTCGGCGGCTGGGCGTTCCTGGGGGCCTGCTCCTGGGTGCTCTCCCGTTCGACGCGGTCCCGCACCACCTCCCGGTCGCCGCCGTCACCGCCGGGCTTGGCCGGATGCTCCTTGAGCGTCTGCGCCCTGGCCTGGCTCGCCGGGACCACATGGGTGTTCTTCGCGTCGTCCGGCATGTCCAGCACCCAGCCGGGCCTGATCAGATCGGCCATCCGCAGCTTGGCGCCGTCGGGCTGCTCCTTGTGCTGGTTCAGCCGGAAGATCTCCGGATAGCGGCGGCCGTCGCCCAGGCACTTCTCGGCGATCTCCCACAGGCTCTCGTGATGGCGGCCGTGCGGCGGCTGCACCACGTACACCTTCTTCGTCCGCTGCGTGTCGACCACCTCCTTCTCCACGACCGGCGCGGTGTAGGCCACCGTGGTCATCGGCTGCGGAACCGGCGGCGGCGCGGCCATCCTGGCGATCGGCACCACCACCGCCCCCGCCGTGAACAGCAGCAGCACCGCCGACACCAGCTTGTTCGCCAGCGCCTGCGTGCCTCCCGACAGCGGCACCCGGGCCGGCATCCCCACCCGCCGCACTCCCGCGTACACCTCGACCACGACGCACACGAACAGCTGCAGCCAGGCCAGCCAGACGAACGCCACCAGCAGCGCCATCACCGTGCTCGGCCCCACCCGGCTGGTCAGCAGGTCGAGATCGAGCAGCTCGGGCGCGATCGGCGGGCCCACGAACGTCAGCAGCGCGTACGGCACCCCGCCGACGAGCGCCAGCAGCACCAGCAACGCCCCGAGCCCGGCGAGCACGTCACCGGCGCTGCGCCGCGCGTGAATCCGCCCCGCCTGCCGCGCCCGCCCCGTGGTCGCCGCCTGGCGCTGCCTGTCCTCCGGGGCCCCGTCATTGGGCGCCAAGTACTGCCGCCCCCCGCCATGCGGCGGGTACCCGCCTCCGGCCGGCCGCGACCCGCCCGTGGGCGGTTGGCCGCCGCCGGGCTGGTGGGGCCCGCCGGTGGGGTGCGCCGGTCGTGCGGGGCCTCGCCTGGGCATCGCCTCTCCCTTCTCGATTCCAGCGTCACGTCTCTCCGGCCCCGCATCCACCGACCGGCGTGATTCGGTCTGGCTCACCGCGCCTCGGGGGCGGCCGTCGCCTCGGCCTCCATGTCCGACCCCGGGAACCCGATCGCCCCCAGGAAGAAGGCCGTCCACCGGACCCGTACGGTCACCGTCACGTCGGCCTGCCCCTGCCCGACGGCGCAGCTCCCCGAGGTCACCCCGGTGCCGCCGTGCGCGCCGATCACCTCGTCGGCCCGCCCGCACACCTCCGCCTCGCCCAGCAACCGCACCTGGCCGGTGGAACGCAGGTGCTCCACGTCGATCCGGTCCGCCCCGGCCCGCGCGGCCTGCTCGGCGACGTCGGCGGCGCGCAGCCGGGCGTTGATCGCCGCCCCGCCGTCCACGAGCAGCCCGGCGAGCAGGAACACCACCACCGAGAACAGCACCGTGAACACCGACATCGAGCCGCGCTCCCCGCCCCTCACTCGACCCTCCTGAACTGCTCCAGCGGCACCACCGACGTGCCGGTCATCCGCTGGCTCCCGCCGAAGCCGAGGAACGCCAGGTCGAGCTCGCACGTCACCTCGGCGACCACCTGCCCGCCCTCCTCCCACCGCGAGCCGTCGAGCGAGACGGCTGGACCGGTGCAGCCGTCGCGCAACGCCTGGGTGACGACCGCCTCGGCCGCCGACTCGGCCCCCTGGAGGGTGCGCTGCACCGAGGCGGCCCGGGCGGCGTCCCTGGCCGCGCCGTTCACCTCGCCCTGCGCCTCCACCAGCCGCCCCGCGCCCGCCAGGAACAGCAGGAACAGCAGGAAGATCGGCGCCAGCATCACGGTCTCGACGGCCATCGACCCACGCTCGCGCACCAGGGACCTCCGCCCCTGCGGGTTTCGCGGCACGGCCTCCTCCTTCAGCGGGTGTTCCGGACGACCTCGTACGGGCTGGACCCGGCGTGACGCACGGCCAGGCGGTCCCGGCCCACGGGAGCCCGCTTCCGTCCGTCGGGAGAGGGTCAACCGCAGTCATCTCCGCCGTCGTCGGGACGGAAGCACTCGATCGGACCGCCCGACGTGGCGGTGATCGTGAACGCCAGCTCCGGCAGCAGCGGGATGACCTGGACGGCACTGCCGGTCACGGTCACGTGGCGCTCGTCCGGCTGCCGTTCGGCCGTGGTCGCCTGCGCGCCGCTCAGCAGCCGCGGCCCGATCGCCGCCACCACCTCGCGAGCCTTCGCCTGCGCCTCGGCCTCCCACCCGCCGGAGTCGGCGGGCGCGGAACGGGCCACGCGGGCCCCCTCCCTGGCCGCCGCCTCCGCCACCTGCCGCCCGTGAAACCAGAGCGCGACCTGCACGATGAGCAGCACGACGGCGAGCACCACCGGCATCAGCAGCGCCAGCTCCACCACCGAAGCCCCCCGCTCCCGCCCACCGGACGCCACGCGCCGCCGCCACCTGGTGGGTGGGGCGGCGGGCCGGCGTCCGGGGGCGGGCGGGCCGGTCATGTGTCTCCTTCGCCGCCGCCGAAGGAGCCCTGGATCTCGCTCTGCTTGCTCTCGACCAGTTGCCTGATCAGAGTCGCCAGGCCGAGGGCGACCCCGGCGATGATCGCGGTGATGATGACCCACTCGACGGCGGAGGCGCCACGACTGGGGGCGGTGCGCGCCCGGTGGATCCGCACGCTGAGGAGCGCCACCAGATAGACGATCCACGGATGATTCTTCATTCAGGACCCCAACATCTTCATAGCGGCCGGAAAACTGAGAAAGATCACGAACCCCGCGCAGAGCAGGAGCTGGGCGACGAGCATCGACTGCGAGCGCTCCCCCGCCCGCCCTTCGATCTCCGCGAGCTCGCGGCGGCGCAGGGTGGCGGCGCGGGCCGTCAGGGAGGCGCGCACCTTGGCCCCGTCGTCGGCCACCAGTCCGAGGGCCGCCGACAGGTCGCGCAGCTCGTCGATGTTGATCTCTTCGCCGAGCTGGCCGAGCGCCTGCCACGGGGTGATGCCGACGATCCTGGCGCCGCTCAGCGCGTCGCGGATGCGGCCGATCGCCCAGTTGGGCTGCTCGCCGCTGACCGATACGGCCATCATGAGCGCCTCGGGGACGCCCCGGCCGCCGGCCAGGTTCATCGATACCAGGTCCAGGAACGCGCCGACGACGTGCCGGAAGTCGCGCCGCCGGGCCGCGGCGTCCCGCCGGATCTGCAGGTCGGGCAGGAAGAAGAAGACCACGGCCGCGATCAGCGCCACCCAGAACGGGATCGCCGGCGAGGCGCCCCAGCCCATCAGCACCAGCCAGCCGAACAGCACCGGGAACGCCAGCAGCCCGCTGACCGCCAGCAGCGCCTTGGTCGCCAGGAAGCCTTCGAACGAGCGCCCGACCAGCGCCAGGTCGGCCCTGATCGAGCGGACCTCCCAGCCGCGCGCCCCGTAGAGGCGGGCGAGCCGGACGCCGAGCCCCCGGCGGAAGGCGCTGACCTCCTCGTCGGGCAGCACGAGCTGGATGCGCGGCGACTCGGCGTCCTCGCGGACGGCGTCGAGCGCCAGCAGCCGCGCCACCAGCCCGGGCCGGGCCGGGAACAGCGCCCTCAGCAGCACGAACAGGCCCAGCCCCGCGACACCCCCGGCCAGCACGGTCTCAACCATGACCGCCCCCAGCCACCCCTCGGATCGGCAGCGCCTCAGGCATGGTCGCCTCCCATGAGCAGCCGCGTCGGCTTGTCGAACCTGGCCAGCCGCCGCATCCAGGCGAACCCGGCGCCGAACAGCCCGGCGACGACGACGAGCACCGCCTGGCCCAGGTAGCTGTCGTACTCGCCCACGTACGACGGGTTGAAGACCACCAGCAGGCCCGCGAAGACGAGCGCGGTGATCACCACGATCTGGACGCTGCGGCGGGTGGCGCGGCGTTCGGCCTCGACGCGGCGGCGCATGTCGAGCTCCTCGCGGGCGGAGACGGCGAGCGCGCCGAGCACGTCGCGCAGGCCGGGGCCGCGCAGCCGGGAGTTGAGGATGAGGGCCGCGACCACGAGGTCGGCCGACGGGTCGTCGAGCTCGTCGGCGAACAGGCCGAGCGCCTCGGGCAGCGCCATCCGGGTGTGCAGGCGGTCGACCAGCGCGCGCAGGTGGGGGCGGAGCGTCGGGGCGGCGGCCCTGATGGACGAGGGGATGGCCTGCTCCAGGCCCGCCGCGCCGGCGATGGTGTCGCGCAGCGACTCGGTCCAGGCGGCCAGGCCCTCCAGGCGGCGCATGGCGGCCCGCTCCTCGGCCGCGCCGCCGGACAGCCCGCGCCAGGCGAACACCAGCAGCACCGCGCCGACCGCGACGACCACCCAGCCGGTGACCACCATGACCAGCGCCGCGGCGATGGCGGCGACGGCCGCGCGGGTGGTCAGCACCTGGATCAGGCGGCGCCTGGGCTGCGAGGGCCTGGGCCGCATCCCGTACAGGGAGAGGAACAGCAGGAACAGGCCGCCGCCGGCGAGCGCGCCGGACAGGAGGGCGAGCGGGTCGAAGGTGAGCACGCGTCACCAGCCTCCCGGTTGGTAGCCGTGGGCGGCGAGCTCCTCCAGGCACGAGACGGGGGCGTGCGGGACGGCCGCCCCGTCCGGGCCGGGCACGAAGATCTCGCTGGACAGTACGCGTCCGTCGCAGCCGTTGACCTCGCGGATGCTGGAGACGTAGCGGCGCAGGCTGCCGCCGCGGTGGTAGTCGTTGCGCTTCTCGATGAAGACGACGAAGTCGATGGCGCCCGCGATGAGCATGTGGGTGGCGTCGATGGGCAGCCGTTCGCTGGCCTGGAGCGCGTAGGTGGCGATGCGGTTGAAGACCTCCATGCTGGAGTTGGCGTGGATGGTCGACAGGGAGCCGTCGTTGCCCTGCGTCATGGCGTTGAGCATGGTGACGATCTCGTCGCCGAGGACCTCGCCGACGATGACGCGGCTGGGGTTCATGCGGAGGGAGCGGCGGACGAGCTCGGCCATGCTGATCTCGCCCTGGCCCTCGGAGTTGGGCAGGCGCTGCTCGCAGGCGACGACGTTCGGATGGAGGTCGGGGAACTGGTCGAGGCCGAGCTCCAGGGCGCGTTCGACGGTGACGAGGCGTTCGGCGGGCGGGATCTCGTTGGCGAGGGCGCGCAGGAGCGTCGTCTTTCCGGCATTGGTCGAACCGGCGATCATGATGTTCTTACGGGCACGCACCGCCGCAGTCAGAAAACGGCCTACTTCTGGGCTTATGGTGTTATTTCCGACCAAATCCGAAAGAAAGACTTTGCCCAAACGCGCACGGCGGATCGACACCGCCGGCCGTACTGTCACGTCCATCACCGCGCTCAACCGGGACCCGTCGGGCAGGCGCAGGTCGAGCTGCGGGTTGGCGGTGTCGAACGGGCGGCTCGACAGGCCCGAATAGGCGGCCAGGATCTGGATGAGCTCGATCAGCTCCTCGTCCGACTCGGCCACCGGCTCGTGCGCGATCTCCTGGCCGTCGGCATAACCGACGAAGACCTTGTCGCAGCCGTTGATGTCGATGTTCTCGACCTCGGGGTCGTCGAGCAGCGGCTGCAGGCGGCCCACGCCGAACAGCGCGGCGTGGATGCCGGCCGCCAGGCCCTCCTCCTCCTCGACCGTGGGCGGGGTGCGGCCGAGGCCGATCTCGCTGCGCGCGTGCTCCTCCAGCACCTGCGAGATCAGCGCCCTGGCGAACTGGCGCTCGTCCTCGCCGGTCATCGCCGGCAGGCCGTTGGCCTGGTCGAGCCTGCGCTGGTGGGCGAGCCGGTCGCCGACCTCCTGACGGAACCTCTTGACGAGGGCGTGGTCGATCATCGGCTCACCAGCCGTCCGGCGAGATCGCGGGCCGTGCGGACGAGCAGCGAGCGGTCGAGCCTGCCGCCCCACTGGCCGCGCAGCAGCTCGGCGCCCTTCGGGTCGTACGCCAGGCCGTGGACGAAGCCGACGTACGGGCCCACGATCCGGCGTACGTCGTCGATGGAGGAACGGTAGCTGCGCGGGTCGGCGATCACCACGACGCCGTGCGCCTTGCTGATCGACAGGCGTTCGCGCAGGTGGGCGACGTGGTCGAGGGTGGCTCTGGTGAGCAGCACGACCTGGTCGGCCTCCGCCAGCAGGTCGCCGAGCTGCGGGTGCGCGCCCAGCCGGCCGCAGTCGGCGATCACGTCGGCGTTGGGGATCGCGGCCAGTGTCCGGCCCAGCGGTCCCCACAGCCAGGTGAGACCGGCGGCCTGCTCGCCGTGGGTGATGCCGACCAGCACGTCGAGCCCTCCGATGATCTTCTGCGTGTGGGCGTGGATCTGCGCGGGCTCCAGGCCGCGCCGGGCCGTCGCGCCCAGCGTGAGCAGGCCGCGGCCCGGGTTGAGCACGCCCCCGTCGGCGGCGGGCAGCCGATAGGCCAGGTCACCGCCGGCCGGGTCGCACTCGGCGAGCAGCACGGGACGGGGCCACACCGCGGCCAGGGCCGTGGCCGCGGTGGTCACCCCCGGCGCGCCCTTGTCGGCGGCCAGCACGATCAGCGCCACGTCAGCGTGCCCCCGGCAACTCGGCGACCGCGATCTGGCCGGTGGAGGCGTACTGGAGGACCGCCGGCGAGACCCCGGTCTCGACGATCACCGTGACGCCGCCCTTCTCGCCCACGTTCTGGACCAGCGCGTTCTGTGCCAGGACCCGGGCCTCGCCCTCGTCGCCCGGCACGTGGACGACCTGGACCCGGTCGCCCTTCTCCAGGCCCTGCGGCATCTGACCGGGCTTGAGCGCCAGGCCGACCAGGGCCTTGCCGGGGCCGAGCTCGTCGCTGGCCTCCATGCCCATGTCGCTGGTCAGCAGCGTGCCGGGCAGGATCGTGACGGCCGCGAAGGACTCGAGCACCTTCTGCCGTTGCGACCAGCTCACGTACGCGATGCCGGTGTCGGCGATCTGGACCTCCTCAAGGGCCTGCGGGGTGAACCGCTGGCCGGCGCCTATCTGTTGCACGACCCTGATCGCCGACACCCGGTCGCCGCTGCGCAGCACGAGCAGCGTCGTGGCGAGCGCTCCGCCCAGGATGAGGAGCAGGGCGAGAGCCGCCAGCGCGGGCTTGCGCTCGCGAGGAGGCACCGGAAGCTTGCGCGAGGCCGGGCCCGACAACCCGGCCGCGTTGACGGCGGGTTTTTCACTGGTCCTCATGCGGCTCCCATGATGATTTGAGGGAATTCACGCCATTATGTGCAGCCCTTGGTCAAGGGCGTGGGTGGAATGCGAGGAACCATGCTTGATTCGCAGGGGGCGTTGTGTCAACTCCGGGTAATCGATGCTTATTGTTTCTAGCGAGTTGACGGTGGCTGCTTTTTATGGATAAGAGTCACCTGAGTAACATGCGGCACATTATTCACATGATTTTTGGGATTTATCCCCTAATGGTTGGGCATGTCGGGGGTGATTCGGTCGGGATCTTCCGCGCATATTCGGGCATCTTTCTCCGCCGGCCGCCGCGCAGGTGTTTTCCCTGGTCATCCACAGGTTCCGTGCGTCCCTTCGGGGTTTTCCACAGAACCGCGTTCCATGCCATTGCCGTCAACCTGCGGGCCTAGCCTCGCTGCGGGCGCTACGTTGGCGCCGAGGTCCGACCGAGGAGACGGCAACCATGCGGATCATGCTCACCGTGCTCGGCGAGCAGGGCGACCGTGACGTCGTGATCGACGGCGACGACGACACCACCGTGGCCGGAGTGAGCGAGGCGCTCGCCGATCACCAGCCGCTCGCCCAGGTGGTCCGGCTGCCCCGTGCCCGGGCTCCCTACGGCATGTCATCGGCCGGGCCTCCCAGCCCCGTCGCCCGCGTGCCCTCCCAACGCCGCCGTCCTCCGGACCCAGGACCGCCCGGCCTCGACGGGCCCGCCGGTCCGCCCTTCGGCGACGGGTCCGCCCCGGGCAACGGGTCCGAGGGCCGCCACCGTCCCTCCGGGCCCGGGCCGTCCTCTTCGGGTGGCCCGCCGTTCGGCGCTCCCCTAGCGCCCGGCGACGGGCCTGCGGGGCGTCGCTCGGGTCGCGGCGGGTCCGGGTGGCGGCCATCCGGCTCCGGCGGCGGCTCCGGGTGGCGGCCGTCCGACTCCGGCGGCGGCATCGGTCAGGGGCGGTGGGCCGCTTCGGACGATCACGGCGACGCTCAGGGGCTCACCGGCCAGGGCGACGACTGGGCGTCACCAGACCGCGAGCGTCCCGCCGGAGGCCCCGGGCGGGGCCGCCACGGCTCCCCGGCCCCCGGCACGCCCCACCCCGAGGACGGCGTCACCTGGGACGTCCGCGCCTCCCCGCCCCCCAGCGTCCACGGCGCCGCCCGGAGCTGGAACGACCGTCCGCATGGCCAGGCCCTCACCCTGTGGCGCAACGGCCGCCCGCTCGACCCGCGCGCCCCCGCCAAGGCGGTGCTGCACGACGGCGACAAGGTCACCCTCGACCCCCTCCTCGCCCGCGCCACGATCGTCGAGGAGCCGGGTGGCGTGGCGGAGGTGCGCGTGGTGGGCGGCCCGGCCGCCGGCGCGGTGCACCGCCTGGGACTCGGCGTCCACGTCATCGGCTCCGATCCCATGTGCGCGATCACGGTGGCCGACCCGGCGCTGGCCCCCGAGTCGGTGACGATCCGCGTCACCCCCGACGCCATCACCGCGGAGCGCGCGCCCCGCGCCACTCCCGGCCAGGCGCCGCGCCTCAAGCTCAAGGGCCGCTGGGCCGACGAGGTCGCCGAGCTCACCGCCCGGGTCGCCGAACGCGAGGCGGCCGAGCTCGCCGCCGAATCGTTCGACGACTCCCCCGAGCTGGCCTCCCGTCCGCTCACCGACGCCGTCGAGTGGCCGGAGGACGCGCTGCTGTCGTGCGGCTCGTCGCTGTTCACGCTGACCGCCATCGAGCCCCGCGACGCCCATCTCACCCCCCGGCTCGAAGGCGGCGTGGCCTACAACCGGCCGCCCCGCCTGACCCGTCCCGAGCTCCGCCGTACGTTCAAGCGCCCGAAGGAGCCGTCGCGCACCGAGGGCATGCGCCTGCAGTTGCTGGCCGCGTTCCTCCCGATGGTCATCGGCCTGACGCTGGCCTACGTGCTCAAGCAGTGGTATTTCCTGCTGTTCGCCCTGATGACCCCGGTCATCATGGTCGGCCAGTGGTGGAGCGACCGCCGCCACGGCAAGAAGCAGCACCGCCAGGCGATCAAGGAGTACAAGGAGCGCCTGGACGCCTACGACGAGGCCGTCGAGCGGGCCAGAGCCGAGGACGAGCTGCTGCGCAGGTCCGACGCCCCCGATCCGGCTCAGGTGCTGCTCACCGCCATCGGCCCCCGGCGGCGGCTGTGGGAGCGCCGCGTCCACGACGACGACGCGCTCCGGCTCAGGGTCGGCCTCGCCGACCTCCCGGCCAACCTCGACCTCGCCGAGAAGCAGGGCGGCCCGATCGAGCCGCCGATCTGCCGCGCGGTGCCGGTGGCGCTGGCCATGCGGCGGCTCGGCGTCGCCGGGGTCACCGGCCCCCGCGACACAGCCACCGGCCTGGCCGGATGGCTCATCGGCCAGGCCGCCACCCTGCACAGCCCGCGCGACCTGGCCATCGTGATCATCTCCGCGCATGCCGACGGCGAGCGCCGCTGGGGCTGGGCGCGCTGGCTGCCCCACTGCGCGCCGCGCGGCGGCGAGGACTGCGTGGCGCTGATCGGCGCCGACCCCGAGTCCGCCGCCCACCGCGTCAGCGAGCTGGCCGCGCTCATCGACGAACGCCAGAACACCGCCATCCCGGAGCTCGGCAAGATCCCCACCGGCTGGGACGACCTGGGCGGCCCGGAGCCCCCGGCCTTCTCCACCTACGACGTGCGCCCGTACGACGTGCTGGTCGTCCTCGACGGCGCGCAGGCCCTGCGCGGCCTGCCCAGCATGCCGCAGGTCCTGCGCCAGGGCCCCCGGGCGGGCGTCTACACGCTGGCCCTCGACGACGACGAGCGGCTGCTGCCGGAGGAGTGCGCCACGGTCGCCGCGTGCGCTCCGGACGGCCGCGTGCACCTGCGCGGCGGCGGCCTCGACGTGATCGGCCCCGTCCTGGCCGACCGGGTCTCACCCTCCTGGTGCGACCGCCTGGCCAGGGCGCTGGCGCCGATCCGCGACGTGAGCAGGGAAGACGGCGCCGCCCAGCTCCCGCAGTCCGTACGCCTGCTCGACCTGCTCGGCCTGCGCGCCCCCACCGGCCGCGAGGTGAGCAGCCGCTGGCTCGACCAGGGCACCACCCGCGCGCTGATCGGCACCGGCCCCGACGGCCCGTTCGCGATCGACCTCAGCCTCGACGGCCCGCACGGCCTCGTCGCGGGCACCACCGGCGCGGGCAAGTCGGAGCTCCTGCAGTCCCTCATCTGCTCGCTGGCCGTCTCCAACCGCCCCGACCAGCTGACGTTCGTGCTCATCGACTACAAGGGCGGCGCCGCGTTCAAGGAGTGCACCCGGCTGCCCCACACGGTCGGCATGGTCAGCGACCTCGACGGCCACCTCACCCAGCGGGCACTGGAGTCGCTCGGCGCCGAGATCCGCCGCCGCGAGCGCCTGCTCCTCGCCGCCGGGGCCAAGGACATCGAGGACTACACCGGCCATCCGCTGCCCCGGCTGGTGCTCATCATCGACGAGTTCGCGGCCCTGGTGTCGGAGTTGCCCGACTTCGTCACGGGATTGGTTGACATCGCGCGCAGAGGGCGTTCGCTGGGCATCCACCTGATCCTGGCCACGCAGCGCCCGGCCGGTGTGGTCACGGCCGACATCCAGGCCAACACCTCCCTCCGCATCGCCCTGCGCGTCACGGAGCCCGCGGAGTCGTCCGACGTGATCGACCTGCCGGACGCGGCCCACATCTCCAAGTCCACCCCCGGCCGCTGCTACGTGAAGTCCGGCGCGGGCCCCGCCACGGCCGTCCAGACGGCCCGCGTAGGCGGCCGCGCCCCCGAGCCTCTCCCCGCCCCCTCACCCGGCCCGCACACCGGCGTGCCGGGCCCTCCCGTGCATCCCGGCCTCACCGGCCCCACCTGGGCGCCGCAGCGCACCCCGGCCCGCGTCAGGGTCGTGGACATCGACTGGCGCTCCCTGGGCCGCGCCCTGCCCGCGCCTCCGCAGCCGACGGAGGAGTCGGCGGTCACGGACCTGTCGATCCTGGCCGACGCCATGATCGAGGCCGCCCGCCTGGCAGGCGTGCCGGAGCAGCCCCGCCCCTGGCTGGAGCCCCTCCCCGCCCAGATCGTCCTCACCCTGCCGACCGGCGGCCCCCACCTGGCCCCGGTTCCCGACCTCCCGTCCGCGCAGCCCGACTCCCCCCATGGGCCGGGCGAGTCTCCCGCCGCCGCGCTCGACGGCCAGGCCGCCGTGCCCGGTGCCGAAGCCGCCCTCCCTGCCCCGTCCCCGAACGTGCGGCCACCGGGCAACGGTCCTGCACGCGGAATGCCGTACGGCACCGCCACCCCGCCGAACGGGACCACGAACGACGACCCGGCCACGGCCTACCCAGCGACCGGCCCGACCGGCGGCATCCCGTCCAGCGCGGCCACACCTGTGGGAGCGCCCGGCGGGACCCCGTCGAACGGGTCAGCCGACGCTCCCCCGGTCACCTTCGTGGAGCCGTACGGGTCCCGCTCGCCGGGCAGCCTGCCGGCCGGTGAGGTCGAGCCGCTGCCCTTCGGCATGACGGACCGCCCCTGGGTACAGGACCGATGCCCGCTCACGCTCGACCTGGCGCACGGCGGCCACCTCCTCATCGCGGGCGCACCGCGCAGCGGCAGATCAACGGCCCTGCGCACCATCGCGGGCGCCATCGCCGCCTACACCCTCCCGTCGGACGTCCACGTCCACGCCGTCGACTGCGGCTCCGGCGCCCTGCTCCCCCTGGTCGCGATGCCACACTGCGGCGCCGTCGTCACCCGTGACCAACTGGACCGGGTCGAGCGCCTGCTCACGCGCCTGCGTACGGAGGTCGGCCGCCGCCAGCAGCTCCTCGCCGAGGCGGGCCACGCCTCGCTGGCCGAATACCGGCAAGCCGGACATCGGCTGCCGTGGCTGGTGCTCATGCTGGACCGCTGGGAGGGCTACGTCGCGGCGTTCGAGAACTACGACTACGGCCGCCTCCTCGAATCCCTCCTCCAGCTTCTCCGCGAGGGCCCGGCGGTGGGCCTGCGCGGCGTGGTCACCGGTGACCGCTCGTCCCTGCTCGGCCAGGTGTCGACGGTCTTCGACGACCGTCTTCTCCTGCGCCTCTCCGACCCCTCCGACTACGGCCTGGCGGGTTTCCCCCTGAAGGGCCTGCCCTCGTCCATGCCTCCCGGCCGAGCCCTGTCCATGGGCGAACACGGCATCGTCGAGCACCAGATCGCCCTCCTCACCCCCGACCCAGCGGGCCCCGCCCAGGTGGCCACCCTCCAGTCCCTCGCCCGCTCCACCCCCATCCCGGCCGCCGATTCGGTCATGGGCTCCCCCTTCGGCACCTCGCCGCCACCCGATCGGTACGCGACCCCGGACCTCACCCTCCAGCCCGGCCTCGGCACACCAGCGCATCCCTCAGCCGACCCCGGCCTCGGCACGTCGCCGCACCCTGCGGCTCAGAGCGACGCCCCCGCGCCCACCCACTCCCCGGACCAGTACGACCCCGACGAGGCTCCGCGTTCCACAGGCCGGCCCGCGGCTTCGTACGACGGCGCTTCGGCGCACGGTGGCGCATCGGCGCACGACGGGGCTTCGGTGCACGGGGGCGCATCCGCGCACGACGGGGCTTCGGCGCGTGGGGGCACTTCCTCATCCGGGCTGCCCTCGCCGAGGCGGTCGGACGGTTCGCGGCGTTCCAGTCCGGCTCACATGCGCGGCGGGCCGGCGGGGCCGGGAGCGTGGCATTGGGAAGGTGAGCCGCCGCTGCGGGTGGACGCCCTGCCGTTGCGCATCACCGCCGGCCAGGCGTTGGCGCTGGATCCGGCGTTCAGCCCGCCGTCGCCGCTCTGGGCGCTGATGGGAGCGGGCGGTGACGCGCTCGCGCCCCTGGGTCTCGACCTGATGGCGTACGGGCCGGCGGCGGTGATCGCCGGACCCGCGCGGTCAGGGCGATCGTCCGTCCTGGTGACGGCGGCTCAGTCGCTGATCCGTGCGGGGACGCCGGTGATCGCCGTCGCGCCGAGGCGCAGCCCTCTGCGCGACCTCGACGCCGCCGTGGCCATCCTGGACGGCAACGCCACCGACCTTCAGGAACTGGTCGCCGATCTGCGCCACTACGTCCTCCTGGTCGACGATGCCGAGCTGATCAACCCGGACAGCCCGCTGGGCACTGCCCTGGAGGACCAGCTCCGGTCAGGCAGGGACGGGGACCACGGTCTCCTCATCGCGGGCACCACCAGTGACCTGACCGTGGCCTATCGCGGTTTCGCCGCCGAAGCTCGCAAGGGGCGGACCGGTCTTCTTCTGTCGGTGCAGAGCCAGGCCGACGGCGACCTGTTCACGATCCGCCTGCCTCGTGGCGTATCGGGCGGCCCGCCGGGGCGCGGGCTTCTCGTCACAACCGGCACCATCACCCCCATCCAGGCCGCGGTCCCGGACGGGGCGTAGGTTGCGGCGGGTCCCTGCCGTCGGGGCTCCGCTTCGGCGCGGTCAGCTTGGGCTGAGGCCGCTTGCTGGCCAGCCGTGGCAGCGCGCCCGTTGCCGCCACGTTGGCAGCCGCCGGGTCGGGGCTCACCCCGTTGGCGGCGTGGTGGAGGCCCACCCCGTTGACAGCGTGGTGGAGGCCCGTCCACTGACAGGGCGTCGGTCAAGGGGCCGGGGTCGCTGGCAGCGCGCACGGGAAGCTCGGCCAATGGCAGCGTCCCGCCAGAAAGCCACACCCGGTGGCAGGGCGTCCAGTGACAGCGTGTCCGGCGGCGGGGCCCGTGGCAGGGGGCCGTGGCGGGGCGCGAGGCGGAAGCCCAAGGCAGAGGCAGGGGCCGTGGCAGGACCCCAGGCGGAGGCCCAAGGCGAAGGCCCGAGGCGGAAGCCCGAGGCGGCAGCCCGAGGCAGAGGTCCGAGGCGGAGGCCGGGCGGTGGGGAGGGTGGGGGTTACTGGTCGGGGGGTTGGTGGAGGCGTTGGAAGTTAGTGAGGCTGTCGCGGTAGTAGGCGAGGTCGTCCGCCAGGGCCTCGTACGTGAAGCGTTCGGGGTTGTCCTCGTACGCCGCTCTGCCCATGTCGGTCCAGAACGCCTCCGGCGGGGGCGGGGTGCCGTCGGAGCGGACGAACTTGAGCGCCTCGGCGACGGCGTCGGCGGCGAAGCGCCAGTCGGCGACGACGTCGTGGTAACGCTCGTCGACGGTGGTGTCGGCGGAGTAGAGGAGGCCGCCTTCCAGGGCACGGTCCGCGTACGTGGCGGCGATGAGGACCCATTGGCCCAGGTCGATCAGCTCGGAGAGGCCCAGGCCGAAGGTGGCGTCCTCGAGGCGGGCCTCTTCTTCCGAGACGAAGGGGACGACGATCTCGGCGTCGCCCGCGCGGACGAGCCAGTCGTCGTCCTGCTCGGTGACGGCGCGTTCGGCTCCGGGGCTGGTGATGTCGAGGTAGACGTACGCCTCAACCAGGGAGCGGGCGTAGTCAGGCATGCTGGGCCGCCAGGTCGCGGTAGGTGTCGCGGACGATGAGGAGGCGGTCGAGGTGGAAGCGGCCGGGTTCGGCGGCGCGCATCTCCAGGCCGCGCTCGGACCAGAACGCGTCGTCGGGCACCTCGTCCTGGCCGGGCGGGACGAACTTGATGGCCTCGCCGACGGCGGCGGCCGCGATGGACAGGGCGCGGTGGGCTTCGGCCCGGTCGTCGGCGGGCACGTGGCCGGCCGTGAGGTCGGCGACCCAGAGCCATTCGCCGGCGTCGAGGAGTTCGGAGGGCTCGGCGGCGCCGAACGTCGGATAGCCGTCGGGCGGGATCGGGCGTTCCGGCAGGCCGAAGAGGAACTCGCGGCTCGTGCCGCACTCGCCGCAGTCGCCGGCGTAGCGGCTGACCAGCGTGCCGTCGACCGTGGTCAGGCCGCTGTCCCAGGTGGTTTCCGCAGAACCGCACGTCTCGCACGGGTGCAGGTCGAGGTAGAGGTGCGCCTCGTCCCTGGTGCGTGCCACCGCGAATGCCATTGCCGTCCTTTCGTCCCGCGGGTCCCGCTCCCGGAGGTCTCGGTCCCGGGAGTCTCGGTCCCGGGGGTCCCGGTCCCGGGGGTCCCGATCCCGGGGGTCCCGATCCCGGGGGTCCCGATCCCGGGGGTCCCGATCCCGGAGGTCCCGGTCCCGGAGGTCCCGGTCCCGGAAGTCCCGATCCCGGAAGTCCCGGTCCCGGAAGTCCCGGTCCCGGAGGTCCCGGGGTCCCATCATGCCGTCGCCACGGGGGTGGGGGCACACTGGCACGGCTCGTCGTCGCGGCAGTCGCATTCCTCCCAGTCCGGGTACCAGCCGGTGACGTTCGTGAGCTTGCGGTAGGGGCGCCACTTCTCGCTGCGGTGGCGTTTGGGCGTGTCCTTCATGAGGGCGATCAGCTCGGCGGCGAGGCTGGGCGGGATCGCGTAGCTGATGTCGGCGCGCGCGGCGAGAGTGAGCAGGGTGTCGATGCGGGCCGAGCGCTCGGCGGGGATGGAGGTGCGGACCTGGCGTGCGGCTTCGGCAAGCTGGGCGACGGCCTGGAAGTGGGCGGCCATCCGGGGGTCGCCGGCCGCCCGGGCCGCCGCCCCGGCCGCGATGGCTGCCGCGGCGCGCTCGCTGACGTCCACCGTGGCGTACGGGTCGAGCTCGATGACCACGGGGTTGCTCGACGTGTCCCCGGAGGTCCGGGAGCCGTTCGTACCGACTCCGGGGGCCTGGGAGCCGTTCGTACCGACTCCGGGGGCTTGGGTGCCGTTCGCGGAGGCTCCTGAGGCCCGGGTGCCGTTCGGGGAGGCTGCGGGGCCTCGGGTGCCGTTGGGGGTGGGGGCGCCGGGGATGCGGGGGGTTGGGGTCGCGGGGCGGATCTGGAGGTCGGTCGGGGGGCGGCCGGGGATCTCCAGGGTGATCCGGCCGTCGCCGTGGTGGCGGGCGCGGGCGCCGGCGATCGCCGCGCCTCGTTCGACCGCGCGGACGACGGCCGTCAGCGGAAGCGTCGCCAGGCTGACGGGGGCGGGGGCGGGTGCGGTGGTGGCGCCCCAGTTGAGGAGGCTCGCTATCCGGCTGCGGGGTTGGGGGGCGCCGGCCCAGGGCGCCGGGGGCGGGGTGTGGCCGCGGCGGGTGAGGTCGGCGGCGACGGCGTCGATCGCCTGGGCGAGGCGGTCTCGGGTCGGCGTGTCGGTGGCGGCGTGCCACTTGCGGGACAGGTGGGCGTGCTCGTTGAGGCGCGGCGTCAGGCAGTGGTCGACGACCGGCTCGCCACGAGAGGAGAGGGCGGCGAGGAAGGAGCGGACGACGCCCTGGGGCCGGCCGGCGGCGCGGGCGGCGCCGTCCTGGGCGAGGTGGGTGATCTCGTGCACCAGGACGGACGACACGACGTCCGGGTGGAGGCGCGGGGCGAGGACCATGACGTGCGCTTCGTCGGCGGTGGTGCCGGTGCGGAGGTGCGTACGGCCGGTCAGGCCCTGGCCGGGGTCGCCGACGGTCACGCGCACGTGGTGGACGGCGCCGGACGGCAGTTCGACCTGGAGCGTGTCGCCGGACCAGGTGAGGCTGCGGACGGCGCCGCCGAAGTCGGTCAGCGACACGTTCTGGGCCTGGATCTCGGTCAGGGAGAGGTCCTCGGTCCCGTCGGGCCGGGCGGCGGCGTCGAGGGGTGTGGCGGGGAGCTCGGGCGAGGTCACAGAGGTGCCGGGGCCGGACGAGGGTGAGGTGGCGGAGCCGCCGCCGGGCGTGCCGGCCGCGGCGGCCGGGTTCTCCGCGGCGGCTGCCTTGTAGGGGTAGACGGGCTTGGGCTCGGCGGGGCGGTTGTGCCCGTTGTTCTCCAGGGCCTTGAGCACCTGGTCGGTGAACGTGCCCGGGTCCTGCGAGGTGTCGAAGACGGCGCGCAGGTCGAGGCCGGTGCTCTCGGCCAGGGTGAGCACGTCGGGGGGCAGGGTGGCGAACGCCTCGGCGAACCCGCCGTCGAAGGTCTCGCTGCGTACGGAGCCGTCGGGGTGGGCGTAGTAGCGGCGCGGGACCCCGTTCTCGGTCACGGTGACGACGGCGACCGCGCCGCGGTCGCGCGCTTCCAGGCGGGCGTCGGTGAGCTGCGGGATCAGCCCCTGGCGGGTGCCCGTGGCGCGGAACGTCTCGCGGACGGAGGACGGCGGGGCGACGCGGATGCCCGCCTCCATGCGCGCCCGCATCTCGTTGATCTCCTCGCCGAAGAGGGTCACGAAGATCTCGCCGCCGGTGGCGTGCCGCATGGTGACGGCGTCGCCGATGGGGGTGGGCGGGCCGCCGGGCAGGCGGCGTACGTGCTGGAAGGTGAGGTCGTAGTCGACGCGGAGGCGGACGGTGTAGAGCTCCCCGTTGCGGAACTCGCTGCGTTCGACGCGGCCGCCGCTGGTTTCGGTGACGCTTTCCGCGGACTGCTCGCCCAGGGACGCGCCGAGGCCGATCCCCGCCTCGGGGATCATGCCGCCGTTGGCGCCTCCGCTCATGGGGGCGAAGCGGCCGCGGCCCACGGTCACGCTCATGCTGGTCGCCTCGCGGTCGACCTCGCCCTTCTCGCCCGTGAACGGGCCGCTGTAGACCTGCATGTCGGAGGTGTGCGCCTCGATGGTCACGTCGACGCCCTGGTTGCGGGCGCCCTGCCGCCCCAGGGGCACGACGACCTCGCCGCCGGGCCTGGACATGCGCTCGAACACGCTGATCAGCGCGTCCACGGACAGGCGGCTGGTCAGTTCGCCCATGCGCGCGGCCACGGTGGCGCGGCCGACCATCTTCTCCAGTTGGCCGCTGACGACCTCCAGCAGCGTCGGCTTGCCGGCGTCGGTGAACAGCGACTCCGGGAAGTACCCGCGGGGCAGTTCGGCGCGGCGGGGGTCGATGACCGGCGGGGCCTCCGTCACGTTCGCGTCGGCGGGCCGGATCATGCCGGTGGGGATGCGGCGCACCACGACCGCCTTGTACGTGCGCCGCACCTCGCGGGTCTTGCGGCTGACGGCGCCGCTCGCCTTCTGGGCGACCGAGCGGACCTTGCCGCCGGGCAGCGGTCTCCGTTCGATCTCGACGACGAGGTCCATCTCCTGCCGCACCCGGTCGAGGCCGCGGAACAGGGAGATGCGCTGGAGCCGCACGATCTGCCGGGTGCGCGTCCCGCCGAAGGATTGCGTGAGGTCGGTCGAGGCGCTGACGCCGCCGGTGTCGGTCTCCTCTTTGCCGCTGAAGTCGGCGCCGAAGGCGTGGGAGCCGTTGAACCCTTCGGACTCGGTGACGTCGGTGTAGCGGTAGAACTGCTTGATGGCGCCGGCGGCGTCGGTGTGGCCGATCAGCTCGGCGCGGTCGGCGCCGTGCTTGGGCACCATCCGCACCCTGACCGTGACCTCCTCGGCGACCCCGCTGGCCAGGTCGCCGAGCGCGTTGTAGGTCTTGCTGTAACCGTTCCGGCTCCACATGTCGTTGACGCGGATCTCGGTGCGGGTGCGGGCGAAGTCGACCGCCACTTCCCTGCGCAGGGTGGGGGCGGCCTTCAGCACCTCGGGCGCGACCTCTTCGAGCATGTTGAGGACTTCGTCGCGGAGCTGTACGCGTTTGCCGCTCTTGTCCTTGGCGGTGAGGGACTCCATGAGGCTGAGTCCCATCCCGTTCTGGTACGGCCGGGCCAGCACGACTTCGCGGCTCTGCTGGATGAGGTCCCTGGCTCGCGACAGCAGGCGGGCGAGCTGCTTGTGCATGGGCATGCGCCGCTCACGCTGCGGCGTGCTCTGGTTCTGCGCGGACTGGCGCCCGCTGGGCCCGCTCTGCGCCGTCTGCCCCTTGCCCTTGCGCCGCTGCTTGGCCGGCTGCTGCGGTTCGACGACCTTCCTGAGCGCCGTGAGGAGGGCGTGCGGGGTGTGCTGTTCGGCCAGGCCGAGGTCCTCCCCGGCGGCGCGGGCGTCGGCCAGGGCCTTGGTGTAGCGCGTGAGGAGCGCGGTGGCGAGGGTCCGGTCCAGGGTGAGGCTGCCGTTGATGAACCGCTCGACCGCGTCGGCCACGAGGTGCAGCGGCAGGTCGAGGTCGTCGTCGGAGTACAGGAGCAGGGCGTCGTACTCGGGGATCGTCAGCAGGGCGGCGCCGCGGCTGTGGGCCGGGCGGGCGGCCCTGGGCGTGACCCCGTCGGGGACGGTCTCGTTGCCGGTGTACGTGAAGCCGACGTCGGCGCGGATGACGTAGTGCCGGCCGGTCTCGATCGTGAGTTCCTCGGTGCCCCAGATGTCGAGCTGCGAGATCGAGGTGGACGTCGACTTGGAGACGGAGGGGAGCGACAGCTTGCCGCCGTCGTTGGTGGTGCCGCCGTCGTCGTGGTCGGTCCCGCTCGCGGACAGGCTCGTGTTCCGGCTCACGGACCCGCCGTAGCTGACGCCCGCGCTGCCCATGCCGAACTTGATGTCGCCGCTGACGTGGTCGACGACGCCGACCACCTCGGCGGCGCCGTACTCGCCCTTCACGGACAGGGAGGAGCGGGTGGTGGTGCCGCGGGTGCGGATGCCGGTTTCGCTGCCGTACGCGTCGTCCTCCCACTCGCGGTGCCCGGCGAGGTTGCGCATGTTGACCAGGCCCGCGAAGTGGTGGAAGGCGGGCGAGTCGCTGCGCATGGCCCTCGGCAGCACCTCCCGGGCGGCGGCCAGCGCGTTTCCGGGATCGAGGTGCAGCATCTTGGTCCGCGCCAGCACCTTGGCGGACAGCTTGCCCACCGGCGCCTGCTTCGGGTTCTTCGCGGGCATGAGGTCGGCGGCGATGACGAGCTTGGCCTCGCCCTTGCGGGAGGAGATCCGCTCGCGCTTGCCGTTGTGCTCCAGCTCGACGATCACGCGGTGCCGCATGGTGTACACGCCGACGATGTCGCCGCTCTCGCCCAGCGTCACGATGTTCTGCGTGCCGCCGTGGCTGGAGCCGACGTTCCGGTTGTATCCACGGCTGTAGCTGCCGTTGACCTCGTGGCCGAAGCCGTTCTGGCCCTCCCCGGGCGCGTCGCTCTCGGCGAGCCCGACCTTGCCGGGGTACGTCCTGGACCGGGTGAAGCCGCGCCCGGAGGTGTCGGAGCCGATGTCGAGGTAGACCACCGCCTCCGCGTCGGTGTAGCCGATGTAGGTGAAGTCCTTGAAGTCCTGCTTGAGCTGGATGTGCACGGTGTAGTGCTCGGAGGTGCGGTTGGGGCGGTGCCGTACCAGGTCGAAGTGCAGGCCGTCCTGCGCCGCCTGGTCGTAGCCGGCCTGCATGCGCCGGGCCGACAGCTGGGTGAGGACCTCGCGCAGGTTGTGGATCTGGCTCGCGAGCTCCAGCTCGTTGTCCGAGAACACGAACTCGCCGTTCACGATCTTCGGCACCACGCCGCGCTCGCCGAGGTCGCTCAGGACGTCCTGGGCGACCTCGTCCATCCCGAGGACCTCCTGAACGAGGGCCGGGCCGGCGCCGCGGAGCTGGCCGGGCTGGTCGCCCATCGTGGGGGGCAGCCCGGCCGTGCGGCCTTCGGGCACCTCGGGGATGGGGTCGCCGCGCAGCACCGGGATGCCGTCGGCCCCGATCACCACCTTGCCGTCCTTGCGGAGGAGCGCGCCCTCGTCGACGGGCAGGCCGAACCGGTAGGCGGCCGACTCCTGCATGGCGACCAGCGCGGTGCTGTCGACGTCCGGGAGGGTGACGGGGGCCTGGCCGGGGCGCTCGACGGTGATCGAGTGGACCAGCATGAGCTTGTACGACTGCCGCGGGCCCTTCTTGCGGTGCACGCTCGGGTGGATGGCCTGCTGGTTGGCGGTCGACGAGTGGGAGTGCGAGGCCGATCTTCCGGTTTCGGCCTTGGGGTTGATGGAAGGCTCGAACTCGCCCAGGGGCCCCAGGACGTCGAGGTCCTCAAGCCGGTGGATCTTGAGCTTGGCTGAGGCACTGAGGCCGGTGGAGCCGCCCGCCGACGCCCCGCCGGGGACGTTGGCGAAGTCGATGAGCACCTCCTCCTCCCACTCGTCCGAGCTGGGCTGGCCCACCAGCGGGCTGTCAGGGACCTGGACGATCCTGGTGTCGACCCTGATGCGCACGTCGGTGCGTCCGCCGACGGTGAGGGGCCGCCTGAACCCGCCGTTGACCGCCTCGCGCAGCGCCATCGGCAGCTCGTCGACGAGGGTCGTGCGCAGGTTGTGGTGCGCGATGGAGCCGACCGTGGCGTAGTCGCCGCCGAGGTGGTCGGCGACCATGTCGAGGGCGCCTTCGAGACCGGTCATGCCGGTGACGGTGACGTTCGGGAGCTGGGGGTCGCGCTTGTCTGGATCGATCCTGGTGACGTTCCGGGGCGGCGGCTCGACGTGCGGGTGCGTGAACCACACCCGCTGGCCGGCGGCGTCGGCGGGAGCGCCGGAGCTCACGGTGACACGGCCCTCCCAGGTGCGCGAGCCGGGCACGCGGATCTCCGCCGTCCAGGTGGCCGTGCCCTCGTACAGCATCGACTCGCTGCGGTTGTCGACGACGGAGCCCGACTGGAAGGCGGGGCCGGCGCCGCCGGTGACGCTCGTGCTGCGGCCGGCGTTGACGCCGAATCCCGCACCGAGGAACTGGTTGGCCATCTGCAGGAACGAGTCCTCGGGCAGCATCGGCGTCAGGATGCCGGTGTCGAAGTTCGGCGCCAGGCCGCCGCTGTTGGCCGCGGTGCCGTTGACCGTCCGGCCGCCCAGGACGAACATGCCGACCATGATCTCCGAGGCGATCACGGACGGCTCGAACACCTCGACGAGGTCGCCGAGCGTGAGCTTGAGCCGCACCTCGGCCGCGTCCTTGCCGACACCGGGCCGCAGCACGAGGCCGTCCTCGCTCAGCACCTTGTGGAAGTTCTGCCGGATCGCGGTCTCGAGCTCGTTGATGGTGTAGCGGTGGCTGACGCCCTTGCCCTCCAGCAGCTCGTTGACCGCCTCGGTGAGCTTGGTCAGGTGGGCGATCCGGGACGTGGGCATCGCGGTGGTCCGGCTGACGGCGGCCGGCTGGGCGGCGGCGCGGGCGACCAGGTAGGCCCGGTGGGCCTGCCTGGCCTTCGCCAGGTTCTCCTGGCTGGGATCCACCCGCAGCGTCCGGTACGCGCGCTCGGCCGCCTGGGCGGCGGTCCGCGTCCTCTCGTAACGCTCGGCCATCCGCAGGTGCCTGGCCTCCTTGGCCCGGTGGCCCTGCGCCTCGGCCAGGGCCTTGCGCACGCGCACCTGCTTGCCCTGGTCGCGCTGCTTACGGGCCTTCTTCGCCGCCTCGGCGGACTCCTTGGCCTTGTTCCGCGCCTCCTGGGCGGTCTTCTTCTTGGACGCGACCTGCTGCGTCAGGTTGTCCTCCGCCTGGTGGAAGAAGTCGACCAGGCGGCGGATCTCCAGGAGGTCGGGGGTGCCGTCGGGGACGCCGGGCACGCGCGGCGGCTGCTCGGCCGGGGTGGGCGTGAAGGGCAGCGGGGGCGCGGCGTGGCCGCGCGTGGCCAGGTCGGCCATCACCCCGTCGATGTCGGCGACGAGCCTCCGCTGCTCTCGGGAGTTGGTGGCCTGCTGCCACTGCTCGACGAGGTAGCCGAGCTCGTTCATCCGGGCGGCCACGCACAGGTCCTGCGTCTCGCGCATCCTGCCGCGTGACAGCATCCGGCGCACCACCCCCTGCTTCTCCGGAGCATGCAGGTGGTGCAGGGTGTCGGTGATCTCGTGCAGCATGGTGCGCGCCACCTGGTCGGCGGCCATGCCTCGGGCGAGGTGGACGACGTGCGCCTCGGCGCTGCTGGTTCCGGCGTTGACCTCGGTGCGGCCCATGAGGGACGCGTCGAGGCGGCCGATCACCGTGCGGAAGTGGTGGATGCCCTGGCGGGTGCGCACGAGCAGCGTGGAGCCGTCGGCGGACCAGCTCCAGCCCGTGACGCCCTCGGTGCGGAAGTGGTGGGGGCGCAGCGCGTCCACGCCCGCCTTCACCTCGGCGTCGGTCAGCGTGGTGCCGTCCGTGCGGCCGTCCGGGACGAAGCGGGTGCCGGGCAGGGCGCGCGAGGTGACGGTGCCGGGCTTGCTCCGGGTGGGGCGTGCCGCCTGGGGCCCGTCCTCGTTCGTACGGGCTTGCGGGGCGGTGTCGATGCTGGGCCTGCTCGCGGCCTGGACCAGGAGCAGGGTCGCGTCCATGCGCAGGCGGGCCTGGTCGACGCCCTGCGCGGCGCGCTCCTCCAGGGCGGTCCGCACGGCGTTCACCGTGGAGGCGGGGATCACCAGCTCGCTGTCGTCCCTGCTGAGGACCAGGTCGCCGCCTCGGGTGGCGAGCATGCTGGGGAAGCTCGTCTCGGCCGCGTCCAGCAGGGCGGTGTGCGCGCCGGTGACGTGCGCGGGCGCGTTGGCGGGGGCCGGAATCGCGTCCTTGACCGGCACCCGCTCCTCGGCGGCGGGCGCCGCCTCCGGGGTGGAGGCGAGGTCCGGGGCGGGGGCCTCGTCGGGAGTGGGCGCCGCGTCGGGAGCGGGGGCTTCGTCTGGGGCGGGGGCCGCGTCAGGGGCGGGGGTCGTGTCGTCGGTGGACGCCGGAGCCGCAGCGGAGTTGGTCGAGGTGGTGGGCGCCGGGGCCGCGTTCGCGGCGGGCTCCTGCTGCCGCTCCTCCTCCCGGTCCTCGTCGGGGGCGGGCTGCGAGGAGCGGGTACGGGAGTCGGCGTCGGGCGTGGCGGGCCCGCGGCGGCCCGCCGCGTTGTCGTCCTGCGAGCGGTTGGTCCGCGTGTCGGTGTCGGAGCCGGAGGAGCGGGCGCCGTCCGAGGCGGACGACCCGGCCGGGGCGCCGCCCCGCGTGGTGGTGGAGTTCGGCGCTGAGGGCGCGGGCCCGGCCGGGGCGGGGCCGGCGGGGCCGTTGGCGGGCCCGTTGGACGACGTGGTGTTGCTGCCGGGGTCGCCCCCGGGCGGGGTGCCGCCGGAGCGGGCCGCGTCGGAGCGGGCGGCGGCGTCCTGCGCGGACGCCAGGGCGCTGGTCGGGTGGGTCAGGGCGGACAGGACGTCCGGGTTGAACGGGCTGATGGTGCCGGTGCGGCCGACGCCGCCGAGGAACCCGCCCATCATCGCCTCGGCGGTGAACGGGTTCTCCATCCGCCCGTAGACGGCGGCGTTGGCGACGAAGCTGCCGAGCGGCGAGGCGATCATGTTGTTGAGGCCGGTGTTGAGCGCCCTCCCGGCGAAGCCGCCCACGCGCCGGGTGACGCGGGAGAGGGGCCCGGCGACCTTCGTGCCGATCCACGCGCCGGCTCCGGCGCCGATCAGCGAGGCCTTGAACCGCGCCCAGTCGAAGAACTTGCGGGTGCCCTTGTCGATCTGGATCCGCTGGGTGAACCAGTCGATGAAGCCCTCTTCGCCCATCTCCTCGGTGAGCTCGCGGCCGAGGGGGCTGGCCAGCAGCCGGGCGAGCACGATCTTGCCGGTGGCCCCGCTGAGCGTCGTGACCCGGCCGAGCTGTCCGGCGGCGGCCTTGCGCCCGCCGACGGCGGCCAGGCGGGCCAGGATGCGGCTGACGGCCGCGCGGCAGGCCGCCGAGTACGGCCCGATCAGCCGGGCGCCGGACCCGGCGGTGAAGAACGAGACGTAGACCGCGATGGCGATGGCGACGACCGTGATCCAGAAGGCGACGTTGATTGAGATCTTGGAGTACTGGGTCTCGACAGCGAAGTCGCTCGCGTGGGAGGCGTGGCCGCAGCAGTTCTTGTGCACGCCGGCCAGCCCGGCGCTCTCGCCGTACAGGAACTTGGCCCGGTTGACGAACTCGGCGGTCGGCGGCGCGTACATGCCGTCGACGATGGTGCGCGCGGCGGTGCCGGCGGCGACGGCGTGCTTGTCGGTGCCCTCGGCCAGCTTCTCGTACGCGACGGCCAGCGCCGACATGCCCTTCTCGCTGGCCCTCGGCCACATCTGGCCGGCCGACAGCATGGGCAGCAGGAAGTAGTTCAGCCAATCGGGGAAGACCTCGGTCTCCCACACGGGCTCGGTGTCCCGGTCGATCCGCACCGCGATGTGCTGGGCGGGCAGGCCGCTGGGCCCCTGGACGTGGACGTTGCCACCAGTCGTCACGGATGTTCCCGTTCAGTCCGTCGCCCTCACACCTCCGCGATCATCGCTTTTTGGCGGCGCAGGTCGGCCGCCATGTCGGCGTGCGCCTGGAGGGTGTTGTCGACGACGATGCGGACGGCGTCACCGGCGTCGGCGATCTCCTTGAGGAGCTTCTTGCACTTGGTGATCGTCTCGGGTCCGCCGTTGACGCCCACGTGAGAGGTGAGGAAGGCCTTGCCTTCGGTGCCGGTGCCCCACGGCTGGGCGTCCAGGCACTTCTGCACCTCGGCGATCAGGTCGGCGCACTCGCGCTCCTGGTCGCCGGCCATCGTCTTCCACTCGGTGATGCCGCGGTCGACGACGGACTTGACGACGGAGGACTCGTCCCACATGTTCATCGGGCCTCTCCCTCCTCACCCGCGAACACCTGGAAGATCGCCTCGACGTCGCCGTCGATGTGGGCCCGCATCTGCTCGGGCGGCACGACGGGCGCGAAGATCTCCACGATGCTCTCGCGCAGCCGCGCCTCGGCCCGGCGGGTGGTCTCCACGATGGTGTCGGCCAGGTGGCGGGCGTCGGGGCGGCGGTAGACGCGGGGGTCGAGGTCGAGGCCGACGAGCTCACCCCGGGAGCCGACGGTCACGCTGACGAGGCCGTCGGGCGACTTCTCGGTCACGCGCAGCTCCTTGGCCCGCGTGTGCAGCTCCATGCCCTCGTCCTGCAAGCGCATGAACATCGTCCTGAGTTCGTCGGCGTATGCCTGCATCCCCGCAGCCGAGCGGCTCGCTGCCTCCATGACACTCCCACCCAATAGCGCCACATGCGACACATCGCACTGTATGGATAGTTTCTGTCACATGAATACCAAGTAACAAGAGCCCGGCTAGACAATCTCGTCGAGGGGCACGGCCTCCTCACGAAGATCGGCCGCCTCGGCGCGCGGCACCCAGCGGCGGTAGACGCCCCGTTCGATCCGGTCCAGCCCCAGCTCGACGGCCCGGGGCGCGGACGCGCCCGCGTACTCCAGCAGCAGCTCGCCGTCGCGTTCGGCGTGCACGTGGAACGGCTCGCCGCGCCACTCGCACACGGTGATGACGAAGTGCAGCGCCTCGCACTCCTCCGCCGGCACCGGCAGCACGTGGCAGCCGGGCTCCACCTCCTCGAACCCCTCTCGCGGCTCGGCGCTGCGCAGCCTGATCCACAGTTCGAGCGAGTGCGGCTCCGGGCTGGCCTCGAAGTCCTCGCCCTGCCAGCGCGCGCGGTAGTGGTGCCAGCTCACGGCGTCACCGCCACCGTCAGCAGCCAGCGCCGCAGGTCGCCGTGGTAGAGCGCGCGCCGGTGCTCGGTGCCGGCGTCGGTCAGCTCCCAGATCTCCGCGCCGTGCGGCAGCCCGACGCCGTAGATCTTGTACTCGCGCACGAGCAGCTCGGGGTTGGGCACCAGGCCCATCCCGGCGAACGGCGGCTCCTCGACGACCCAGCCCGCCACCGCGTCACGTCCCTCCTCGTCGAGGCCGCCGTACGGGGTGCGGTAGAGGTTGAGGCCGGCCGGACGCCAGCGCAGCAGGTTGAGCGAGCCCTCGGGCGTCAGCTTGTCCGTCGCGCCGAGCGCTTCGGCGAGCACGGTGGGCGTGGCGATGTGCGAGACGTCCAGGGCGTGGTGGCAGTAGCCCGACACCCGCGAGCTGTTGCCGGTCAGCAGGTCGTCCAGGTCGCCCGGGCCGAGCACCTTCTGCATGACGGGCACGCCCGACCCCGGCGCGATCAGGAGGTCCTGGGCGAGCGTGGGCACGGCCAGCCGGGCCACGGTGCCCGACTCCAGCGGGAACCACACCGGCAGGCCCGCGTTGACCGCCAGCCCCCAGCGCGGGTCGGGCCAGGCGGCGGCCATCTCGGGGAGCGAGCTGACCCGCCAGTGCTCGGTGGCGACGCCGGCCGCCCGCATGGCCTCGACGGAGGTGTAGGCGAGCATCCACACGCGGTCGGGGCCGGTGTAGGTGGCCCACCGGGGCGGTTCGGCGCCGGCCGCCGCGGCGGCGGAGATCGGCAGCGCGAAGTCGGCGTCGCGCAGGAGGCTCAGGCACAGGTCGATCCGGCCGGCCTCGTGCGCCGCCCAGAGCTGTTCCTCGAAAGGGCTGGCTGGTTCCACGGAGGTCACAGTAATCGGCGGGAGTGAGGTGCGACGCCTGTGTGCAAGCTGGGATATTGGAGACCAAAGGTACCGATGAGGGGATACGCGGGCCCAGCATGCAGACCAACAAGGATCTCCACCAAGCTCACCGGCTGATGCAGCAGCGGCTCGGCATGGCGCTGCTGCAGGGCGAGCCTGACGTTCCGGAGTCCCCCATGCGCCGCCAGAACGTGGCCACGTTCAGCGGCATCCTCGTGGGCGTGCTGGTGCTGGCCGTGTTCGGCATCTGGGGGCTGGTGAGCCCGGGCAACGCCACCAAGCTCACCGACCCGGGGCAGCTCCTCATCGAGGAGGAGAGCGGCGCCGCGTACGTCTACAGCCAGCAGCAGCGGCGGCTGCTGCCGGTGGCGAACTACGCCTCGGCCCGGCTCATCCTCGGCTCCGGCGAGGTCACCACCCGCAGCGTGACCTCGGTCTCGCTGGCCGACTTCGCGCGCGGGCCGATGGTCGGCATCTCGGGCGCCCCCGACTCGCTGCCGGTGCGGGAGAAGCTCGTCAAGGCGCCCTGGTCGGTGTGCGTGGTCGACGGCCCCGCCGGCTCGGGCGGGCAGAAGTCGTACACGACGCTCGTGGGCGGCAAGGACGTCGGCGGGCGGCCGGTCGGCGGCGACGCCATGGTCGTCACCGACGGCCGGCAGAACTGGGTGATCTGGAACAACCGCCGCATGCGGGTGGCCGCGCACGGCGTGCGCGCGCTCGACGCCCAGCCCAGGAAGGTGCCCCCGGCCTGGCTCAACGCGCTGCCCGTCGGCCGCGACTTCGACGGCCCCGACGTGCCCTACCGCGGCCGGAAGGTGCGCTCGGGCGGCAAGGTCACCGCCGCGGTCGGCCAGGTGTTCACGGTCCCGGCCGCGCAGGGCACGGCCGCCCGCTGGTACGTGCTGTACCCCGACGGGCTGGCGCAGATCTCCGCCGTGCAGGCCAGGCTCCTGCTGGAGGACCCGGCCAGCAAGAAGGCGTACGGGAACAGGGCCGCCAGGGAGATCCCCATCGACGCCGCGTCGGCCAACGCGTCACCGTCGAAGAAGACCGTGCTCGACCCGACCCTGCCCGCGACCATGCCGCGCGCGATCAACGTGCCCGCCACCGTGCCGCTCTGCCTCGTCCACGCCGACACGCAGGCCGGCTCGGTGAAGGCGAAGGTGACGGTCGGCAGCACGATGACGATCCCGGCGCCGCCGACCCCCGGCAACCAGGACCGCTTCGACCAGGTTCTGCTCCCGCCGGGGAGCGCGGTGGTCGCCGGGCTGCTGCCCGGCGAGGGGCAGCTCGGCGCGGTGAACGCCTCGCTGTCGCTGATCACCGACCAGGGCATCCGCTACCCGGTGCCGTCGGCCGAGGTGCTCGGCAGGCTCGGCTACGACGCGGCCGACGTGGCGCCGGTGCCGGCGAGCCTCATGCACGGCATCCCCCAGGGACCGCCGCTGGATCCGGCGGCCGCGCTCACGCCCGTGGGCGCGGCCGCGGGCTGATCAGAAGCCGAAGTCCGGCATGGGCGACTCGATCTTGCCCGGGTCGAGCTCCGCCTGCGGGTTGTCGGTCAGGTCGGACTTGGCGGCGTCCCAGAGGACGCTGGCCTCCATCAGGTTCGGCTTCTCCGAGGGAAGGGCCTGCAGGCCGGGCAGGTCCTGGGAGAACTGGTTGTAGCCGACGGCCAGGGCGCCGAAGATGAGCGTGGCCTTGTAGATGAGCTTCCGGTGCTTGGTCATGATCCCCTGCAGCATGAAGTGCAACCGCGCGACGATGCTGATCGCGGTCGCCTCCGCCGTCGCGTTGGCCGGGGGCGGCGTCGGCCGCATGATCGCCACATAGCCCGCCAGCGCCAGCAGGATCACCCCGATGGCGTCACAGACCAGCGTCAGGACGTGGTAGCACGCGGCTGAGCACTTGAGCGCGTTGCCGGCGGACACCCGGTTCTGGTCCAGCTTGGCCAGGTGCCCGTCGAGCACGTTGATCTTCTCGGTGAACGACGTGTACGCCCGGCCCTCCCAGCCCTCGTTCTCGCCGATCTCCTTGCCCAGCCGCTTCAGCTCGGCCCGCACGTAGGCCAGGTCGGTGACCCCGTTCGCGTGCGCGCTCCGCCCGTCGGGGACCTGCTTGCTGCCGGCTGCCACGGGCCCCACCACCGCCGGCCCCACGTCCACAGGGGTCTTGTCGAGCCACTGGTCGCCCCCCCGATCCTGCTCGGCGGGATCGGAGATGAGCAGGGACATCAACATCCCGATCGGGCGGGCGTACGGCAGGATCACCGAGGCGGCGCCCACGGCGGCCACGGCCGAGATCATGAGCCTGTGATCGTTTTCGTAGGCCATCAGCTCAGCTACCCTTCTCCACCGATCACTGCCGGCGCGATGTCCTCGTCGTCTCCCCAGACGCCCTCGTCCTCGGGAAGCAGCGGGCCCTTCTCGCGGTCCTGCTCGTCGCGGGACGGCGCGGCGCCGCCTCCCATGGGCGGCGGGTAGAGGGGCATCCCGGTGTTGAGCGCGCGGGCGATGCTGCCCGGCCCGCCAGGGAGCCCGCCCGAGCCGCCCGAGGACATGCCCGAGCTGAAGCCCTCCGGAAAGCCGGAGCCCGTGCGGGGCATCGCGGCGCGCGGGTCGGGGCCGCCGGACAGGTTCGGCAGGCCGGAGTTGGGCAGGCCGGAGTTGGGCAGGCCGGGCACGCGCGGGTCGGCGCCGGCCAGGTCGGTGCCCGTGGGCTGGTTCAGCCCGTTCAGGTCGGGCGGGTTCCCGCCGCCGGGGTCGGGCTGCTGCGGGAGGTTCATGTCGGGCCGGTCCGGCATGTCGGGGCCCGGCCGGTCGAGGTCGTCCAGGTCGTCGGGCTTCAGGCCGTCGTCCGGCTTCTTGATGTCATCGAGGCCGTCCTTGTCCAGGCCGTCGAGAGCATCCTTGTTCAGGTCGTCGAGAGCGTCCTTGTCCAGGCCGTCGAGGGCGTCCTTGTTCAGGTCGTCCGGCTTCTTCAGGCCGTCCAGGGGATCCATGCCGCCGGGGCCGAGGCCCGACGGCAGGTCGCCGGCCCCGCCCATGGGCTTCATGCCCCCGCCGGGCAGCTTGAACTCGTCGTCCTTCGGCTTGGGCGGCTTGCTGGCCTTGTCGGCCGTCTCGCCGTTGTCGGCGGCGGTGTTGATCGCGGTCCGCCACGACTCCAGGACCTCTTTGCCCTGCTTGAGGGCGTCCGCGGCGTGGTCGCGAACCGCGCGGTGGGCGACGTTGAGCCCGCCGCCGATGACCCCGAAGGAGAACTCCGTGATGTCGATGGCCCGCGTCTTGCTGCTCATCTCGGTCAGGTCCTGACCGAAGCTCGCCACGTTGGTGCCCATGTCCCGGACACGGGTGTACTGCATGACGAACTTGGGGTCGTTGGTCCTGGGGTGGAGCCCCGCGCCACCCAGCCCTTGCAGAGTCTCCGAGAAGGAATCCGGTTCAGCCACAAGCCCCCCTTGTCACATCGCCCCCATACGCTACGCCAGCCCCGCAGGTCCGTACAGCTTTTCGGGCAAGAGCCCCATCTCCCCAGTCATGGCCCCAAACGTGCACGTCCTGCGAATACACCACGAATCCACCTGACGGATATGGGATTTTCACTTGATCATGTGCGACTCTAGGGACGATAGTTCTCTAATGTGACCAAGGGGCCGACACCAGATTGACGCCCCAAGTCAGCCGAACTGGTAAGGGAGGGACACTGTGGGCGCCGAGCCGCAGACCCAAGTAAGCGCGTCCGACCTCATCGCGGCCGTCAACCTCATCGAGGAGGCCGCCACCCGGCTGCGCACCGTCCAGCGGAACCTCGACACGGCGGGCGCCGAGCTCAAGGTCTCCTGGGCCGGACAGTCGGAGGCCGCCTTTTCCGCCGTCCTCATCAAGTGGCACGAGCGGATGGACGTCGTCCTCCAGAGCCTGCAGCGGCTGGCCGCGAACATCGGGACGACCAACAAGAACGTCGCCGCCTTCAACGAAGAGCGCCAGCAGGCGATGAACCACATCGCGAACCTCATCAGCGCTCAGCCGCCCCGCTGACCCCCTACTCACAGAACTGGAGGCCGCGATGGCCGCAGAAGACGCTTTCGACAGGACCCTTGTCAACTACGCGGGCCTCGGCCGCGGCGAGGAGGCCTTCGCCAAGGCGCACAACGAGATGGTCACCGTGCTCGACGAGCTGGAGACCGCGCTGCTGCAGAAGAGCGCGATCTGGCAGGGTGCGGCCAAGACCGTGTTCGACGAGGTCCGGCAGGTGTGGAACCGCGAGGCGAACGACATGTCGCAGTTCGTGGACCTGCTGAAGAGCAACATCGACATCACGAAGATGAACATGCACGAGGTCGACATGATCAACTCCAAGATCTTCGACGGCAGGTAGGAGCCGACGGCCGCTGGCTGACACCGGAGGGAAAGCATGGGCACCGACCGCGGTGGCGTGAACCTGAGTAGAAGTGCGATCAAGGCCGCCAGGACCGACCTGATCGAAGCCCTCGCACTGTTGCGTCCCGAACGCGGAAAAGGCGAGGTCCAGCCCGTGCTGGCCGAGGGCGGGGCGGTCGTCAGGCTCAGTTCCGACGACAAGGCCCTCACCGGACCGTGGACGGCGGCCATGGCATTCCAGAACAGCACGACCCGGGGCATCGGCGCCGTCAAGCTGTCGTACGACAACATCACGACGCAGGTGGAGAGCATGATCGAGCTGCTCACCCAGGCGTTGCGCGGCTACGACAACGCCGAACAGGCCGGTGAGGGCGCGAAGCGGACGGCCGAGGCCTGATGGTCGACTACCAGAGCGAGATCCAGTACCAGTTCGTGCCCTCCGAGGAGGAGATCACCACGCTGGAGGCGCTGCGCGAGGCGCTCAACGGCAACAAGCCGGAGCTGCTGCGCGAGGCGGCCACCGAGTTCTACACGGCCAAGGAACGGCTGGACAACCTGGTCGGCGTGCTCGACAAGCACATGCGCACGCTGGAGACGAGCTGGACCGACAGCGAGGACTCCAAGGTGGTGCGCACGGCGCTGCGCCGGCTGCGCGAGTCGGCCGCCGACGTGTCGCGCACGATCAGCGAGCACCCGCAGCAGCTCTGCCCCGTCAACCCGTCCGGCATCGCGCCCGCGCTGAACATGCACGCGGCCACGCTGGAGCGGTTCAGGGGCGAGGCCATCCCGGACAACGCCGACAACCCGTCGGTCCTCGAACGGGGTGTCCAGGGCGGCCAGATCGGCCTGAAGTTCGGCGGCCCCCAGGGCGGCATCATCGGCACCGGCGGCGGACTGGTCTACGGCCTCGGCGAGAAGCTGTTCGGCGAGTCCGAGGCGGAGAAGAACATGAAGCGGGCCAAGAAGCATCTGCGCGAGCTGACCGAGGCCACCGCGATCAACAACAACGTCTTCCCGGCACACCTGCGGACCGAGATCCCGCAGTTCGACAATCTGACCACTGACGCGCCGGTCGTCCCGTTCAACCAGGCCAGGCTGCCGGGCGGCGGCCTGCCCAACGGGATGAACCAGCCCTTCGACCCGTCGGGGCTGGGCCCGGACGGGCTGGGGGGCCCCGGCCAGGACGGCCTGTTCGACCCCGGGCAGCACCAGATCCCCGGGATCGGCGACAACCTGCCGGGTGAATCCTTCCCCGGCGGATCCGTGCCCGGCGCTCCCGGCTTCCCCGGCGACGGCTCCGGCCTGCCCGGCGGCCCCGGCCTGCCCGGCAGCGGCGTGAACTCCGGGTCCTCGACCGTGAACGCCGGGCTCCCGAACGGCCCCCAGATCCCCGGCGCGGACGTCGGCGTCGGCGACGGCAACGGCCTGGGCGCGAACGACGCGAACACCTCGCTGGCCGGCATCGGCGACCGGAACCTGCCCGGCTACCCGAACAACGCCAACGGTCTGCCCGGCACCGGCTACCCGTCCGGCCAGAACGGCGGCATCGGCTCCGCCTACGGAGGCGGCGCCGGCCCGGCCGGCGCCGCGAGCACGGCGGGGATGCGCGGCCTCGGCAACGGCTCCCCGATGTTCCCGATGATCCCGCCCGGCGGCGCCGCCGCTGGCCAGGACCGCCAGGAGCGCGAACGGACCACGTACCTGCTCGGGGACGAGGACGACTTCCGCAGTGACGTGCCGACGACGAACCACCTCATCGACGGGAAAGGCAAGGCGAAGGCATGAGCGATCCGGATGGCGGGCAGTCGCCGTCGCTGGAGCTCGCCCCCAACTTCCCCGGCATGGAGCCCGACGGGCGGGGTCCGGACATCAAGCACGACGAGGTCAGGTCCGTGCTCTCGCGGCTGCGCAGGGAGCTGGAGACGCTGCGCGGCAACGCGCCGGCCTCGATGAGCGCCACCTGGAGCGGGCCGGGCACGGTCGGCAACGTGGCCGGGCTGAGCAACGTCGGGTCCGCCGAAACCGGCCCGTGGGAGGTGGCCTCCGGCTTCGGCGTCAACACCGCCAAGGCGTACGAGGTCTTCAGCGGCAGCTATTCCGATTTCCTCGACTGCATCGAGGAGTGGGCGTTGGCCGTCGAGAAGGCCATTGACAACTACGAACGCGGTCACCTCGACAGCAGTGCGTGAGAATCGGCAGGGATGATCGATGGGCGATGCGTGGAAGCCGATCCGGGTCAAGGCTGACCTCGGTCCGGTCGAGCCCGGCTCCGAGGTCAGCAGGGACACGGTCGCGGGCTGGCTGAGCAAGGCCGACCCCGAGGCTGTCGACCGGGCCGGGGAGAGCTACATCGAGGCGGGCAAGCTCCTGCTGGGCGAGGCCGGCGTGCAGAGCGCCATCCTGAAGGCCGCCGAGGAGCTGAACGAGGTGTGGCACGGCGACAACGCCAGCCAGACCGTCCTGGGCGCGCTGCGCCTGCTGCACGCGAGCGCGGGCGCGCTGGGCAAGGCCATGAACGACACCGGCGGCCCGATGCGCACGTACGCCCAGCACATCAGGGAGTATCAGGCCAGCGTCACCGCGCTGCCGGCCACCGCCGAGCAGAACGCCGGGACGGGCGGCTCCAGCACCGGCGGGTCGAGCGGCGGCAGCAGCGGCGGATCGAGCGGCGGAACCGGCGACGGCGGTGGCAGCAGCGGCGGAACCGGCGGCTCGTCGTTCAACGAGGGCGCCGGCGGCGGGATGACCGGCGACCCGTCGCAGAACCGCAACAACTTCGACCCGGACGAGGAAGCCAGAAGGCAGCTCGCCGAGCTCAACCGGAAGATCACCGAGGTCAACTCCCGCATCGCCGAGGGCCTGGCCTTCGAGCTTCCGGAGATCACCCCGCTGGAGGTGAACCTCACCAAGCAGGCGCCTCTGGACCCCGGCAGCGGGACCCGTACCCCGTCCGGCACGACCGTGCACTGGAACGGCGGCGGCGGCAACGACGGTGGCGGCGGCGGTTTCGGTTCGGGCTCCGGGAGCGGCCAGGGGTCCTCGTCCGGCGGCGGCCCGCAGGGCGGCGACCAGCCGGGCGGCTCCCCCACGTCCCCGCGGGACACGACCGGCCCCGGCGACGGCGCCGGGCCCACCGACCCGGGCAAGGGCCCGGGCCCGGACGGCGACCAGGGCTCGGGCGGCCCCGACGGCCAGCAGCCGGGCCCCGGCGACACCCCTGGGCAGCAGCAGCCGGAACAGCAGCAGCCCACCGCTCCCCAGGGCCAGGAGGGCGAGCAGGAGCCCGCTCCCCCGGTGATCGGCGGCGAGCCCCGGACCGAGCTGGCCGAGACCCCCACCACGCCGTCCCCGCACGGCACCACCACGCCGAACCTGCTCACGCACACGCCCACCACGCCGACGCCGACCGCCACCGTCAACCCCATCGGCAGCCAGCAGGGCCCCGGCATGTGGTACGGCACGGGCGGTTCGGCGGCGACGGCGAGCCCTGCCGTGCTGCGCGGCGGCCCGGCGGCCACGGGTCACGGCTTCATGGGCTTCCCGCCCGGCGGGATGGCCGGAGCGGGCGGCAACGAGGGCCAGGAGCGCAACCGGGAGTTCTACGAGCCCGAGGGCCACGTCTTCGCCCCCGCCCAGGAGGCGGGGCCGGAGAGACTGGGCTGACCCTCTCGCCCGGGGGTCATTCCTCGACGCGCTGGTGGATCCTGGCGAGCTCGCCCATGACGTCCTCGAAGGTCTTGTTGTAGACGGCTTCGGCCTGCCGAGCCTGCTCCAGGGCGCCTTCGGGGTCGTCGGCGAAGCGCAGGGGGTTCTCCGCGCCGAAGAGCGCCTCCATCGCCTCGGTCATCTGGCGCCGGTGGTCGGCGGTGGCCGCGGCGATGGTCTCCTTGATGCGCTCGGCGAGCTCGCCCGACGTGAGGCGCATGGCCTTCGGGTGCAGGTGCAGCTCCTGCAGGCCGGGGCCGCCGATCTCCACCTTGACCAGGCCGTCCTCGTCCTCGGCGCGGCCGACCACCTTGGCCATCTCCTGCTGGAGCTCGGCCACGCGGCCCATCTGCAGGTCCGCGTTCCTGATGACCTGGTCGACGTCCAGGCTGTCGAAGTTCAGCTCGCTCATCCGTGCACCCCATACGTCACAAGAGCCCCACTTAACGGCGAAAGACTACTAACCGGCCAGGCCGCGAATCCATGTGTAGACGTCCAGCACGCCGAGCGACAGCGGGAACATCGCGATCAGCAGGATGACGTCCACCACGTCCCCGGCCCGGGCCCAGAACGGCGAGAGCTGCCCGGACGGCAGCCACACGCCGAGCCCGACGACGAGCAGGGCGAGCCAGAGCAGCCCCATCACCACCGCGGCGGCGGCCACCGTGCCGGCCCCGGCGCTCAGCGAGACGGCGCCCAGCACCAGCCCGCCGAGCCCGGCGCCCAGCAGCCAGAGCCGCTGGCCGAGGCCGTGGAAGACGCGGGCGCGCAGCAGCAGCACCAGGCAGAGCACGGCGGCCATCGAGGTGGCCAGCCAGCCCGGCGTGGCCGCCAGCGGGATCAGCGCGCCGATGGCGGTCATGGTGATGCCGATGACCATGCCGGTGGCGTACCGGCCCGCCTGGGCGGTGCGGGCGAGCACGCCGTCGCTGTCGAGCCGCTGGTTGTCGGCGCGCAGTTCCTCGGAGTTCGTCGGCAGGGCGGGCAGCGGCACCCGGGCGATGCGGAACGACAGGGTGGGGATGAGCGGGCTGAGCGACATCAGGATCGTCACGGTCATCGCCGCGACGCCCGCCGCGGGCAGCTCGAACACCATGACCACCGCCGCGGCGGCCGTGCCCGCGACCGCCGCCACGGCCGTGCCGAGGAAGCCCGCCACGCCGTCCGACACGACGGCGCCGCCGATCGTGGCCACGAGCGCGGTGCAGGCGAACGCGGCCAGCAGGTGCGGTGCGCCGAGCCCGGCCAGCGTGGAGCCGCTCGCGAGGCCGTACAGGCCCGCGAGGAAGGCGTACGGCAGGGCGGCGTAGCCGATCCACGCGCCGGCGCCGGAGTCGCCGACAGCGCGCGACAGGGCCGCGCTGACGCCGATCAGGAGCACCGCGAGCATGCCCGCGACCACGGTCAGGCCGAGCGGCGGCCCGCCGGCCAGGACGAGCGCGGGCGCGCCGAGCGCGAGCAGGACGGCCGCCGCGCCCGCGCCCATGGCCCGGGTGTGGCTCGCCTCCCACCGGCCGCTGCTGCCCTTGACGCCGGTGGCGACCACGTCGGCCACGTCGTCGTACAGCGCGGGCGGCAGCGTCGACTCGCGGGGCCGCAGGTAGAGCACCTCGCCGTTGAGCACGCCGAGCGCGGCGAGCGTCTGCCCGAGGTCGAACGGGGTGCCGCCGAGCCGCTGGAGCACCCAGCCGGGGCCGCCGACCACCTCGCCGCCGCCCTCGCCGACCGCGCGGAGCAGCCCAGGCAGCACGTGCGGCAGCGGGATGTCGGCGGGCAGCGCCAGGTCGACCCGGCGGCGCGGCGCGATGATCGTCACATGGCACAGCGGCGGCAGTGGCGCGTGCGGCATGGGCTGGTGCTGCTGCCGCGGCGCGTGCGAGGCCGGCTGAGGGGCGAGCGATGTCACAGGCCGTACTCCAGGGTTTAACCGGCAAGTCCTGACATGCCGAACATATAGGGACAATGCTTCTGGTAAGAAAGTGTTTCAGGTGACAGGAGGGTTGTCTCGCGAGTGAGCCGTCAATGAGCATCGTCGTTGTCAGGCGTCCTGAGCGCCGCCCCACTCCCCAGCCACCCCGCGGGGAGATCCTGCTGGAGTCGCCGCCGGAGATCCCCGAGGTGCAGCCTGCGGGGCTGATGGGCGTGCTCATGTACGTCCCCATGCTCGCCGGCGGCGCGGCCATGGCCCTGATGTTCACCGCAGGAGGCAACTCCAGCCCCCTCATGTACGTGGCCAGCGGCCTGTTCGCCGTCTCGATGCTGGGCATGACGCTCGGCCAGTTCGGCCGCAACGCCGGAGAGCGCAAGAACCGGCTCAACGGCCTGCGCCGCGACTACTTCCGCTACCTCGCCCAGGTCCGCAAGAAGGTCCGCAAGGCCGCGCTGCAACAGCGCGAGGCGCTGGAGTGGAGCGGCCCGGCCCCCGACACGCTGTGGTGGGTGGCGATGGGGCCGCGCCTGTGGGAGCGCAGGCCGCGCGACGACGACTTCGGCACGGTCCGGCTCGGCACCGGCGTGCAGAAGCTCGCCGTCCAGCTCGTGCCGCCCGACTCCAAGCCGGTCGAGGACCTCGACGCGCTGACGGCGGGCGCGCTGCGCCGCTTCGTCCGCGCCCACTCCACGGTGTCGGGACTCCCGGTCGCCGTCGCCCTCCACTCGTTCGCCAGGATCAACCTCACCGGCGACCCCAGGGCCGTGCGCGCCATGGTCCGGGCGGTGATCGCCCAGCTCGCCACCTTCCACTCCCCCGACGACATGCGGGTGATGGTGTGCGCCAGCCGGGAGTGGATGCCGCACTGGGACTGGGTGAAGTGGCTGCCGCACGCGCTGCACCCGGAGGAGGTGGACGCCGCCGGGCACGTCCGGCTGATGGCCGAGAGCATGGAACGGCTGGACCAGCTCGTCGGCGACGAGCTGAAGGAGCGCGCCCGGTTCCGGCCCGGCGCCGCCTCGGACGCGCTGCCGTACCACGTGGTGATCGTCGACGGCGGGCACGTGCCGCACGACTCCCAGCTCGGCGTCGACGCCATCCAGGGCGTCACGGTCATCGACCTGTCCGAGTCGGCGGGCCCGGCGGGCGAGAGCAACACGCTGCGCCTGGACGTCCAGCCCGACGGCTTCCACATGGTCAAGATCGACCACGCGGGCAAGCGGTCCACGAACCGGCTCGGCGACCCCGACAGCCTCGACTACGCCCGCGCCGAGGGCCTGGCCAGGCAGCTCGCGCCGCTGCGCGCCTCGACGGCCTCCGGCGGCGAGACGCAGGACCTGCTGAGCACCAACACCACGCTGACCGACCTGCTCGGCGTCGGCGACCCCGCCCATCTGCAGCCGGCCGTCACCTGGCAGCCCAGGGCGGGCCGCAACCGGCTGCGGGTGCCGATCGGCCTCGGCGTCGACGGCCGCGTGGTCGAGCTCGACATCAAGGAGTCGGCGCAGGGCGGCATGGGCCCGCACGGCCTGGTCATCGGCGCGACCGGCTCCGGCAAGTCGGAGCTGCTCCGCACCATGGTGCTCGGCCTGGCGATCACGCACTCGTCGGAGATCCTCAACTTCGTGCTCGTCGACTTCAAGGGCGGCGCCACGTTCCTCGGCCTCGACACGCTCTCGCACGTCTCGGCCGTCATCACCAACCTGGAGGACGAGCTCCCGCTGGTCGACCGCATGTACGACGCGCTCCACGGCGAGATGGTGCGCCGCCAGGAGCTGCTGCGCGCGGCCGGCAACTACGCCTCCCTGCGCGACTACGAGCGCGCCCGCGAACAGGGCGCCGACCTGCGGCCGATGCCGACGCTGTTCATCGTGCTCGACGAGTTCAGCGAGCTGCTGGCCGCCAAGCCAGAGTTCATCGACCTGTTCGTGATGATCGGCCGGCTCGGCCGCTCGCTCGGCGTGCACCTGCTCCTGGCCTCCCAGCGGCTGGAGGAGGGACGGCTGCGCGGCCTCGACACCCACCTGTCGTACCGGATCGGCCTGCGCACGTTCTCGGCCATGGAGAGCCGCGTCGTGCTGGGCGTCGCCGACGCCTACGAGCTGCCGTCCGCGCCGGGCAACGGCTACCTCAAGTACGACACCACCGGCATGACCAGGTTCAAGGCCGCGTACGTGTCGGGCGCGCACCACGCCGACCCCGTCCAGGCGGCCACCGCCGACGGCCAGGTGCCGGTGCGCGAGGTCGTCGAGTACGGCCCCGCCCACATCCCGCTGCCCGAGGTCACCACGCCCGTCCAGACGGGCGAGCCGGAGCCGGACGACGAACCGGCCGCCGGGAACCAGCGCAGCCTGCTCGACGTCGTGGTCGGCCGGCTCACCGGCCACGGGCCTGCCGCCCACCGCATCTGGCTGCCGCCGCTGTCGGAGCCGCCCACGCTGGCCCACCTGCTGCCGCCGCTGTCCGTCACCGCCGACCACGGCCTGACCACGGCCGGCTGGCAGGGCCGAGGCAAGCTGCACGCCGTCGTCGGCATCGTGGACAAGCCGTTCGAGCAGCGCCGCGACCCGTTCTGGCTGGACCTGTCCGGCGGCGCCGGGCACGTCGGCGTCGCCGGCGGCACCCGCAGCGGCAAGAGCACCGTGCTGCGCACCCTGGTGTCGAGCATGGCGCTCATGCACACGCCGCGCGAGGTGCAGTTCTACTGCCTGGACTTCGGCGGCGGCTCGCTGTCGTCGCTGGAGGGCCTGCCGCACGTCGGCGGCGTCGCCGCCCGTCTCGACGGCGACCGGGTGCGCCGCACGGTGGCGGAGATCGGCTCCATCCTGGAACAGCGCGAGCGCGACTTCGGCGAGCACGGCATCGAGTCCATCGCCGCCTACCGCCAGCTGTGCGCCGAAGGCACGATCGAGGGCGACGGCTGGGGCGACGTCTTCCTCGTCGTCGACGGCTGGCTGACGCTCCGCCAGGAGTTCGACTCGCTCGAACCGGTCATCACCGACATCGCGGCGCGCGGGCTCGGCTACGGCATCCACGTGATCGCCGCCTCCAACAAGTGGTCGGAGTTCCGGCCCGGCATCCGCGACCTGTTCGGCACCAAGGTCGAGCTCCGCCTCGGCGACGCGTACGAGTCGGAGGTCAGCAGGAAGAAGGCGCTCGCCGTGCCCGAGGGCGCGCCGGGACGCGGCCTGACCAAGGACGGCTTCCACTTCCTGTCGGCGCTGCCCAGGATCGACGCCGTGCAGGACCCCGGGTCGCTCGCCGACGGCGCGCGCGGGCTCGTCCAGGCCGTGCGCGACTCGTGGAAGGGCCCGGTGGCGCCCCGGGTGCGGCTGCTGCCCGCCGTGCTGCCGCTGGCCGCGCTGCCCGCCGACGAGGAGCGCATCCCCATCGGCATCGACGAGGCCACGCTCATGCCGGTCACGCTCGACTTCGACGCCGACCCGCACTTCGTCGTGTTCGGCGAGAACGAGAGCGGCAAGTCGAACCTGCTGCGCCTCATCGCCGAAGGACTGGTGAGCAGGAAGCAGCCCAGCCAGGCCATGATGATCGTCATCGACTACCGCAGGGCCCTGCTGGACTCGGCGGCGACCCCGCACCGCATCGGCTACGCCGCATCCAGCGCCGCCGCCGCCGACCTCATCAAGGACGCCAGGGAAGCGCTGATGAGCCGCCTGCCCCCGGCCGACCTGACGCCGCAGCAACTGCGCGACCGCAGCTGGTGGCAGGGCTCCGACCTGTACGTGTTCGTCGACGACTACGACCTGGTCGCCACCTCGGCCAACCCGCTGGCGCCCCTGGTCGACCTGCTGCCCCAGGCCCGCGACATCGGCCTGCACCTGGTGCTGTCGCGCCAGATGGGCGGCGCCGGCCGGGCCATGTTCGACCCGGTCATCCAGCGCATGAAGGACATGGCCACGCCGGCGCTGCTGCTGTCGGGCAACAAGGACGAGGGCTACCTGTTCGGCAACGTCCGGCCGCAGACGCTCCCGCCCGGCCGCGGCCATTTCGTGGACCGCCGCCTGGGCGCGCGCCTGATGCAGACCGCGTTCCTGGGCGACGAGCAGGCCATCCGAGAAGGGGGATCATGACCGACCTGGAGATGCACTTCTCCGCGCTCGACCGCTGCCGCACAGCCATCAGCAAGGCCACCAGCCACTACCGGGAGACCTTGACCGAGAACAATCCCGGCGAGGTCACCTACGAGGAGGACGGCCGGGTCCGCAACAACCGCACGCCGATCAGCGCGAGCGCCTTCGGCGACCTGGAGGGCTCCGCCGCGCTGGCCGGCTGCGCCAACGGCGTCTGGTCCACGCTGCTCGACGAGATGGACCAGGCCCGCAGGAAGCTGCGCGACACCGAGGCCGGGCTGAGCAACGTGGAGACCAACATCACCAAGGCACACCGGGCCACCTCATGAGCGTCTCCCACCTGCCGGGCGGCGAGCAGCTCGACGCCATGCTCACCAAGGTCACCGGCGACCCCGCGGCGATCAACAAGGTGGCCGAGAAGTGGCGGGCCCTGGCCGGCGACATCAACGAGTTCGGCGGGGCGCTCGGCGGCGCCGTCCAGGTCGTCGACAACGCCTGGCGGGGCCGCTCGGCCGACCAGTTCGACACCTACATGCGCAAGTACGGCCGGGCGGCCCACGAGCTGCAGACGGCCCTGGCCAACGCCGCCGGGTCGCTGGACGCGGCCGCCACGGCACTGCGCGAGGCGCGTACGGAGATCGCCGCCATCATCCGCGACCTGTCGGCCAGCGCGTCCACGTACACGAAGGAGAACCCGGACGCCACCCAGCAGGCCAAGGACACGGCGCTGCGCGGGCTGGTGAACCAGGCGATCACCGACGCGCGGCCGCACGTGACCTCGGCCAACACGGCGCTGACCAAGGCGAAGACCGACATCGACGCCTTCCTGGGCGACCGCGCCCAGACCTTCCGCGGCATCCCCGAGATCGTCACCCAGGAGTTCACGCCGCAGGACGGCAGGAAGATCGACTGGCAGCCCGAGCCCGGCTACAACCCGCGGCAGGACCGCACGGCCCTGCAAGGCGGCGGCAACGGCAGCGGCAACGGTGGCGGTGGCGGTGGCGGGGGCGGCGGCTTCGGCGGCTACGGACCGAGCGGCCCGCCTCCCCCCGGCGGCGGCCCGGCCCCGACGGGCCAGGTCAAGCAGTGGATCGAGGAGGCCATCGCCATCCTCAAGCAGCACGGCGTGCCGGTGTCGAAGATGAACGCCAGCGACATCTGGATGATCATCCGGCACGAGTCCGGCGGCAACCCGCACGCGATCAACAACTGGGACTCGAACGCGGACAAGGGCACCCCGTCCAAGGGCCTGATGCAGACCATCGACCCGACGTTCAACGCCTACAAGCTGCCGGGGCACGGCAACATCTACGACCCGGTGGACAACATCATCGCGGGCGTCCGCTACGCGATCTCGCGCTACGGGTCGGTGTCGAACGTGCCCGGCGTCGTCGGCACCAAGAACGGCAGCGGGTACGTCGGCTACTAGGGAACGGACAGCGAAAAGGGCCCGGACGTGATCGTCCGGGCCCTTTCGTCAAGGCGTCGTCAGCCGCAGTTGGCCCAGCCCGCGCTCGTCGAGCCGGAGCCCACGCTGCCGGAGTAGCGCACGCACTTCCCGGCGGCCGGCAGCTTCACCGGTCCCGCGTAGTACTCGAAGTTGCCCGAGTCGGTCTTGCTGGGGCCGTTCTGGACCTCCAGGGTGGCTCTCACCGGGGTGGCCTTGCCCACGTCCACCGTCTTCATGGTGACCACGCAGTTCTGGCCGGTGCTGTTGTTCCAGAGCTGGTACGTGGCGCCGCCGGAGAAGGAGCTGGAGCGCTGGACGACGAAGCCCGAGCCGCACACCTGGGTGGGCGTGTACGGGTTCTTCACCGGGGCCGCCTGCTTGGCCGTCGCCTTGGGCTGCGTCGGCGTGGGCTTGGGCTGCGTCGGGGTGGGCTTCGGCTGGGTGGGCGTCGGCTTCGGCTTGGTCGGCGTGGGCTTCGGCTCCGGGGCCTGCGTCGGCTTCTCCGTGGGCTTCTCGGAGGGCTTCTCCGTCGGCTTCTCGGAAGGCTTCTCGGTCGGCTGCTCCGAGGGCTGCTCGGTCGGCTTCTCGGTCGGCTTCTCCGTCGGCTGCTCGGAGGGCTGCTCCGTCGGCTTCTCCGTCTTGGTGACGGTCGCCGTCGGCTGCGGCTTCTTCTTCCTCTTGGTCGGCGTCGGCTCGGCCTCGGCGGTCGGGGCCGCCGTCGGCTGCTGCGTGACCGTGGGCACCACGACCGGCTGCGTCGGCATCGCCGTCGGCGTCGTCGGCACCGAGGTCAGCTCGGGCACGCCCGCGGTGGTCGTCGGCCACTCGGTCGGCAGCACCAGCGGGGCCACCCCGGCCTCGTCCACGTCGGGCGTGGCGCCCCACGGCACGGTGACCGTCGGCTGCGGCTGCTGCGGGACCGGGCCGCCGTCAGGCGCGGTGCCCTGCGGAACCGGGGCCACGGACGCGCTGTTGGGCACCGGGATGCCGTCGGCGCTCGCCTGGGCGGCCACGGTGGTGCCGACCTGCTGGTACTCGACGTACCGGTTGGCGCCCCACAGGCCGATCGCGGAGACGAGCGCGACCGCGCCCACCCCGGCGACCAGGCCCATCGGGAACTTCCTGCGCGGCCCCTGCGAGCCCCTGGGCTGCACGGCCTCCAGCCGGATCTGCTGCGGCTGAGGCGGCTGCTGCGGCTGACCGCCCGGCTCGGGCGGGCCCCACATCGGCTCCGCCTGCTGCGGGACGCCCGGCACGGGCGAGCCCTGCATCGGGGGCCCCTGCATGGTCGGGTGCTGCATGGGCGGGCCCTGCATCGGCTGGCCGGGGCCGCCCTGCGGGGGCACCATCGGCTGCATGCCCGGGAGCGGCACGGCCGGGATCGGGACGCCCTGGAGCGCCACCCCGGGGACGGGCACGCCCTCGATGGCGGTCTGGTCCGGCGCCTGCTGGCGGCCCGCGCCGGGGTCGCCGAGCACCTGCATGAGCGCGCTGTACGTGGTCGGCCGCTGGCTGACGTCCTTGGCCAGCGCCGACAGCAGGACGCGGCGCAGCGCCTCGTCCCCGACGCCCACCTCGGGCTCGCCGGTCAGCACGGCGTCGCGGTCGGCGAACGGCGGCTTGCCGGTGGCCGCGAACGTCATCGTCGCGGCCCAGGCGAACACGTCGGCGTACGGCCCGTACTGCAGGCCGGTGAGCTGCTCGGGGGCCTGGTAGCCGGGCTCGCCCACAGGGTCGCCGACGGTCACGTCGGTCACCCTCGGCCCTTCGGCGGCCAGGATCACGTTGTGCGGCGTGAGCGAGCGGTGGGTCAGGCCCGCCAGGTGCACGGCCGACAGCGCGGTCAGCACGCCGACGGCCACCCGCTCCAGCGCGTCGCCGGTCAGCGGCCCGTCGGCCTCGACGGTTTCGGCCAGGCTCTTGCCCTCGACGTGCTCCCGGACGACGTACGGGCGGTCCGCCAGGTAACCGGCGTCGAGCACCCGCGCCACGTACGAGCTGGAGACCCGCTGGGCGGCCAGGTAGGGCGCGAGGGCGTCGGGTGCCGGTTCGGGCACGCCGGGGAGCAGCTTGATGGCCCGGATGGGGGCGTCATCGGATTCCCGCCCGAGGAAGGTCTCCCCGCGCGGCCCCTCTCCCAGCAGCCCGAGGATGCTGTAATCACCGATCCGCTCGGGATCACCAGGGCGCAATGGGTGCATGCCCAAACCTTTCCACGGCAAAAAGCAAGATCTAGTTATATTCAACCAGATTGGTCACATACGCCACATAGGTTTCGGGCCGTACCCAACAATTCATGGTCTTGTTTCCTTGCTGACGCAGCAGGAGCCGCGGCGGGGGCTGCCTCAGTCGGTGCGGCCGGGGCGCCAGCCCCGGCGGCGGCCCATCGGGACCAGCGCCCGCGCGACCGCGACGAGCAGCACGAGACCCAGCGCCGACGCCGCGACGATCAGCCCGAGGCTCCGCGCCGCGTGGTCGACGGGCGGCACCGCGGCCACCGCGCCCGGCGGGAGCGGCGCGGGCGGCGGCGGCGCCACCACGGGCGCGTTGGCCGGCTCGAACGGCAGCACGGCGCTGACCGCCTGCATGGGGTTGACCATCCCCGCCGTCGTGGTGCCCGTGCCCAGGTCGGCCGTGGCGATGACGCGCCGCCGCACCTGGTCCTGGTCGAGCGTCGGGAACCTGGCCCGCACCAGCGCCACCACCCCCGCCACGTACGGCACCGCGTAGCTGGTGCCCTCCAGCTCCAGGTTGTAGGCCTTGCCCGGCCAGGTGGAGGTGATGCTCTCGCCCGGACCCAGCACGGAGACCGGCGTCTTGTCGTTGGAGAACTCCGACAGCGCCCCCGACTGCCCGGCCGCCCCGACGGCCAGCACGCCCTCGTACGACGCCGGATAGGCCGGGATCGGGGTGCCGTCCTCGGCCCGCTTGTTGCCGGCCGCCGCCACGATCACCACGTCCTTGGCCAGCGCGTACGCCACCGCGTCCCGCAGCGCGGGGAAGTCGGTGGTGGCCGAGGAGATGTTGATGACGTCGGCGCCCTCGTCGGCGGCCGACCTGATCGCCTTGACCATCAGGTCGGGGTCGCCGTCGCGCTCGGTGTTGGTCTGCTTGTACGACAGCAGTTGCGCGGCCGGCGCCATGCCGTGGAAGGGCACGCCCTCGACGTAGACGGCGCCGATGATGCCCGCGACCGCGGTGCCGTGCCCGATGCAGTCGCGGATGCCGGTGTTGGTGAGGTCGGCCCGGCCCGCCAGGCGGAGCTGCGGATGGTTCAGCTCGACGCCGCTGTCGATGATCGCCACCCGGACGCCCGCGCCGGTCGACAGCGGCCACACGCGCTTGGGGTCGAGCCGCTTCTGCGCCCAGGGCTCGGCGCCGGGAAGCTGCTGGGTGCCCCGCTTCGGCCGGCACTCGTCGGCGGTCGCCGCCGCCGCGGGCGCCACGCCGAGCTGAAGGGCCAGCAGGCAGGCCAGAAAGGCGCGGGCAATCATGTCCGAAAAGAGTAGCCTGCCCTGTCGATCAGGCAGAAGCCCCGGCCCGGACCGGGGCTCCCCCCGTCAGCGGGTCGCCGACTCGATGTTGCCCCGGTAGGTGTTGATGACCCGGGACGCCTCGTTGAGCTCTTCGGACATGCGCTGGAAGGCGGCACGGTAGTTCTGCCAGGCGCCCTGGAACCGCTGGGCGCCGGGGCCGGTCCAGGCGGTGCCGACCTTGGACGCCTCGCGGTCCAGCGCCGTCATTGTGGCGCGGACGGCCTCCGCCTGCTGCGTGAACTGGGTGGCCATGGCCTGCATTTCCGCAGGATCGCCACCGAGCATGCTCTGGCTCATGCGTACCTCCTGGATCGACATGAAAGCGCCCTCACCATAGACGCGTGAATCGCTGATCGCCCCGGTTATGCCGAGCGGCTATGGTCGTCCGGAGGATTGTTCGGCCCGTCCGGGGCAGCGGGGGTCCGTCCGGGATGGGCGCTTTAAACTCCGATGAGTACGAGCCAGGAAGGACGGACGTCGGTGCACAAGGTTCTGATCGCCAACCGCGGCGAGATCGCCGTACGAGTGGCACGGGCATGCAAGGACTCCGGCATCGGGAGCGTGGCCGTCTACGCCGACCAGGACCTCGACTCCCTGCACGTCAGGGTCGCCGACGAGGCCTACTCCCTGGGCAGCGCGTCCCCCGCCGAGACCTACCTCGACATCGGCAAGCTGCTGGCGGTCGCCGAGCGCTCCGGCGCCGACGCCGTGCACCCCGGCTACGGCTTCCTGGCCGAGAACGCCGACTTCGCCCAGGCGGTCATCGACGCCGGGCTCACCTGGATCGGGCCGCCGCCCGCCGCCATCGCCGCGCTCGGCGACAAGGTGCAGGCCAGGCACATCGCCCAGAAGGTCGGCGCGCCGCTCGTCGCCGGCACCAAGGACCCGGTCTCGGGGGCCGCCGAGGTCGTCGCGTTCGCCGAGGAGCACGGGCTGCCGATCGCCATCAAGGCCGCCTACGGCGGCGGCGGACGCGGCATCAAGGTCGCCCGCCGCCTGGAGGAGGTGGCCGAGCTGTACGAGTCGGCCGTCCGCGAGGCCGTGGCGTCCTTCGGCCGGGGCGAGTGCTTCGTCGAGCGCTACCTCGACCGGCCGCGCCACGTCGAGACCCAGTGCCTGGCCGACCGCGAGGGCAACGTGGTCGTGATCAGCACCCGCGACTGCTCCCTGCAGCGCCGCCACCAGAAGCTGGTGGAGGAGGCCCCCGCGCCGTTCCTCACCCAGGAGCAGGTCGACATCCTCTACTCCAGTTCCAAGGCCATCCTCAAGGAGGCCGGCTACGTCGGGGCCGGCACCTGTGAGTTCCTCGTCGGCGAGGACGGCACGATCTCGTTCCTGGAGGTCAACACCAGGCTCCAGGTCGAGCACCCGGTGTCGGAGGAGGTCGCGGGCGTCGACCTGGTGCGCGAGATGTTCCGCATCGCCGACGGCGAGCCGATCGGCTACGGCGACCCTGAGCTGCGCGGCCACTCCATCGAGTTCCGCGTCAACGCCGAGGACGCGGGCCGCAACTTCCTGCCGACGCCCGGCACGCTCACCGCGATGCGCGCGCCGTCGGGTCCCGGCGTACGGCTCGACTCCGGTTACGACGCCGGGATGACCGTGCCCCAGACGTTCGACTCGCTGGTGGCCAAGCTGATCGTGACCGGCCGCACCCGCCGGGAGGCGCTGGAGCGCGCGCGCCGGGCGCTGGCCGAGTTCGAGATCGACGGGATGCCGACCGTGCTGCCGTTCCACCGGGCGGTCGTGACCGACCCGGCCTTCACGGGCGAGCCGTTCGCCGTCCACACCCGGTGGATCGAGACCGAGTTCGACAACACGATCCCGCCCTACGCCGGCGCCCCCGAGACGGCCGAGCCGGTGTCGCGGGAGACGGTGACGGTCGAGGTCGGCGGCAAGCGCCTGGAGGTCGTGCTGCCTGCCGGGCTCGGCGCGGGCGTCGCTACGCCCTCGGCGAACAAGAAGCCCAGGCGGTCCGGGGGCGGCGCCCGCACGGCCGCCACCGGCGGCGACTCCCTCGTCACGCCGATGCAGGGCACGATCGTCAAGGTCGTGGCCGCCGACGGCGACACCGTGGCCGAGGGCGACACCGTGGTGGTGCTGGAGGCCATGAAGATGGAGCAGCCGCTGACCGCGCACAAATCCGGCGTCATCACCGGGCTCTCCGCGGCGGTCGGCCAGACGATCACCTCGGGGGCCGTGATCTGCGAGATCAAGGACGCCTGAGCGTCACCGGCGCCGAGATCGAGGGCAAAGATTCGCGGCGCGGGCGTCCGGACCCGCCAGGATGCCCGCACCGGGGCGCGCCCGGAGCGCGCCGGGCGGGTAACGTGCGCAGTGAGGAACTTTGCCGACCGCCCGTTCGTCCTCATGGGCGAAGGAGGCTTGCTGCCAATGACCCATTCGCTGCGCCGTGCAGGGGCCGCGATCGCGGCTCTGATCGCCGGTCTACTCGTTGTTCTCGCGCTGTCCCCTGCCGCCAACGCGGCCGCCGCGCCCCCTGACGCCCAATCGGTGCTGGCCCACTGGAAGGACCAGAAAGATCCGCTCTTCGTGCAGTCCGGCTCACCGCTGACCTCCGACGAGCAGTCGGCGATCCGCGAGGCGCTGAAGGACTCCAAGAGCAGCATCTACGTGGCCGCCCTGCCCGACGGCACGCTGGCCTCCAACGCCGCCGCCGGCCCTTACCTGAAGCAGCTCGGCGAGGCCGTGTCCGCGGCCAAGAGCGGCGAGGTGACGATCGCGGTGCTCGACGGCAAGTCGCTGTTCGCCGCGTCCAACTTCAGCCGCTACACCGGGCAGGCCGCCAACCTGTCCACCCGCAACCACGACAACCTGTCCGACGGCATGAAGGACTTCGTCGAGCGGGTCAACCTGCTGGCCACCAACAAGCGCTCCTCCGCGCTCACCTCCGGCCCGGTCGGCGGCAGCGGCGGCGGCACCGGCGTGCTCGCCACGCTGGGCGTGCTCGCGCTCGCGGGCGGCGGCGGCTACTTCCTCTACTCGCGTAACAGGAAGAAGAAGCAGGCCATCCAGAACGCCAAGGACCTGGCCGCGGTCAAGCAGACCGTCGAGGAGGACGTCACCAAGCTCGGCGAGGAGATCGCCGCGCTCGACACCGACGTCACGCTCGCCGGCCAGGGCGGCAGCCACATCCAGGAGTGGCAGCAGGCTCTCGACTCCTACGAGAAGGCCAAGACGCAGCTCAACGCGGTGGAGCGGCCCGACCAGGTGCGCGACGTGACCCAGACGCTGGAGGACGGCCGCTACGCGCTGGCCGTGGTGAAGGCCCGGGTCAACAACCAGCCGGTGCCCGAGCGCCGGGCGCCCTGCTTCTTCAACCCGCAGCACGGCCCGTCGGTGCGCGACGTGCGCTGGGCGCCGCAGGGCGGGGTGGCGCGTGACGTGCCCGCCTGCGCCGCCGACGCCGAGGCCGTCGAGCGCGGCTTCGACCCGCAGATGCGCGAGGTCATGGTCAACGGCCAGCGCCGCCCCTACTACGACGCGGGCCCGGCCTACCAGCCCTACGCCTACGGCTACTACGGCGGCTTCGGCGACATCATGACCGGCATGTTCATCGGCACCATGATGGGCAGCATGATGGGCGGCTGGGGCATGGGCGGCTACGGCGCCGGCTATGCCGAGGGCATGTCCGACGCGGGTGGCGGCGACTTCGGCGGCGACATGGGCGGTGGCGGCTGGGGCGACTTCGGCGGAGACTTCGGTGGCGGAGACTTCGGCGGAGGCGACTGGTAACAGCCCGCACGACCCTTTCCGGGCGCGTCCCCTTCGGGGGGGCGCGCCCTTCGCGTTTCCGGCGCCTTCGCACCGAACTTCGGAATTACGTATTATCGGAAATATGAAGCGAGTAGCTGTCCTCTCCGCCCTGGTCGTGGCCGCGCTCGCCCTGCTCATCGCCCCCCGCCCGCCCGCCCTGAGCCCCGCCACGACCGGCGACCCCGCCCTCGCCCAGCAGGTACGCCGTGCCGCCGGCGACGCCGGACACCAGGGCCTGTCGGTGGCCCTCATCGAGAACGGCCGCGTCCGCCACGCCGGAGTCGGCGACACCGGCGGCCCCGACCCCCGCCCCGTCGGCCCCGGCACCGCCTACGAGCTGGGCTCCATCACCAAGACCATGACCGGGATGCTGCTCGCCGACCTCGGCCTCTCCCCCGACACCCCTGTCCGCGACCTGCTGCCCGCCGTCCCGTTCTCCGACCCCGCCGTCGGCTCCGCCACCCTCGCCGAACTGTCCTCCCACCGCGCCGGAGTGCCCAGCGTGCGCACCACCCCGGCCGGTTTCCTCCGCTCCTACCTGTACGTCTTCGGCGGCGCCGACCCCTACGCGGCCGCCGGGCCCCAGCAGGCACTCGCCGACGCCGCCGCCGTCTCCGCCTCCGGCCGGGGCGAAGTGTCCTACTCCAACCTCGGCGTCTCACTCCTCGGCCTCGCCCTCGCCGAACACGCCCGCACCGACTACGAGACCCTGCTGCGCGACCGGCTCCTCCGGCCGCTCGGCATGACCTCCACCGTCGTCCTGCAGCCCGGCGAACCGCTCCCCGCCGGGCACGCGCACGGCCGGAGCCAGTACGGCCAGCCGATGGACCCCTGGCGCGACCACGGCCACGCCGGGGCGGGCGGAGCCGTCTGGTCCACCTCCCGCGACATCGCCCGCCTCGTCCAGGCCGTCATGGCGGGCACCGCCCCCGGCGCCGACGCCGCCAAGCCCCGCTTCCCCGCCGGCGAGCACCGGCGCATCGGCTACGGCTGGTTCACCACCGCCTACGGCGACCGCCAGATCACCTGGCACAACGGCGCCACCGGCGGGCACAGCACCTACGCGGGCTTCGACCCCGCGAGCGGGCGCGGCGTGGTCGTCCTCGGCAACACCAGCAAGGACGTCGACGACCTCGGCCGGCGCCTCCTCGGCGTCACCCCGCCCGACGGCGACGGACCCCCGATCCGCGAGCTCCTCTTCGCCCTCACGTTCCCCTTCATCGGGCTCGGGCTGCTCTACTCCGCCTTCCGCAACCCCGCCCTCGACCGGGTCTCCGCCGTCAGCCGCATCCTCTGGGCGGCCCTGTTCCTCTGGCTCGGCCACCGCGCCGGCGCCTGGGGTCCCGTCCCCCCGTTCACCTGGGCCCTCGGCGCCGCCACCCTCGCCGCCGCCACGGCCGCCACCCTCACTCGCTGGCCCACCCTGCCCCTCGCCTCCCGGCCCCCCGCCTGGCACACCTGGCTGTCCCCAGCGGTGCCCGCCGTGTTGCTGGGAGCTTTCGGGGCTTTCTTGATTCTTTGACGGCCCCCCGACGAGCCGGCAAGCCCGACGACGGCGCACGCCTTCGCAGGAAGTGACCCCACCGCCTCCCCGAAACCCACGCCCCTGAGAAGGCGAGGTCCCGCTACGGTGGGCGTCTCTTCGGGGAGGGAGGCGGGACCTCTCCGAGGAGGGGACGGCGGGCCTGGTGAGGATGCGAGCCCCCGGGGGCCACGGGCGGGCCCGACGACGGCGCGTCCTGGTGAGACAGTCCCACCGCCTCCCCGGAGCCCACGCCCCTGCGACAAGGCGAGGCCCCGCTGCGGCGGGCGGTTCTCTGGGAGGGGGCGGCGCGCGGCGGCTCGGGGCAGCCGCCGCCCTCCCTGGAAAGGCCGCGCCCGCTACGGCCGGCGTCTCAAAGGGAGGGGGCCTGGGGCCTAGGTGCTGGCGCGGAGGGCCAGGTGTGGGGGGAGGAGGGTGGCCTGGGGGGCGGGCTTGCCGGCGAGTTTGTCCATGACGAGGCGCACCGCTTCGCGGCCGACCTCCTCGGCGGGGATGAGGACGGAGGTGAGCGGCGGGCTGGCGCGTTCGGCGACGTCGTCGGGGCAGATGGCGACCACGGCGACGTCGTGGGGGACGCGTTTGCCGAGCTGGCGCAGGGCGCTGAGGACGTGGCCGACGGCGGCTTCGTTGTGGACGACGAGGCCGGAGAGGCCAGGCCGGTCGGTCAGGAGCGTGCGGACGGTCTCGTACACCTCGTCGAAGGTCTCCTCGCAGGGCAGGGCGACGCCGGTGACGTGGTGGACGGTGAGGGCGGCGAGGAAGCCTTCGCGGGTGCGGCGGGCGAAGCCGGTGCCGCGTTCGTAGACGACGGCGGGGGCGCCGAGGAGGGCGATCTGGGTGTGGCCGCGTTCGGCGAGGTGGGCGACGCAGCGTTGGCCGGCGGCGGCGAAGTCGAGGTCGACGCAGGTGAGGCCGGCGGGTGAGGCGGGGAAGCCGATGAGAACGCTGGGTTCGGCGAGGTCGCGCAGGAGGGGGACGCGGCGGTCGTCGAGTTCGACGTCCATGAGGACGAAGGCGTCGACGAGGGCGCTGGCGGCGACGCGGCGGATGCCGTCGGTGCCTTCGTCGGCGGTGAGGAGGAGCACGTCGTGGTCGTAGCCGCGGGCGGCGGTGACGACGGCGCTGGCGAAGCGCATGAGGACGGGCACGTGCATGCCGGCGCGCAGCGGCAGGACGAGGGCGATGACGTTGGCGCGTTTGCTGGCGAGGGCGCGGGCGCCGGCGTGGGGGTGGTAGCCGAGGGCGTTGATGCTGTCGAGGACGCGGCGCCGGGTGTCGGCGGAGATGGTGCGTTTGCCGCTGAGCACGTAGGAGACGGTGCTGACGGCCACGCCGGCGTGCCGGGCGACTTCGGCGATCGTGACCGTGCGCCCGCTCAAGCGCCGGCTCCGAGGTCGAGCTGGGCCAGCGTGATGCCGTCGTTCTCGAACACGACATAAAGATCGTGCACGCCGCGCACGCCCGCAAGGGAGGCGGCGATGGCGTGCTGGTCGTGGCGTCCGGTGCGGGGGACGGGGAAGGTGGCGAGGGACTTGCCGTAGAGGGGGTCGCCGAGGCGCAGGGTGATGACGCCGCCTTCGGTGCTGCCGGCGACGGCGAGGCAGGAGGCGGCGCCGGTGAGGTCGACCTGGCGGAAGAGGATCCAGGCGCCTTCGGTCTCGGCGCGTACGGCTTCGCCGTTCTCGCGGGCGGCGTCGGTGAAGGTGACGGCGTCGTAGGAGTCGTGGTCGACGGCGCGCAGGAGGCCGCGGCGGGGCGGGACGTTCTCACCGGTGACCTCGAAGCGGGCGCTGAGCCGCAAATCGGTGGCGCTGCGGCCGACCATGAGCTGGTGCGGGGCGGTCTCGACGACGAAGCGGCTACGGGTGACGTCCCAGAAGGCGAGCTCGGTCACGGGCAGGGTGAGGCGGACGGTGCGGCTCTCGCCGGGGGCGAGGCGGACGCGCTCGAAGCCGCGCAGGCGGCGCAGCGGCTGCTTGACGCGGGAGCGCTGCTGGTGGGTGTAGAACTGGACGACTTCGGCGCCGGGCCGGTCGCCGGTGTTGGTGACGGTGACCTCGCCGGTGACCGTGTCTCCCGTCAGAGTCACGCGCAGGCCGCTGTAGTCGAAGGCGGCGTAGCTGAGGCCGTGGCCGAAGGGGTAGCGGGGGGTGCCGCGGAAGTAGAGGTAGGTGGCGTCGGCGGTGATGATGTCGTAGTCGAGCAGGTCGGGGAGCTCCTGTTCGGAGCGGTACCAGGTCTGGGTGAGCCGGCCTTCGGGGTCGGCGTCGCCGAAGAGCACGTCGGCGAGGGCGCGGCCGTACTCCTGGCCGCCGTGGGCGGACCAGAGGACGGCGGGCAGCCCGGTGGCGGTCCAGGTGAGCGGGTAGCCGCTGGTGACGACCATGACGGTGCGCGGGTTGGCGGCGCGCACGGCGCGGACGACGGCGTCCTGGGCTGGGGCGAGGGCGAGGGTGGTGCGGTCCTCGGTCTCGCGGCCGTTGACGAGGGGGTGGTCGCCCACGACGACGACGGCCACGTCGGCGGCGGCGGCCAGGTCGGCGGCCTGCCGGGCGCCGTCCCTGATGACGTCCATGACGAGCCAGACGGCCTGGTCGGCGTCGTCGACGAGGCGCAGGGTGCCGTCGGCTGCCGCGCCGACGTAGCAGCCGGTGGAGATGTGGCGCAGGGCGAGCGAGCCGCGCGGGCGTTCCTCCATGCGGAACGTCTGGCGCACCTCCCACCCGTTGGGCCCCGGCTGGTCGTTGACGAGCACGCCGTCGGCCACGGACACGAACCGGCCGGTGGCCACGGCGCGCAGGGCGTAGGCGCCGCCGCCCCAGTCGAACACGTCGAACGTGTCGGCCTCCGCGCTGCCGAGGCTGAGCGGCCCTCCGGCGGGGTCGGCGGTCACGGGCCCGGCCTCGGCAGTGAGCGTGACCCGGTCGACACCTTCGCAGAACACGGTCGTGCACCGTTCGGCGATCCCGCCTCGGGCGGTGACGGCGTACGGGAGGGTGCCGCTGTACCAGTCCTCCAGGACGGTGTCGCCGAGCTGCCCGATGACGGCGACAGTGGTGACGTCGCGCAGCGGCAGCAGCCCGTCGTTGTCGAGCAGCACGATCGAGCGCCGGGCCGCCTCGCGGGCGAGCTCCTGGTGCGCCGGGCAGTTGACGACCTCTTCGGTGATGTCGTCGTACGGGGTCGCGGGGTCGAACTCGCCGAGCCGGAACCGGATCGACAGGGCGTGCCGCACGGCGGTGTCGATGTCGTCCTCGGTGAGCAGCCCTTGGTCGAGGGCGTCGCGCAGGTGGCCGAGGGTGGCCTCGGCGCGGTCGTCGTCCTGGGTGAAGCTGTCGAGCCCGGCGCGGACGGCGTGCGCGTACGCCTCGGCGGGGGTGTCGTGGTAGCCCTGGAGGCCGTACAGGTTGCCGGGGGCGTAGGCGTCGCTGACGACGAGCAGGTCGTCGGGCGCCCAGGCGCGCAGCAGTTCGTTGATCAGCGGGCTGAGGTGGGCGGGGCGGCCGTTGACGAGGTTGTAGGAGGGCATGACGGCGACGGCGGCGCCCTGTTCGAGCGCGGGGCGGAAGGCGGGCAGCTCGTACTCGTGCAGCACGCGCGGCGGGAGGTTGCTGGAGGTCTCGCAGCGGTCGGTCTCGTTGTTGTAGGCGAGGAAGTGCTTGAGCGTGGGCGCCGTCTTCAGTACGGGAGCGCTCCCACGAAGGCCGTGGGCGTACGCCGCGCCCATGAGACCGGTCAGCCAGGGGTCCTCGGAGTAGCCCTCCTCGTTGCGCCCCCAGCGCGGGTCGCGCAGCGGGTTGACGACCGGGGCCCACACGTTGCGCCCGGCGCCGGTCGGGTCCTTGTGGTGGAAGGCCAGCACCTCGTCGCCGGTCGCCTCGCCGACCCGGCGGACCAGCTCCGGGTCCCAGGTGGAGGCCAGCCCGATCGCCTGCGGGAACACGGTGGCGGGCCCGAGCCAGGCCAGGCCGTGCAGCGCCTCGGTGCCGGTGCGGAACGGGCCGACGCCCAGCCGCTCGACGGGCGCCTGGTACTGGTGCAGCAGGCCCACCTTCTCGGCCAGAGTGAGCCTGCTCGACAGGTCGGCGATCCGGTCGGGAAGGGGGAGCTCGGGGTCGCGGAAGGGTTCGTGCATGGCCATCCTCTGAGGGGGTGTCGAAGCGCTTCGATGACCGGCCGGGGGCGTTTCGGGGATGTTTCGTGGAGTTTCATGAAGGGTGCACGTCGCCGCGAACCCGGGTCAAGAGTTTCGCGAGATTCCTCCGGGCAATCTTCCCGAATCCACCGAGTCGAGCACGCGGGCGGCGCCGCCCAGCGCGGCGGCGTCGTGCCCGAGCGTCGAGGCCACCACCCGCACGCCGCCGGCCTGCGGCGCGATGGCCCGGTCGGCGACCTCGGCGTGCACGGCGGGCAGCAGCCACGGCGCGAGCGGCACGTAGTAGCCGCCGAGGATGACGACCTCCGGATTGAGCAGGTTGGCGATGATCGACACGCCCCGGCCGAGCCCGGCGCCGACGGAGGCGAGCAGGGTCAGCGTGCTGTCGTCGCCCGCGCGGGCCGAGCGCACGACCTCCTCGATCTCCACCTCGATCTCGGCCGGTGAGGGGTCCAGCCGGCGCAGCACGGCGCCGATGCCGGCCACCGCCTCCAGGCAGCCGCGCCGCCCGCAGCGGCACTCCGGGCCGTCCGGGTCGAGCTGGACGTGGCCGAGCTCGCCGCTGTAGCCGAGGGCGCCGCGCCGCAGCCGCCCGTCGAGGATGACGCCCGCGCCGACGCCGATCTCGCCGGTCAGGTAGATCAGGTCGGCGGCCCCGGCGTGGGCGCCGAACCGCTGCTCGGCCAGGGCCGCCAGGTTGGCGTCGTTGTCGACCTGGATGGCGAACCCGGGATCGCGCAGCGCCTTGGCCAGGTCGCCGCCGATGTCGGCGTCGTACCAGCCGAGGTTGGGCGCGATGCGCACGGTGCCCTGCACGTCGACGAGGCCGGGCAGTCCGACGGCGAGCCCGAGGACCTGCCGCTCCTCCTTGGCCATCCGGTTGATCACCCGCCGGACGATCGCGGCGACGGCGGCCACGCCCTGGTTGACCGAGTCACCGGCGCCGAACGAGCGCCGCCAGGTGAGCAGCCGCTCCCCGGCCAGCCCGGTGGCCACGGCGGTGACGTAGTCGACGTTGATCTCGACGCCGATCGCGGCGTAGGGCGAGCCGTCGAGCACGAGCATCGTGGCGGGCCTGCCCACGCGGTTCTCCGTCAGGCCGGTCTCGCGCACCAGCCGCCGGTCGATGAGGTCGGCGACCAGGCTGGACACGGTGGCCTTGTTCAGCCCCGTCGACGCCGCGATGTCGGCCCGGGAGCACGGCGCGTGCTCGCGCACGAAGCGCAGCACGACCGCGAGGTTGGTGGCCCGGACGTCCGCGAAGTCGGCCGGCTGCGGGCCGGTCGTGGATGTGATCAATATCAGCCCCGTTCCCGCCGAGAAGTGACCCCAGCATGCCGCATCGCGGGCTCCCTTCACCAACCTGTGACCGTGACGCTCCCTTGTGGGTACGGTCACAGTCTACTAATTTGTTTGGTCGAAATACCAACTAATTTTCTCGAGGCCATCCCCACTCAGAGAAGGGACCGAGCCATGTCACCTCAGACGACCCGTCGCGGGTTTCTCGGCCTGGTAGGTGCGGGCGTCCTGGCGGCGACCACCGGCTGCGCGGAGAAGCGCGAGCTGTCCAAAGGCACGGCCGTGGCCGCGGACAAGCTCAAGAGCCTGGTGCCGAACCGGATCCCGTTCGAGATCCCCGGCCTCACGCCCGACCTGCCGGGCTCCGAGTTCGTCTACCCAGGCTTCGTCACCCGGCCGGCCCAGATGGTGCGGGCGGTCACGGCCACGCCGCTGACCAGCGGCAAGGAGGTGACGGCGATGACGCCGCTGTGGGGCACGGTCCCTCCGGGGCTCGGCGACAACTCCTACTACGAGACCGTCAACGAACGGCTCGGCGGCACCGTCCGGTTCAACATCTCCGACGGCAACACGTACGTACAGAAATTGAACACCCTCCTGGCCAGCGGCGACGTCCCCGACATGATGCAGATCCCCGGCTGGAACCTCATCACGATCGCGCACTTCACCGAGGCCGCCAACAAGCTCTTCGCCGACCTGTCGCCCTACCTGGCCGGGGACAAGGCCAAGGAGTTCCCGCTGCTGGCCAACTACGACACCGCCGCCTGGCACTACGGCGTGTTCGGCGGCGTCCTCCAGGGCATCCCGTGGCAGAACGACCCGTACGCGCTCGCCACGTTCGTCCGCCAGGACATCCTCGACGAGCTCGGCCTGGCGCAGCCCAAGAGCGCCGACGACCTGCTCGTGCTCGGCAAGGAGCTGACCGACCCGAAGAAGAAGCGCTGGGCGTTCGGCGCCGTCGACCAGGAGATCCAGCGCGCCTTCGACTCCCCGCGCGAGTGGCGCAACGTCGGCGGCAAGCTGGTGTACAAGTACGAGACCGACGAGTTCGCCGCCTCCGTCGAGTTCGTCACCAAGCTCTTCGAGAGCGGCTGGGTGCACCCGGACGTCGTGGCCAACAAGGACGCCGACCAGAAGGCGCCCTTCGGCAGCGGCCAGCTCGTCATCTACAAGGACGGCCCCGGCTCCTGGCACGAGGCGCTGGGCCGCTTCCTGCCGGACAACCCCAAGTTCGACATGCGGGCGGTCGCCCCCTACCCGGCCAAGCCGGGCGGCAAGATCATGGTGTGGCGCAACGAGCCCGCCGGCATGTTCACCTTCATCAAGAAGGGCCTCGGCGACGCGCGCACCCGCGAGCTGCTCGGGCTGGCCAACTGGTGTTCGGCCCCGTTCGGCACCCAGGAGTACGAGCTGGTCAACAACGGCGTCGAGGGCAAGCACTACGACGTCAAGGACGGCAAGGTCACGCCCACCGCGCTCGGGCGCAAGGAGGTCGCGCCCACCTACCTGTTCCTGTCGGGCCGGCCCGGCGCCACCTCGCAGAGCCAGTACCCCGGCTACGTCCAGGCGATGTGGGAGTGGCAGACCGCCGCCTCCAAGCACCTGGAGAACGACCCGTTCGTCGGCCTCCGCGTCGAGGTGCCGTCGAAGATGGCCGCACTCGCGCAGCCGACCGAGGACAAGCTCAACGAGATCTACCGAGGCAAGCGGCCGGTCTCCGAGTGGAAGCAGATCGTGAAGGAATGGCAGGACCAGGGCGGCAACGAGGCCAGGGACTTCTACAGCAAGGTCGCCCGGGAGAACGGCAGGCTGTGATCTCCGCGACCGCCGCCACGCCACGCCGGAGGCGGGCCGCCAGGCCCGGCAAGGAGCTGACCTGGCGGGCCAAGCTGCGCAGGGACTGGCCACTGGTCCTGATGAACCTGCCGATGCTGCTGGTCGTCCTGGCCTTCTGGTGGATCCCGGCGCTCGGCAACGTCATCGCCTTCCAGGACTACAACCCCTACACCGACGGCATCCTGGGCAGCCCGGTCATCGGGTTCACGAACTTCGCGCTGCTCTTCGAGGATCCGCAGTTCCTGCGCGCGATGGTGAACACGCTGGCGATCACCGCGTTCCAGCTCGTGTTCTACTTCCCGGTGCCGATCATGCTGGCGCTGCTGCTCAACAGCGTGGTCTCGGCCCGGCTGCGGGCGTTCGTGCAGGGCGTCGTCTACATGCCGTACTTCTTCTCCTGGGTGCTGGTCGTGGCCATCTTCCAGCAGATGTTCGGCGGGGCCGGGCTGCTGTCGCAGCTCCTGCGCGAGCGGGGCCACGAGGGCGTCGACTGGATGACGAACTCCGACACGTTCATCCTGCTGCTGACGTCCCAGACGATCTGGAAGGACGCGGGCTGGGGCGCGATCATCTTCCTGGCCGCGCTCAGCACGATCAGCCCGAGCCTGTACGAGGCCGCGGCGGTCGACGGCGCCAAGCGGTGGCGCCGGATGTGGCACATCACGCTGCCCGGGCTGCGCCCGGTCATCATCCTGCTGCTGATCCTGCGCCTGGGCGACGCGCTGAACGTCGGGTTCGAGCAGTTCATGCTGCAGCGCAGCGCCGTCGGGAGCGAGGCGTCGGAGGTGTTCGACACCTTCGTCTACTGGTCCGGCCTGCGCACCGGCGACCTCGGGTACGGCGCGGCCGCCGGGTTGTTCAAGGGGCTGGTCGGGCTGCTGCTGATCCTGGCGGCGAACCGGGTGGCCCACGCGTTCGGCGAGCGAGGGGTGTATTCGAAGTCATGACGCTCTTGGCGACGAGGCGGGGCAGGAAGCCCGCCGGGCTGGCGGCGTGGGAGGAGGCGCCCTCCCCCGCGGGCCGGGTCGGCAAGGGAACGCTGCTCACGCTGATCGTGCTGGCCGTGCTGTTCCCGCTCTACACGATCGTGCTGACGAGCCTGAGCTCGGCGGCGACCGTGAACCGGGTGGGCGGGCTGGTCCTGGTGCCCGAAGGCATCCATTTCGACGCCTATATCCAAATATTTTCGGATTCGGTGGTCAGCCGGGCCGTCCTGGTGAGCACGCTCGTGACCGTCGGCGGCACCGCCATCAGCCTGGGCGTCAGCGTGCTGGGCGCGTACTCGCTGTCGCGGCCCGGCTCGTTCGCGCACCGGCCGCTGCTGTTCAGCGTGCTGCTGATGTTCGTGTTCTTCCCCGGCATCATCCCCGTCTACCTGATGGTCAGCGGGCTCGGGCTGAAGGACAGCTACTGGTCGCTCATCCTGCCGACGGCCGTGTCCGCGTTCAACGTCGTGGTGCTGCGGGCGTTCTTCATGAACATCCCCGGCGAGATCATGGACAGCGCGCGGATCGACGGGGCCGGCGAGTTCCGCATCCTGTGGCGGATCGTGCTGCCCATGTCCAAGGCGGTCACGGCGGTCGTCGGCCTGTTCTACGCGGTCGGCTACTGGAACGCGTGGTTCAACGCGATGCTCTACATCGACGACACGCGCAAGTGGCCGCTGGCGCTCATCCTGCGGCAGTACGTGGTCGACTCCAACCCGCTGCCCACCGCGACGCTGGGCGTGAGCGGCATGGGGCACGACGCTCCCCCGACGCTGGCGATCAAGATGGCGATCGTGGTGATCGCGGTGGTCCCGGCGCTGATCATCTACCCGTTCGTGCAGCGCCACTTCACCAAGGGCGTGATCGTGGGGGCGATCAAGGGCTGAGCGCGAGGGGGCGGCCCGCACGCCGCCCCCTCGCGTCAGGTCAGCTCGCCGCGCAGGTGAGCGTGGCGGGCGGGGTGTTGCTCCCGGAGTGGCCGCCGGTGAAGCCGAACGACGTGCTCGCGCCCGGCTGGACGGCGCCGTTGTAACCGGCGTCGGTCACGCTCACCGCGGCGCCCGTCTGGGTGTGGGAGCCGTTCCAGAGCTGGGTGATGTGCTGGTCGCCGGGGAAGGTCCAGGTGACCTTCCAGCCGGAGACGGCCGAGGCGCCGGTGTTCTTGACCGTCACGCCCGCCTGGAAGCCGCCCGGCCACTGGTTGCCGGGCTGGTAGGTGGCGGTGCACGCCTTGTCGGTGGTCGGGGTGACCGTCGCCGTGGGCGTGACCGTGGCCGTCGGGGTGACCGTGGCCGTGGGGGTGATCGTCGGCTCGGGGCCGGTGCGGTCGCCGTAGATGATGCCCCGGCCGTTGGTGCCCAGGTAGACGCGCCCGTACACGCGCGGGTCGCCTGTCAGGGCCTCGCCCATGTTGCCCCACTGGTGCTCGTCGTCGTTGATGCGCACCCAGGACGAGCCCGCGTCGTCGGACCGGTAGAGGCCCGTGACGCCGCCGACGGTCGCCACCGCGTACAGGGCCTGGTAGGTGGCGCCGGGCGCGGCCTTGCCGAAGCCGACGTTCACCGCCGACGTGATGCCGGGCAGCTTGGTGAAGGAGGCGCCGCTGTCGGTCGAGTGGAACAGGCCCGTCCCGCCGGCCAGCCAGACGTCGCCCTCCCTGCCCGGCAGCGCCTTGAAATGGGTGTTGCCCTCGGCGGGCAGCCCGGTCGCGGCCGTGGCGGTGAAGCTCGCGCCGCCGTCGGTGCTGACGTAGAAGCGGCCGGCGGCGAAGCCGTAGAACTTCATCGGGTTCACCCGGTCCGACTCGACGATCGCGCCCGTGGGCAGGCCCCGCGCCTGCTGCCAGGAGGTGCCGTAGCCGACGGAGTAGTGCGGGGCGACGCCCTTGGGCGCCCACACGAACCGGGAGCCGTCGGCCGCCGCCGCGACCGTGCCGCCCTCGTTGATCCCGCCCGGCTCGCCGCCCTGGAACCAGTTCGCGCCGCCGTCGGTGGAGAAGGCGACGTGGCTGTCGTTCGGCCGGTCGGCGTCGGTGAAGTTGCCGGCCCTGACCATGACGGCCGGGTTCTTCTCGGCGTAGTCGAGGCTGGTGGTCGAGGTGAACCCGGGCGAGGTGAACATCATCGGCGGCACCGCGTCCAGGTCCGTGTGGCGGAAGCCGCCGAGGTCGCCCAGCGCGCTGACCAGCGGCGCGCCGGTCGGCGGGCTGACCAGGTCGAGGACCGCGGTCTCCTCCAGGCCCCGGACCATCGGCCTGATCGTGAACTGGCCGCCGGAGTCCCACCGGGTGAGGTCCTCGGTGCCGTAGATGGTCGCGCCGGTGCCGTACATCATCCTGTCGGAGTCGAACGGGTCGATCTCCAGCGATTCGGTCATCCAGCCGAGCTTGGGCGTGACCTCCGGCGGCTGCGGGTTGGTGCCGAACGTCAGCCACGGCACCTCGGCGATGTCCATCTTGTAGCGGAAACTACGGTTCGGGTACGAGGTCCAGTCCCACACGCGGGTCCAGGTGGCGCCCGAGTCGGTGCTCCTGAAGAAGATCACGTCGGGCCACCAGGAGATCTGCGTGGCGACCATGAGCGTGCCCGGGTCCTGCCGGTCGAGGGTGAGGCCGCTGTAGCCGAAGTAGTCGTCGGCGCTCGCCGACGGCACCGGGCTGACCTGCGTCCACGTGCCGGTCGCGGTCGCGTACCGCCACACGTCGCCCTTGGCGCCGTCGTACGGGCCGCCGGTGTCGCTGGTGGCGACGAACAGGTGGCCGTTCTCGGTGTCGAGCACGCCCTTGTGCGCGATGTAGCCGGTCGGCTGCCCGGCCAGCCGCTCCCAGGTGGCCCCGGCGTCGGTGGTGCGGTAGACGGTGTTGTCCTTGTCGGCGACGCCCACGTAGATCGTCCGGGTGGCGCTGCCCGGCGACGAGGAGCGCGGGTCGTAGGTCACCCAGACGACGCCGGGCCGGTGGCTGAGGTAGCCGTTGGGGTCGTCCGGGTCCTGGGCGTAGTCGCCGGGGTTGGGGAAGCTCGCCACCTTCGCCCAGGTCGCGCCGTGGTCGGTGCTGCGCCACAGGCCGTTGCCGTTGGGCGTGCCGAGGTACAGGACGCTGTTCTTGTTCGGGTCGACGGCCAGCGCCTCGCCCATGCCGCGCCCGGGCATGTTGCCGCCGAGCTTGAACGGCAGCTCGGCGGCCTGCCAGGAGTCGCCCTTGTCGGTGGAGCGGAGGACGGCCCCGTTGCCGGGGTCCCAGTCGTTGGTGTACATGCCGACGGCGGCGTAGACCCGGTCGGTGTCGACCGGGTCGGCGGCCATGCTGACCACGCCGTTCCAGCCCCACCTGTCCCAGCCGACCCAGTCGAGCAGCGGCTTCCACGACCTGGTGGACTGGTTCCAGCGGTAGGCGCCACCGATGTCGGTGCGGGCGTAGATCAGGTCGCGTTCGCCGGGGTTGAACAGGACGCCGGGCACGAACCCGCCGCCGTCGATCCTGACGTTCTTGTAGGTGTACGGGTCCGCCGACACGGCGGAGACCGGCGCCATCCGGACCACCGCCGTGACCATCAGCACGGCGGTGATCGCGATCAGGCTGAGCAATGCCTTTCGCATGAGCGGCTCTCCCTTTCCGGGCACGCCGGAAGCGCACCCGAGGACGAACAGACAGAGCGCCATGCACGAACCAGGTTGCAGGACCCTGACCGTCGCCGCGCCTCGCGCGCATGAGCTACCACAGAGGCTCACACAGGCGGCGATCGAGGTCAATAGTTTGGTTAATCAACGAACTTAAATGCCACGTCTCGCAATCGGACGTCACCCTGGAACACCAGGTACAGATCGCCCTTCCCCGCCTTGAGCGACGCCGTGGCCGTGCCCCACGCGTACACGCCGCCCGTCGCCGGGACCGTGACGGTGGCGAGCAGGGCGCCGGCCGGGGAGCCGCGCCGCACCTCGATCGAGCCGCCCGCGACCGACGCGACGCCGGCCGTCAGCGCGCCCCCGTACACGGCGTCGGTGAAGGAGATCCAGTCGCCGGAGGAGCCCGCGACGACGTCACCGGCGACCTTGTTCTCGTCGGCGAACGCGACGCCCGAGTAGTCGTCGAAGTTCATCGCCCGGGTCGTCCGCGACAAATCCCTCGGCGGGATCGTCTCCCCCTTGACACGCAGCGTGGCCCGCTGGCGGATCCGGTCGGACGAGGAGCCGACCAGCACGTCGTGGGTGGCGGACTCGACGGCCCACCGCTCCCGCGTGTGATCCCACACGGCCAGGTCCGCCCGCGCGAGCCGGAAGGTGACGGTACGCGACTCGCCCGGCGCCAGCGCGATCCGCTCGAAGCCGCGCAGCCGCTTGACCGGCTGGTCGAACCGCGACGCGCGCTGGCGGGTGTAGAGCTGGACGACCTCCTCGCCCGCCACGTCGCCGGTGTTGGTGACCTTGACGCTCACCTCGTCACCGCGCACCCGCAGCCCCTGGTAGCCGAACGTGGTGTAGCTGAGGCCGTGGCCGAACGGGTAGAGCTCGCCGCCCCGGTGATACAGGTACGTCATGCCGGTCTTGGCCAGGTCGTAGTCCAGGATGCTCGGCAGGTCGTCGGTGGCGTACCAGGTCTGGGTGAGCCGCCCGGCCGGGTTGACGTCGCCGAAGAGCACGTCGGCCACGGCGTGCCCGGTCTCGGCGCCGGCGTGCGTGGTCCACAGCAGCGTCGGGGCGTCCACGATCACCGGGTAGCTGGTCTCCAGCACCACGACCGTCCTCGGGTTGGCCGCGCGCACGGCCTTGACGAGCCGGAGCTGCCCCTCGCCGAGCCGGAGGTCGTCGCGGTCGTGGAACTCGCGGCCGTGCACCCACGGGTGGCTGCCGACGACCACCACGGCCACGTCGGCCTTGCGGGCCCGCTCGGCGGCCTCGGCGACGCCGTCGGAGACGATCTCCTTGGTGAAGCGCGCCGCCTGCGCCTTGGGGGCCAGGCCGAGCGTCCCGTCGGCGTTGACGGTCACGTACGGGTCGCGCAGCCCGTACCAGCTCTCCACGCTCTCGAACCCGGCGTAACGGACGAGATGGCTGCCGTCGGCCTGCTTCTCCAGCGCGAACTGCTGCTGGACGTACCAGCCGTTGGGCTCGTCGTCGTCGGTGTCGAGCGAGCGCCAGTTGCCGCCGAGCAGCTTGCCGTTGCCGGCGTTGCGCAGCGTGGAGACGCCGCTCACCCAGTCGGTGAGGTCCCACTGCGAGGCGGCCGTGGGCGTGGTGTCGGCCAGCGCGGTGTTGCCCGCCGTCGCGGTGACGTACTTGCCGGAGCCGAGGTGCTTGAGGGCGATCCGCTCCAGGCCCTGGGCGGTGGTCACGTCCTTGACGCGCTCCTTGATCCCGTCGAGCGGCGTCACCTGGTACGGCATGCTGCCCGCGTACCAGTCGCCGTACAGCTTGCCGGCCAGCGGTCCCACCACGGCCGCCGAGCCGGGGTCGCGCAGCGGCAGCACGCCGGAGTTGCGCAGGAGCACCGCCGCCTTGCCCGCGGCCTCCCGGTTCAGCCGCCGGTGCTCGGCACTGTCGATCACCTCGGGACCGATGTCCCGGTACGGGCCGCCGTCCGGGTCGAAGTGGCCGAGCCGGAACCGCACCGACAGCGCGTGCCCCACCGCCCGGTCCACGTCGGCCTCGGTGATGAGGCCCCGCTCCAGCGCGATCGTCAGGTTCTCGACCAGCGGCCCGGAGTCGGCGCCGTCGATGGTGAAGCTGTCCTGGCCCGACTTGAGCACGGCGGCGAACGCCTCCGGCTTGTCGTCGAAGTACTTCTCCGGGTCGGTGAGCGCGTGCGGCCCCCATGCGTCGCTCACGTTGTAGAGCGTCCGGTCCGTCCAGGAGCGGACGACCTCGTCCAGGTCCCGGTTGACGTGGTTGGGGCGGCCGTTGACCAGGTTGTAGGAGGCCATCACGCCGGTCGCGGCGTCGGCCGAGATCGCCTGCCTGAACGGCTGCTCGTAGTATTCGCGCTTGAGCCGGGGCGTCAGGTTGGACGAGGTCAGGCTGCGGTCGGTCTCGTTGTTGTAGCCCAGATAGTGCTTCAGCACGGGCGCGGTCTTGAGGTAGAACGGGTCGTCACCCTGGAGGCCCTTGCCGTAGGCGGTGGCCATCGTGCCGCTGAGCAGCGGGTCCTCCGAATAGCCCTCCTCGTTGCGGCCGGCGCGCGGGTCGCGCAGCGGGTCCACGACGGGCGCCCACAGTTGCAGCCCCCACAGGACCGGGTCGAGCGCGTTGTGGCCGCGCGCCTCGTCGCCCACGGCGTCGCCGACCCGCTTGACCAGCGCCGGGTCCCAGGTGCTGGCCAGGCCCACGGCCTGCGGGAACACGGTCCCGCTCGCGAGCTTCATGTTCCAGTTGTCGTCGCGGTGGTTGGACCAGGCGACGCCGTGCAGCGCCTCGGTCCCGTTCTTGTGGTACGGGATGCCCAGCCTGGGGATGGCCGGCTGCGACTGGTGCAGCATGCCGAGCTTCTCCGGGAGCGTGAGCCGGCCAAGCAGGTCGGCCACCCGCTGCTCCAGCGGCAGCCCCGGGTCGCGGAAGGCGGGCTCGGCCGTCGCGTGCGCGGCCGGCGCGGTGAGCAGCGAGGCGGCCAGCACGGCCGCGGTGAGTAACCGTAAGGACATGGGGGGTGTCTCCTCGGGAATGGGAGGCTCACTTCACGGCGCCGACCGTGATGCCTCGGGTGAGCGTGCGCTGGAAGATCAGGAAGAACGCGACGGCCGGGACGATGCCCAGCAGGGCGGAGGCGCTGGACATGGTCGCGTCCATGTACCGCTCCCCCTGCAGCACGCCGAGCGCCACCGGCACCGTCTGGTTGTCGTTGGAGATCAGGAAGATCAGCGGGAGGAAGAACTCGTTCCACGTCCAGATGAAGAAGAAGATCATCAGCACGCTCAGCGTCGGCCGGCTGATCGGCACCACGATCCGGGTCAGCGCCCGGAACCGCCCCGCGCCGTCGATCTCCGCCGCCTCCAGGATCTCCTTCGGGAACTGGCCCAGCACCGCGCTGAGCAGGTACGTCCCGAAGGCCGCCTGGATCACGGTGAAGATGATGATCATCGACAGCCGGGTGTCGTAAAGCCCGAGCTCCTTGGCCAGGTAGTAGAGCGGGTAGGCGAGCGCCTCCTGCGGCAGCGTGTTCGCCACCAGGAACAGCACCAGGATCGACAGCCGGCCGCGCACCCGCCCGATGCCGAGCGCGTACGCGTTGAGCACCGACAGCACCACCGCCAGCACCGCCACCGAGCCGCTGATCAGCAGGCTGTTGACGAGCTTCTCGCCGAAGTCCACCCGCTCCCAGAAGTCCACGACGCCCTGGAGGTGGAGGCCGCCGGGCAGGCTCAGCGGCCCCTCCGAGCTGTACTCCTCCGGCGACTTGACCGCGTTGAGCGCCACGACCAGGAACGGGAACACCATGACCACGGCCAGCACGACCAGCGCCGCGAGCACCGCCCAGCGCCCCGGCCCCCTCATCGCTCACGCTCCTGCACGCGCAGGAACAGGAACGTCACCACGACGATGATCAGCGCCAGCACCGTGGCGATGGCCGACCCGTACCCGACGTTGCTCTTCTGGAAGAAGTTCAGGTACGAGAAGTACGACGGCACCATCGTGGCGTTGCCCGGCCCGCCGCGCGTGAGCACGAAGATCGGCCCGAACACCTTCAGCGCGGCGATCGTGCACGTCAGCAGCACCACGAAGATCTCCGGCCGGATCTGCGGCACCGTGATGTGCCACACCCGGCGCCACCAGGACGCCCCGTCGAGCTCGGCCGCCTCGTAGTAGGCCGGGTCCACGCGCTGCAACCCCGCCATGAAGATCACCACGGGGTAGCCGAGCTGGAACCAGACCATGACCGCCATCACCGTCGCCAGCGCCAGATCGGGATCGCCCAGCCAGTCGAGCTCCAGCCCGAACGCCCGGTTGACCGCCCCGTACGACGGGTGCAGCATCCAGCCCCACACCACGCCCGCCACCGCGACCGGCAGCACCTGCGGCAGGTAGTACATGGCCCGCAGCGCCGCCGCCGTCCGCGTCCCGAACCGCTTGCCGACGTAGTCGAACAGCGCGGCGGCCAGCACCAGGCCGATCACCGTGGGCACGATCGCCATGGCCACGATGAGCGCGACGTTGTTCCGGAACGAGAGCCAGAAGCGCTCGTCCTCCAGCAGCCTGGCGTAGTTGTCCAGGCCGACCCACCTGGGCGTGCCCACCCCCGACCAGCGGGTGAAGCTCACGCCCAGGTTCATCAGGAACGGCACCACGATGACGCCCAGGAACAGCAGCAGGCTGGGCGCCAGGTAGGGCCAGTAGCCTCTCCTTCTCATTCAGTTGCCGAGGTCGGCGAGGTTGTCCTCGTACGGCCCGGCGATCTCGGTCAGCACCTCGGCCGGCGACTTGGCGCCGTTGATGAGCTGCTGCGTGCCGGCGACCAGGACGTCGTAGTAGCCGGGCGCGGGCCAGTCGGGGTAGAAGGCCAGCCCGTCGGCCGCCGTCAGCTTGTTGAACGTCTCGATGAGCTCCTTGCTCTTCGGGTCGGTGATCGCCGCCGGGTCGGCCGCGACCGGGACGCCGCCCGAGTTGCCGAGCAGGTTCTGGATCTCCTTGCTCATCGTGATGTCGATGAAGTCGTAGGCCAGGTCCTTGTTCGCCGACTTCTCCGGCACCACCCACAGGTTGCCGCTGGAGCCGGGCGCCATCGTCGAGCCGGGGAACAGGAAGTGGCCCCACTCGAACCCCTTGGCCTCCTCGGCGACCCGGCCGTACCACCAGCTCCCGCTGATCATGATCGGGAAGTCGCCCTTCATGAACGCCACGCCCATGTCCTCGGCCTTCAGCCCGGACGCCTTCTCGTCGACGTACCCCTTCTTCACCCAGTCGGCGAACGTCGTCGCCCCGTACGTGAGCTCCGGGCCCTGGAAGTCGACCTTGCCCTGGTAGGACTGGTACGCGTCGACCCAGGCGCGGTCCGCCTTGCTGAGGGCGAGCTGGTAGACGATCTGCTGGGCCGGGTACTCGGCGCCCGCCAGCGACACCGGGGTCACGCCGGCCTTGACGAAGGCGTCCAGCGCGGCCGTGAACTCCTCGTACGTCGCCGGGACCTCGACCTTGTGCTTCTCGAACAGGTCCTTGTTGTAGTAGACCATCACGAACTCGCCGTAGTTGGGCAGCCCGTACCAGTTGCCGGAGCCCATCACGCCCCGGTCGTCGTAGCGGGCCGTGGTCGCCAGGCCGCCCGGCAGCAGCTTGTCCCAGCCGCGCTTGGTCACCTCCTCGCTCATGTCGGCGATGAGGCCCTGCTTGGACAGCAGGCCGGCGGTGGCGTTGCCCTTGTTGTACTCCATGAGGTCGGGCGCCTCGTCGGAGTTGAGCACCATGCTCGCCGTCTTCTGGATCTGCTCGAAGCTCTTCTCCTCGAACCGCACCTTGACGCCCGGGTGCGTGGCCTCGAACTTCTTGATCGCCTCGGCCCACGCCTTGCCCATCGCGCTCTCGGCGGCCTCGTAGTGCCAGAGCTTGAGCACGCGCGGCTGACCCGGGTCGGCCGCCGGCTCACCGCCGCCACCACCGCACGCCGACAGCGCGAGCGTCACGGCCACCAGCGCCGCCACGCCAGTCTTCCTGATCATGGTCCCTCCTGGGTGATGACGGCCCTGCCGGGAGCGCCCGCCACCGGGGCGAACTCGACGGCGGCGACCCGTTTCGGCCCGGTGACGGTCACGCGCAGCGTGTCGCCGTCCCGGGTGGCCACGACGGCGGTCTCGCCGTCGGTGTCGTGGATCCGCATCCGGCAGTCGCCGCCCCCGAAGGCGACCAGCGTGATCGTGTCCGGCGTCGTCACGGTCTCGCCCGGTTCGGCGATCGGGACGAGCGCGCCGCGCCGCACGTACAGCGGGATCTGCTCCAGCGGCTTCGTCACGCGCACGTACCGCCTGCCGCCGTGCGTCTCGCCGGTCCAGTAGTCCACCCACTCTCCATCCGGCAGGTAGACGTCCCGCGTGCCGCCGGGCGAGGTCATCGGCGCGACCAGCAGGTCCCGCCCCAGCAGGTACTCCAGATCGGCCTGCCAGGCGACCGGGTCCTTCGGGTGGTCCACGCAGAGCGCGCGCATCATCGGCGCTCCCGTCCGCGCCGCCTCGACGGCCGCCGAGTAGAGGTACGGCATCAGCCGGTAGCGCAGCCTCAGCGCGTCGACCGCCTGCTCCTCGACGGCCGGGAACTCCCACGGCTCCCGCGTCGTCGTGCCGTGCAGCCGCACCAGCGGCGACAGCGCGCCGAACTGCGTCCACCGCACGAACAGGTCGTCGCTCGGCCTCCCGGTGAACCCGCCGGCGTCATGGCTCCAGAACGGCACCCCGGACAGCCCGTGCGCCAGCCCGCCCCGGATCGTGCTGCCCATCGCGGCATAGCTCGTGTACGTGTCGCCGCTCCACTGGGCGCTGTGCCGCTGCCCGCCCAGGAACGACGAGCGCGCCCACACCAGGCCGTGCCCGTGCACCTCCCGGGTCACCTCGGCGACCGCGTCGTTGAACAGCAGCGTGTAGACGTTGTGCAGGTCGGTGCCGGTCATGCCGTTGTAGGCGACGGCGTCGGCGGGCACACCCTCGGCGAAGTCCGTCTTGAACGCCTGCACGCCCTGGCGCAGCAGCGCCCGGAGCCGGTCCTGGAACCAGCGTTTCGCGGCGGGGCGGGTCAGGTCGAGGATGCCGCAGGCGGGGAACGATCCGTGCCAGGTGTCGGCGACGTACGCCTCCCCCGCCCCATTTTTCAGGAAATATCCCGCGTTAGCGGCTTCTGCGAACGCGGGGCTCAGGTGGGAGATGTACGGGTTCATCCACAGACAGACCTTGAACCCCATCCCGTCCAGCTCCGCCAGCATCGCCGCCGGATCCGGGAAGTTCACCGGGTCCCAGCGCAGATCCGACCAGTGCCCGTCGGCCTGCCAGTAGGTGTCCAGATGCAGCACATCACACGGGATCCCGCGCTCCCGGATCGTCCGCGCCCTGGCCAGCACCCGCTCCTGGCTGTCGACGCAGAAGCCCGAGGAGATCCAGGTGCCGAACGCCCACTTCGGCGGCAGCTCCGGCCGGCACGTCAGCCGGTCGTAGCGCTCCAGCACCTCCGGCGGCGTCGGCCCGGCGATCACGTAGTAGTCCAGCACGTCGTCCGGCACCACGATCTGCACGGCGCTGTGCGTCGACTGGCACACGTCGAACTCCGTCGGCGCGCCGCTGTCCACCAGCACCCCGTAGCCCCGGCTCGACAGATAGAGCGGCACGTTCTTGTAGGCGCGCTGCGACTCGGCGCCGAACGCGTCGAAGTTCCACATCACCGGCCGCTGCCCGCGCTTGTCCAGCCGCGCGAACGACTCCCCGAACCCGGCGAACGCCTCATCGGGCGCGGCGACGAAACTCTCGTGATAGGCCACCGGCCCGCCGCCCGCCGACGACCGCCCGAACGGCAGCGTCCGCATCCGTCCGCTGATGTCCACATGGCCCCGGTCCTGCTCGACCAGCGTGACCCCGGCGGCATCCGTGAACCGCAGCTCCCACGGCGCCAACCGGATCTCCGCCCGCAGCGACCCCGCGTCCACCACGATCCGCCCGTCGGCCGTGCTCTCCGCCCGCGCCCCCGCGAACGTGCCCGGCCGCACCAGCGCGATCGCCCGCTCCGACCGGGGCCGGGCATCGGCGTCCTCGCTCAGCCGTACCCGGATCACGCCCTCACCGGCCACGCCCACCTGCACGACCAGCGTCTCCTCTGCCGTGGTGACCGCCTTCAGCATCACCCCCGCGCCGTCGGCGGCCACCAGCTCGGCGGCGGTCAACGCGGACAGCCCTCCCTCGCCGTGCGCGCGGACCGGCAGCTCGGGCGGGTCGGCCACGAAGTACTCATGCGCGACCAGGGGCGGGCGATAGGGCATGGATGCTCCTTCAAGGGGTGCGAAACTCCTGAATTAGTTTGCTGTCCATACCAACAAAGGTCAACGGGTAATTCGTTTACTCCCCATCCCAACTCGGCTCAGGACAAGGGTCCGGGCCCTTGGCGGGGGCGCTTCGCCCGTGGGCGTAGGGCAAGGGCCTCGCCCGTGGCGCGCTCCGCGCGTTCGCCTGCTCGGACTCCTCTCAGTGGGGGCCCAGCCCCCCACACCCCCTGGCAAGGGGCCTCCCGGCCCCCTGCACCCCCGGGGGTTGCGCGGGGCGGGAAGTTGGGCGGTAGGGAGTGCCGGGCGGAGGGCGCTTGACCGTGGAGACGCAAGCCGCAGGTGCGAGCTGGAGGCGGGGCGGGCTAGAGGCAGGCGGGCTGGGGGCCGGGCCCGGGACACGGTCGGAGGCGGGGGCGGGCCGGGAGGTCGCGGCACTCGGCCGGAAGACGCGGGACCAGGGCGTAAGGCGGGTGGGGGCCGGACCACGGCCAGACTAAGGGCCGAACCGGGGACGGGAAGCTGAGGGCCGGGAACCGGAGGCCCGACACCGGAGGCCGGGGACCGAGGGCCGGGGGGCCGGGGTGGAAGGCACCGCACAGGGAGCGCGTGGCCGAAGCGCAGCACCGGAAGCGCGAGGTCCGGTCACCAGGGCGAGGGGGGATGGCCAGAAGGGGTGCACAACCGGGAGCGGAAACCCCCGGGCACGCCCTAACGTTGCCACATGTCCGAAATGCCATCACGGGTGGAATTGCGCCCGCTCACTCTCTCCGATCAGGACGAGCTCTGCTCCCTCGTGCAGGCCAGCGCCGAGCTGCACGGGCCCTACATGCAGTTGCCCGCCACCCCCGAGGACTTCCAGGCGTGGATGCGCCGCTTCGATGACGGCACGAACCTGGGCCTCCTGATCCGCGTCCGGGAGAACGGGGAGACGGCCGGCATGGTCAACATCAACTCGATCATCCGGGGCCGCTACCAGGGCGCGTCCCTTGGGTATGCGGCCTTTGTTCCGTACGCCGGGAAGGGGTACATGACCGAAGGGCTCAAGGCGGCGCTGCGGTACGCCTTCACCGAGCTGCGGCTGCACCGGCTGGAGGCCAACATCCAGCCGGGCAACAAGGCGTCCCTGGCCCTCGCTCAGCGTCTGGGCTTCCGTTATGAAGGGCTGTCCCCCGAATACCTTTACATCGACGGCGCCTGGCGCGACCACGAACGGTGGTCCATCACCGCACCGACCCCCTGGACCCCCGACCCGTCCCTGCCTGCGGTGTGAGCCGCGTCCGGGGCGTACCGGCACATGCGGGGACCAGGGCTGGTACCGCACGGTCTGGGTAGGGTTGGGCGGTGCCCGAGCTGGAGCAGTTGCATGCCGATCACGCCTCGGCGGTCCTGGCCTTCGAGCTGGCGAACCGCGCCTGGTTCGCCCTGTCGGTCCCGGATCGCGGCGACGAGTACTTCGACCGGTTCGCCGACCGGCACAGCGCCTTGCTGGCCGAGCAGGAGGCCGGCATCAGCGCCTTCTACGTGCTCGTCGCCGATGACGGCCCGGTGCTGGGCCGGTTCAATCTGTACGACTTCGAGGACGGCACCGCCACACTCGGCTATCGGGTCGCACAGCAGGTCGCAGGTCGCGGCGTGGCGACCGCGACCGTCCGGGAGCTGTGCCGGATCGCCGCAACCCGGCACGGGCTGCGCACGCTGCGGGCGGCCAGCTCGCACGACAACGTCGCGTCCCAGAGGGTGTTGACCAAGGCCGGGTTCGTCCCGGTCGGCCCGGCCGGACCGGGCGACCTCAGCGGCAAGACCGGCACCTGGTACCAGCGCAACCTCCAGCCGTAGATCCCCGGCCGTAGACACCCAAGCCGCAGGCCCCAGCCGGGGGTCTCGGTCCTGCTGGTGGCAGGCTCCGGCCCGCGTCATCGTCAGCCTCCGGCGCGGGCGGGGTCCCTCGGCGGGCCTCAGCGGGAGTTCGCCGGTCAAGTGCCCGGCGACCGAAGGACCCGAAAGACCCAAGGGCCGGGAAGACCGGAAAGACCCGAAGGGCCGGGAGAACCGGAGGACCGGGTGGACCGGAGGACCGGGTGGACCGGAGGACCGGGTGGACCGGAGGGCCGGGTGGACCGGAGGGCCGGGTGGACCGGAGGGCCGGGTGGACCGGAGGGCCGGGTGGACCGGAGGGCCGGGAAAACCCCAAGGACCCCCGAAGGACCCGAAGGACCCCGGCCCGGCCGTGTGGTCAGCGGGCGGCGGCAGGCTCGGGCAGGTCGCGGTGGCGTTGCACGTCGGCCAGCGAGGCCCAGTCGTCCCGCTCGTGCCCGGCCTCGATCGCCTCGGTCAGGAGCGCCGAGAGCAGGTCGCCGACCGGCAGGCGCAACCCCGTGGCGGCGGCCTGGGCGCGGGCGAGGTCGACGTCCTTGCGGCCGAGCACCGGGGTGAACCCGGCCGGCTGGAACGTCCCGGCGGCGATGAGCCGGCCGTAGTTCGTGTAAACGGGACCGGGCGTGATCGTGGCGGTGAACAGGTCCACCACGGTCGCGGCATCCACCCCGCCCCGTTCGGCGATCGCCACCGCCTCGGACAGCGACTGGATCGCCGAGGCGATCAGCACCTGGCCGGCGACCTTGACCACGTTCGCCTGCCTCGGCTCGGTCCCGACCTGCCACACGCGGGCGCTGATCGCGTCCAGCAGCGGCCGCACCCGGTCGATCAGGGCGGGGTCGCCCGCGGTGACGACGTTGAGCCTGGCGGCCTCGGCGACCGCGACCCCGCCGAACATCGGCGCCGCCACGTACCCGACGCCGTGCTCGGCGTGCCGCCCGGCGGCGTCCTCGGCGAGGGCGGGGCTGATCGTGGCGAGGTTCACGTGGACCGCGCCCGCCGGTGCCGCCTCCAGCGCGCCGCTGTCGAGGAACACCTCGCGTACGGCCGCGTCGTCGGCGAGCACCGAGAACACCACGGGCGAGGAGAGGAACAGCTCCCCCGGATGTCCCACCTCGACGGCGCCCGCCTCGACCAGCGGGGCCGTCCTGCGCCGGTCGCGGTTCCACACCGCCACCCGGTGCCCGGCCCCGATGAGGTTGCGGGCGATCGCCGCGCCCATGCCTCCCGTGCCCACCACTGTCACATCGGCCATCTCCATCACCTTCCCGAATGGAACCATCTCAATCGGTTCCACACTACAGGTTCCGGCCGTTTGTGGAACTGGCTCAGGCAGTTCCAAAAGCACGCCGGCGGGGGAAATCGCGAACCGGCTCAGGTAGTTCCAGGAGCACGCCGACGACAGGAGCGCGAACCGGCTAAGGTGGTTCCATGAGCACGTCGACGGGGAAGCGCGAGCCCGCGTTCCGGCTGGACAACGAGCGCCTGGCGTTCCGGTTCACCGCCACGCTCAGCGACCGCGGCGGCGTGCCGGTCGAGCGCCTTCCCGACCCCGGGCGCCTGGACGACTGGCTCGCCGCGAACGACCTGCGGCTGAGCAGCCACCGGGCCACCCCGTCGGACCTGGCCCTGGCCCGGCGGCTGCGCGAGGCCATCCACCGCGCCGGCACCGACGTCGCCCAGGGAGCCACGATCCAGCGGGCCGACCTGACCCTGCTCAACACCCTCGCCCGCGAGGCACGGGCCTACCCGGCGCTCACGCGCACGGGGATGCGCTGGCTCAGCGACGCCGACAACCACGTCGAGGCGAGCCTCGGCCTGGTCGCCGCCGACGCGGTCGTCATCCTCGGCGGCGAGGAGCGCGGCCGGGTCAAGACCTGCGAGAACCCGGACTGCGGCGGCCTGTATGTCGACACGAGCCAGGGCCGCAGCCGGCGCTGGTGCTCGATGAACTACTGCGGCAACCAGATGAAGAAGGCCAGGTTCCGCCACGGAGCCCCGCGGCCAGAACGCCCTGACCACTCTCCGGCGTGACCCGGCAAACCGGACGACGGCCACAACACTTAGCCCTTGCGCTAACCATTGAACCAGGACAATACTTAGCCGTGTGGCACAGTATTCGGCCCAGTTGGACGGGGTGCTCGTAGCGCTCGCCGACCCGACCCGGCGCGCCGTCGTCCGGCGGCTGGGGCGCGGGCCCGCGAGCGTCGGCGACCTCGCCGCCGCGTTCCCGATGACCCTCCCCTCGTTCATGAAGCACATCCGCACACTCGAGGCGAACGGCCTGATCAGCACGGTCAAGTCCGGCCGGGTGCGCACCTGCGTGCTCAATCGCGGGCAGCTCTCCCTCCTCGACGACTGGCTCGCCGAGCAGCGCCGGATCTGGGAGGAGCACACCGACCGCCTCGAACGGTTCGTGCGGGACCAAGCAGACCAGACCGACCAAGAGGAGGACCTCCGATGAAGCTCGACCCCGATCTCGACCTCGCCCTGGAGCGGGTCATCCGCGCCCCGCGCGCGACCGTGTGGCGGGCGTGGACCGACCCGTCCCAGCTTGAGCAGTGGTGGGTCCCGGCTCCGGCCCGCTGCCGGGTGCACCGGCTGGACGTGCGGCCCGGAGGGGCGTTCGTGACGCGGCTGAGCGAGGACGGGGCCGAGTTCGTCCCGCATCTCGACGCCTGCTTCCTGGCCGTGGACGAGTTCGAGCGGATCGTGTTCACCAACGCGATCGACAGCACCTGGCGCCCGGCGAACCCCGACCCGATCCCGATGACGGCCACGATCACGTTCGGCGACCATCCCGAGGGCACGGCCTACCGGCTGCTCGTCCGCCACCGCGACCCCGAGGCCCGCGCCCTGCACGAGAAGCTCGGCTTCGCCGACGGCTGGGGCACGGTCACGGCCCAGCTGGCGGGCTTCGCCGAGGCAGGGGGGCCGCGATGAGGCTCGTCCTGACGGAGTTCGTCACGCTCGACGGCGTCAGCCAGGGGCCAGGCTCCCCCGACGAGGACACCAGCGACGGTTTCGCCCTCGGCGGCTGGCTGGTGCCCCATCTCGACGCGGCGTTCGTCCGCTACACCTCCGACCGGCTCGATCTGGCCGACGGGCTGCTGCTCGGACGGCGTACGTACGAGGCGTTCGCCCGCGACTGGCCGAAGATCACCGACCCGGGCGACCCGTTCGCCGAGCGCATGAACACGCTGCCGAAGTACGTCGTGTCCAGCACCCTCGCCGAGGGCGCCTGGCACCCCACGACCGTGCTCAGGGGCGATCCCGTACGGACGGTCGCCGAGCTCAAGGCCCGTCCCGGCCGGGAGCTCCAGATTCACGGCAGCGCCCGCCTGGGCGACGCGCTGCTGTCGGCGGGCCTGGTCGACGCGCTGCGCCTGGTGGTCGCGCCCACCGTGCTCAGGACCGGCCGCCGCCTCCTGGCCGGCGGCCCCGGGGCCCGGGACGACGCCACGTCGGGACTGCGCCTGGTCCACCACGAGGCCACGCCGAGCGGGCTGCTGCTCCTGGAGTACGAGACGACCGGCCGGGCGCGCCGGGGCACGTACGCGGGCGTGACCGGCGTGCCGGGCTGACAGGAATCTGCACGTCCGATGACAGGACGCCTCGGCATGCTCGGGCACGCCCGCATCCGAACCCACCGCCGGGCACCGGCGGAATCGAGGCTCCCATGCTGTTCATCGAACTCTTCGTGCCCAGCGGGGTCTTCGGCCCGGACGAGCGCCGCCGCCTCGCCGGGCAGCTGACCTCGCGCAAGATCCTCACCGGCGACGACAGCGATCCCGGCGCCGATCCCGGCGTGATCAGGCTGTACGAGTCGCTCAGCGACGTCGTCGTCCACGAGGCGCCGGCGCCGCGGGCGGATCCGCCCTGCTACGTCGTCAACGTGTACGTCGCCGCCTGGGCCAAGGAGATCGGCGAGCACCTCGTACGGGAGATCACCCGCAGGCTGGGTGAGGCGGAGGGCGACCCGGACCGCCTCTTCCGGGAGCCGCGTGCGCTGGTCCACGTGATCGGGGTGCCCGACGGCGGTTACGGATTCGCCGGGAAGGTCCGCCGCTCCACCGATGTGCTGGACCTGATCGACCGGGCGAAGTCCCGGCGCCCCGAGGAGGCGCCGGAGGGCATGTTCGTCGACCCGGTCTGCGGCGCCCGCGTACCGGCCGGGGAGGCCGTCGTCACCGAGATCGACGGGACCACGTACGGCTTCTGCTGCGCCCACTGCCGCGCCCACTTCACCAGGCGCCGCCTCCAGGAGCAGACATGAGGCCCGCTCCTGGGGACGGGGTCAGGGGGCGGCGACGACGGCCTGGGTCTGGCGGCCGAGGCCGTCGATGCCGAGCTCCATGCGGTCGCCGGGCCGCAGGTAGACCGGCGGGTCGAAGCCCAGGCCGACGCCCGCCGGGGTCCCCGTGTTGATGAGGTCGCCGGGTTCGAGGACCATGAACTGGCTCAGGTAGCGGACCACGTGGACGGGGTCGAAGAGCATGTCCGCCGTCGAGCCGGTCTGCCGCCGGACGCCGTTGACGTCCAGCCACATGCCCAGGCCGCTGACGTCGCCCGCCTCGTCCGCCGTGAGCAGCCACGGCCCGCACGGGTTGAACGTCTCGGCGGACTTGCCCTTGACCCACTGGCCGCCGCGGTTGAGCTGGAAGTCACGCTCGCTGACGTCGTTGACCAGGACGTAGCCGGCGATCGAGGCGCGGGCCTCGTCGTCGCTGTCGAGGTAGCGGGCCCGCTTGCCGATGACGACGCCGAGCTCGACCTCCCAGTCGGTGGCCGTGGAGCCGCGCGGGATGCGCACGTCGTCGTCGGGCCCGACGAGGGTGTTCGGGGCCTTGGTGAAGATGATCGGCTCCTGCGGCGGCTCCTTGCCGGACTCCGCGGCGTGGTCGGCGTAGTTGAGGCCGACGCAGAGGATCTGGTGGGGCCGGGCGATCGGCGCGCCCACGCGCTCGCCGGCGAACCGCCGGACGTCCCCGGCGGCGGCCCGCTCGGCGACGGTGGCCGCGAGCGTGGCGAGGCCGGTGGTGCCGGTGGCGAGGAAGGTCCCGTCGAAGTCGGTGACGACGTCGGACACGTCGACGTAGGTGTCGGTGTCGATGGCGACGACCGGACGCTCCGCGCCCTGGTCGCCGATACGCATGAGTCGCATGAGGGTTCCAGATTCAGGGGTGGGTGGGGAGGGAGGTCACAGGTCCGCCGGGAGGCTGACGGTCTTGCCCGACTGGATGGACTCGTAGGCGGCCTCCACGATCCGCATGGCGTAGACGGTGTCGCCGGAGTCGATCAGCGGGGCGCGGCGCTCCACCAGCGAGCGCACGTAGTCGGTGACCTCGGTGAGGACGGACTCGTAGTGCCAGCCGCCCGGATGCCAGGCGTCGGGGCCGAACGGGACGCCGTCGACGGCCTCGCCCTTGTAGTCGTGCTGGCCGCGGAAGAGCTTGACCACGGGCTCGGACATCTGGTCGACGAGGATGCCGCCTTCGGTGCCGTACAGCTCCAGGCGCTCGCTGTGGGGGACCTCCGACACCGAGGTGAACCCGCAGGAGAAGTGGGCGCCGCTGCGCATCCGGCCGTACACCTCGGCGGTGTCCTCGATCTCGTTGTCGAGCGGGAAGACCTTCTTGGAGATGCCGGTCAGCTCGTCGAACTCGCCGAGCAGCCACTTGAGCAGGTAGAACGAGTGGGCGCCGGTGTCCATGACGAGGCCGCCGCCGAGGGCGTACTGGGTGCGCCAGTAGCCGGGCATCGACAGGTGGGCCTTCTCGTTGGAGCGCAGGTAGGTCCTGGCGTGGATGACCTCGCCGATCGCGCCTTCCTGGAGCAGCCGGTGCACGGTCTGGTAGGCGGCGATGTAGCGGGAGTTCTCGGCGACCATGAAGTGCACCCCGGCCTCGGCGGCCCGGCGCTGGATGGCCACCTGGTCGACGGCGGGGCGACCGCCGCCAACAGCGTCCGCGTCACGCTCGCCCGCGAACCGGGCCGCGTGCTCGTCCTCGGCGCCGGCCCGATCGGCCACCTCTGCGCCGAGCTGCTGCGGGTGCACGGCGTCCCCGTGCAGGCGGTCGAGCCCAACCCGTTGCGGCGCGAAGCCCTGCGGGCCATCGGCCACGACGTCGTGGACTCGGTCGAGGCCGCCGTCGCGCCCGTGGACGCGGTCATCGACTGCACCGGCGCGCCCTCGGTCCTCATGGCCGGCCTGCACGCCCTCGCGCCGCACGGCGCCTACGTGCTCGCCGGGTACGCGCGGGTGCCCGACGTGGACTTCGCGATCGTCTCCCGCAAGGAGGCCGAGATCCGCGGTGTCAGGTCGGGCCGCCGCGAGGACCTCGAATCGATCATCACGCTGGCCGCGGCGGGCCGCATCCAGCTTCCCCGGATCGCCCGATGGCCGCTGTCCGCCGCGAACGACGCGCTCACCGCGCTGCGCTCCGGACAGGTGCCCAGCCCCTCACCGCCGCCGAGCTGGCCCGCGAGCTGGACGTCAACCGCAGCACCGCGCTGCGGCTGCTCGCCGAGCTCGTCGCCACCGGCTACATCGCGCGCAGCCCGGCGACCAAGCGGTACGCGACCGTCCCCGCGAAGTTCTACGGCCTGGTCCGGGCTCCGGAGACCGACTGGAGCCAGATCATCGACCCCGTCCTGGCGGCGGTCCGCGACGAGTGCGGCGACGCCACCATGCTCGCGGTCTCGGCCAACGACATGATGGTCTACCTGTCGTTCTTCCCGACCCGGCACATGGTGGCCGTCTCCGAGCAGCTGGGCACCACGCGGCCGATCCACTGCTCGGCGCTCGGCAAGGCCTACCTGTCGGCGCTCGATCCCGACAACCTCGACGCCCACCTGGCCCGGCTGTCGTACGCCAGCGGGACCGAATGGGCCTCGAAGACCCCGGCCGAGCTGCGGCGCCGCGTGGAGGAGTCGCGCAAGGCCGGTTACGCCGTGGATCGGGACGAGACTTTCGACGGAGTGCGGTGCGTGGCGGTGCCCGCCCGCATCCGGGGCAACCTGATCGGCGCGGCCGGGATCTCCGGGCCGTCCAGCCGGCTGCCTGACACCCGGATCGAAGAGCTGGGCGAATACCTGGCCGCGAGCCTGTCAGCCCTCTGACCGCGCCCCCGCCGGGCGCGGGGCCGGACGGGTCAGTGCTCGTCCAGGATTTCGATCACCTCCGCCGTGACGTCGCGGGTGAGCGCGAAGCCGGCGACGGCCTCGGGGGTGCTGGGCACCGCCTCGCGGGCGGCCCGCAGGCTGTCGGCGGACTCCCAGCGCCAGACGCCGACCCACGTCCCGTCGTCGAGCCGGCCGAGGCGTGCCTCGGTGAGCCCGGGGACGACCGCCCGGGTGGCGGCGACGAGGTCGGCGTGCCGGGCCCGGAGCCGCTCGGCGTCGGCGGGATCGGCCTGGAATCGGGTGACAGCGATGACCGGCATGGCTGGACCTTCTCTCTAGAGTTGACTTCTAGTGACTGAATCTAGAGATAAACTCTAGCCATGAGCGATGTCAAGCGCGTGAGCAAGCGGACGCAGAAGGCGCAGGAGACGCGCCGGCGCATCCTGGAGGCCGCCCTGGAGCTGTTCGCGCGGGACGGCTACGGCGCGACGAACCTCCAGGACGTCGCGGCCCTGGCCGGGGTCGCGGTGCAGACGATCTACTTCGTCTTCGGCAACAAGCGCACCCTGCTGAAAGAGCTGGTCGACGTGACGATCGCGGGCGACGACGAGCCCGTGGCCACGATGGACCGGCCGTGGTTCACCGAGGCGCTGGCCGCCGCCACCGCCGATGACCTGCTGGCCGCCTACGTCACCGGCACCACCTCGATCCTGGAGCGGGTCGCCCCGATCGGCAAGGTCCTCGCCGGGGCGGTCGCGAGCGACCCGGAGGTCGCCGCCCTCTGGCCCGGCGTGGCGAACCCCCGCCACGCCGTCCACCGGAAGGCGGCCGAGGCGCTGACCGGCAAGCCGGGAGCGCGGGCGGACGTGCCCGCGGACGAGGCCGCCGACGTGCTCTACGCGCTGCTCAGCCCGGAGCTTTACCTGCTGCTCGTGCGCGAGCGCGGCTGGCCGCGCGAGCGCTGGGAGCGCTGGGCCACCCGCACGCTACGCGCCCAGCTCTGCTCGCCGCAGGGGGCCTGACCAGGCACACGACGACCTCGGTGGTGCGGGCTGCCCGGCGGCCTTACCACCTGCTGTACCCCGGTTCCGGGCGCGTGCGGGAAAGACCCGTGGGGGCGCCGGCTGGTGTGCTTGATCACCGGCAGCCCACCCGGCGTCCCACGCCCGTCCCCACGAGGTCATCGTGCCCCTCACGAACCACCCGGCCGCCGGTCACGGACGTCACCGTCTCCACCGTGAGCAGGCCAGGCGTGACCGGCTGTACGAGATCGACGCGCTGCGCATCAGCGCGGCCGTCGCGGTGGTCGTCTACCACTACGTCTTCTCCGGCCCGGAGAGCGGCGACAGCCCGCTCTCCTTCCCCGCCGCCGGCGAGGTCGCCAGGTACGGCTACCTGGGCGTGGACCTGTTCTTCATGATCAGCGGCTTCGTGGTGCTGCTCAACGCCTGGGACCGCGGGCCCCGGGCGTTCCTGGTGTCGCGGATCGTCCGCCTCTACCCCGCCTACTGGGTCGCCGTCACGATCACCGCCGTCGTCTCGGCGACCCTCTCCCAGGGGCAGTTCCCCGTCACGTTCGTCCAGTACGCCGCCAACCTGACGATGTTCAACGCCCTGCCCGACATCCCGAACGTCGACGTCGTCTACTGGACGCTGTGGGCCGAGATCAGGTTCTACGCGCTCATCCTCGCCCTGACCTGGTTCGGCGTGACGCGGGGCCGGGTGACCGTGATGCTGTGGGGCTGGCTGGCGCTCACGTTCCTGGTGCAGGCCGGCGTGCTGCCCCCGGTCGCCGACCTGGTGGTGCAGTCGGAGTTCGCGCACTACTTCATCGCCGGCATGGCCCTGTGCCTGGTCTACCGCGACGGCCTGACGCCGCAGCTCGGCCTGATCATCGGGCTCTGCCTGGGCAACGCGCTCCACCGGGGCGTCGCCTTCGCCGGCAAGGTCGGCGAACGCTACGGCACGGAGATCGCGCCGGTCGTCGTGGTGACCGTCATCGTCGCGATCTTCGTGGTGATGACGCTGATCGCGCTGCGCGTCACCCGGCCGCTGGGCCGCCCCTGGTTCGCCGTGCCGGGCGCGCTGACGTACCCGCTCTACCTCGTCCACGCGCACGTCGGCTTCGTGATCTTCACCGGGCTCGGCGACCGCGTGCCGCCGTACGTCCTGCTGGGCGGCACGATCGCGCTGATGGGCCTGGTCGCGTACGCGATCCACGTGCTGGCCGAGCGGCCGCTGGCCGGGGTGCTGAAACGCTACTTGGCGACCGGCCGGTAGGTGGCGACGATCACGCCGCTCTTCATCACCTTGGCGTCGATCAGCTCGAACGTCGTGCGGACGTCGCTCAGCGGCGCGGACAGCGACGGCCCGCCCTCGAACACCGGGTGGATCCAGAGCCGGACCTCGTCCACCAGCCCGGCCTTGACCAGGGCGTGGGTGACCTCGCCGTAGCCGTACATGAGGATGTCGCCGCCCTCCTGGGCCTTCAGCGCGGTGACCGCCTCGACCAGGTCGCCCTGCAGCACCTCGGTGTTCTTCCAGGCCGGGTCGGTGAGGGTGGTCGAGGCCACGTACTTCTTGACGTTGTTGAAGTAGGCGGCGCCCGTCTCCGGGTCGTTCTCGTCCCGCTCGGGCCACGTCGCGGCGAAGCCCTCGTAGGTGCGCCGGCCCATGAGCAGCGCGTCGGCCGCCGCGGTCTGCTCACCGGCGAGCGCGCCGGCCTCCTCGTCGAAGTACGGCATGGTGAAGGAGGGGTCCTCGATGGCGCCGTCGAGGGACATGTAGGTCGAGCTGATGAGCTTGCGCATGATGGCTGTTCTCCAGGTCCGTGTCGCGTTTCCTTGTGACACCTGAAGTCTGCCGGACGCCGCTTACGCTTCCCTTCAGGGCGCCTTACGACGGCCGTGAACCCGGAGGTCAGATCTCCTTGGCCTCGCGGCCGTGCACGATCAGCGCGTAGATGACCAGCACGTCGACCGCGATGACGGCCAGCGACCACCACGGGTTCACGCCGATCCAGGTGAGCTGGGTCATCGCGTTCAGCATGACCAGCACCACGGCGACCACCCGGGCCCACGTCTGCCCGACGGTCACCGCCAGCCCGGCGAAGAACAGCACGATGCCGAAGAGCAGGTGCAGCCATCCCCAGGTGGACACGTCGAACAGCAGCAGCCGCAGCGGCGTGCGCACGTAGACGTCGTCGTTGATGACCGCCGACAGCCCGCCGATGATGTTGAACACCCCCGACATGATCATCAGAAGGCCGGCGAACCACACCCAGCCCACCCAGCCCGTCACGGGCCTGCTCTGATAAGTCATGACTCCCCCCGAAGTCTTCCGCCCCTGCCTGCGCAGAGACTGTGACCTGGACATTCCCCCCTATGGCGTCATTCATCCAGGCTTCGGGGGCCGGGGGTCAGATGCCGATGGACGCCTCGGGCTGCATGAGCCGGCGGGCCGCCTCGGTGATCGAGCCCGACAGCGACGGGTAGACGGCGAACGTGTGGGCGAGCTGCCCGACCGTCAGGCGCTGCTGCACCGCCACCGACACGGCCAGGATCAGCTCCGAGGCCCGGGGCGCCACGACGACGCCGCCGAGCACGATGCCGGTGTGCGGGCGGCAGAACAGCTTGATGAAGCCGTCGTTGAAGCCCGACATCTTGGCCCGCGCGTTGGTCGCCAGCGGCAGCTTGACCACGTTCGCCTCGATCTCACCGGCTTCGATCGCCCGCTGGGCGACGCCGACGGCGGCGATCTCCGGGTCGGTGAAGATGTTGGAGGCCACCGTGGCCAGCCGGAGCGGCTGCACGGCCTCGCCGAGCGCGTGCCACACGGCGATGCGGCCCTGCATGGCTGCGACGGAGGCGAGCATGAGCACGCCGGTGCAGTCGCCGGCCGCGTAGACGCCGGGCGCGGAGGTGCGCGAGACCTTGTCGACCTTGACGAACCCGCCCCGGTCGAGCTGGACGCCGGCCTCCTCCAGGCCGATGCCGCCGGTGTTGGGCACCATGCCGACGGTCATGAGCGCGTGGGAGCCCTCGGCGGTGCGGCCGTCCTCCAGGGTGACGACGACGCCGTCGGCGGTGCGCTTGACGGAGGAGGCGCGGGTGCGGCCCATGACGTTCATGCCGCGGCGGCGGTAGACCTCTTCGAGCACCTCGGCGCCGTCGGCGTCCTCGTTGGGCATCATGCGGTCGCGGCTGGAGACCAGCGTGACCTCGGCCCCGAGCGAGCGGTAGGCGCCGGCGAACTCGGCCCCGGTGACGCCGGACCCGATGACGATCAGGTGCTCGGGCAGCTTGTCGAGGTCGTAGAGCTGGCGCCAGTTGAGGATGCGCTCGCCGTCGGGCTCGGCGCCCGGCAGGATGCGCGGGGTCGCGCCGGTGGCGATCAGGACCACGTCGGCGCGGATGGTGCGGTCGCCGGCCTTGACCACCTGCGGGTCGACGAGCCGGCCCCGGGCCTTGATGATCTCGACGCCCTCGGCCTGGACGCGGGTGGCGATGTCGGCCGACTGCGCCTGGGCGAGCTCCTTGACGCGCTTGTTGACCAGCGGCAGGTCGACGTGCGCCGCGCCGATGTCGCCGTCGGCGCCGCCGGTGAAGGCGACGCCCAGCGACGGCGCGTCGAGCAGCGCCTGCTTGCGGACGGAGGTGGCGATCAGCGTCTTGGAGGGCACGCAGTCGGTCAGCACGCAGGCGCCGCCGGGGCCGTCCTGCTCGACCATCGTGACTTGCGCGCCTAGTTGCGCGGCCACCAGCGCCGCCTCGTAGCCGCCTGGTCCGCCACCGATGATCGCAATCCTCGTCACGTTCCCATTGTCCCGCATCGCCTGAGCTGCTGACGAACGGGGCGGGCCACCGCGCGCTACTCTTGGCTGCTGTGCCTGTTTACGCCGCCTACGGCAGCAACATGGACCCGGAGCAGATGGCCATGCGCGCCCCTCACTCCCCGGTGCGGGGCGTGGGCTGGCTGCCCGGCTGGCGTCTGACCTTCGGCGGGGAGATCTTCGGCTGGGAAGGCGCGATCGCCACCATCGTGGAGGACCCGGAGGACCACGTCTTCGTCGTCCTCTATGACGTGCCGGAGTTCGACGAGACCTCGCTCGACCAGTGGGAGGGCGCCTCGCGGGGCCTGTTCCACAAGGTGCGGCTGCGGGTGCAGACGCTCGACGGCGAGGTCGTGGCCTGGGTCTACGTGCTCGACGGCTACGAGGGCGGCCTGCCGTCGGCGCGCTACCTCGGCGTGCTGGCCGACGCCGCCGAGCGGGCCGGCGCGCCCGACGACTACGTCAAAGAGCTGCGCGGCCGGCCCTGCAAGAGCTCGCCTAGCTGAGCGGCTGGTCCTTCGTCTCCTTCAGCGCGAACACGTACACCAGCGTGGAGATCAGCGCGAGCGCGGACATGTACCAGGGGAACAGGTAGGAGGCGTCGGCGTCCTTCATCGCGGTGCCGATCAGCGGCGCCGTGCCGCCGAAGATCGCCACGGTCAGCGAGTACGGGAAGCCCGCGCCGGCCGCCCGGACCCGGGTCGGGAACAGCTCGGAGTTCACCGCGGCCGAGATCGAGGTGAAGCAGCCGAGGAAGACCATGCCGATGAGCTGGATGACCAGCAGGCTGGCGAACGCGTCGGTCAGCAGGCCGAGCAGCGGCACCGGCAGGATCGTGAACCCGAGGCCGAAGGTGATCAGCATCGGCTTGCGCCCGATCTTGTCCGACAGCATGCCGAGCAGCGGCTGCAGCACCATGAAGAAGACCAGCGAGATCGTGCCCACGGTGAGCGAGTCGGCCTTGTCGAAGTTCACGTTCTGCTGGGCGTAGGTCGGCAGGAACGTGGTCCACGTGTAGTAGGCGACGGTGCCGGCGATCGTGATGCCGACGATGAGCGCGGCCTTGCTCGGGTAGCGCACCAGGAACTCGAAGAGCTTGGGCCGCTCGGCCCGGCCTTCCTGGATGTCGGTGGCGACGGTGCTGGTCTCCTCGGCGCCCTTGCGGATCCACAGGCCGACGAGGCTGATCAGCGCGCCGAACAGGAACGGGATGCGCCAGCCGTAGGAGTCCATGGCCGGTTCGGCGAGCAGCGTGGCGAGCAGCGCGGCCAGGCCGGAGGCGAGGAGCTGGCCGATGGTGGTGCTCACGTACTGGAAGCTGGAGAACAGGCCGCGGCGGCCGGAGGGCGCCGACTCGACGAGGAACGTGGTGGCGGCGGCGAACTCGCCGCCCACCGACAGGCCCTGGATCAGCCGCGCCAGCGTGAGGATGATCGGCGCGAGCACCCCGGCCTGCGCGTACGTGGGCGTCACGGCGAGGATCAGCGAACCGACGCCCATCAGGATGATCGTGAACGTCATCGCCGCCTTGCGGCCGAACCGGTCGGCGAACGCGCCCACCAGCAGGCCGCCCAGCGGGCGCATGAAGAAGCCGACCGCGAACACGGCGAACGCGCTGAGCACCGGGACCAGGGGGTTGCCGCTGTCGGGGAAGATCTGTTGCGAGAAGTACACCGCCAGGAACGAGTACGCGTACCAGTCGTACCACTCGACGACGTTGCCGACGCTGGCGGCGAACAACTGGCGGACGCGGCTCTTCGGAATGCCGATGGGCGAAGAGGCAAGGGGGGAGGTCGCCACGTGGGCTCCTTTGCTGAACAGAGCGGAGATGGCCTACTGTGCATTCGGACGACCGAAACAGTCAAATATCTCGCCATATATTTACGAACCCGACACAGATAAGGCTCTCTGTGGATGTTCTCGACCGGCGGCTGATCGCCGCACTCCAGGTCAGCCCCCGCGCCCCCTGGGGCGAGATCGGCCGGGCGATCGGCGAGCACGAACGGACCGTCGCCCGCCGCCTGCAACGGCTCCTGGCCGAGGGCGTGGTGCGCGTCACCGCCATCTACGACGACCTGCGCTCGGGTCACGGCCGTCCCGTCCACCTGCACGCCCAGGTGCGCCCCGGAATGGCGCGCAAGGTCGCCGAAGCCCTCGCCGCCCGGCCCGACACCCGGTCCGTCTACTCCCTGACCGGCGCCACCGACGTCGGCAGCGAGCTCGTCGCCCCCTCCCGCGAGGACCTGCACGACATCCTGTCCGCGCAGATCAGCGCCATCGACGGCGTCGCCCAGACGCAGACCCAGGTCGTCCTGCACACCTTCCGCACCGTCGCCGAATGGCACGCGCCCTACCTCACCGAGCAGGAGGTCGCCGAGCTGCGGCCCCCGCCGCCCGCCGAGTGCCTGCCCGACGAGGACGGCCTGTCCCCGCTGGAGCAGGAGATCGCCGAACTGCTGGCCGCCGACGGGCGGATCGCGTTCACCACGATCGCCGAACGGCTCGACCTGTCCGTGCCCACCGCCAGGCGCCGCGTCGCCTCCCTGCTCGAACGGCGGGTGCTGCTCCCCCGGGCCGAGGTCGAGCCCGCGCTGATCGGCCTGGCCGTCGAGGCCCAGCTCTGGCTCAAGGTCCGCCCGTACGGGCTGGACCGGGTCGGGCAGACGCTGGCCGCGCACCCCAACGTGCGCTACTGCGCCGCCACCACCGGGACGCACGCGCTGATCGTCCAGGTCGCCACCGCGCACGAGGCCGACCTGTACCGGTTCCTGTCGGGCGTCGTCGGGTTGCTCGACGAGGTCACCGACGTCAATGTCACTCTCATAACCCGCGCCTACAAGCGCGGGCATCTGCACAAGTCCGGCCTGCTCACCTTGGAGAGAACACCATGACCCCTGCCGAGCACGAGGTAGCCGACCTCTGCGTGGAGCTCATCCGCGTCGACAGCAGCAACTACGGGGACGGCTCCGGCCCCGGCGAGCGGGCCGCGGCCGAGGTGGTGATGGCGAGGCTGGCCGAGGTCGGCGTCGAGGCCACCTACATCGAGAGCGCCCCCGGCCGGGGCAACGTGATCACCCGCGTCGAGGGCTCGGACCCGTCGCTCCCGGCCCTGCTCGTGCACGGCCACCTCGACGTGGTCCCCGCCAACGCGGCCGACTGGACCGTCGACCCGTTCGCCGGCGAGGTGCGCGACGGCTACATCTGGGGCCGGGGCGCGGTCGACATGAAGGACATGGACGCGATGATGCTGGCCGTGCTGCGCCAGCTCAAGCGCGAGGGCCGCAGGCCGCGCCGCGACCTGGTGTTCGCCTGGGTCGCCGACGAGGAGGCCGGCGGCGTCTACGGCGCCAAGCACCTGACGAAGCACCACCCCGAGCTGTTCGAGGGCGTCACCGAGGCGATCAGCGAGGTCGGCGGCTACTCGCTGGAGGTCGACCCGTCGCTGCGGCTCTACCTCATCGAGACCGCCCAGAAGGGCCTGGCCTGGATGAAGCTGATCGCCGACGGCACCGCTGGCCACGGCTCCATGCTCAACTCCGACAACGCGGTCACCGAGATCGCCAAGGCCGTGGCCAGGATCGGCGCCCACGACTGGCCGATCACCCTCACGCCGACCGTGCGCCGCTTCCTCACCGAGGTCGCCGACGCGTTCGGGCTGCCGTTCGACGAGACGGACCCGGCGCCCATCCTGGACAAGATCGGGCCGCTCGTCCGGTTCGTCGGCGCCACGCTCAACCACACCGCCAACCCGACCCAGCTCGACGCCGGCTACAAGTCGAACGTCATCCCCGGCCAGGCCACCGCCGTGGTCGACGGGCGCTTCCTGCCGGGCCACGAGGACGACTTCTTCAAGACCATCGACACGCTCATCGGGCCGAAGGTGCGCCGCGAGTTCGTGCACCACGACATCGCGCTGGAGACCACGTTCGACGGCGCCCTGGTCGAGTCGATGATCGAGGCGCTCAAGGCCGAGGACCCGACCGCCCGCGCGGTGCCCTACTGCATGTCGGGCGGCACCGACAACAAGACCTTCTTCGCCGACCTGGGGGTGCGCGGGTTCGGGTTCGTGCCGCTGCGGCTGCCCGCGGACATGGACTTCGCCTCGATGTTCCACGGCGTGGACGAGCGGGTCCCGGTCGAGGCCCTGCAGTTCGGGGTGCGGGTCCTGGACAGGCTCCTCCTAAACTACTAAGGGTGACTAACGACCCGTACACCCTGGCCGGGGAGGCCGCCGCGGCGCTGAAGGCCGCGGCTGGTCTCGACACCTTCGACGTGGCCCTCGTGATGGGCTCCGGCTGGGTGCCGGCCGCCGACGCGATCGGCGCGACGGTCGCCGAGATCCCGTTCACCGACCTGCCCGGCTTCTCGGCGCCCGCCGTGGCCGGGCACGGCGGCAAGATCCGCGTCATCCGCACCGACGGCGGCCGCCACGCGCTGGTCTTCCTCGGCCGCAGCCACCTGTACGAGGGCCGCGGCGTCGACTCCGTCGTCCACGGCGTGCGCACCGCCGCGGCGGCCGGGGTGCGCACGGTCGTGCTGACCAACGCGGCCGGCGGGCTGCGGCCCGAGACGCAGAAGGTCGGCGACCCCGTCCTGATCAGCGACCACATCAACCTGACCGGCGTCAACCCGATCACCGGCACCACGTTCCTCGACCTGACCGAGGTCTACTCCAAGCGGCTGCGCGAGCTGGTCCGCGAGATCGACCCGAGCCTCGACGAGGGCGTCTACGTGGCCTTCCGCGGCCCCACCTACGAGACGCCCGCCGAGATCCGCATGCTGCGCACGCTGGGCGGCGACATGATCGGCATGTCCACCGTGCTGGAGGCCATCGCGGCCCGCGAGGCCGGGCTGGACGTGCTCGGCGTCTCCCTCGTCACCAACCCCGGGGCCGGGCTGGCGGGCGACCCGCTCGACCACGAGGAGGTCCTGGAGGTCGGCCGCGCCACCGCCACCCGGATGGGCGAGCTGCTGGCCAAGGTGGTCGACCGGCTGTGAGCCTCACCGACCGGGCCCGCGCCTGGCTGGCGCAGGACCCCGACCCCGACACGCGCGCCGAGCTGTCGGCCCTGCTGGAGCGCGGCGACACCGCGGCCCTGCGCGACCGGTTCGACGCCAAGCTGGAGTTCGGCACCGCCGGGCTGCGCGGCGAGCTCGGCGCCGGCCCCAACCGGATGAACCGGGTCACGGTCATGCGCGCCGCCGCCGGGCTCGCCCGGGTGCTCGGCCCCGGCAAGCACGTGGTGATCGGCTACGACGCCCGCCACAAGTCCGACGTGTTCGCCCGCGACACGGCGGCCGTGCTCACCGGCGCCGGGCTGCACGCCTCGCTGCTGCCCGGCCCGCTGCCCACGCCGGTGCTCGCCTTCGCCGTGCGCCACCTCGACGCCGACGCCGGCGTCACCGTCACCGCCAGCCACAACCCGCCGCGCGACAACGGCTACAAGGTCTACTGGGGCGACGGCTCCCAGATCGTGCCGCCGATCGACAGCGAGATCTCCGCCGCCATCGACGCCGTCGGCCCGGTGGACGAGCTGCCGCTGCACGGCCCCGGCTCGCTGACGGAGCTGGGCGACTCCATCGTCGACGACTACATCGACGCGGTCGTCGCGCTGCCGCTCGGCGACGCCCGCGACCTGCGCGTGGCCTACACGCCGCTGCACGGCGTCGGCTCCGCCACGCTGACCGGCGCCTTCCTCGCGGCCGGGTTCGAGACCCCGATGGCCGTCGAGGAGCAGCGCAACCCCGACCCGGACTTCCCCACCGTGGCGTTCCCCAACCCGGAGGAGCCGGGCGCGATGGACCTGGCCGTCGCCCTGGCCCGCAAGCTGGGCTCCGACCTGGTGCTGGCCAACGACCCCGACGCCGACCGCTGCGCCGTGGCCGTGCCGCTCGGCGACGGCGCGTTCCGCATGCTGACCGGCGACGAGGTGGGCGGCCTGCTCGCCGAGCACGTCATCACCCACACCACCGGCGACCGCATGGTGGCGACCACGATCGTCTCCTCGACCCTGCTGTCCAAGATCGCCCACGCCCACGGCGTCCGCTACGGCGAGACGCTGACGGGCTTCAAGTGGATCATCAAGGCGGGTCCCGGCCTGGTCTTCGGCTACGAGGAGGCGATCGGCTACAGCGTCGGCTCGGCCGAGGGGCTGCCGGTGCGCGACAAGGACGGCATCGGCGCCGCCCTCACCGTCGCCGCCGTGGCCGCCGAGGCCAAGCGCGCCGGCCGTACCCTGCTGGACCTGCTCGACGACCAGGCCCGCCGCTACGGGCTGCACGCCACCTCGCAGCTCTCCGTCCGGGTGGACGACCTGTCGCTGATCGCCGGCGCCATGTCCCGCCTGCGCGCCGCGCCCCCGTCCGAGCTCGGTGGCCGTACGGTGACGCGGGTCGACGACCTGAGCCGGGGCGACGGCGGGCTGCCGCCGACGGACGGGCTCCGGTTCACGCTGTCGGGCGACGCCCGCGTGGTGGTCCGCCCGTCGGGCACCGAGCCGAAGCTCAAGTGCTACCTGGAGGTGGTGGTCCCGGTGACCGGCGAGGTCGCCGAGGCCCGCGCCGAGGCCGACCGCGACCTCGCCGCGCTGAAGACCGACGTGGCGGAGGCGCTGGGCCTCTGACCCCGGGGCGCGCACAACCGGTGCACAGCCGGACACAACCATCGGTTGTGCGCCCCTAGGGTGTCCGCGTGGACACCGAGGCATGGCGATCGTTCGTCCGGGCGGCCGAGCTCGGGCAGGTGCAGCAGGCCGCCGACGAGCTGGGCGTGAGCCAGCAGGCGGTCTCCAAACGGATCGCCGCCCTGGAGCGCGAGCTGGGGGTCCGGCTGTTCGCCCGCACCCCGCGCGGGGTCGAGCTGACGCTCGACGGCCAGGCGTTCCTCCCGCACGCGCGCGGCGTCGTCGCCGGGATCGACCGCGCCGTCGCCGCGGTCAGGCCGGGCTCGCGCGCCCTGCGGATCGACGTCCTCGGCAGGCGCAGCGCGCAGGCCGTCGTCCTGCACGACTACTGGCGCGCCCGCCCCGGGACCGACCTCGACGTGGTGACGCTCCGGGTCGACGACCCGCGCGCGGCCGCCGCCGCCGTCGAGGCCGGCGAGGTGGACGCCTCGTTCCGCACCGTCACCGACCCGGCCGCGCTGCCGCGCGACCTGCGCATGATCCACGCGTTCTCCTCACCGCTGCAGCTCCTCACCGGCCCGCGCCACCCGCTCGCCGCCGCCCGCCGGCTCACGCCGGCGCAACTGCGCAAGCACCGGATCTGGATGCCCGGCATCGCGCCGCGCAGCGAGTGGTCGGAGTTCTACGACGAGCTCGCCACCGCGTTCGACCTGCGGATCGACGCGGCGGGCCCGCACTTCGGCGACGAGGTGCTGCTCGACGCCCTCGCCGACTCCGCCGACGTGGCCACCCTCGTCGGGGTGCGCGACCGGTACGTGTGGCCGGCGGGCCACGACCTGCGCCGCATCCCCATCGCCGGCCCGGCCCTCGTGTATCCGCTCTCGCTCATCCTCCCCCGGGCCAATCCGCACCCCGGACTGCACGGGATCATCGCCCACCTCGCGAGCCTGCCGGGGCCGCCCGAGCCCGCCTGGCTGCCGTCCTGGGCCGCTGCGACGCACGAGGAGGTGGGCCATGCCCGGTGACCGGCTGATACGCGTCCACAGCCCCGAGTTCCTGGCGATGGCCGAGCGGGTCCGGCGCGCCACCAAGCTGACCTCCCGGCTGAACGTGCGCCGTGCACCGGCACTGGTGAACGCCCCCTCCCGGGCTCCCATGCTCACGCCTTCGGCGCCCGCTCAGGCAGCCGGGCGAACCCCGCGGCAGCGGCCAGCACCACAGCCGCCACCACCCACCACGCCGCCCCGGCCCCGAGGCTCATGGCCAGCGGCGCCAGCGTCAGATTCGCCAGAGCCGCGCCCCCGGACCCGGCCAACGACGAGGCCGAGGCCACGGTGGCCCGCTCGTCCGAGCCGACTCGATGGTGAGCCAGCTCCGCCCTGAGCACGCCGTACGCTCCCAACCCCACGAAGAACCCCACGTAGGGCACACCCGCCAGCACCACCCCCGCCACTCCCCCCATACCGACGGCCGCCGCCCCGCCCAGCCCACCCAGCGCGACCGCCGCAACCAGCAACCCACCCACCGCCCCCCGCACCGACCCCCGCACCGACCCCTGCACCGTCCCCCGCACCATGTCCTCGCCCCGGACAGTCCCGCCCTCCGGTGCCGCGCCGCCCTTCCCGGCGGGCTCACCCTCCCGGGTTTCCCCAGCGTCCGGAGCCGCTCCGCCCCGAGCAGCCCCACCGTCCCCGTCCAGTTCGGCGCTCCGGGTGGCCGCGCTGTCCTGGGCTGCCGTGCCGTCCCCAGCCTCCGTGCCCCTCTGGACCGCAGTAGCGGGGTCGGCAGTCGCAGAGGCAGGACCGCCCGCAGGGCAGTGGGCCGCCGTAACGGGGCCGGGGGCCGTAGCGACGTCGGCTGCCGTAGCGGGATCGGGGGCCGTAGCGGGGAGGGCGGTCGTTGGGGGGAGGGCGGTCGTAGCTGGGCGGGTGGGGGTGAGGTGGCGGGCCAGGGTAGGAGCGAGGGCGCTGCCCAGGGCGCTGCCGGCGAAGCCCAGGGCGGACACGATCGCGTAGGCGGTGGCTCCCCCTTCGCCCGAGCCGGTGAGCTCGGCCAGGTGGCCGGGCACCAGCAGCTCGATGCAGGTGAGCGCCATCCCGACCACCGCCGCGACCAGCACCAGCCGCCGCAGCGGCCCGTCATGCACCGCGACCCGCACCCCGGCTGCCACCGTGACCGGCACGCCGCGCAGCACCACCGCCACCGAGGCAGGCGGCCGGGGCGGCTCCGGCATGGCGATCAGCACGACCACCAGCCACACCAGCGCGGCGACCGCCCCGAGCAGCGCGGGCAACGCCAGCGGGTCAAGCCACCCGGCCCCCGCCATGCCGGTCCCCACGCCGGCCCCCATGCCGCTGTCCATCCCGGCGGCTTCGGCTGCGAGCGGGAGGAAGCCGCCCGCCAGCACGCCGACGCCGAGCGCGACGTCCTCCATGACGTGCCCCCGAGACAGGCCAGGCCGCAGGTCGGCGCCGGGCCCCTCGACGGCGTGCAGCGTGTCCACGAACCACGCCTCCGCGGGCCCGCTGGACAGCGCCCGCGCCACTCCCAGCACCGCGCCGGCCACCGTGAACGCCCACCAGGTGCCCGCCACCGCGAGCAGCACCAGCGCCAGGGCGGTGCAGGCGGCGGAGGCGGCGAGCACCACCCGGCGCCCCACCACGTCGGCCAGCCCGCCGGTGGGCAGCTCCAGCCCGGCGATGACCAGCGAGTAGACGGTCATGACCACGCCGACCTGCACGATGGTCAGGCCCCGGTCCAGCATGAGCAGCACCAGCGGCGCGATCATCAGCCCGGCGGGCAGCCAGGTGAGAAAGCTGACGAGGGCGTAACGGCGGCACACGTCGTCCATGCCGTCACCCTAGACCGCAAAGCAAATTTTGCAAAGAGAATTTTGCGGCCTAGGGTCTGGAAGCCGTCAGGCCAGTTTGAACTGCAGCTCGGTCTCCCACTTGTTCATGTCGGGCTGCTCCTCCGGGTTCGTGTGGTAGAGCTCCAGGCGGCTGTCCCAGTGCTCGCCGTCCGGCTCCTCGCTCATGGCGAAGCGCAGCCCCCGCTCACGCGCCCAGTCGAGCAGCTCGCCGGTGACGGCCATGAGGCTGTCGGGGTGGCCGACGTGGGTGGTCCGGACGTAACGGCCCGCCGGGAGCACCCCGGCGACGAACTCGCCCTCGCCCGCCACCGGCTCGTGCACCGGCACCCCGGCCTCCACCACCAGGTCGCCGTCCAGGTCGATGACCAGGTAGCGGAAGAACGGCCCGCCGGCGGGCGGCGTGCCCCGCTCGGCCAGCCGGCCGTACAGCTCGCCGATCCGGTCGGCGACCAGGTGGAAGGTCGTCATGGTGATGGTCTTGCGGATCCCGAGGTAGTGACGCTCGGGACACTCGATGATCTCTGGCATGTTTTCCTCCTTCACCCATTACTACGAATCGGCGCCCCGGAACTCATCGGCGAGTCCGAAGAAGGAGAACAGCCCCGGGTCCAGGTACGTGGTGATGCCGGTGATCAGGCCGCCCGCCGTCTCGACGAGCACGAGCGCGAACGGCCGGCCCTCCAGATACTGCCCGTACGCGGGCCGCCCGTTGGCGGCGGTGCGCACCAGGCGCGAGCCCTCGCAGGGCGCCCCGGCGGCGGCCAGCACCCGGCGGACGTCCTCGCGCCCGCGCAGCCACCAGGCGAACGGCGGCATCGACGAGGTGGCGTCCTCGTGCAGCAGCGCGACCAGCGTCTCGACGTCGTAGCGCTCGAAGGCGTCGACGTAGCGGGCGAGCAGCTTCTCGTCCACGGCGTCGTCACCCGGCTCGGTGACGGGCAGCGCGGCGCGGGCGCGCTGGAGGGCGCTGTTGACCGCCGCGACGCCGGCGCCGAGCAGGCCGGCCACTTCGGCCGCCGACCAGCCCAGCACGTCGCGCAGGATCAGCACGGCCCGCTGCCGGGGCGGCAGGTGCTGCAACGCCGCCACGAACGCCAGCCGCACGCTCTCCCGCGACACCGCCAGCTCGGCCGGGTCCAGCAGCCGGTCGGGCACCGGGTAGACCCATGACTCGATCGGCAGCGGCTCCCCCAGGGTCGTGCCCGGCTCGGCGGCCGGGCCCAGGCCGGCGGCGAGGGCCCGGCGCCGGCTGCCGCGCAGCATGTCGAGGCAGACGTTCGTGGCGATGCGGAACAGCCATGCCCGCAGCGGCCCCCGGAGCGGGTCGAACCGGTCACGGCCGCGCCACGCCTTGGCCAGCGTCTCCTGCACCGCGTCCTCGGCCTCGTACACCGAGCCGAGCATCCGGTAGCAGTAGCCGGTCAGCTCAGCGCGGTGGCCGTCCAGGTCCATGTGGTTCGATCCCGATCTGCAGTTCCGTCACCCACTCGGCCAGGTCGTCCGGGCAGTGCAGGTAGACCTCGCGGCCCAGGTCGAGCGCGCGGTGGCCGTTGTCCTCGATCCAGTGGGCCAGCTCCTGGTAGGTGGTGCCGACCTGGTCCATCGAACCATGATGGATGACCGTCGCCGCGGCCGGCAGCCGGGGCAGGTCCACGACCTGGAGCCCGTCGTGCGTGCCGGGCCAGGCCGCCACGGGGAAGGCGGCGTGCGTCAGCACCGTCCCGTCCTCGCGGGCCTGGTAGTGGGCGATGCCCGGGCCGGCGATCGGCAGCCCGGCGGCCTCCAGCCGGTCGCAGAGCTCCTGGTAGAGCGGCTGGATGACGGGCCCGACGTGCTCGGGCCCGTAACTGGCGGCCACACCGCTGAGCTGGGCGACCCGGACCGGGGCCACCTCCTTGACGATGACCTCGACGCTCCCCATGCGGCCCTCGGTCTCGATGCTGCGCAGTCTCGACTCGACGCCGCGCAGCCTGGCCAGGTCGGCGCTGATCCGCGCCTCCAGCTCGGCGCGGCGCAGCCGGACCATCCCGTGCAGCTCCTCGGTGCTCACCTTGTCGTCGAGGATCGTCTTGACCTGCTCCAGCGTGAAGCCGAGGTCCTTGAGCGCGACGAGCCGGTTGAGCCGCGCGAGCTGGGCGGCCTGGTAGGAGCGGTATCCGGTGGCCGGGTCCACGTGCGCGGGCCGCAGCAGCCCGATCGCGTCGTAGTGCCGCAGCATGCGCACCGACACGAGCCCGAGCCTGGCGAAGTCTCCGATGCTGAACATGACCTCTCCAGATGTACGGCCTCACACGGTGTCAGAGTCCACCTCTACAGGTTATGCTGCGAAATATCACCGTAACCGAACGTTCGGTAGGTCCCATGAAGACTGCCCGGGATGTCGATGCCGGCCTGCGGATCAGGGCGGCGGCCGTGCGGCTGTTCGCCGAGCAGGGCTACGCCGCCACGAGCGTCAGGGACCTGGCCAGGGCCGTCAACCTCACCAACGCCGGCGTCTACTACCACGTTTCCAGCAAGGAAGCCCTGCTCGCCGACCTGATGGAGGCCGGGCACCGGGGCCTCATCGACGCCACCCGCCGCCTCCTGGCCGGCGTCGGCGGCCCGGCCGAACGGCTGGCGCTGCTCATCGGCTCACTGACCGCCATCCACGCGCTCAACCCCATGACGACCCGGGTCATGGACGGCGAACTGCGCTCGCTCACCCCCGGCGGTGCCGCCCACGACGAGATCATCGCCCTCCGCGACGCGTACGAGGACTTCTGGCGGCAGGCGCTGGCCGACGGCGTCGCGGCGGGCGTGTTCCGGGTCGCCGACCAGAAGCTGACCCGCCTGGCCCTGATGTCGATGTGCACGGGCACCGGCGAGTGGTACCGCCCCGACGGCGACTCCACGCTGGAGCAGGTGTGCGCCGAGTTCGTGGCGATCGGCCTGGCCGCCGTCCGCGCACCCGGACTGTCCCTGCTGCCCGACTTCTCCCTGCTGCCCGACTTCCCCTGGGAGCCGCCGCATGGCTGACCGTCGCTCCGATGTTCCCGACACCGTCCCCGCCCTGGTCCGGTGGGCCGCCGCCCGCTTCGGTGACCGCGAGTTCCTCCGCTTCCCCGACGTCTCGCTGAGCTTCGCCCAGGTGCACGCGGAGAGCGACCGCCTGGCCGGGGCCCTGGCCGCCACCGGCGTCCGGCCCGGCGACCGGGTCGCCGTCATGCTGGACAACGTCCCGGGCTGGCCGCTGAGCTGGCTGGCCGTCCTCAAGGCCGGGGCCGTCACCGTCCCGGTCAACGTCCGCTACCGGGCGGCCGACCTGGAGCACGTGCTCCGCGACTCGGGCGCCGTCGCCACCGTGACCAGCGCGGAGCACGCCGGGCACGTCTCGCGCGCCGGCCATGTGGCGCACACCCTGGACGCGCTCGCCGGCTCCCACCCTGCCCCCGAAATATCGCCCAGCCCGAACGATGTGGCGAATTTTCAGTACACGTCGGGGACCACCGGCTTTCCCAAAGCCTGCATGCTCACCCACGCCTACTGGTTACGCACCGCCCGGGTCGTCGCCGACCTGGTGGACCTGCGCGACGACGACGTGATGCTGATCGCCCAGGCGTACTCCTACATGGATCCCCAGTGGACGACCCTGCTGTGCCTGATGGGCGGCATCCCGCAGGTCGTCCTCCCCCGCTTCTCCGCCTCCGGCTTCTGGCGCTCGGCCCGCGAGCACGGCGCGACGCTCACGTACGTGCTGGGCACGATGCCCATGCTCATGTACAAGCAGCCGCCCGACCCGCTGGACCGGCACAACAGGATGCGCCTCGTGCTGTGCTCGGGCATCGCCCCGCGCCTGCACGCCGCCTTCGAGGAGCGCTGGGGCGCGCCCTGGCGGGAGCTGTACGGGTCCACCGAGAGCGGCCCGGACCTGCTGTCCGCCCCGGACGCCCGCGACCAGGTCGGCACCGGCTCGATGGGCCTGCCGCCGCCCGGCAAGGAGGTCACGCTCGACGAGGAGACGGGCGAGATCCTGGTGCGCGGCGAGCCGATGATGACCGGCTACTGGAACCACCCGGAGGCCACCGCGCACGCCTTCCGCGGCGGCTGGTACCACACCGGCGACCTGGGCGTACGCAATCCCGACGGGCAGATCCGGCACGCCGGGCGGCTGAAGGACATGGTGCGCCGGGGCGGCGAGAACATCTCCTGCGCCGAGGTCGAGCGGGTGCTGGGCGAGCACCCGGCGGTGCTGAACGTCGCCCTGGTGCCGGTGCCGGACGAGCTGTTCGGCGAGCTGCCCAAGGCGTTCGTCCAGCTCAGGCCGGGCTATGAGGCGAGCGGGCCGACCGCGGCGAGCGTGGCCGAGCACGCCGCGCGGCGGCTGGCCCCGTTCAAGGTGCCGGCGTTCGTCGAGTTCGTCGACGGCTTCCGGCTGACCCCTTCGGCGCGGATCGAGAAGCGCCACCTGATGCGCCCCGACCAGCGGACGGGCGCGTTCCGCGTAACCCTGCCGTCGGACAAGGAGCGAGCATGATCGACGTGACCGTACGGGACGAGGTGGCGGTGATCACCCTCCAGCGGCCCGGGAAGCTCAACGCGCTGACCGCCGGCATGCGGCGGCAGCTCGCCGCGGCGGTGCGCGAGCACGGTGATGGCAAGGCGGCCCGGGGCGTCGTCGTCACCGGCGCCGGGCGGGCGTTCTCGGCGGGCGAGGACATCGACCAGGCCGTCGGGCTGTCGCTGATCGACGAGGTCGAGCTCTTCCACGACCTGACCAGGGCCGTGCTGGAGACCAGGGTGCCGGTGGTGGCGGCCGTCAACGGGCTGGCCGTGGGCGGCGCGGCGGAGTGGACGCTCTGCTTCGACGCCCGGCTGGGCACGCCGTCGGCCGAGTTCTTCCTGCCGGAGAACCACATCGGGCTGTCGATCTCCAACGGCGCCAGCCATCTGCTGCGCCGCCTGGTCGGCGGCCGGGCGCTGGGGCTGGTGCTCGGCTCGGCGCGGCTGAGCGCCACCGAGGCTCACTCGCTCGGCCTGCTGGACCAGGTCGTCGAGGCGGACACGCTGGTCGACACGGCGATCGGCCTGGTGCACCGCTGGACGCTGCCCGGTACGGCCACCGAGGTGCACCTCAGGCTGCTGCGCCCGTCGCTGGAGGAGGTCGAGCGCGCCTTCGCCGCCGAGACGCGGGCCGCCCGCCAGGTCGAGGACTCCGGGATCGCCCGGGCGGGCATGGAACGCTTCGTCAACCGGCGCAGGCGGTGAGCGCGGCCGGTCAGGGCACGAGCAGGGCGGCGACCACCAGCACCAGGGCCACGACGCCGATCGCCAGCGAGTCGTAGGCCCAGGTGGCGCGGGCGGGGCCGGGCTCCTCGTTGCGGATCCTGGCCTTGTCGGCGCGGTCGCTGATCTGCTCGCCCACCCAGTCGGCGTGCGTCTTGCCGGAGAACGCCTGGGCGGCGGCCTGCTCGCCCTTGGTCAGCGTCGGCTCGGTCCTGAACCGGCCGCGCTGCTTGACCGCCTGGCCACGGCGCTGGGCCCTGGCGCGCTCGCGGGCCGAGCTCATCGGGGTCCACAGCCGCAGCACGCGGCCCTCGCCGTGGTCGACGTTGATCGAGTGGGAGACCGTGACCTCCCGCACCGACGCCCACGGCACCACCGTCGTGCGCAGCGGGTTGCGCCCGACCAGCCCCTGCTCGGTGAACACGGTGGCGGGGCGGATGGCGACGACGTAGACGAGCGCGGTGAGCACGCCCAGCACGGCCAGCGCCACCATCGACGCCTTGCCGTTGTAGCGGGCGGTCAGGTCCCACACGTTGAAGGCGACGAACGCCACCCACACCCAGCCGAGCACGAACGCGGTCTTGGACCGGAAGACCTCTTTCACGGCTGCCACTTCAGCCGCGCGAACCCGGGCTTGATCACGCCGTTGATCAGCGCCAGCCGCTCGTCGAACGGCAGGAACGCGGACTTCATCGCGTTGACCGTGAACCACTGCAGGTCGTCCCACCCGTAGTCGAACGCCTCGACCAGCTTGGCGAACTCCCGCGAGACGGTCGTGGAGCTCATCAGCCGGTTGTCGGTGTTGACCGTGACCCGGAAGTGGAGCCGGCGCAGCAGCCCGATCGGGTGCTCGGCGATGGAGTCGGCGGCCCCGGTCTGCAGGTTGGAGGTGGGGCACATCTCCAGCGGGATGCGCTTGTCGCGCACGTAGGCGGCGAGCCTGCCGAGCTTGGCGGAGCCGTCGCCGGCCACGGTGATGTCGTCGATGATGCGCACTCCGTGGCCGAGCCGGTCGGCGCCGCACCACTGGATGGCCTGCCAGATCGACGGCAGCCCGAACGCCTCGCCGGCGTGGATGGTGAAGTGCGCGTTCTCCCGCTGGAGGTATTCGAACGCGTCGAGGTGGCGCGTGGGCGGGTAGCCCGCCTCGGCGCCGGCGATGTCGAACCCGGCCACGCCCACGTCGCGGTAGCGCACGGCCAGCTCGGCGATCTCCATGGAGCGGGCCTGGTGGCGCATCGCGGTCAGCAGCGTGCCGATGCGGATGCCGCGCCCTTCGGAGCCCTGCCGGAACCCGTCCAGGACGGCCTGGACGACCTGGTCGAGGCTCAGCCCGCGGGTGGTGTGCTGCTCGGGCGCGAAGCGCACCTCGGCGTAGACGACGCCGTCGTCGGCCAGGTCGGCCGCGCACTCGGCGGCCACCCGCACCAGCGACTCGCGGGTCTGCATGACGCCGACGGTGTGGGCGAACGTCTCCAGGTAGCGCTCCAGCGACCCGGAGTCGGCCGCCTCCTCGAACCAGCGCCGCAGCTCGTCAGGGTCGTCGGCCGGCAGCCGGTCGTAACCGCTCTCGCGCGCCAGCTCCACGATGGTCTCAGCCCGGAGACCACCGTCGAGATGGTCGTGCAGCAGCACCTTGGGCGCGCGCCGGATCTCCTCGTACGTGGGGCTCATCCGCCCATGATATGGGGCTAGGAGTCGCGGTTGACGGACTCGGGGCTGAAGGCGGGCAGACAGACCGCGATGTATTCGGCGCCCTCGTCGCCGGTGCTGTAGCGGATCTTCTCGCCCGGCTCGGTCACGAGCGTCTGCCCGGCCGTCACCTCGGTGACGCCGCCGTCGTGCTCGACGCGGACGGTGCCGCGCAGGACGACGGTGTATTCGGTGAAGGCGGGCGTCTGGGCGGGCTCGTCCCAGCCGGGCGGGGCGACCATGTGCGCGATGGAGACGGCCTCGTCGCCGCTGTTGACGCGGCCGACGTGCTCGTCGATGGTCTTGCCGCCGGGCACCGGGATCCGGGTGGGTCCTTCGATCTTTCTCACCACGAGGTCAGTGTCGCACGTCCACGACCAGGCGGCTGGGCCCGGAGTATTCCTTCACGCGGAACGCCGTGCGCCCCGGCATGATCAGCGCGATGCCGACGCGGCCTTCGAAGTCGCCGGTCTTGACGATGCGGGTGACGGCCTCCAGCGACCCGGCGTCGGGCCCGTCGGTCCAGGTGGGCGTGCCGTCCTCGGTGTGCGCGTCGGCGGGGGTGAGCAGCAGGTGCAGGGCCAGCCCGCCGCCCAGGTCGATGGGGGTGCCGGAGCCGTCCTGGACGAGCTCGTCGGCCCACTGGGCGGTGTAGCCGGGCAGCGAGCCGGCGAAGTCGACGACCACCCGGTCGAACCCGTCGTGGCGCCCGGCGCGCACCCCGGTGACGAGCGCGGGCTGGGCCCCGGCGCGGTCGACGGCCACCTCGGAGGTGCTGGTCGGCAGGTCGGCCGCGGCGGACGTGGCCGTCGCCGAGCTCCCCTGGCTCGACGGCGGCTCCACGGTGGCCGTGCCTGTGCCCGTGCCCGTGCCCCGCGCGCCGCACGCCACGAGCATCAGCCCGCACACACACGCCGCGGCCGCCCTCAATCCCGGTGACGCGTTCATGCCACCAAGATTCCCGGGGACGGCCGCGCGAAGCTCGCACCGATAACGGATCGGCATGGGCCGACGTCAGGCGAATGTCCGGGTCACACCACCTCGTACGCTTTCGCCTCGGGCACGGCGGCGGCCCGCTTGCGGTCGCGCAGTCCGGCGGCCGAAAGGGCCAGTCCGGCGACGGCGAGCACCAGGGAGACGAGGATGGCCGCGCGCAGCGAGCCGATGGAGATCTCGCCGCCGCCGGAGGTGAGCACCGCGGTCACCACGGCGAGCACGATCGCGCCGCCGACCTGGCCGGAGGTGTTGAGCAGCCCGGAGGCGAGGCCCTGCTCGTCGTCGGAGACGCCGTTGGTGGCCTGGATGTTGAGCGCCGGGAACGACAGCGCGAACGCGATGCCGAGCAGCAGCATGCCGGGGATGACCAGGGTGAAGAGGCCGGGCGTGCGGGAGATGCCGAGGAACATCGCGTAGCCGCCGGCCAGCGCGGCCGCGCCGACGACGATGAGCTTGCCGGTGCCGAACCGGTCGGCGAAGTCGCCCATCTTGGTCGAGGTGACCGCCACGAGCAGGCCCGCCGGCAGGAACGCCAGCGCGGTGCCGAGCGCGGACCAGCCGAGCAGGTTCTGGAAGTACTGCATGGCGACGAACTGGAAGGCCACGTACGAGCCCATGAGGACGACGAGCCCGAGGTTGGCCCGCACGAGCGGCCCGGAGCGGAGGATGCCGAGTCGGACGAGCGGGTGCTTGAGCCTGAGCTCGGTGAGCACGAACAGGCCGAGCAGGGCGGCGACGGCGACCAGCGAGCCGATCGTGCGGACGGAGGACCAGCCGGCTTCCGGCGCCTGGACCACGGTGAAGACGAGCAGCAGCATCGAGGCGGTGATCAGCACAGCGCCGATGAGGTCGTGGCCGCCGTCGGCGCGCTCCTCGGCGTTGCGCGGCAGCACCTTGATCGCGGCGATCAGCGCGATGACGGCGACGGGCACCGGCATCAGCATCGTGAGGCGCCAGTCGAGCTGGGTGAGCAGTCCGGAGAACACCAGGCCGAGCGAGTAGCCGCTGGCGCCGCAGGCGGTGAAGATGCTCAGTGCCTTGTTGCGCAGCGGTCCTTCCGGGAACGTGGTGGTGATGATCGACAACGCGGCCGGGGCGGTGAAGGCCGCGCCGACGCCCTTGATGAAGCGGGCGGCGATGAGCAGCGCCCCGTCGTTCACCAGGCCACCCAGCAGCGACGCCACGGCGAAGACCGCCAGTGCGACCAGGAACACCCTGCGCCGCCCCAGCAGATCGGCGGTCCTGCCCCCGAGCAGAAGAAGACCGCCGTATCCGAGCACGTAGCCGCTGACAACCCACTGCAGAGAAGAGGTGGAGAGCCCCAGCTCGTGCTGGATGGAGGGCAGCGCCACGCCGACCATCGACACGTCCAGGGCGTCAAGGAAGATCACTGCGCAGAGCACGGCGAGCGCGCTCCACCGGGTGGAGGAAGAGGACATGGACGGAAAGATTACATGCACTCGCATCTAATGCAAGCGCATTTAATTCCATTGCATGATTTTTCGCCTAGTGGTAATCTCCGCGTCATGGACGAGGCGCACGTGGTCGGCACCTGGCATTACGTCCTGGCGAAGCACGCCAAGGCGATGTGCATGCTGGAGCGGGAGCTGGGCGACAAGCACGGCCTGGGGCCCAGCGAGTTCGAGGTGCTCGACCGGATGGTCCACCACGACAGAAAGCTGCGCATCCAGGAGCTGTGCGACGAGGTCCACCTGAGCCAGAGCGCGCTCTCGCGCGTGGTGGCCAGGCTGGAGAAGTCCGCGCTCGTCAGCCGCGGCGCGTGCGACTCCGACCGGCGCGGCGTGTTCGTGTGCATCACCGAGGAGGGCCGCGCCCGGCACGCGGCAGCCCTCCCCACCCAGCGCGCCGTCCTCTCCTCGATCTTCGACGACGCGCCCGCGGTGTCCGTCTAGGCGGTGATCCGGTCGATGATCAGCGGCAGGGTCTCCCCCGCGGCCGGTCCGACCTCGTAGCCGCCGCGCAGCGCCTCCAGCGCCCGCTCGAAGCGGCTCGTCTCGTCGGCGTGCAGCGTCAGCAGCGGCTGCCCCGCCCTGACCAGGTCGCCCGGCTTGGCGTGCAGCGTGATGCCCGCGCCCGCCGACACCGGGTCCTCCTTGCGCGCCCGGCCCGCGCCGAGCCGCCAGGCCGCCAGCCCGACCGCGTAGGCGTCGAGCCGGGTGAGCACCCCCGACTCCGGGGCGTCCACCGTCATCGTCTCGGCCGCGCGCGGCAGCAGCGCGTCCGGGTCGCCGCCCTGGGCGCCGACCATCGTCCGCCAGGCGTCCATGGCCGACCCGTCACGCAGCGCGTCGGCAGGGTCCTTGCCCGACACCCCTGCGGCCTCCAGCATCTCCCTGGCCAGCCGTACGGTCAGCTCCACGACGTCGGACGGCCCGCCGCCCGCCAGGACCTCGACCGACTCCTCGACCTCCAGGGCGTTGCCCACGGCCCGGCCCAGCGGCCGGTCCATCGCGGTCAGCAGCGCGACCGTGCGCACGCCCGCGTCGGTGCCCAGCGCCACCATGGTCTCGGCCAGCTCGCGGGCCCGCTCCGGCGTCTTCATGAACGCGCCCGAGCCCACCTTGACGTCGAGCACCAGCGACCCGGTGCCCTCGGCGATCTTCTTCGACATGATCGACGAGGCGATCAGCGGGATGGACTCGACCGTGCCGGTGACGTCGCGCAGCGCGTACAGCTTCTTGTCGGCGGGGGCCAGCCCGGAGCCGGCGGCGCAGATCACCGCGCCGGCCGCGCGCAGCACGCCGAGCATCTCGTCGTTGGACAGCGACGCCCGCCAGCCCGGGATCGACTCCAGCTTGTCCAGCGTGCCGCCGGTGTGGCCGAGGCCGCGGCCCGACAGCTGCGGGACGTACGCGCCGCAGGCGGCGACCAGCGGCGCCAGCGGCAGCGTGATCTTGTCGCCGACGCCGCCCGTGGAGTGCTTGTCGGCCGTCGGCCGGTCCAGCTCCGACCAGTCCATGCGCTCGCCGGAGCGGATCATGGCCTGCGTCCAGCCGGCGATCTCGCGCCGGTTCATGCCGTTGAGCAGGATCGCCATGGCCAGTGCCGACATCTGCTCGTCGGCGACCTCGCCGCGCACGTAGGCGTCGATCACCCAGTCGATCTGGGCCGCGCTCAGCTCGCCGCCGTCGCGCTTGGCGACGATGACCTCAATCGCGTCCATCACGCCATCCTGGACAGGTCGACGGGGCCGAACGCGTACGGCAGGATCCGCGCCATCGGCAGCGGCCCGTCGACGGTCTCGACCAGCAGGTCGTCACCGCCGAACTCGTACAGGAGCTGCCGGCAGCGCCCGCACGGCATGAGCAGCTCGCCGTGGCCGTCCACGCAGGTGAAGGCCACCAGCCTGCCCCCGCCGGACGCCTGGAGCGCCGACACCAGCCCGCACTCCGCGCACAGGCCCACCCCGTAGGAGGCGTTCTCCACGTTGCAGCCCGTGACGATCCGCCCGTCGTCCACCAGGGCGGCGGCGCCCACGGGGAACTTGGAGTAGGGCGCGTAGGCGTGGCGCATGGCCTCCGCAGCCTCCGCGCGCAGCGCCTCCCAGTCGATGCTCAATGCTGCTCCCCCCGTCGATAGATCACGCCGTCGGCCTTGGGCATGCGCAGCCGCTGCGACGCCACCAGGAGCACGAGCAGGGTGAGCACGTGCGGCGTGATGAACACGAACTCGTTCGGCAGCCTGTCGACAGTCAGCCACAGCCAGATCAGCACGACCATGCCGGCCGCGGCGGCCGCCATCGTCGTGTACTCGCGGGCGGACTGCCCGGCCGTCAGCATCCGGCGGGCCCTGACGATCAGATAGATCAGCAGCAGGATCGCGCCGAACAGCAGGAACGAGGTGACCGCGCCCTGGCTGCGGAGCTGGAGGGCGTCGGCGTAGCCGAACAGGGCCGCGCCCGTGGCCAGCCCGCCCGGCCGCCAGTTGCCGAAGATCATGGCGGCCAGGCCGATGAAGCCACGGCCCGCCGACTGCCCCTCGACGTACTTGTCGCTGACGAACACCAGGAACACGCCGCCCAGCCCGGCGAACGCGCCGGAGATGACCACGGCCAGATACTTGATCCGCAGGACGTTCACGCCCAGCGACTCGGCCGCCCACGGGTTCTCGCCCGCCGAGCGCAGCCGCAGCCCGAACGCGGTGCGCCAGAGCACGAAGAACGTCAGCGGCAGCATCAGCACGGCCAGGATCACCAGCACGTTGACGTCGTGGGTGAGCCCGCGCAGGATGCCGGCCACGTCGGAGAGCAGGAACCAGTGCGTCTTCTCCAGCGAGCCCAGCCAGTCGGGCCCGTCGGACAGCAGGGGCAGGCTGAACTCCCACGCCTCCCCCGAGACCGGCGGCGAGGTGGTGATGCCGGCGCCCGCCTGGTTGGCCGGGGAGCCCTCCTTGTAGAGCACCTCCGACAGGAAGCGGGTGACGCCCGGCCCGAGCAGGTTGATGGCGACGCCGCTGATGATGTGGTCGACGCCGAACGTGACGGTCGCGATGGCGTGCAGCAGGCCGCCGAGCGCGCCCGCGATCAGCCCGGCCAGCAGCGCGGCCACCGGACCCCACTGGTAGCCGGCCCAGCCGGCGAACCAGGTGCCGAGCACCATCATGCCTTCGAGGCCGATGTTGACCACGCCCGCCCGCTCGGCCCAGAGGCCGCCGAGCCCGGCCAGCCCGATCGGCACCGAGAACAGCAGCGCCGCCCCGATCACGCCGGAGGAGGTGATGTCGTCGGTCCCGGCGATGATCCGGACCAGCGACATCAGCATGAGCAGCAGCGCGACGCCGATCAGCGCCAGGTGGTATTTGCGGATCCTGCTCGATCCGGCGAGGGTGGTCATGCGCTCACCTTTCCGAGCTCTCGCGCCGCGCGCCGTTCCTCGCGCCGCAGCGCGATCCTGCTGGTGATCTCGTTGGCGATGACCACGAGGAGCACGATGGTGCCCTGCATGATCGTGATCACGGAGGGCGGCACCTCGGCGAACTGCAGCGGCCCCTGGGCCCGGTCCAGGAAGGCGAACAGGAGCGCGGCCACCGCGATGCCCCAGGGGCTGTTACGGCCCAGCAGCGCGACCGCGATGCCGAGGTAGCCGAGGCCGGGGGTGAAGTTGGTGCCGAAGGCGTGCTGGTCGCCGAGGATCTCGGGCAGGCCGATCAGTCCGGCGATGCCGCCGGAGAGCACCATGGCGGAGATGACCATGCGCTTCGGGCCGATGCCGGAGGCGAACGCGGCCGTCGGGTTCAGGCCGCTGGCCTTGACGTCGAAGCCGAACTTGGTCCGCTCCAGCACCACCCAGAGGGCCACGCCGACGACGACGGCCACGAGCAGGAAGCCCCACACGCCGCCGCCGCGTGGCGCGGGCAGGCCGATCGCCTCCAGCAGCCAGTTCATGTTCGGGAACCAGGCCGACTCGGGCAGGACCGGGGTGGTCGTGGTGAGCTGCCCCTTGGCGCGCTCGCCGGCGAAGGGGCCGCGGACGAGGAAGGCCGCCAGGTTGATCGCGATGTAGTTCAGCATGATCGTGGAGATGACCTCGTTCACCCCCCGGGTCACCTTCATCACGGCCGGGATCAGCGCGTAGAAGCCGCCGACGGCCGCCGCCACCACGATGATCACCGTGATCTGGATCGGGGCGGGAGCCACGAACGTCGAACCGACGTAGGCGGCGCAGACGGCCGCGATCCGGTACTGGCCCTCGACGCCGATGTTGAAGAGGTTCATGCGGAAGCCGACGGCCACCGCCAGACCGGCCAGGAACAGCGGCACGGCCCGGTTCAGCATCCGGGCGATGCTGTTGGACACCGAGCTTTCCCGCGCGCCGAAGTCGAAGAACGCGGCGAGCGCGTCGCCGGGGTTCGCCCCGGCCGCGACGATCGCCACGCTGCTGATGCCGATGGCCACCAGGATGGCGATGATCGCGCCCGCCACGGTGAGCAATGCCCGATAGAGCCCTGCGGGCATCACGTCTCCTTCGTGCCGGTGATGGCGCCGGTCATGTATCCGCCCAGCCGTTCCGGGGTCACGTCGGACGGGTCGAGGCGGGCCACGAGCCGTCCCCGGTAGATGACCTGCAGCGTGTCGGACAGCCCGATCAGCTCGTCGAGGTCCGCCGAGATGAGCAGCACGGCCAGCCCGGCCGCGCGGGCCTCGCGCAGGTGGTCCCAGATGGCGGCCTGCGCGCCCACGTCGACGCCGCGGGTCGGGTGGGCGGCGATGAGGAACTTCGGCTCGCCGCTCATCTCGCGGCCGACGATGAGCTTCTGCTGGTTGCCGCCCGACAGCGCGAGCGCCAGCGTGTCGACGCCGGGCGTGCGGACGTCGTACGTGTCGACGATGCGCTGGGTGTCGGACCTGGCGGCCCGCCGGTTGATCCAGATGCCGGAGCGGGACGGCCGCCTGGTCTGGTGGCCGAGCACCCGGTTCTCCCAGAGCGACGCCTCCAGCAGCAGGCCCTGCCGGTGGCGGTCCTCCGGGATGTAGCCGATGCCGGCCTCGCGCCGCCTGAGCGTGGACCAGGCGGAGATGTCCTGCTCGGCGAGCTCGACGGCGCCGCTCACCGGGCGCATGCCCATGATGGCCTCGATGAGCTCGGACTGGCCGTTGCCCTCGACCCCGGCGATGCCGAGGATCTCGCCCTTGCGGATGTCGAACGACACGTCGTCCAGGAGCGCCCGCCCGTCGGCCTCCAGGGTCAGGTGGGACACGCGCAGCGCGACCGTGTCGGTCACCGTGGACTCGCGCGTCTCGGGCGTGGGCAGCTCGCTGCCGACCATGAGCTCGGCGAGCTGCCGGGCGGTCACGTCGGCCGGGTCGACGCTGGCGACGGTGGTGCCGCGCCGGATCACGGTGATCGCGTCGGCGATGCTGAGCACCTCGTCGAGCTTGTGGGAGATGAAGATGACGGTGAGGCCGCCGGCCGTGAGCTCGCGCAGGTTCTCGAAGAGCTCCTCGACCTCCTGCGGCACGAGGACCGCGGTCGGCTCGTCGAGGATGAGGATGCGCGCGCCCCGGTAGAGGACCTTGAGGATCTCCACGCGCTGGCGGTCGCCGACGCCGAGGTCCTCGACCAGCCGGTCGGGGTCGACGCGCAGCCCGTGGCTCTCGGCGAGCTGGTTGATCCGCGCCCGCGCCCGGCCCGCGTCGAGCATGACGCCGGCCTTGCGCGGCTCGGCGCCCAGGACGATGTTCTCCAGCACGGTGAAGTTGTCGGCCAGCATGAAGTGCTGGTGCACCATGCCGATGCCGGCGTCGATGGCGTCGCTCGGGGTGCGGAAGGCCACCTCCCGGCCGTTGACCTTGATGGTGCCCTCGTCCGGCTTCTGCATCCCGTACAGGATCTTCATCAGGGTCGACTTGCCGGCGCCGTTCTCCCCGACGATCGCGTGCACCGTGCCGGGTTGGACGGTGATGCAGATGTCGTGGTTGGCCACCACGCCGGGGAAGCGCTTGGTGATGCCCTCCAGTTGTACGGCGGGCGTCTCGGCGTTCATCGGCCGCTCATTCGGTTTCTCCTAGAGCCTGGCAGATATGCCCGAGGGCCCGGGTCTCGGGACTCGGGCCCTCGGTCGATGGTTCCTACCCAGGTTACGGCTTGGCCGGAACCGTGATCTTGCCGTCGACGATGTCCTTCTTGGCAGCGTCGATCTTGTCCTGGATGTCGTCGATCTCGCCGCCGGTGGTGGACAGGCCCACGCCGTCGACCTTGAGGTCGTAGACGATGTCGCTGCCGCCCTTGGCGCCGCCCTGGAACGCCTTGATGTACTCGAAGACGCCGACGTCCACGCGCTTGAGCATCGAGGTCATGATGACCTCCTGCAGCTCGGGCTCGGTGACGGTCTGGCGCTGGTCGGAGTCGACGCCGATGGCCTTCTTCTTGGCCGCGGCAGCCGCCTGGAACACGCCCAGGCCGGAGTCACCGGCGGCGTGGTAGACGACCTCGGCGCCGTCCTGGAACATCTTCTCGGCCGCGACCTTGCCCTTGTCGGGGGCGCGGAAGCCGGTGAAGTCGCCGTCGGGCGTCAGGTACTTGACGTCGATCTTGGCGTCGGCCTTGACCGACTTGACGCCGGCCACGAAGCCCGCCTCGAACTTCTTGATCAGGTCGTTCTCGACGCCGCCGACGAAGCCGACGTGGCCGCTCTTGGCCTTGGTCGCCGCGGCGACGCCCGCCAGGTAGGAGCCCTGCTCCTCGGCGAACAGCAGGCCGGTGACGTTGGCCGCGTTCGAGGCCGAGTCGACGACCGCGAACTGCACGTCCGGGTTCTCCTCGGCGGCCTTCTTGATGTCCTCGCCGTAGGCGAAGCCCACGCCGATGATCGGGTTGTAGCCCGCGTCGACGAGCTGGGTCAGCAGCTCGGCGCGGTTGGAGCCGTCGGCGGCGGGGCTCAGTTCCTTGATGTCGGCACCGAGCTCGGCCTTGGCCTTCTCCAGGCCGGCGTAGGCGGCGTCGTTGAACGACTTGTCACCGCGACCGCCGATGTCGAACGCGAGGCCGACCTTCAGGCCGCTCGCCGCCGGAGCGTTGGTCTCCGTGCCGGGCGACGTGCTCGCCGTGGTCTCCCCGCCCGTGCTGCCACCACCACAAGCCGCGGCCGCCATGAGCATGGCACCGGCCAGCGTGCCGGTCGCCAACCTGCCGAATCGCTTGCTGAGCAAGGCGACTCCCTTCCATTTCCCCGCCGTCGAACTTCATCGCAGGCGCGAAGAAACGTACGGCAACCCTGCACGGAAGATAGTTGGTTGACCAGGGCATACCAAACCAGCACACAGGGTCGCAACCGCTCCGTTATCGACATCAAGCGCGTCCGTGACCTGATTTCCGGGCCCGTCCGCTCAGGTGGCGGCCGGCAAGCTTTGCCGAATTTTGGGCCTCGCCAGCCGGTGACCGCCGATCGATCATGGCAGGGATTCCCGCCAACCGGCGGAAAAGTCGTCTGGAGCTCTGCCATGCACCCTTGGAAGGCCATCGCCGTGCCGCTGGCCGCGGTCCTCGTCCTGGGACTGACCAGCGGGCCCGTCGCGGCGGACACCCCCGCCATCAGCGTGGAGGGGAACGCCACCCAACCGGTCTTCTCCCGCGCGGACGCCGTCAAACAGACCGTCTTCGTCGAGGTCGAAGGCACCGACAGTGACCACGACGGCCGGCCCGACCGGGTCGCCGTCGACATCCTGCGTCCCAAGGAGACCGACCAGGGGCTCAAGGTCCCCGTGATCATGGAGGCCAGCCCGTACTTCTCCGGCGTCAACGACGTCCCCAACCACCCCGTCGACGTGGACGAGGACGGCAACCCGCTGCCCACGCTGCGCTCGCACGCGGACAAGCTCGCCAGTGAGCCGTTCGCCGGCTACTACGACAACTACTTCCTGCCCCGCGGCTACGCCATAGCCCTGGTCGAGAACGTGGGCAGCGGCCGGGCCACCGGCTGCCCGACCACCGGCGACCGCAACGAGACCGCCGGGCCGAAGGCCGCCATCGACTGGCTCAACGGCCGCGCCAAGGGCTTCGACGCGAACGGCGCCCCGGTCGAGGCCACCTGGTCCACCGGCAAGGTCGGCATGATCGGCGTCTCCTACAACGGCACCCTGCCCAACGCCGTCGCCGCGACCGGCGTCGAGGGCCTGGAGACGATCGTGCCCATCGCCGCGATCTCCTCCTGGTACGACTACTACCGGGCCAACGGCGGCGTGCTCGCCCCCGGCGGCTTCCAGGGCGAGGACGCCGACGTGCTCGCCAAGTTCGTGCTGACCAGGCAGGACGGCCAGACGGTGTGCGGCCCGGTGATCGACGGCCTGGCGGCGGCCCAGGACCGCGTCAGCGGCGACTACAGCCCGTTCTGGGACGCCCGCAACTACCTCAACGACGTGGACAAGGTCCGGGCCAGCGTCTTCCTGGTGCACGGGCTCAACGACTGGAACGTCAAGACCAAGCAGGCCGCCCAGTGGTGGCAGGCCCTGGCCGAGCGGAACGTGCCGCGCAAGATCTGGCTGCACCAGGGCACCCACATGAACCCGTTCAGCCTGCGCACCGCCGAGTGGCTGCGCCAGCTCCACGGCTGGTTCGACCACTGGCTGTACGGGCTCGACAGCGGCGTCATGCGTGAGCCGCAGGCCGACGTGGAGATCGCCGCCGGGCAGTGGGGGCGGCACGCCTCCTGGCCGCTGCCGGGCGCCCACCCGGTGCGGCTGTGGATGGGCTCGGGCGGCAAGCTCGGCCTGCTGCCCCGCCCCTGGTCGGCGCGCGAGTCGTACACCGACCAGAAGACCCGCACGGCCGAGGACCTGGCCGGGACCGCGCCCGCGGCGGACCCGAACCGGCTGGCCTACCTGACGGCCCCGCTGCCCGCCGACGTGCGGATCTCGGGCACGCCGACGATCTCGGTGCGGGCCTCGATGCGCGACGGCGCCACGCCGTATCTGACCGCCCTGCTGGTCGACTACGGGACGGACACGCGGCCCGACGGCAGGCTGGTGCCGACCGGCGAGACGCTCTGCTACGGCCAGGGCGTCCCGGGTGACACCGGCTGCACCGCCCTGCGCACGCTGGGCACGGCGGTGACCCCGTACAAGATCGTCACGCGGGGGTGGTTGGACGTGCGCAACCGGCACCGGGAGGACCGCAGCGAGCCCGTGAGGCCGGGCCGCGAGTACGGCTTCACGTGGGATCTCCAGCCGCAGGACCACCTGTTCAAGAAGGGGCACCGGATCGGCGTGGTGATCATCTCGACGGACCACGACTACACGCTGCGTTACCCGGCGGGCACCAAGGTCACGGTGTCGCCGGGCCGCTCGTCGGTGAAGCTGCCGGTGGTCTTCGGCCGGCTGCCGTGACGGCCCGCCTCAGGCCAGGGCGGAGGTGATCTCGTCCGCGGCCGGGAGGCGGGTGCCCTCGAACAGGGCGGTGAGCGCGGTCGTCGCCATGAGGCGCACGCCCATGGCGATGGCCCGCTCGTCCACGTCGAACGTGCCCTGGTGGATGTCGTAGGTGATGCCGGACTCCGGGGAGCGGGTGCCGAGCCTGGCGAACGCGCCGGGGATCGACTCCAGGTACCAGGCGAAGTCCTCGCCGCCGAGCGACTGCTGGGTGGGCACCACCGCGCCCGGGCCGAGCGCCCGCTGGGCCGCCTCGGTCAGCATCTCCACGCAGCCGTCGTCGTTGACCACGGGCGGCACGCCGCGCGTGTAGTCCATCGTCGCCTCGACGCCGTAGGCGCCGGCGACCGACTCCAGCAGGGACTTGATCAGGTCGGGGGCGGCGTGCCAGGCGTTCTCGTCGAGGCAGCGCACGGTGCCCTCGGCCACGCCGTCGTCGGGGATGGCGTTGGCGGCAGAGCCCGCCGACACGCGGCCCCACACGAGGCTGAGCGAGGAGCGCGGGTCGACCCGGCGCGACAGTGCGGCGGGCAGCTCGGTGAGGATCTTGGCGAGCGCGAACACCAGGTCGGCGGTGAGGTGCGGCCTGGCGGTGTGGCCGCCGGGGCCGGAGACCCGGATCGTCAGCTTGTCGCAGGCCGAGGTGATCGGGCCCGACTTGAGGCCGATCTGTCCGACGTCCACGCGCGGGTCGCAGTGCAGGCCGAAGATGCGGTCGACGCCGCTGATGCCGCCCTGCGCCATGACCTCCAGGGCGCCGCCGGGCAGCTCCTCGGCGGGCTGGAAGATCAGGCGCACCCGGCCGGGCAGCAGCCCGGCGGCGGCCTGCTGGGCCAGGAAGAGCGAGGTGCCGAGCAGGACCGTGGTGTGCACGTCGTGCCCGCACGCGTGGCAGGAGCCGGGCACGGTGGAGCGGTAGGGCAGCTCCTTCTCGTCCTGGAGCGGGAGCGCGTCGATGTCGGCGCGCAGTGCCACTGTCGGGCCGTCGCCCCGGCCCACGTCGCAGATCAGCCCGGTGCCGCGCGGCAGCACCGAGGGGACCAGCCCGGCGGCGCTGAGCCGCTCGGCGATCCGCTGCGTCGTGCGGTATTCGGCGAAGGCCAGCTCGGGGTGCATGTGCAGATCACGGCGGAAGACCACCAGGTCCTGCTCGATCCCCGCCAGGAACGCGTCGAGTTCCCCTCGAAGCTCACGTCCCTGCATCAGTCACCATCCCGTCCCATGCCGTGCGATCACCACTGCCCAACGCCGCACGGCCTAATAGCGCCGTCTTTCGTCATTTGTCCCTCAGTGGCGGCTGTCCGTTCCGAGCAGCTCATCGACACGGGGGCGCGACTCTCCGCCGTCTCCCGAAGAGGGCGGCTTCAGCCGGGAACATGGCGATCAGCCACGGGCCCGGCGATGCTTCGACTTTATCGCTCTCGTGAGCGTTCGCGCCGACAACTACACCAAAAGTTAGCCGCCTGCATGCCCGTAACCACGGGTCGTCACGGACTGTGACCATCCGGCGTGGCCCGAAAATAGTCACAAGGGATCATTAAATCCTGACCCCGAGCCAGGCATCCCAAACGTGCTCCGCCATGACGAATGCTGTCACCTTCTGTCATGGTCATGACACTCCGGCGATTGCTGCATTTGAGAAGAATGCGTGTTTCACTCGCAATATGATCACTAATATCCCGTTCGGGGAGAAGTATGCCAGGTTGAGCATCTTCGAGCCGGGCGAGGGGACCCTGGTGGTCGTACCCTCGCTCTCCCTGCCGCAGGACGAGCTCCGCCGCATCACGGGAGCGCGGTGCTACGAGGAGCGCCTGCTCTTCCTGCTGCTGACCCTGCGCGAGCCCGGGGTCAAGGTGGTCTACCTCTCGTCCGCGCCGATCGACCCGGAGATCGTCGCCTACTATCTCGGCTTCCTGCCCGACCCGGAGGAGGCCGCCAAGCGGCTGGAGCTCATCACCCTCGACGAGCCGCACGCGCAACCGCTCACCAGGACGTTACTGTCGCGTCCCGACGTCATGGACCGGCTGCGGTCCGCGATCGACGACGACGCCTTCATCGTGCCGTTCGTGCTGAGCGAGCTGGAGGAGGAGCTCGCCTCGTCACTCAACGTGCCCCTCTACGGCCCGGCCACGGCGCTGGCCTACTACGGCTCCAAGAGCGGCTCGCGCGAGCTCGGCTCGATGGCGGGCGTGCCCATGGCGCGCGGCTTCGGCGACCTGCACACCCTCGCCGAGCTGGAGGACGCCATCGAGTCGCTGCCCGGCGAGCGCGTCATCCTCAAGCTGAACGACGGCTACTCGGGGCTCGGCAACGCCATCCTGCCCAAAGGCGACCGCGCCGCGACCAGCTTCTCCGCCGCGGGCGAGACCTGGGAGACGTTCACCGCCAAGATCGCCGAGCGCGGCGCCGTGGTCGAGGAGTTCATCGAGCACCGGCCGCTGTACTTCCCCAGCGCGCTGGCCCGCATCTCGCCCGGCGGGCACCACGAGGTGCTGGCCACCCACGACCAGGTGCTCGGCGGCGCCAACAACGACGTCTACCAGGGCTGCACGTTCCCGGCCGCGCCGGAGTACCGCGCCGAGGTGGGCGCCTCGGCCGACCGGATCGCCGCCATTCTGGCGAGCAAGGGCGCGGTCGGGCTGTTCGGCATGGACTTCTTCGCCATGAAGACCGATGCCGGCTACGCGGCCCTGCTGTGCGAGATCAACCTGCGGATCGGCGGCACCACCCATCCGTACGGGGCGGCCCAGCTCGTCACCGGAGCCCGGTACGACCCGGGCACCGGCCTGCTGATGGCCGGCGACCGGCCCACGTACTACACGGCCACCGACAACTGCTCGGCCGACGGCCTGCGCGGCCGCTCCCCCGGCGAGGTGCTGCGCACCGCCGAACGGCTCGGCCTCGGCTTCGACGCCGCGACCGGCACCGGGAACGTCTTCCACCTGCTCGGCGCCATCCCCGAGCACGGCAAGATGGGCTTCACGACGATCGCCGGCTCCCGTCGTGAGGCCGACGAGCTGCACGCCGCCACCAGGACGGCACTTTGCCGAGCCCCCGCAGGCCGATGATCCCCAGCACGACCGCCAGGATGATGTTGACCGCGATCAGGATGCCGTGCACCACGTAGAAGCCGGTGTCGTGGCCGTCCTGAAGGTTGAATCCCAGGTTGATCCACTCGAAGACCATGAACGCGGCGAGCGCGACGAGGAATCCGGCGATCTTTCGTGACATGACCATCTCTCTAGCGTCGTGGGCCGATCTTCGGGGGATGTGTCGGCACATGGGATACAACTCGAAGCTACGCTGAGACCGCCATGTGGACGAAACGGATGCCTGTCACGGCACTCATCGCAGCGGTCGGTCTCGGGGTCATCCTCGCAGGTCCCGCCCAGGCCGACCCGACCACCTCACCGGTGGGCGGTGACGCGCTGGGCGCCAAGGGGCTGGTCAGGCCGGGCGATTTCCGGGCGCCGCCCAAGACCAAGGCGACCTCGTTCCTCATCGCCGACCAGGAGACCGGCCAGGTGCTCGCGGCCAGGAACGCCCACGGCCGCTTCCTGCCGGCCAGCACGCTCAAGATCCTCACCGCGGTCACGCTCATCCCCAAACTGGACAAGGACCTCAAGGTCAAGCCCAGCCGCAACGCCGTCAACCAGGAGGGCAGCGCGGTCGGCCTGCAGCCCAAGCCGATCTACGAGGTCGAGGACCTGTTCAGGGCGCTGATGATGTCCTCGGGCAACGACGCGGCGATGGCGCTGGCCGAGACCAACGGCGGCCTGGCCAAGACCATGGCCGACATGAACGCCGAGGCCAAGCGCCTCCAGGCGAACGACACGGTCGCCATGACGCCCAGCGGGCTGGACAAGCCGGGGCAGAGCAGCTCGGCGTACGATCTGGCGCTCATCGCGCGGGCCGGGCTGGCGAACGCCGACTTCCGGCGATATATCAGCACAAAGACCGCCACGTTCCCCGCGCCGAAGAAGCCCTACCAGATCAGCAACCACAACAAGCTGCTCTGGCGCTACAAGGGCATGATCGGCGTCAAGAACGGCTGGACCTCCAAGGCCCACGGCAGCTTCGTCGGCGCGGCCACCCGCGACGGCCACACGATCATCGTGGTCGTCATGCGGCACAAGGGCTACTTCTGGGACGAGGTGGCCGACCTGCTCGACTGGGGGTTCGCCGCCCGGGGCAAGGTCAGCCCGGTGGGGCAGCTCGTCGACCCGCTGCCCGACCAGCCGCCGGCCCAGGCCGCCCCGGTGACCACCCCGAGCGCCACGCCCAGCGCCGTGCCTCCGCCGCCGCTGCTGGACAACGCCGCCGCCAAGCAGACCGGCACCACGCGCACGGTCGGCTCGCTGGTGATCGGCGGCGGGCTGCTGTTCGGGCTGCTCTGGCTCGGCTACGGCATCCGGCGCAGGCGGCGCTCACGCCTGTGACGTCCGGCCCGTCCTGAACGGCATCGGCGTCGGCTCGGGCGGCGGGGCGCCTCCCGCCGTGGCCGTCCACGCGGCCACGTACAGGACGAGCCGGGCCGAGAAGTTGATCCAGATCAGCAGCCCGACCATGACCGCGAACGCGCCGTACAGCGGGTTGCTCAGCGTCTGCGCGAGCAGCAGCGAGGCGAGCTGCTTGAGCAGGCCGAACCCGATCGCGCCGAGCAGCGCACCCCGGGCGATCACCCGGAACGGCTGGACGGGCCGCGCCACCCAGCCGAGCACGATCACGAACAGCACCCAGTCGGCGCCCACGCTGCCCAGCACGCCCACCACGCCGGTCGCCGCCGTGACCACCGGCGAGCTGTCGCCGAACAGGAAGTTGGCCACGATCCGCGTCGCCTGCGTGGCCAGCCCGCCCGCCAGCACCGACACGATCAGCGTCACCCCGAGCATGAGCAGCGAGACCAGGTCACGCAGCTTGCCGAGGAAGAAGTTCAGCGGCGGCGAGGTCGCCATCGTCACCTCGCGCAGCGCCCCCCGCAGCGCGTCCACCGCCCCCAGCCCGGCGTAGAGCAGGCCCAGCAGGCCGATGATCCCGGCGGTCGCCCTGGCCTCCCCGATGCCCGACAGGTCGAGCTCCTCCGACACGCCGGGCAGCCGCTCGGCGATCGCCGCCTCCAGCGCCTGGGTGACCGCCTCGTCGACGGACATCACGTACCCGAGCAGCGCGAACGCCAGCGCGATCAGCGGGAAGAACGACAGGAACGCGAAGTACGTCACCGCCCCGGCCAGCCGGTCGCCGAACGTGGCCTGGTAGCGCTGGACGGTCCTGATCAGGTGGTCGACCGACGGCCGCCGCACCCGCCAGCTCTCCACCGTGCGCCGCCCGCGCGCCTTGGCGGCCGCCACCCGCTCACTCACGATCACCCTGCACTCCTGCCCAGGCGGCCCCCGCTTACGCGGCGACCCGACTCGGCCGGTGCGCGTGGCGAGTGGACGGCCTCGGCGCGGCCGTCGGCTCAGAGCGTCGGCAGGAAGCCCACCCGGTCGCGGACCTCGGCCATCGTCCGCCGGGCCACCGCGCGGGCCCGCTCGGCGCCGGCCGCCAGCAGCTTGTCCAGCTCGGCCTCGTCGCCCAGCAGCTTCTCGGTGCGCTCGCGGATCGGGGTGAACGCCTCGACCACGGCCTCGGCGACGTCCTTCTTGAACGTCCCGTAGCCCTGCCCCTCGTAGCGGGCCACCAGGTCGGGGATCGGCACGCCGGTCAGCGCCGACTGGATCCGCAGTAGGTTGGAGATGCCCGGCTTGTTCTCCTCGTCGAACAGCACCTCCGACCCGGTGTCGGTGACCGCGCGCATGACCTTCTTGCGCAGCGGCCCCGGCTGCTCCAGCACGTCCAGGATGCCGGCCGGGCTGGAGGAGGACTTCGACATCTTCGCCGACGGGTCCTGGAGGTCGGTGATCTTCTCGACCTCCTTGAGGATGTACGGCTCCGGGATCGTGAACGTGTCGCCGAAGCGGTGGTTGAAGCGCTGGCCCAGGTCGCGGGTGAGCTCCAGGTGCTGCTTCTGGTCGGCGCCCACCGGCACGCTGTTGGCCTGGTAGAGCAGGATGTCGGCCGCCTGGAGGATCGGGTAGGTGAACAGCCCGACGCTGGCCGCGCTCTCGCCGTACTTGGCCGACTTGTCCTTGAACTGCGTCATGCGGGCGGCCTCGCCCATGCCCGTCTGGCAGTTGAGGATCCAGGCGAGCTCGCTGTGCTCGCGGACGTGCGACTGCACGAAGACCGTGGCGCGCTCGGGGTCGAGCCCGGCGGCGAGGAGCTGGGCGGCCGCGACGCGGGTGCGGCGGCGCAGCGCGGCGGGCTCGGTCTGCACGGTGATGGCGTGGAGGTCAACCACGCAGTAGAAGGCGTCGTGGGTCTCCTGCAAGGTGACCCACTGCCGGACCGCACCCAGGTAGTTGCCCAGGTGGAAGGAGTCCGCGGTGGGCTGGATGCCGGAGAGTACACGAGGTCTGGCCATAGCAGGCAATTGTGTCAGGAATCAGGTTCGGGCGGCGACTCGACCAGCGAGCGGCGCTTCACCCTTACCCGCGCGATACGCCTGCCGTCGAGTTCCGTGACCGTCAGTTCGAAACCGTGCACCTCGACCCGCTCGCCCAGCTCCGGCACGTGGCCCAGCATCGCCATGACGAACCCGCCCAGCGTCTCGTACGGGCCGTCGGGCAGCCTGATGCCCGTCTCGGTGCCGAAGTCGTTCAGGTTGGTCAGGCCGTCGATCTCGATCTCCCCGGCGGGCAGCACGACCGTGTCGTCCTCGACGTCGTACTCGTCCCTGATGTCGCCGATCAGCTCCTCGACCAGGTCCTCCATCGTGACGATGCCCGCCGTGCCGCCGTACTCGTCGATGACGATGACCATGTGCTGACCCTCGTCGCGCATCTCGCCCAGCGTGGTGAGCAGCCGCTTGGAGGCGGGCACGAACTTGGCGGGCCGGATCGGCACCAGCTCGCTCAGCGGCTCGGTGCGGCCGGTGAGCACCGGGTCCAGCAGGTCCCTGACGTGCACGAACCCGATGACCTCGTCGTAGGACTCGCGGTAGACCGGGAAGCGGGAGTGCGGCAGCCCGGCGGCCAGCACCGCGGCCTCGGCCAGCGGGGTGTCGGCCTCCATGAACTCCACCTCGGTACGCGGCAGCATGACCTCGCGCAACTGCCTCTTGCCCGCGGCGAACACCTCGGCGATCAGCTTGCGCTCGTCGGGGGTCAGCTCGGCGTGCCCGACCACCATGTCGCGCAGCTCCTCGGTGGTGACCTCCTCCCGGTCGGCCTTCGGGTTGCCGCCGAGCAGCCGGACGACGCCGTCGGTGGACTTCGACAGCATCCAGATGACGGGCCTCGACAGCGCCGCGATGCGGTCCAGGAACGGCGCGACGACGAGCGACAGGCCCTCTGCGCGTTGCAGGGCCAGGCGTTTGGGGGCCAGCTCTCCGAGCACTAGGGACACGTACGAGATGGCCAGTGTCACCAGCACCAGCGCGAGCACGGGGGCGATGGCGGCGGGCACGCCCCAGCCCTGGAGCACGGGGGTGAGCTGCATGCCGAGCCGGTCGGCGCCGAACGCTGCTGACAGCATGGTGGCGACGGTCACGCCGATCTGCACGGCGGACAGGAAGCGGTTGGGGTCGCGGGCGAGCTTGGCGACGCGCTCGCCGCGGCGGCCCTTGTGCGACAGCTTGCGGACCTGGCTCTCGCGCAGGGAGACCATGGCCATCTCGGCTGCGGCGAAGAACCCGCCCACCAGGATGAAGAGCAGGACCAGGGCGATGTTCGCCGCGACGGTGTCAAACATGGTGTTTGGCAGCGTACTCGGCGGCTTTCCCACGTATGCTGAACGGCAAGCCGTACAAAATCAAACATATTTCAACGGGAGTGAACATGAGGCTGCTGGTCACCGGAGGCGCCGGATACGTCGGCAGCGTCGTCGCGGCCCAGCTCGTCGAGGCGGGACACGAGGTGACCGTGCTCGACGACCTGTCCACCGGGCACGAGGACGCGGTGCCCGACGGGGCGCGGTTCGTCCGCGCGTCGATCACCGAGGCCGGCGACGCGCTCGACGGGGCGGACGCGGTGCTCCACTTCGCCGCCAAGTCGCTGGTCGGCGAGTCGGTGGAGAAGCCGGGGCTCTACTGGGCCCACAACCTGGGCGGCACGCTGGCGCTGCTGGAGGCCATGCGTGAGCGCGACGTGCGCAGGATCGTGTTCTCCTCGACGGCGGCGACCTACGGGGAGCCGGAGCGCTCGCCGATCGTGGAGAGCGACCCGACGCGGCCCACCAACCCGTACGGGGCCTCCAAGCTGGCCGTCGACACGACGCTGACCGCGTTCGCCGCGCTGCGCGGGCTGGGCGCGGTGAGCCTGCGCTACTTCAACGTCGCCGGCGCCTACGGCCGCTTCCGCGAGCGCCACGCGATCGAGACGCACCTCATCCCCAACGTGCTCAAGGTGGCGACGGGCGAGCGCGAGTCGATCACCGTGTTCGGCGACGACTACCCGACGGCCGACGGCACCGGCGTGCGCGACTACGTGCACGTCCGCGACCTGGCGCGGGCCCACCTGCTGGCGCTCGACGCCTGCGCGGAGGGCGAGCACAAGATCTACAACCTGGGCAGCGGCAGCGGGTTCACGGTCAACGAGGTGATCGAGGTCTGCCGTGAGGTCACCGGCCACGAGATCCCGGCCGTCGTCGGGCCGCGGCGGGCCGGCGACCCCGCGGTGCTGGTCGCCTCGTCGGACAAGATCCAGGACGAGCTGGGCTGGAAGCCCGAGCACACGACGCTGCGCGAGATGGTCGCCGACGCCTGGGCGGCGCTTTCCGGCAAATGACTCCTGTCGCGGCGCAATATGTGCTGTGATACCGAAATGTGAGGAGCATTTCACCAAGGGTGACGAAGGCGCTCGCGGTCGTCCTCGTCATGCTGGGCAGCCTGGCCGCCGCCGCGGGCGTGGTCTTCGCCACGCCCGAGCCCGTCAAGGCCGGCTCGCCATCCCCCTGTCACGCGCCACCCTGACGGCACGAGCACGACCGGCACGAGCACGAGCACGAGCACGACCGACACGAGCACGACAAAGGCGCGCACCCCGCCATCCGGGGCGCGCGCCTTCGCGACAGATCTGGTCAGGCCGGGCTGCTCAGATCAGGCCCAGCTCGCGCACCGCGTCGCGCTCCTCGGCCAGCTCCCGCACCGAGGCGTCGATCCGCTCACGCGAGAACGCGTCGATCTCCAGCCCCTGGATGATCTCGTAACGCCCGCCCGCCGAACGCACCGGGAACGACGAGATGAGCCCCTCCGGCACCCCGTAGGAGCCGTCGGACACCACGGCCGCCGACGTCCACTCGGTGCCGTTGACCCAGTCGTGCACGTGGTCGATCGCGGCGTTGGCGGCCGACGCCGCCGACGAGGCGCCGCGCGCCTCGATGATCGCCGCACCGCGCTTGGCCACCGTCGGGATGAACGTCTCGCGCAGCCACTCGCCGTCGACCTGCTCCGCCGCGACCTTGCCGCCCACCTCGGCGTGGAAGAGGTCGGGGTACTGCGTCGCGGAGTGGTTGCCCCAGATCGTCATGTTGCGGATGTCGGAGACCGGCACCTGCAGCTTGGCCGCGAGCTGCGACAGCGCGCGGTTGTGGTCGAGGCGGGTCATCGCCGTGAAGCGCTCGGCCGGCACGTCGGGAGCGTTCTGCTGGGCGATGAGCGCGTTGGTGTTGGCCGGGTTGCCGACCACCAGCACCCTGATGTCGTCGGCGGCGTGGTCGTTGATCGCCTTGCCCTGCGGGCCGAAGATGCCGCCGTTGGCGCCGAGCAGGTCGCCGCGCTCCATGCCCGCCTTACGCGGCATGGCGCCGACCAGCAGCGCGACGTTGGCGCCGGCGAACGCCACGTTGGGGTCGTCGCTGATCTCGATGCCCGACAGCAGCGGGAACGCGCAGTCGTCGAGCTCCATGGCGGTGCCCTCGGCCGCCTTGACCGCCTGCGGGATCTCCAGCAGGCTCAGCTTCACCGGGACGTCCGGGCCCAGCAGCTGGCCCGACGCGATGCGGAACAGCAGCGCGTAGCCGATCTGACCGGCTGCTCCGGTTACGGTCACCTTGACGGGCGTGGCCATGGCCTTCCCCTAACTCCCGGGTCGATTCGTTGACTTTCGGACTCTACCCGGTCGTCATCCGCAGTCATTCATCGCGGGCACCTTCGACTGCGTGGCGAAGTCCACGGTGCCGAAATGGCGGCCCAGCAGCTTGTGGATCGCCTTGGTCCGGTACATGTCGGCGATCACCCCGTTGATCGCCTTGCACGTCCTGACGTCGCCCTTCCTGAGGCCGACCGCGTAACGCTCCGGGTCGTCGAGCCGCGCGCCCAGCACCTTGTAGCGCTGGCTCTCGCGCGCGGCGAACCCGGCCAGGATCAGGTCCTCGCCGGGCACCGCGTCGATCGCGCCGCTGCGCAGCAGGTCCATGCACTCGGCGTAGTTGCCCGCCGGCACCGACTCGACCTCCACCTTGTCCTGCACCATGCCGACCGTCGGGCTGTTGATCCCGCAGACCCGCTTCCCCTTCAGGTCGGACAGGGCGGCGATCCGCCCCTTGCGCACCAGCACGTCCTGGTAGGCCAGGTAGTACGGTCCGGCGAACGTCACGTCGTCGGCATCGGAGATCGAATAGGTCGCCACCACCAGGTCCACACCGCCCTCGGCCAGCTCCCGCGCCCTGCTCCCCCGCGAGACCGCCACGAACTCCGTCTGCTTCGCGCCGAGCTTGGCCGCGATCTCCTTGGCCAGGTCCACGTCGAACCCCTCGAACCCGCCGTCACGCAGCAGCCCGATCCCTGGCAGGTCGGCCTTCACCCCGATCACGATCTTGCCGGTCCTGCCGACCTTGTCCATCACCGACGCGTACGCCTCCGGCGGCTTGCCGCTGCCCTCGGCCGGGTCGGGGCCCAGCTCGCCCAGCGCCACCGGCCAGCCCTTCCACACCATCGCCGCGACGGCCGCCGCCACCAGCACCAGCGCACCGGCCAGCACCGCCCACCGGGCCCCGCGCCCGCCCCGCGCCGGCGCCCCGCCGTCCACGGGGAGCTGGAACGCGCCACTGCCCGTCCCCCCGCCCTCCGAGCGCGGCGGGCTCTCAGCCACCCCGGCACTCTCGGCCCCGCGGTAGGCGATCTCCCCCGACGGCGCCGCAGAGGCGCCGGCGTGGCTCGTACCGGATGTCCGCACGGCGCTCGCGGGCGCGGCCGTGACGCCCGTGGTGCGTGACACGCGCATGAACGGCGTCGTGTCGTCGCTGGCCACCTGCACACCCCGGTTGAGCACGTCCGTGGACGCCCCCACGTGCTCCGGCTGCCCGAGCAGCCGCAGCAGGATCTGGTCCGCCGACGGCCGCTCGCCCGGCGACTTGGCCAGCGCCGACCGCACCACCCCGCGCAGCGGCTCGGGCAGCATCCCCACGTCCACCTCGTGGTTGAGGATCTTGTTGAGCACCGTCGCGATGGAGTTGCCGTCGAACACCGACTGCCCGGTGGCCGCGAACGCGATCGTCGCCCCCCAGGCGAACACGTCCGTGTAAGGCCCGACGTCGTCGCCGGCGATCTGCTCGGGCGCCATGTAGGCGGGGGTCCCGATGGCCCGGCTGGTGATGGTCCCCGTCGAGTCGATGATCCGCGCGATGCCGAAGTCGACCACGCGCGGCCCGTCGGAGGCGATCAGCACGTTGTCGGGCTTGAGGTCGCGGTGCACGATCGAGGCGTGGTGGATCGCGACCAGCGCGGTCGCGGTGCCGATGGCCAGCCGGTCCAGCACGGTCCCGCGCAGCGGCCCGTCGCTCTCGACGAGCTCGCGCAGCGGCCGCCCGTCGATGTACTCGCTGGCGATGTACGGGGTGTCGCCGTCGAGGTCGGCCTCCATCACCCGCGCCGTGCAGAACGACGCCACCCGCTGCGCCGCCTTCAGCTCCCGTGCGAAGCGCGACCGGGCGACCGTGTCGCCGCTGAACTTCACGTGCAGCAGCTTGACCGCCGCCTGCTCCCCCGCGTCGTTGACGCCCAGGTAGACGATGCCCTGGCCGCCCTCGCCGATGCGCCCGGACAGCCGGAACGATCCCAGCTGGGTGGGATCACCGGCGACCAGCGGCGACATCTGCGGCATTCGTCTTCCCCACGTGTGCACAAAGCCCGACGACGCAAACTTTACGACGCCCAGGAAGTTTCCAGAGAACTGTTAAGGCTTCGTGACGTCAGGAATGTCGGGGTCTCCTGCGGGGATGCCGCTCCTGGACCGTCACGCCTGGGGCGCACGCTGCCGCCGTCGTACCGGGAGTTCCTTCTGGTCACCGACGGCTGGACGCACGCCGGCTCGTTCGTCTGGCAGCTGCGCGGCACCGGGGAGGCGGGCCAGGCGCCGCTCCGCTACGGGGTGCCGGAGTTCGACGCGGCGGTGCGGGCCGTCGACTGGTCGGCGGCCGACGCCTGGCCCCGGCTGAAGGAGGCGCTGGCGCTGTGGCGGCCGCTGACGGACGACCACGTCGCCCCGGTGAGCCTGCTGGCCGATCCGCGCATCGCGCCGCTGATCACGCCGGAGCGGGGCCGGGAGATCCTCACGGCGTGTCGAGGCACGGGTCGGTGACGCCGCCAGGGCTGGCCAGCTCGTCCTCGGGCAGGCGGGTCAGCTTCGCCCCGGCCTGGTAGGCGCTTTCGAAGAAGTCCAGCACGGTCGACACCGGGTCGTCGGCGGCCCGGACGTCGTCGTAGCGCAGCACCGCCAGGTGGCTGCCCCGCGCCGGGAGCCATTCGGCCCGCTCCGGCCGCAGGGGCTCCCGTTCCAGCCCGTCGGGCTCGGGCGCGGTGTAGGAGTAGAACGCCGGCCAGGGCCGCTCGTCGTCGCCGAACCAGAAGCCGGAGCTGATGACCTCCCAGCTGTACGCCTCCCGGGTGACGGGGTCGACGTCGGGCGAGGCGCCCACGATCTTGCCGGTGAACCGGGTGACCGCGATGTCGAAGGTGTGCCAGAAGTGGTGCACCGGGCTGGTCTTGCCGCAGAATCCGGCGGCGAAGCGGTCGAGCACCTGGGCGACCTGCGACAGGACGCGCCAGTAGCGGTTGGCGAGCGCGGGGTCGTAGGCGGCGTGCGCGGTGTCCTCGGCGAACGGCGTGCTGTCGCCCAGGTCGAACGGCACCGCCAGGATGTCGGGCCGGACGCCGAACCGGTCCAGCGTCGCGAACAGCTCCTCGTAGAACGACGCCACGGACTGCCCCACCAGGCTGAACTCGGCGCTGCGCCCGTCGAGCACGTCCACGACGAGCCGGTGCCTGACGAAGTCGAAGTCGATGCAGAACAGCGGCAGCTCCCCCATCCCGCCCATCGGCCGGGTGGTGAGCCCCCGTCCGGTCAGGTGGAACGGGATCGACCACCAGTGGTTACGCCGGGTCGCCGAGACCAGCCGCACCTTGCCCACGATCTGGGCGAAGCGGTGGATGGTCTCCTTGGTGTCGGCCCACTCCTCAAGCGGCATAGCCGGAAACAACTCCATGTCGCCCATAGTATTCATACCGCTACATCTAGTCATAGCAGGCCCGATGCACGGTCCAGAGTTGCCAGGGTTCGCCGAGCGAGTTCCCGGGCGGCACCACGTCGGTGGTCACGCTTCCCCACCAGTGCTCGACCCGGAACACGATCGCGGCCGCCTCCTCGGCGGCGACGGCGGCCGCGCAGTCGGTCACCTCCAGCTTGAGATCCAGCCGCACGCTGCCGCGCCCCGGGACGGTGTACGGGAACGGGCGGCCTTCCCCTTCCTTGATCGCGAGGAGGTCCAGTCCAGGGCCCCGCAGCCCGACGCCGGTGATCGTGACGGGCAGCCAGCCCTCGTTGACGAAAACCGGCGACGCGGTGATGTAGGAGCGGAACCGCCGGCTGTGGTCGTCGAGGGACCACAAGGCGGTGCCCACTTCGCTCACGCTGCTCGCCTTCTGGACCAGGAGCGGCGTCACCAGCCCGCTGAACCAGATCGCGCCAACCGCCACCGCCGCGAGCGGCACCCAGATTCCCGCCCACCTGACCCGTTTGCTCATTATTGATCCCCCTGTCAGCCGAATGTGCATTCTGCTACTTTTCCCGGGTGGTGAACGGCAGTTGCTGACGACATTTCTTCTGGCGACGGCGGTCGGGGGCGCGCTGGCCATGCGGAATCCCCGCGTTTCCGGGGAGCGGGCCGAATTCTTCGCACGTCACGCCGCGATCGAGGCGAATCCGGCCGACCTCGGCCGGATCGGCCATTACCTCGCCGTACGCGACCGTTACACGGTGGCGGGAATCGGCGCGTGCATAATCTTCGCTTTCGCCGGCGAAAACTCCTTTCTCAGCGTTCTCCCTTCGCTGGCGGCCGGCTGGTTCGTCGGCATGCTCGCCGCCGCCGCGTTCCTGGCCCGCGACGGCGGCGGCGAGCTGGAGGTCCTGCCGGAGTCGCTCACGCTCATGTGGCGGGCCGCCGCCGTGATCGCCTCGGCGGTCGCCCTGGCGGCCGTGCTGCGCTCGTTCCAGCACGAGGTGCCGATCGAGCAGCGGTTCTGGGCGGTCGTCACGCTCGCCGTCGTGCTCGCCGTCCTCGTGCTCCTCGCGCGGCTGCGGGCGCGGCCGGGCGACCGGGCCGGGGCGGCGCTGCGCGCCGGCGCCGCGCGTCACCTGGCCGCGTCCGGCGTCGTCGTGGCGCTGTGGACCGCGCCGGGCAGCGGCCTTCCCTACCTGTCCAGCTCGGCGGAGGTGGTGCGGGTCGCGATCATGTACGGCCTGCCGCTCCTGACGGTGGTCCTGGCCGCGGTGGACACCTCGGCGGCGGCGCCGCGCCCGCGCTCCCGCCCCTGGCCGGCGGCGACGGCGCTGCTGCTGGCCGGCGGCCTCGCCCTCCTGCCGTACGGGAACCCGGGCCCGCCGGTTCCGTTCACCGGTAAAGGGTCCCGGGACGTGCTCGCACATGCCGTCTTCGCGACCCCCGCGCAGGACGCCCCCGGCTGGCACCTGTACGACGCGAACGGCGACGGCATCCTGCTGCCCGAGGCGCGCGACGACGAGGGGGCGCCGTTCGCGCTCAGCGGCGACGGGAGCCGCGCCGTCTACCTGGACCGCGACACCGGCCGGATGATGCTCGCCGGGCTGCGGGGCGACCTGCTGGACCCGCTCACGGAGCCGGTGTCGCCGAGGGACCTCCCGGAGCCGATGCTGTCCCGCGACGGTCGCCACGTGAGCCTGACGACCGACGGCAGCGGGACGGAGGTCGTCGACTCGGCCACCGGAGAGCGGGTCCACCTGCCGGAGGTCCGCCGCGTGCTGGGGCTCGGCCCCTACGGGATGATCGCCACCACCGGCCGCCGCGCGTTCACCGTCGCCCCCGACACCGAGCTGCTGACGCTCGACCCGCGGGGCGAGGTGCGCACCCGGACGCCTTTCGACCCCACGCTGCGGCCGCTGGCCTCCCCCGACGGGCGGAGGCTGGCGCTCGTGACCGACGACGAGGTGCTGACCATGAACCCGCGCACCGGCCTGGTCCGCGACCGGGCCCCGCTGCGCCTCCCCGAGCACGAGGAGCCGCCGGTCCCGCTGGGCTGGGCCGAGGACGGGCGCCTGCTGATCGAGCTCGCCGACGCCGGCCACTTCCTGGTGGCCCTGGACACCGGCAGGAGCGAACCCGTCGAGGACCTGCCCGCCGGCTCGGTCCCGGGCAGGATCGCATGAGGCTCGCCGCGGTGGTCGCCGCCGCCGTCCTGGCCCTGGCCTGGCTCCTCACGCCGCTGTGGTCTCGAGGCCCCGTCACGTTCCTCCGGCCGGAGTCCGGGCAGGACGCCCGTCCGGTGCAGGAGCTGCGCGGCCCGCTGCCCGCGCCCGTGCGGTACGCGTACCGGCCCGTCTGCGACGAGCCCACGGCGGCCTGCCGGCACTGGACCCTGGTGACCACGACCGGCGAGCGCTGGTGGGTGCCCGGCGCCGGCGCCGGCGACGACGGGATCACGCTCAGCCGGGACGGCAGGCGGCTGGCGTACCTGCGGGACCGTCACCTGACCCTCAGGGATCTGACCGCCGGGACCGTCAAGCGGATCCGCGTCAGGAAGGAGGGCTACCCTGCCTTCTTCCGCGACGGCCGCCACCTGCTCGTCCGGGACGCCTCACTGATCGTCGACGTCGAGCGCGGCAGCACGCGCCGGCTGAAGGGCTCAGGCCGGGTGGCCGGCTGGACCGCCGAGGGCGTCGTGCTGGCCACGTCGAGGAGCAGCCGCGCGCCCGGTCATCTCACGGCCGTCACGTACACCGTCCACTCGCCGGAAGGCAAGGAGGTGCGGCGGGCCGAGCTGCCCGGCAACCTGGACGGCGCCGCGCCGTCCCCGTCCGGGCGCGCGCTGGCGGTGGTCCCGGACGAGGTGACGCGGCACGGCAGGGCCGCCCGCGCCGTGGTGCTGATCGACCCGGCGACGCGCGCGGCCACCCGGACCGTGACGCCGCGCCTGCCCGCCGGATGGCGGGCCGAGGAGATCGTGCGCTGGGAGGACGAGGACACCCTCGTCATCCGGGCGACCGGCCCCTGGAACGAGGACGCCTACCACGTGCTCGACCTGGCCACCGGTGACGCCCGCCGCCTCGCCATCACCGTGCCGGGCGTCACCGACGAGCTTCTGAACCCGGCGAACCTGATCGTCGAGATCGGCGACGTCAGTACGGCAGGGCGTACGTCTTGAACAGCTGGCGCAGGAACGGCGCCTTGAACTTGGGGTACGCCACGGTCGACACGTCGCCGTCCGAGGTGTAACGCATGTCCGGGTTCGCCTTGAGCCAGTCGAGCCAGGCCGTCGAGCAGAACTGGGCGCAGTCGCCCTTCTTGTCCATGGCCCTGATACGCGGGATGCCCAGCGGCTCGAACGAGCGGCTGAACGGCGAGGCGGAAGGCGTGTAGCCGGCCAGGAAGACGCCCGCGTGCTTGTAGCCGTCGCCGCGCGCGGCCCACTCCTTCTTGTTCGGCTGGTTGCCGTACGGCAGGGCGATCGTGACCGGCTTGACCTGCGCCAGCGCGGTGATCTCCTTGCCGATGGAGCCGATCTGCTCCTCGACCTGCTTGTGCGTGCGCCCGCGCAGGTTGTGGTGGTCGCGGGTGTGGTTGCCGATGTCGAAGCCGTTGTTCTTCAGCCACAGGAGCATCTGGGCCTGCTCCTCGCGGCCGGTCTTGCCGAACATGTCGCGGGTGACGTAGAAGGTGGCGACGGGGCGGAAGCCGGGGTGCTTGGCGGCGACCTCCTGGAGGATCGCGACCGCGGTGCCGGGCTTGGGCGCGCCGGTGCCGTCCAGCGTGAGCTGGGAGGGCGAGGAGTCGTCGAACGTGAGCACCACCGGGTGCTTGCCCGCCGGGATGTCGATCTTCCCGGTGACCATCTCGGCCGCGGTGATGGGCACGTACCCGTCCTTGACCAGCCGTTCGAGGTCGGCGCGGAACTGCGCCGGGGTGCGGTCGTCGGTGGTGGCGGGCTTGTCGACGATGCGGTGCCACATGAGGACCGGGATCTGGCCGAGCTCGTTGGCCTTGGCCTTCGCGGCGGCGGCGACCTTGGCCGCCTTGGTCTTCTGCAGCTTGGCGGCGGCCTCCGCCTTGGTGTCCTTGACCTGGGCGACGGGCTCCGAGCCGCATCCGGCCACGATCGCAGCGACTGCGACCACACCCACGCCACTGATGAAACGCAGTCGCATTCGAACCCCCCGATGCGTGCACGACTGTTACGGGAGGCTCGTACCCTGCACTGCGCCAAGAGATGGTCTCGACATGCGAAAAGGGCCGCCCGGAGGCGGCCCCTTCACGTGCGATGGTCAGGCCATCTTCTTCTTCAGGTTCTCGTCCAGCGCCGCCAGGAAGTCCTGGGTGGTCAGCCACTTGGCGTCGCCGCCGACGAGGAGCGCGAGGTCCTTGGTCATCTGGCCGCCCTCGACGGTCTCGATGCAGACCTGCTCCAGCTTGTTCGCGAACTCCGTCACCGCCGGGGTGTTGTCCAGCTTGCCGCGGTGGGCCAGGCCACGGGTCCACGCGAAGATCGAGGCGATCGGGTTCGTGGAGGTGGGCTTGCCCTGCTGGTGCTGGCGGTAGTGCCGGGTGACGGTGCCGTGCGCGGCCTCGGCCTCGACGGTGCGGCCGTCGGGGGACATCAGGACCGAGGTCATCAGGCCGAGCGAGCCGAAGCCCTGCGCGACGGTGTCGGACTGGACGTCGCCGTCGTAGTTCTTGCACGCCCAGACGTAGCCGCCCTCCCACTTGAGCGAGGCGGCGACCATGTCGTCGATGAGGCGGTGCTCGTAGGTGAGCCCGGCCTTCTCGAAGTCGGCCTTGAACTCGTTCTCGTAGACCTCGGCGAAGATGTCCTTGAAGCGGCCGTCGTACGCCTTGAGGATGGTGTTCTTGGTCGACAGGTAGACCGGGTAGTTGCGGGCCAGGCCGTAGCGCATGGAGGCGCGGGCGAAGTCGCGGATCGACTCGTCCAGGTTGTACATGGCCATGGCGACGCCGCCGCCCGGGAAGTCGTACACGTCGAGCTCGATCGGCTCGGAGCCGTCCTTCGGCGTGTAGGTGAGGGTCAGCGTGCCCTCGCCGGGGATCTTGAGGTCGGTGGCGCGATACTGGTCGCCGAAGGCGTGACGGCCGACGACGATCGGCTTGGTCCAGCCGGGGACGAGCCGCGGCACGTTGGACATGATGATCGGCTCGCGGAAGATGACGCCGCCGAGGATGTTGCGGATGGTCCCGTTCGGGGACTTCCACATCTTCTTGAGCCCGAACTCCTCCACCCGAGCCTCGTCGGGGGTGATGGTGGCGCACTTCACGCCGACGCCGTACTTGTTGATGGCGTTGGCCGCGTCGATCGTGACCTGGTCGTCCGTGGCGTCGCGGTGCTCGATGCCGAGGTCGTAGTACTTCAGGTCGACATCGAGATAGGGAAGGATCAGCTGGTCCTTGATGAACTGCCAGATGATCCGGGTCATCTCGTCGCCGTCAAGCTCGACGACGGGGCCCTCCACCTTGATCTTGGGCATGCGAATGGTTCCCCTTCAATGAATGGATGCGTTGAGGCTATCGGACGGCCTCGTCAACGTGCGAAAAGGGACAGGATCAACGCCTTGAGCTCGTTGTTGTAGAGCAACAGCGAGGTCAGCACGAGGACGAACCCGAACAGTCCCAGCGTGATCACGTCGGTCTTCTTGCTGCGCACGGCCAGCGGCCCGCCGTAGCCGGCGAACCGCAGTGCGGCGCCGACCATGACGACGGCGCCCAGCGCGAACCCGCCCCACCGCGGGTCCACGAGGAAGACCAGCCCCACGCCGACGGCCGCACCCGCCAGGATCAGCGGGTACGGCCCCCAGTTCTCGCGCCTCGTGTCGCTCAACTGACGTCGCTCATCGCTCGTCGATCGGCTTCCATTTCTGGTCCGTCTCGCCGATGTATTCGCTGTCCGGGCGGATCAGGCGGTTGTCGGCATGCTGCTCGATGACGTGCGCCGTCCAGCCGGACATGCGGCTGATCGAGAAGACGGGGGTGAACAGGTCGGTCGGGATCCCAAGGTAGTGGTAGACCGAGGCGGCGTAGAAGTCGACGTTGGGGTAGAGCCCCTTCGACTCGAAGACGACCTCTTCCATCTCCTTGGACATCCGATAGTAAGTGTCGTCGCCGGTCGAGGCGGCCAGTTCTTCCGACATCCGCCGCAGGTGGGTCGCCCGCGGGTCCTCCGTCTTGTAGACGCGGTGCCCGAAGCCCATGATCTTCTCGCCGGCGGCGAGCTTGTCGCGGACGGCCTGGGCGACGCCGGACGGCTCGATGGACTCCAGCGTCTTCATGACCTGCTCGTTGGCGCCGCCGTGCAGCGGGCCCTTGAGCGTGCCGATGGCGGCGACGATGGCGGAGTGCATGTCCGACAGTGTCGCGGCGCACACCCGGGCGGCGAACGTCGAGGCGTTCATGGTGTGGTCGGCGTGCAGCACCAGGCACTCGTCGAAGATCTCGACCGCGCGCTGGTCGGGGGTGCGGCCGGTGACCTGGAGCAGGAAGTTCGCGGCGATGCTGAGCGAAGGATCGGCCTCGATCGCCTGGGCGCCGGTGCGCGCAGCGTGGTAGCGGGCGATGAGCAGGCCCTGCTGCGCGGTGAGGCGGGCGGCCTTGCGCAGGTTCGCCTCGGGGCTGCTGGAGTCCTTGTCGGGGTCGTCGGCCCCGGCGAGCGAGACGAGGGTGCGCAGCGCCTCCATCGGTTTCTGCTTCTCGGCGATCTCGGAGATGTTCGCCGAGACCAGGCCGCCCAGCTCGCGGCCCCGCACCAGCTCCGCCGTGTACGCGTCGAGCTCGGCCCGGGTGGGCAGCTTGCCGCGTTGCAGCAGATGTGCGGTCTCTTCGAACGTCGCGCGGCCGGCCAGGTCGTGGATGTCGTATCCGCGATAGAAGAGGCGACCGGCCTTCCCGTCGATGTCGCTGAGCGCTGTGGACGCGGCGACGACATCGGCAAGACCTTTGGTGGGCTTGTCCGCCATGAGTGTTTCCTCCGCTTATCTCCGCTCGAAGTCTACCCGTGAGCAGGCAAAACCGTCCGCAGAGGTCCAGACCAATTTCACGCGCGATTCTCCTTTCGGCAAAGGAGATTCCGCATCGCCACGTATGGGTAAGCCGGAGCTGTAGTAATAGTTACGGCGGGCTACCTGGGGAGGAACTGCCGTGGAGGGGCCGTTCATACGCATCGAGGACACCGGCGAGGTGGTCCCGTTGCGCCCCGAGATCACGACCGTGGGGAGGGGCCGGGGTGTGGACATCCGGCTCAGCGACCCCAGCGTGTCTCGGCTCCATGCCGAGTTCGTCAGGCGAGGACCCTACCTGTATGTCGTTGACCTGGGCCTGTCCCGCAACGGCACGCGGGTGAACGGCAGGCCGATCGCCCGGAGGGTGCTCGACGACGGCGACGTCGTCTCCTTCGGCGCGGCGCGCGGGCGCATCGGCGGAGTCCCCCGTGAGGACTTCGCCCCCGAGGTCGAGCTGCGCAGGGCCGCGGCGCCCGAGCTGACCAGGCGCGAGGTCGACGTGCTGACCTCGCTCTGCCGGCCGGCGCTGTCGGACGAGGCGTTCGTCGCCCCGGCCACCGCACGGGAGATCGCCGACGACCTGGTCGTGACCGAAGCCGCGGTCAAGCAGCACCTGCTGCGGCTGTATCAGAAGTTCAGGATCCCCGAAGGCACCAACCGGCGCACCCGCCTCGCCAACGAGGTCGTGGCGCTGGGCCTGGTGCGGCCGACCCCTGTGGTGCCACCACAGCGGTCGGGCGCCGCCACCGAGCCGTCAGCGGCGGGGCGCAGGGCTTCCTGAGAACCGGATCGCGACCGGGGCTTCGGCGAGGGGTTCCGGCAGCGTCAGCGGATCGGAACCCGGCGTGATCGTGCCCAGCACCCGCGCGCCCGTGGCGCCGGTGCAGCTGGGCACGGTGGCGGGCAGGCCGTGCGCGGTGAGCCAGCCGAACAGCGAGAAGGCGATCGCCTCCTTGCCGTCGGCCGGCACGCCGAGCTCGTCGCTGGTGACGAACTCGGCCTGCGACGCGCGGGCGCGGAGCATGCCCATCAGCGTGGGGTTGCGCGCCCCGCCGCCGGAGACGATCACGGTGTCGAGCCGGTGCCGGCGCACCTCGGCCGCCACCGTCTCGGCGGTCAGCGCCGTCAGCGTCGCCACCAGGTCCGCCTGCGGCAGCGCGGCCTTGACGTAGCCGGGGGTGAACAGCTCCTTGCCGGTGGACTTGGGCGGTTCCAGCCGGTAGTACGGCTCGGCGAGCAGTTCGCGCAGCAGGTTCTCGTCCACGGTGCCCGCCGCCCCCAGCTTCCCGTCCCTGTCGTACGGGGGCGCGGCGGCGTCGATGAGCGCGCAGGCGGGCCCGGTGTCGTAGGCGATGGCCGGGTCGCGCACGGTCAGGTTGGCGATGCCGCCCAGGTTCAGCGCCCCGGTGCGGCCCGGCAGCCCGGCCATGAGCAGCAGGTCCAGGTACGACACCAGGGGCGCGCCCTGGCCGCCTGCCGCCACGTCGCGCGCCCGTACGTCCGAGACCACCGGCACGCCGGTGCGCTCGGCGATCCAGGCCGGCTGGCCGAGCTGGAGCGTGCCGCGCACGCGGCCGTCCTCCACCCAGTGGAAGAGCGTCTGGCCGTGCGAGCAGACCAGGTCGGCCGCCGGCGCGCCGGCAGCCACCTCGGCGAACGCCTGGCCGATGAGCGTGTCGAGCGCGCAGACCTCGCCGAAGTCGACGCGGCCGGGCGGCAGCGCGGCCGTGATGCGCGCTCGCAGTTCGGGCGGGTACGGCCTCTCCCCGAGCTCGACGAGGGCGCCGGTGAGCACGCCGCCGTCCAGCGACCAGTCCACGAGGGCGCTGTCGATGCCGTCGTGGGACGTGCCGGAGATGAGGCCGAGAACCCGCATGGCGTCAGACCACCCGGAAGCCGCGGCTGGGCTCGCTGGTCCGGTTGGCCCGGTCGACCGCCACCGCGTAGTAGTGGTCGCCGCGCTTGCCCTCGGGGTCGACCCAGCGCACCTGGCGGTCGCCCGGCACGACGGCCACCAGGTGGCGGGCGTCGCCGAACGCCGAGGCGGAGGCCCGCTCCGGGAACCGGAAGATGGCGAACTGGAACGGCTCGTCCCGGCCCGTCGCCACCGCCCGCACCTCGACCCCGCCGTGGCGGCGCAGCGCGTAGGCCACCACCGGGCGGCGCGGCGCGGCGCCGTCGGCCAGCCTCGGCAGGACCGGGGCGAGCGCGGGGCGCGTGTAGTGGTCGGTCACGGCGGTGCTGATCGAGGTGACCCGGTCGGCGCGCAGGTCGTTGGCGTTGTACCAGATGTCGCCGCTGATCTCGGGGTGGTTCCGGTTGAGCGTGAGGTGGTCGGACAGCTCCTTCGGGTCCTGCCACTCGGGCGCCTGCGCGGGGTCGCCGGCCTTGTAGGCGGCCTGGCCGATCCACAGCAGCGTGCCGGTCCCGCTCGCCACGTCGGACCACCACGGCACCAGCTTGGAGTAGTCGGCCGGGGGCTGGCCGATGTACCAGTAGAGCTGCGGCGCGATGTAGTCGAGCCAGCCCTTCTTCACCCAGCCGCGGGTGTCGGCGTGCAGGTTGTCGTACGACTGGCCGCCGTTGGTCTCCGAGCCGAGCGGGTCGGTGCCCTTGTTGCGCCAGATGCCCGACGGGCTGATGCCCCAGGCGACCTCCGGCTTGACCTCGCGGACCCGCTGCTGCATCTCCGAGACCATGAGGTCGACGTTGTGCCGGCGCCAGCTCGCCAGGTCGGGGAAGCCGCCGCCGTACTGGGCGAACGCGGCGCTGTCGTCGAAGGCCGTGCTGTTGGTCGGGTAGAAGTAGTCGTCGAAGTGCAGGCCGTCGATGTCGTAGCGGGCCAGCGCGTCGAGCATCGCGTCCTGGCAGAACTTGCGCACCTCGGGCATGCCCGGGTTGTAGTAGAGCTTGCCGCCGAACGGCAGGATCCAGTCGGGGTGCTTGCGGCCGGGGTGGTCGGGGTGCAGCTTGGCCGGGTCGGCCTGCATCGACACCCGGTACGGGTTGAACCAGGCGTGGAAGGCCAGGCCGCGCTTGTGGGTCTCCTCGACGGCGAAGCCGAGCGGGTCGTAGCCGGGGTCCTGTCCCTGGGTGCCGGTCAGCCAGTGCGACCACGGCTCGAACGGCGACGGCCAGAACGCGTCGGCGGTCGGCCTGATCTGCACGAACACCGAGTTGAGCTTGCGCTCGACGGCCAGGTCGAGCCAGGCGAGGTATTCGGCCTTCTGCTCCTCGACGCTCAGGCCCTGCTTGGAGGGCCAGTTGATGTTGACCACGGAGGCGATCCACATGCCGCGCATCTGGCGCAGCGGTGGCACGTAGTCCGTGGCCGCGAACGCGGGCAGCGGCACGGCGGAAGCGGCGGCGGCGAGGGCGAGGCCCTTCAGGAGAGTCCGTCTGCTGGGCATGGGGGGTGGCCTCTCGGAAGTGGTTGTGTCTGGGGCGACGATGACAGAAAATTACCTTCAGATCAACAACTGTGAAGGAAAATGCCGCATGACCGCTGACCTGTACCGACTGGCCATGGCAGTGCTTCAGCCCGGCTACGAGGGAACCACCGTTCCCGACTGGATGCGCCGAGCGCTGGGCCAGGGCCTCGGCGGCGTCGTGCTGTTCGCGCGCAACGACCCGCGACCGCAGGTCGTCGCCGAGATCCGCGCCGCGAACCCGGCCGCCGTCGTCGCCGTCGACGAGGAAGGCGGCGCCGTGACCCGGTTCGAGGTCGCCACCGGCAGCTCCTTCCCCGGCAACCGCGCGCTCGGCGTCGCCGACGACGTGACGCTCACCGAGCGGGTCGGCCGCGAGATCGGCCGCCTGCTGGCCCGGTCCGACGTCACGCTCGACTACGCCCCCGCCGCCGACGTGAACGCCAACCCGGCCAATCCGGTCATCGGCATCCGATCCTTCGGCCCCGACCCCGACCTGGTCGCCCGCCACACCGTCGCCTACGTCAACGGCGTCCAGGGCGCCGGCGTCGCCGCCTGCGCCAAGCACTTCCCCGGCCACGGCGACACCACCACCGACTCCCACCTGGCGCTGCCCACCGTGCACGCCACGCGCGACGAGCTCGCCGAACGCGACCTGCCGCCGTTCCGCGCCGCCGTGGCCGCCGGGGTGCGCTCGATCATGTGCGGCCACCTGCTGATCCCCGCGCTCGACCCCGACCTGCCCGCCACGCTCAGCCGCGCCGTCCTCACCGACCTGCTGCGGGGCGAGCTCGGCTTCGACGGCCTGCTCGTCACCGACGCCATCGAGATGAAGGCCGTGGCCGCGCGTTTCACCCCCGGCGAGATCGCCGTCCGCTCCCTCGCCGCCGGCGTCGACGCCATCTGCGCCGGCCACGTCACCGAGGACAGCCTGTACGAGCTCCGCGACGCCATCGTCGAGGCCGTCAAGACCGGGCAACTGACCGAGGAACGGCTCGCCGAGGCCGCCGGCCGGGTCGCCGCCCTGTCCGGCTGGTACGCCGCCCAGGCCCCCGCCCGCCAGGCCGCGCTCGCCGAACCGGCCACCGACGCCGGACTGGAGGCCGCCCGGGCGGCGCTGACCCCGACCGGAACCGTCACCCTCACCAGCCCGCCCCTGGTCGTCGAGGTCAACACGCGCTTCAACCAGGCCGTCGACCCGGCCACCCCCACCGGCATCACCGCCGCCCTGACCGCCCTGCTCCCCGGCACCACCCGGGTCCAGATGGAGCCCGGCGGCCCGCTCCCCCGCCTCGGCGCCGGGCTCGCCGCCAAGGTCGGCCTCGGCTCCAGCGCCGACCGGCGCCCCGTCGTCCTCGTCGTGCACGACGCCGCCCGCCACCCGTGGGTCCGCGACCGCATCGCCCAGGCCGTCCAGGAGCGCCCCGACGTGATCGTCGTCGACACCGGCATCCCCGACGCCCCCGCCGGCGCCGTCCACCTGGCCACCCACGGCATCTCCCGCGTCTCGGCCCAGGCGGCGGCCGAATGGCTCACCTCGTGACCGGCACCGTCGACGGCGAGCCGGCCAGCCCGGTCGCGGCCGTACGGGCCGTGCTGCCCTCACTCACCCCCGCCGCCCAGTCGATCGCCCGCATCATCCTCGACGACCCCGGCCTGGTCGTCAGGAGCACGATCACCGAGTTCAGCGTGGTGTCGGGGACGAGCGAGGCCACCATCGTCCGGACCGCCCGCGCCCTGGGCTTCAGCGGCTACTCCCAGATGCGCTTCGCCCTGGCCGCCGCCGTCGCCAAGGAGCCAGAACGGCTCGTCCCCGGCGACCTCGGCCCCGACGACCCGCTGACCGACGTGATCGCCAAGGTCGCCCGCGCCGAGTCGGAGGCGCTCGCCGACACCGCCGCCCAGCTCGACCCGGACGGCCTCGGCGAGGTCGTCACGGCCATCGCCGGCGCGCGCCGCGTCGACGTGTACGGCGTCGCCGCGTCCGGGCTGGTGGCCGCCGACATGTCGCAGAAGCTGCTGCGGATCGGGCTGTCCAGCCACCCGTTCAGCGACGCGCACCTGGCGCTGACCAGCGCCGCGCTGCTGCGCGGCGGGGACGTGGTGGTGGCCATCAGTTGCAGCGGGGAGACGCCCGACGTCCTCGTGCCCGCCCGCACGGCGGCCGACGCGGGGGCGCTGGTGGTCGCGATCACCAACAACCCGCGCTCCTCGCTGGCCGGGGTGGCCGACCACACGCTGGTGTCGGCCGGACGCGAGACGGCGTTCCGGCCCGGCGCCCTGGCCAGCCGCATCAGCCAGCTCCTGATCGTGGACTGCATCTTCGTGGGACTGGCCCAGCGGACCTACGACCGGGCCGACGCGGCCATCCGCGCCACCCGCGAAGCCACGGACCGCTACCGCCACCGCTCCTAGGGGCGCCCGCCTGGCAGGCGGACGCCCCGTGGCCCGTCGGGTCAGCCCCGGCGGATCCAGAACGACTCGATGCGGTCGTTCATGTAGTAGCCGACGAAGCCGACGTCCACGCACTCGCAGGCGTTGGCGGTGCCGTTCCAGGTCTGCTGGTCACCTGAGACGTTCACCAGGTCGTAGCCCGTGGCGACGCTGCACCGGTTCCAGGTGGCGAACCCGGAGATGCGGTTGGCCCAGAAGCCCTCCGCCCGCACCCGGTAGCCGTCGGAGTCACACGGGCCGTAGTCGCCGTAGATGCGGCCGACGGTCGTGGGCGGGTCGTTGAAGGCGTGCTCGTTCCACTCCATCAGCAGCGTGCGTGCCTGGATGCTGACGTCGGTCCGGGCCGCCTCCGGGTCGGTGCCGCACGACCTCGACAGGATCGGCGACAGCTCCCCCTTGGGCGCCTTGCCCACGACGATGTTGCAGTACTGCGTCTTCCCCGCCTTCCCCGTGTCGGCCGGCGTGGGCGTGGCCAGGGCCGCGCCCTGCGCGCCGACGAGCCCCGCCGCCAGCAGGGTGATCACGACGGCGAGCCTGTTCCAGATCCTCATTGCGCTCCTTGCCGATCGTTTGACAACTGGCTCCGGACGAGCCGGGTTCCATGCTCGTCCGGCGGGCCCTGGCGGCAAAGGAAAATTCGATTCCCATCGAATTTTCATTGATAGCATCCGGTATATGGATTCTTCACCGAGCGCGGTTTCGCCGTGCCGGGGGAAGCCCCGGGGGATTGGCCGTTCCAGAGAGGCGCACAAGGAGCCGTCCACCGGAACGAGTGGCGGCGACCCGAGCCCGCACCAACTGCGATTACTGCTCGTCCTCGCCGAAGAACTGCACTTCGGCAGGGCGGCGGCACGACTGTTCATGACACAGCCCGCGTTCAGCAAGCAGATCAAGGCTCTCGAACACCGGCTGCGAGTCCGGCTGATCGAGCGCACCAGCCGCAGCGTCGAGCTCACCACCACCGGGAGGAGCCTGCTGCCGGCGATCCGGGCCGCCGTCACCGCCCTGGACGCGCTGCGCCGGGAGGCCGGCGAGCACGCCGCGACCGTCACCGGGCGGCTGGCCATCGGCACCGTCGGCGCGGAGGCCGCGATGCCCTACACCCGCGCCATCCTCGACCGCCTCCATGACCACTACCCGGGCATCGACGTGCGGCTTTCCACCCTCAACTTCGCCGACCACCTCGGCGCGCTCATCCGCGGCGACGTCGACGTCGTCTTCTCCCGGCCACCCGCGCCGCCCGGCATCGGCCTCCAGGTCCTGGCCACCGAACCCCGCGTGGTCTGCCTGCCCGCCGACGACCCGCCGGCCGCCGAGCCCCGGCTCACCCTCGCCCAGCTCGGCGAGCACACCTTCGTCGACATGCCGGCCGAGGTGCCGCGCGTCTGGCGCGACTTCTGGGCGGTGAACCCGCGCCCGGACGGCCGCCCGGTGCGCTTCGGGCCCGTCGTCCCCGACATGGAGGCGCTGCTTCTCGCCGTCGCCCGCGGCGAGGCCGCCGGCTTTCTGCCCGCCGCCGCACGCGATTTCTATCCACGGCCCGGGGTGCGTTATCTCGACGTGGTGGATCTTTCTCCGAGTACGTCCGCGCTGGCCTGGTTGCAGACCGACCGCGACCGCCCGGTCATCGCCGCCATCCGCCAGGCGGCCCGCACCTTTCTCTCCCACCATTCGGACGCCTGATATTCACCTGACTCCCTGAGTAAAGGACAGCGGTTTCGGCATTTTCGGCGGCTCACGCCGGCAGACTCCACGACGGCCCGCCCGGATCGCCGAGCCACACCCGCTGGCCCTGCGGGGTGACGGTGAGCCCGAACGCCGAGACGGGCGGGCTCCCCGCCTCCCGCCAGGTCTCGATCGCGTCCTCGGCGGCGTCCCACAGGCGCAGGGGGCCGTGCTGGCGTACCCTCCAGCCGCCTCCGGGCGCGGGCTCGGTCGTGGCCTGGGAGCCGGTGGCCACGTCCAGGAGCACGACGTGGTCCCCGGCGCCCATCAGCTCCGCGGACGGAACTCCCAGCTGGGCCACGAACCGGGCGGCCGGGTCGTCCAGCACGGCCGGGGCGATCCGCGTCTCGCGCTGCTCGCCGAGGCGGAGCAGGTAGTGGGCGCGTGAGGGCCGGTCGTGCGGCCTGGCGAACATGAACGACAGCTCATCAGGCAGGAACCGCCCGCCGGCCCCGCCGGGCTCCACCGTGAGATGCGCCAGGACCGTGCCTCCCAGCCATCCGGACAACGGGGTCGTGATGGTGCCGCCGTCCCGTACCTGCCAGATCCAGGGCGCGGGGATGTAGCGCACCGAGCAGGTGGCGATCAGCCGGTCGTACTCGGCGTCCTTGTCGTAGGCCGTCAGCCCGTCACCGACGATCAGGACCGGCGCGTGCCCGGCGGATTCGAGGGCCGCCCTGGCACGGGCCGCCACCGCCGGGTCGAACTCGACCGACGTCACCTGACCTGCGCCGAGGCGCTCACACAGCAGGCCGGTGGAGTAGCCCGTGCCGGTGCCTATCTCCAGCACCCGGTCCCCCTCGGCGATCTCGGCCCGTTCCAGCATCTTCACCACCAGGCTGGGCAGCGTCGAAGAGGAGGTCGGTGCCCCGGGCAGCGCCCGCGTGGCGTCCTCGGCCAGCACGCCGTCGACCTGCGTCACCCAGCTCCGATCCGCGTAGGCCATGCGCGACCAGGTCTCGGGATCCGTCCGGTCGCGCCGGACCGGACGCCAGAGCGTGCCCTGCGCGCCGTCGTCCGGGTGGAAGACGGCGTCGCCGAGGAACAGCTCACGCGGCACGGCGGCGACCGCCTCGATCCAGCGCCGATCCGTGACGCCCTTCTCCGAGGCCAGGAGTCCGGCCATCTCCTGCCTGTGCCGCGCCGCGGATGAGCTCATCGCCGCGCTTCGGCTGTTGTGAGCTGATCGACTATCGCGTGAGCTATCGGCTGCGAGATGTCCGGGCCGAACCAGCCCCATTGGCCGTTCGGATTGCACTCCAGGAACACCCAGTCGCCGTCAGGCGTCAGGGAGAAGTCGAACGCGCCGAAGTCCAGCCGGAACGCGTCGAGGTAGGCGCGCATCCCCCGCACGATCGTGGACGGCGCGTCCACCGGCGTGTAGGTCAGGGACGGGTAGTCCTGGCGCCAGTCGAGCCGGGGCGCACCGTCGATGCGGACGGCGAAGGCCCTCTCGCCCACCATCGTCACCCGGACGTCGGCGACCTTGCGCACCCGCTCCTGGAACAGGTGCGCGGCGCCGCCCACCCGCTCGTCGAGCGTCCCAGGGTCGATCACGTCCGCCCAGATGGTCCGCGCCTCACCATCCGCGTTCTGGTACGGGGTCGACCACAGCGGTTTGTAGACCACGTCGCCCACGACGGACGCGAACGACCGGACGCTGTCGAGACTGTTGGTCACCAGCGTCCGCGGCACCCTGAGCCCGGCGGTCACGGCGGTGGCGAGCTGGACCGGCTTGTGCTCGGCGTCCCGGTTGCGCCAGGGGTGGTTGAGGTAGCGGGCCCCCGGCAGCGCGGCGAGGACGCCGCCCAGCCCGAAGCGTGACTGGTCGGCCACCCACCGGCCGGTGTGCTCGTCCAGATGTCGCGGCGGCCGGTAGGGCGTGGGGTGACGCCAGTAGACCGCCTGCACGCCGAGCAGGTCGAGCCTGCGCGCCGCGGTCTCGATCGAGCCGGCCAGGCCGGTGTCGCCGACCGAGGCCGACAGGGTCAGCTCGTGGGGGAAGTCGGCGCCGGGGTCGAACCGCACCACCGGGACCTCCCGGTCGCACAGCTCGGCCAGCACCAGGTCGGCCGTGGGGTCGTCCACGCAGGACACCACCAGCACCGGCATCAGTCGGACACCCAGTCGGTCGTGGAGTCCTGCTTGCCGTGGCCGCTGCCGCTGCCGTCGCCGTCGGGCATGGGCGGCGCGGTGGCCGTCGGCCGCTCGACGTTGGAGCCGTGCTTGGCGGCCTCGATCACTGGGAAGGGAGCCATCCGGCTCACTCCCCAGGGGACGTACGAACGGCGCATGGCGCTTCTCCGATCATCCGCAGGGGAGCCCCACCATACTTCTTTACTCCCTAAGGGGGTAAGCATTTCGGTAAGTCAGCTCGTACCGGTGGCCGCCCTTGACGAGCACCTGCACCTCGACCGGCCGCCCGCCCTCCGCGTACACCGTCCGGAACGTCCGCAGCACGGGCACGTCGTCGGGCAGGTGCAGCAGTTCCAGCTCCTCGGTCGTGGGCAGCCGCGCCGATACCCGGTCCGCCCACTCGACCGGCGGCAGCCCCAGGTCGGCGAGGACCCGTGCGGTGCCCCCGGGAATCTTGCGCCGCCCGACGAGGGGAGTCCGGTCGGCGATCTCCAGCGGATGGTAGATCCAGGCCAGCTCGGTCGGCTGCTGATCGAGCAGCAACAGCAGGCGCCGCATCGACACCCGCCCGCCCCACAGCCGGGCCACCTCGACCGGCGGCCGCACGGTCGCCACCTCCAGGATCCGGACCGCGCCACGCCGGCCTCGCGCCTCGGCCTCGCTCGTCCAGGGGTACGGCATGCCGTCGGCGGGCGGCCGGTGGTAGGCGGCGGGTTCGAGGGCGAGGACCGAATCGTCCCGCACGTACACCCCGACTCCGGCACGACCTATCAGGAACCCCTCGTCCTTGAGCACGCTCAACGCCCGCTGAACCGTCTGGTTCGTGACGTCGTAGGTGGACATGAGCTGTTGCGTCGTCGGCAGGCGGGTGCCGGGCACCAGGTCCCCTGACATGACCCGCGCCCGGATCTCCGCCGCGATCTGCTGGTGCCTCGGACGCCCGTCCTCCTTGGTCGCCACCGCTCAGCCCGCCTTCAGCCGGTAGCGGAAGTGACGCCCCTCGGGCCGCATCGTCATCACGGAGACCTCGTACGGCACGCCGTCCGCGGTCGAGCTGACCCGGACGAGCTGGATGACCAGGGCGCCGGCCGGCAGCGCCAGCTCGTGCGCCTCGTCCGGCTCCGCCCGCCTCACGGAAAGGTCCTCGACCACCTCGTCGGCCACGTAACCGAGCTCGGCCAGCAGCGTCGGGGCGCCGCCCCGGATCTTCCGGGGCTCCGCGAGCCCCGTGCCCGCCGCGACGGACCGGGGGTAATAGGAGTCGGTGAGCTCGACCGGCCGGTCCTCCTCCAGCATGACGCGCCGCCGTACCACCGCCCGCTCACCGTCGGCGAGGCGGAGTGCGGCGGCCACGAAGCCGGGAGGCTCGGCCTCGCCCGCTTCGCGGAGCCTCTGGGAGCCGCGCCGGCCGTGCTCGGCCAGCTCTTCGCTCCAGGCGTCAGGCTCCCCCGGCGTGCGCGGTGCCACGTAGCGCGCGGTGCTGCCCAGCCAATCGTGACGATCGTTCATCCTTACCCCCATATCCGGTTAGGTAGTAAAGGACACCACGATCTCCACAGTACTTTCGCCGATGCCGCGCGGACCGGCGCGAGGTCACGCGGCGTCGAGGGCTTCGGTGATCTTGCGGGCCATGTCGGCGCTGATGGGGCTGGGGTCGCCGTTGTGGGCGCGGGCGGCCGTGTCGACGGCGAGGAGGACGGTGGTGCGGAAGTTGCCCGCCTCGGCCGGGGCCTGCCGCTTGAGCAGGGCCATGGCCTCCGTCAGGGCGGGCAGCACGTGGTCGGCGAGCGCGGCCACGGACTTGCCGTACAGGTTGACGGCCGTGGAGGTGTCGGCGAGCACGTGGCCGACCAGGCCGGTGGCCGAGGACAGGGCGACGGAGCCCTGGGTGGCGGCCTTGTGCGGCTTGCCGGAGGCGGCGGCCATCAGCGAGACGGCGCCGTAGGCGGCGGTGCGCAGGGTGAGCTGGTCCTGTTCGGCGAGGGTGATGGACATGGTGGTCGTCTCCGATCCGCTGGTCAGTTGTCGAGGGCCTGGTAGAGCGTGGTCCAGAAGTCGTGCATGAGCCGCATCGGGTCGGGGACCGACGCGCCGACCTGGGTGAGGAGCAGGCCGGTGAGCTGGTTGGCGGGGTCGGCGTAGCTGGAGGTGCCGCTGCCGCCGTCCCAGCCGAACTGGCCGACGGGCGCGTAGTCGCCGCGGAAGGTGCGCACCGCCATCCCGAGGCCCCAGCCGCCGTGCTGGCCCTGGCCGTGGGAGATGTGGACGTTGTCGGTCGCCATGGCGTGGCGGGCGGCCTGCTGCTCGGGCGTGAGGCGGTTGGTGGTCATCAGCTCCACGGCGGGCCGCGACAGGATCCGCTCGCCGCGGTGGGTGCCGCCGTTGAGCAGCATGCGGAAGTAGGCGTGGTAGTCGTCGACGGTCGAGACGAGCCCGCCGCCGCCGCTCGGGAACGCCGGCGACTGGCTCCAGCGCCCGCCTTCGGCCTCGTCCCACACCAGGAACTCGCCCGACTGGGGATCGGGCGCGTACAGGGTGGGCAGGCGGTCGATCTTGTCAGCGGGGACGTGGAACCCGGTGTCGGTCATGCCCAGCGGCCCGAAGAGGCGCTCGCGCAGGAACGTCTCGAACGGCTGACCGGTGACCCTGGCCACCAGCACGCCGATCAGGTCGTTGCTGATGTGGTACTGCCAGCGCTCGCCGGGCTGGTGCATCAGCGGCAGCTCGCCCAGGCGGCGCATGAACTCGTCGGGCTCGGGCATCGGCTCCGGCAGGTTGGGCGTGAGGCCCCGGCTGAAAATCTCGTTCATGATCGGCGTGCCCAGCGACGTCATGTCCATGCCGAGCCCGAACGTGGACGTCAGCACGTCCCGTACGGTGATCGGCCGCCGCGCCGGCACGGTGTCGTCCAGCGGGCTGTCGTAGCGCCTCAGCACCTGACGGTCGGCCAGCTCGGGCAGCCACTCCTGCACCGGGTCGTCGAAACGCAGCCTGCACTCGTCGATCAGGATCATCGCCGCCGCCATCGAGACCGGCTTGGACGTGGACGCCATCCGGAAGATCGTGTCGCGGCGCATCGGCGCGCCGCCGTCGTGACGCATCGTCCCGATCGTCTCGACATGCGTCTCGTCACCACGGCTGACGAGGGCGACGAGGCCGGGGATCCGCCCGGACTCGACATGCCGCGCCAGCACGTCGTGCAGCCTGCTCAGCCCCGTCTTGGTGAAGCCTCGGGTGCCGTTCTCCATGATGGTTCTCGCTCTCAGTTTGTGTTCGGGAATCTCTGAACGACTGCGACAGTACATTGCGTTCAAAGTTTCGTCAACATGCAAAATCGCACCTTTCTCGCTGGTAGTTTGGAGCTAGCGAGCCTTCTTTGCAATGAGTATGTCGCTGAACGCAAAGGAGAAAGGTACGCTGATATTGCAATGAGATACGGGTGAACGCATACTGTGCAGCAGAGTCACGCGCACGCCGACCGAGGGGAGCCGAGCACCGATGCCCGGAGGCAGACTGACCGGCCAGGACCGGGAGAACATCGCCGCATGGCTGGCCGAAGGGCTCGGATACGCGGAGATCGGCCGGCGGCTGGGGAGGCCCGCCTCGACGGTCATGCGGGAGGTCACCCGCAACGGCGGCCCCGACGGCTACGGGGCCGACCGGGCGCAGGAGGCCACCCAGGTGCGCGCCCGCCGGCGCAAGCGGACCCAGCCTCCCCCGCCGCCCGTCCCCGAAAGCGGCCACGGACGCGACCCGCAGGCGGTCGAGGACTTCACCCGCTCCTTCACCGACCTGCTCGCCCAGCAGGGGCTGCCGAAGATGGCGGCCAGGGTGCTGGCCAGCCTGTACGTCACCGACTCGGGCAGCCTCACCGCCGCCGACCTGGTCCAGCGGCTGCGCGTCAGCCCCGCGTCGATCTCGCACGCCGTCACCTTCCTCGAACAGCAGGGCATGCTCAGGCGCGAACGCGACCCCGGCGGGCGGCGCGAGCGCTACGTCATGGACGAGGACATGTGGCTGCGGTCCATCCAGGCGGCCCTGGAGATGAACGAGATCCTGATCGCCGCGTCACGGCGCGGCGGCGCGATCCTCGGGACCACGACCCCGGCGGGCGCCCGGTTCGAGGCCTCCGCCGACTTCCTCCACCTCGTCACCGACGCCCACCGGCAGGCCATGGACCAGTGGCGCGCCCGCAACGCCGGGCAACGCTGAGCGCGCCCCCGGGAGGCACGCCGGCCGGGCACGCATGGCAGACTCGACGGCGTGACCAGCAGCGCGACGGACGAAGCCGCGGGAGCCGACGGGCTGACCGTCGGGGCCACGGCCTCCCACGCGGGAGTCACCGTCCGCACCCTGCACCACTGGGACGCGATCGGGCTCGTCAGCCCGTCCGGGCGCACCTCCGGCGGCTACCGGCTCTACTCGGCGGCCGACATCGCCCGCATCCACCGCGTGCTCATCTACCGCGAGCTCGGCCTGCCCCTCGAAGACATCGGCGAACTCCTCGACGCCCCCTCGGCCGACATGACCGTGCCGCTGAAACAGCAGCGCGCCCAGCTCCTCGACCGCATCTCCCGCCTCCGGACGATGGTCGACGCGGTCGACCGCATGATCGAAGCCGCCAGCGACGGCATCCTGCTCTCCGCTGAGGAGCAGGTCGCGATCTTCGGCCGGCGCTGGGAGCCGTCCTGGATCGCCGGCGCCCGCGACCGCTGGGGCGACACACCCCAATGGGTCCAGTACGCCGAACGCGCCGCCGGCAGGACCCCCGAGGACTGGCAACAGGTCGCCGACTCCAAGGCGGCACTGGAGCACGACCTGGCAGCCGCCAAACGCGCCGGCGTCACGCCGGGAAGCGCCGAGGCCAACGCCCTGGCCGAACGGCACCGGGCGTCCATCGGCGCGTACTTCGACTGCACGCACGCGATGCAGGTCTGCCTGGGCAGGAAGCAGGCCGAGGAGCCGGGGTTCGCGGACTACTACGACGACCTCGAGCCGGGCCTGGCCTGCTGGCTGCGCGACATCATCGACGCCAACGCGCGAGCCTGCGGCATCGACCCGGACACGGCCACCTGGAGCTGACGCCCCCGCCGTCAGCAGGGTCACGTGTTCAGAAGTCGCTCTCCAGGTTCACTTTTCGCTTCAACCCGTTGCCCTGCCGCGCAGGCCAGAGGCCGTCATGCTGGAGGCGGCCCACCACGATCCCCGGCGAGATGCCTAGGCCGGCGCATGTACCTGTCAGGTGGGCCTTCGGCCTCCCTCGTGCTCCCCGCGCCGCGCTCGGGGGTCCGGGGGCCGGAGGCCACCGGCAAGGGGGGCGCGGGGGAGCTCGGCTCCCCCCGGCGACACAGCCCGAGCCGCCCCGCGCGAAGCGCGCTCCCGGGCGAGGACCTTGCGGTCAGGGGGTCAGGACGGGGTGAGGTCGGCTTCGATGTAGGTGGCGGTGGCCTGGAGGCGGGGCAGGAGGTCGCGGCGGGCCTGGGCCAGGGTCATCCGGCTGGCGTGGGTGGACACGTTCACCGCCGCCACCGTCGTGCCCGATCGGTCGCGGATGGGGACGGCCAGGGAGCGGAGCCCTTCCTCCAGTTCCTGGTCGACCATGGCCCAGCCCTGGGCGCGTACGAGGTCGAGTTCGGCGTGGAGGGCCGGTGGCTGGGTGATGGTGCGGGCGGTGAGGGGGCGCAGGCGGGCGCGGGTGAGGTAGGCGTCGAGGGCGGCCGGGGGCAGGGCGGCGAGGAGGACGCGGCCCATGGAGGTGCAGTAGGCGGGGAAGCGGGTCCCGATGCTGATGGTGACGCGCATGATGCGGGCGGTGGCGACGCGGGCCACGTACACGACGTCCTCGCCGTCGAGCACGGCCACGGACGCCGATTCGTGGACGTCGGCGGCGAGGCGTTCCAGATGGGGCGCGGCGACTTCGGGGAGCGACAGGCTGGAGAGGTACGCGTACCCGAGCTCCAGGACGCGGGGAGTGAGGGAGAACAGCCGGCCGTCGTTCCGCACATATCCCAAATCCGTCAATGTCAGCAAAAAGCGCCGGGCCGCCGCCCGCGTGAGCCCGGTGGCCCGCGCCACGTCGCTCAAGGTCAGCGCGGGCGAGACGGCGCTGAAGGCGCGGATGACGGCGAGCCCACGGGCCAGCGACTGGACGTGATCAGCCATCGGAGATCCCTTGACAGGGGGCGGTGAGCGCGTATGTTCCCGCGTAGCGGGGGGTGTTCGACCAGAGAATAAATGTGCGCATAGCGAACAGACAATCGGGAGAACATCGTGCGTCTCGCTCTCGCGGTCCCCCTCGTCCTGTTACTGGCCGCCGCGTGCGGCGGACCCCAGGCCCCGCCGGGCGAGGGCACGGGCGAGGGCACGGGCAAGGACAAGGTCAACGCCGGTGTCATCGCGATCGTCGACACCGCGCCGATCCACCTGGGCAAGGCCAAGGGGTTCTTCGACGAGCAGGACATCGACCTGACGATCACCCCGGTCCAGGGCGGGGCGGCGAGCATCACGGGCGCGGTGAGCGGGCAGTTCCAGTTCGCCTTCGCCAACACCACCTCGCTGCTGACGGCCAAGCAGCAGGGGCTCGACATCAGGGTGGTGGCCAACGGCGTCTCCTCGACCGGCGAGCCGGGCAAGGACTTCAGCGCGGTGCTGGTCAAGCCGGGCAGCCCGATCAGGTCGGCCAAGGACCTGGCGGGCAAGAAGGTCTCGGTCAACCAGTTGAAGAACATCGGCGACACCACGATCCGCGCCTCGGTGCGCAAGGACGGCGGCGACCCGGACGGCATCGAGTTCGTCGAGCTGCCCTTCCCCGACGCCCCGGCCGCGCTGGAGAACGACAGGGTGGACGCCATCTGGGTGGTGGAGCCGTTCGTGAGCCAGGCGATCAGCCAGGGCGCCCGCCCGGTGGCGTGGAACTTCGCCGACGCCGCCGACGCGCTGACCGTGGCCATGTACTTCACCACGAGCCGGACCGACCCTGACCTGACCAAGCGGTTCACCGCGGCGATGCGCAAGTCGCTGGAGTACGCCGACACGCATCCGGACGAGGTGCGCCAGGTACTGTCGACGTACACGAAGATCGCGCCCGAGGTGATCGAGAAGATCTACCTGCCGAAGTGGCCCGCCGAGGTGAACCGCGCGTCGGTGCAGACGATCGCGGACCTGGCGCTGGCCGACGGCGTGCTGAACGCCGAGATCGACGTCTCGGAGCTGGTGCCGTGAGCCGGCCGCACCACGGGCTGCTCGGGCTGATCGGGCCGGCCGGGCTGCTGGCCGTGCTGGAGGCGGCGCCCCGGCTCGGGCTGGTCGATGAGCGGTTCCTGCCTCCGGCTTCGGAGATTCTGCGCACGCTCGCCGGCGAGCTGGCCACGGCCGGGCTGTGGGTGGCGCTGGGCGAGACGATGCGCGGCTGGGCGGCCGGGCTGGCGCTGGCGTTCGCGCTGGCGGTGGCGGCCGGGGTGGTGATCGGCGTCGTGCCGGGGCTGCGGGCGGCGACGAGCTCGACCGTGGAGTTCCTGCGGCCGATCCCGTCGGTGGCGCTGGTGCCGCTGGCGACGCTGCTGTTCGGGCCGTCGCTCGGGTCGACGTTGCTGCTGGTGGTGTACGCGTCGTTCTGGCAGGTGCTCATCCAGGTGCTGTACGGGGTCGCGGCGGTCGATGCGGTCGCCGACGACACCGCTCGCGCCTACGGGCTGTCGGCCTGGTCGCGGGTGCGGCACCTGGTGTGGCCGACCGCGCTGCCGTACGTGATGACGGGGCTCAGGCTGGCGGCGGCGGTGGCGTTCATCCTGGCGGTCACCGCGGAGCTGGTGATCGGCAGCCCCGGGCTGGGCGCGCAGATCCAGGTGGCGCAGAGCAGCGGCGCGGTCTCCACCGTGTACGCGCTCGTCGTCGTCGCCGGGCTGATCGGCATCGGCGTCAACACCGCCGTACGGCTGCTGGAACGCCGGGTGCTGGCCTGGCATCCGGCCGTGCGCGGGGAGGTGGCCGGGTGAGGGTCGTCAGGCTGCTCGGGGTGCCCGCGCTGCTGGTGCTGGTCTGGTGGGCGGTCAGCGGCGGGTCGTTCTACCTGCCGAGCCCGGACCGGGTCGCGGTGGCGTTCGCCGAGACGTGGCTCTCCGAGCGGCTGACCGGCGACGTGCTGCCCAGCGTGGGACGGCTGCTGGCGGGCTACGCGCTGGCGGCGCTGCTGGGGATCGGGCTGGGCGTGCCGATCGGGCTGTCGCCGAGGCTGCGGGCCACGCTGGAGCCGGTACTGGAGTTCTTCCGGGCGATCCCGCCGCCGGTGCTGGTCCCGCTGATCATGCTGCTGGCGGGCATCGACACGCCGATGAAGGTGCTCGTCATCGTCTCCGGCTGCGTGTGGCCCGTCCTGCTCAACACCGTCGAGGGCGTGCGCGCGCTGGACGGGGTGCTCGCCGACACCTGCCGGATGTACGGGGTGCGCGGCGGGTCGAGGCTACGCAGGTTCGTGCTGCCCGGGGCCGGCCCGCAGATCATGGCCGGGCTGCGGCAGGCCCTGTCGATCGGCATCATCCTCATGGTCATCAGCGAGATGTTCGCCAGCTCCAGCGGGCTCGGGTTCACGATCGTGCTGTTCCAGCGGCAGTTCCAGATCGCCGAGATGTGGAGCGGCATCCTGCTGCTCGGGCTGCTCGGGCTGGGCCTCTCGCTGCTCTTCCGCCGCCTGGAGCGGCGGGTCCTGTCCTGGTACTACGGCAGCGGAGCCGCGCGTGCTTGAGATCGACCGGCTGGGAAAGACGTACGAGAGCCTGGGACGCAGCGTCGAGGCGATCCGGTCGCTGACGTTCGAGGTGGCGGCCGGGGAGCTGGTGTGCGTCGTGGGGCCGTCCGGGTGCGGCAAGACGACGCTGCTGCGCATGGTCGCCGGGCTGCTCCCCGCGAGCACCGGCGAGGTGCGGCTGGACGGGGTGCCCGTCACCGGGCCGCCGCCGCGCATGGCGGTGGTCTTCCAGGAGTACGGCCGCAGCCTGTTCCCGTGGATGACCGTGTGGCAGAACGTGGAGTTGCCGTTGAAGGAGAAGAAGGTGCCCGCGCCGAGGCGCCGGGAGCTGGTCACGCAGTCGCTGGAGTCGGTGGGGCTGGCCGACGCCGCCCAGGCGCATCCGTGGCAGCTGTCCGGCGGCATGCAGCAGCGGGTGGCGATCGCCCGCGCGGTGGCGTACGAGCCTCAGGTGATGCTGATGGACGAGCCGTTCGCGGCCGTCGACGCGCAGACCCGGGCGGACCTGGAGGACCTGATCCTGCGCCTGTGGCGGGACCTGGAGGTGACCACGCTGTTCGTCACACACGATATCGACGAGGCCGTCTACCTGGGACAGCGGGTGATCGTGCTGTCGTCGTCGCCGACGGTCGTCACCGAGGACCTGAAGATCGACCTGCCGCCCGACCGGGACCAGCTCAAAACCCGGTCGCTGCCCAGGTTCGGCGAGCTGCGCGGGCACGTCTACGCACGGATCCAGGCGGCCCGGGGATGACGACGGTCAGGGACGCCACGTTCGAGGTGCTGCGCCGCACCGGGCTGACGACGATCTTCTGCAATCCGGGCTCGACCGAGGTGTCGCTGCTGACCGGGCTGCCCGACGACCTCACCTTCACGCTCGCGCTGCACGAGGGGTCCGTGGTCGGGATGGCCACCGGCTGGGCCATCGGGCACGACGCGCCCGCGCTGGCCGTGCTGCACACCACGGCCGGGCTGGGCAACGCCGTCGGCGCCATCGCCACCGCCCGGGTGAACCGGGTGCCGCTCGTCATCCTCGTCGGGCAGCAGGACCGGCGGCACCTGGCTCTGGAGCCGTTCCTGGCCGGGCGGCTGGCGGGGCTGGCCGGCGACTACCCGGTGCACGTCGACCAGCCGGTCCGGGCGCAGGACGTGCCCGGAGCCGTGGCCGCCGCCTGCCACCGGGCCGTCACGTACCGGGGGCCGGCGCTGGTCGTGGTGCCGATGGACGACTGGGCGGCGCCGTACGAGGGCGAGACCCCCGCGGCGCCCGCGCGGCTGGTGCGGGCGGAGGCGGCCGGTGACGTGGGGCCGCTGGCCGCGATGCTGGCCGGGGCGCGCTCCCCCGCGATCGTGGCAGGGGCGGGGGTGCGCGCCTGGGAGCCGCTGGTCGCGCTGGCGGAGCGGCTCGGGTGCCCGGTGTGGCAGGAGTCGTTCGGCGCGCGGGCCGGGTTCCCGCAGGACCATCCGCAGTACGCGGGCGTGCTGCCGGCCGACCGGCCGCGCCTGCGGGCCGCGCTCGCCGGGCACGACGTGGTGCTCGCCGTGGGTGCGCCGGTGTTCCGGCAGTACCCGTACGCGCCCGGGCCTCTGGTGGAGCCGGGCACTCTGGTCGCGCTCGTCACCGACGACCCCGAGGAGGCGCACCGCAGCCCGGCCGACCTGGCCTGCCTGGCCGCACCGGCCGCCGCCTGCGCCGCCCTGCTCGGCCTGGTGCCCGCCCGGCCCGTGACGGCCGTCCCCCGCTTGCGCGCCGAGGCACCCGGGCCGCCCCCGGGCGGGCGGCCGTTGCGGCCCGCCCACGTGCTGGCGGAGCTCGCCGCCCGGCTGCCCCGGGACGTGGTGCTCGTCGAGGAGACCCCGTCGTCGCGGCCCGACCTGCACCGGCTGATGCCGGCGCGCAACCCGCTCGGGTTCGTGTCGGCGGCGATGGGCGGGCTCGGGTTCGCGCTGCCCGCCGCCGTCGGGCTGCGGATGGCGCTGCCGGACCGGCCGGTCGTGGCGGTCGCCGGCGACGGGTCGGCCCTCTACGGCGTGCAGGCCCTGTGGAGCGCCGCCCACTACCGGGTGGGCGCGCTGTTCGTGGTGCTCGCCAACGGCCGGTACGCGATCATGGACCGGCTGGCCGACAAGCAGGGCGGCAAGGCCCCCTGGCCGGCCTTCGACGAGGTGAGCGTGAGCGGCCTGGCCAGGGCGCTCGGCTGCGAGGCCAGGCGGATCGACGACCACGCCGCGCTGACGGCGACGCTGGACGAGGTGATCCCGGCCCTGCGCACCCGCCCCGACCCCCTGCTGCTGGACATCCAGGTGAGCGTCGACCCCGACTTCCAACCCTGAGCCCAGGCGGTGGCGGTTTGTGGGATATGGCCGGTATCGTCACGAAATGGAGAGACGTCTGGAGGCGGAGCCGGAGTTCCGGGCCAGGCTCGTGGTCGAACCCGGGAAGCGGGTCGTGACCGGCGCCGCCGGGTTCTTCGCGCGTAATCGTCCTCTGGTCCAGCATGCGATGCGGGCCGCCGGCGAGGGGCCGGGGGTGTTGCGCTACTACTGGCGGGGCGCGGACCGGCGGCTGTACCGGGTGAGCGTCGAGGTGTCCGTCACCGGGCGCGGCACCGTGACCGGGCTGGAGGCGCGGCGGTGCGAGGCGCCGTTGGGGCTGACGGAGCGCGAGCACGAGGTGCTGACCTGCGTGGCCGTCGGCATGACGAACCCGGAGGCGGCCGAGCGCGTCGGGTGCGGGGCCCGTACCGTGGCCACGCATGTCGAGCGGATCCTGGTCAAGCTGGGCGCGCCGACGCGGACGGCGGCGGCGGCGCTGGCCGTGGACGAGGAGGCGCTGCTGGCGCCGTTCTCCGGGCCGGAGGGGTTCGCGGTCACGGCGGTGGGCCGGGTGACCGGCGGCTGCGCCCGGGCCGAGCCGGCGCCGAGGCCGGGGCCGGGCGGCGGGTCCGTCAGGCGGCCGATCCGGCTGGGCGCGATCTACCCGCTCGACGGGCCGAGGCGGTTCGACGCGCTGGCGATGCGGCGGGGCGCGGCGATCGCGGTGGAGGAGGTCAACGCGCGCGGCGGCGTGGGCGGGCGGCGGATCGACCACCTGGCGATCGAGGTGTCCGGCGACACGGACGGCGACCTGCTGCGCGCGGTGGAGTACCTGCGCTCGCACGACGTGGACGCCATCACGCTGGGCAACGTGAGCCCGCGCTACCACCTGGGCGCGATCACCCTGGCGGCCGAGTACCGGGCGCCGCTGATGCACGCGATGGTGTCGCCGTCGATCACCGAGCACGTGCACGACAATCCCGGCATGCTCGGGCAGACGTTCCAGGTGTGTGCCACCGAGACGGCGTACTTGTCCGGGTTCGTCCGGACGTTGGATCTGCTCGACACCTCCGGGCAGTGGCGGCCGGACAACCGGCGGCTGGTGGCGCTGGTGCGCGAGGACGACCACGACCCGCACCGGGCCGCCGAGCTGGACGAGCTGGCCGGGGCGCGCGGCTGGGACCTGGCCGCGATGGTGCCGATCGCCGACACGCGGGTGCCGTGGCCCGAGGTGGTGGCCGGCATCCAGGCGATCGAGCCGGCGGCCGTGCTGGTGTGCACGTACGTGGAGGACGAGCTGCGCCGGTTCCTGGAGGAGCTGCGCGGGTCGGGCAGCCGGTCGCTGGTCTACACGGTGTGGACGCCGACGATCCCCCGGTTCGAGGAGCGGATGGAGGGGCTGGCCGAGGGCCTGCTGTGGTCCACGGTCATCGGCACGTACGGGGACCCGGTGAGCGCCAGGTTCATGCGCCGCTACCGGCACGCCTACGGGGACGAGCCGGGCAGCGGCAGCGCGGCCATCCACTACGACATGATCCACATGCTGGCCGGCGCCTGGTCGGAGGTCGGCAGGCCGTGGGACTTCGGGGCGGTGGTGCGCTCGCTGCGCGAGGGCGTGCACCGGGGGGCGGCGGGCCCGTACTACTTCGGCGGGCGCGGCCAGCGGGCGCTGGCCTACCCGGACGACACCTGGGACGCCTCGCTGGCCCACGCACACCTCGTCCACCAGGTGCAGGACGGCCGCAGCCGGGTGATCGCGCCGGTGGAGCTGGCGCAGCACGCCTTCCGCGCCGAATCAGCCCGGCCCTGACAGCACCGGTTCACGGCTCCGGCTCAGCCCAGCCATGACGGCGCGGCGGGCGAGCCGAGCCCGGCGCCGCCGTCGGCGGCCAGCACGTGCCCGTTGACCCAGGCCGACTCGCCGGAGCAGAGCCACAGCAGGCTGGGCACGATGTCGCCGGGCCCGGCGACGCGGCCGGCCGGGCTGCCGGCGGCGACGGCCTCGACGTAGGCGGCCGGGACCGGGTTCAGCGCGGAGCCCACGTCGACGAAGCCCGGGGCGACGGCGTTGACCCGGACGCCCAGCGGGCCCAGCTCCAGCGCGAGGCCGCGGGTCACGGCCTCCAGCGCGGCCTTGGATGCGGCGTAGACGGTGGTGCCGGGGCGCGGACGGCCCGCCCCGCCCGAGCTGGTGAACACGACGGCGGCCGGGCGGCCCGCGCACAGGCCGGCCAGCGTGGTGGCGGCCATCAGCGCCGAGCGGGTGTTGACGGCCATGACCCGGTCGAACAGCTCCTCGGTCGACTCCAGCGCCCGCCGCGCCGGGAACAGCCCCGCCACGTGCAGCAGCGCGTCCAGCGGGCCGTGGGACCGCCACGCCTCCCGCACGACGGCCGCGGCGGCGCCCGGCTCGGCCAGGTCGGCGGCCAGCTCGGCGCCGGCCCCGGGCGCGTCGGCGGCGACCACCCGCGCCCCCTCGCGCGACAGCGCCGCGCAGGCCGCCGCGCCGATCCCGCCCGCCGCGCCCAGCACGAGCACCGTACGGCCGGCGAACCTCACGAGCCGTCCCCGGCGCGGAAGGCGCGGGCGACCTCCTGGCAGGTGCGGAAGGCCAGCGGCCGTTCCAGGCAGGCGTCGAGGAAGCGCTCCAGCCCGATCATCCGGTGCCCCCGGCCGATCACCTGCGGGTGGAACGTCAGCACGCACACGCCGCCCGGCTCCTCCCGGACCATGTAGTCCACGTCGTCCAGGAAGTTGCCGAACACCGTGCCCGGATCGCGCAGCCCCGGCATGATCGCCGTGTCCGTCCGCAGATACTCGAACTGCGGGTAGTCGTCCAGCGACCAGGAGACCGGCAGCTCGACCAGCGGCGTCGGCTCCCCGAACCGGTACGGCCCGTCGGCGTCGGCCACGTCGCCGCGCCTGGCGTAGTAGGGCGTGTAGTCGGTGCCCATCAGGCTGGAGTCGTACTCGCAGCCCAGCTCCAGCAGCACGTCCACGGTCGAGGCGGTGAAGTCCCAGCTCGGCGTCCGGTTGCCGGTGGGCTCGTAGCCGGTGACCCTCCTGATGGAGTCGCGGGCCCGCACGGCCGCCGCGAGCTCGCCGGCCCGGTCGAGCTTCGACACCGGCTCGTGCGCGTAGCCGTGCAGGGCGATCTCGTGCCCGGCCTCGGCGATGGCGGCGCACTCGGCCGGATAGGTGTCGACGGTGTGGCCGGGGACGAAGAACGTCGCGGTGATCCCGCGCCTGGCCAGCGCCTTGAGGATGCGCGGCATCGCGTGCGCGCCGAACTCGCCGCGCGAGACCGGCCCCGGCGACGTCATCCCGCGCGCCAGCCAGAGCGAGATGGCGTCGAAGTCGAACGTCAGGCAGATCGTGCTCTCAGGCATGGCCCTCCTCAGGGAAGCAGACCTCGGGTACGGCGCCGGGCTCGAACACGTCGTCCAGCCGCCACCGCTCGTACGGGTGCGAACAGGGCGGCTCCGGCGCGATGCTGAGCTCCCGCCGGTTCAGGTCCATCAGCACCGAGTAGACGGTCGTCACCACCTCGGCGGCTGGGGCGTCCGGGTCGGCGTGCCGGCAGATGCTGTCGGGGTGGGAGTAGTGGTCGCGCAGCGCGGCGACGAGGTCGCGCGGCTCCAGCGTGCGCGCGGCGGCGGCGTCCTCCAGCAGGTGGCGCGCCCTCGCCGGCCGCAGCAGCGTGAGCGCCGAGGTGGCCGCCTTCCTGTCGGTCAGCGGCAGCGGGCACTGGAAGTGGTTGGAGTGCGTGATCAGCCCGCCCTCCGGCAGCAGCGCGCCGAACACGCCCGGCGCCACCTCCAGGTCGATCGCCTCGCCTCCGGCGTCGGCGATGAGCAGGTTGCCGGAGGAGATCCGCGTCACGTCCAGCGCCTTGCGGTGCGCCTCGCTCATCGTGCGCGACTGCAGCACGCCGCGCAGCAGATAGTGGTACGGCACCCCGGCCCCGCCGGTGTCGCGGTCGGAGACCAGCAGGTTCGCGCACACGCCGAGCCCCGCCGAGTTGAGTCCCGACTTGGCCAGCATCCCGGCCTCGGCCAGCGTCAGCACCGCGAACCCGTCGGTGTCGCGGGTCGCCAGCAGGAACGTGACCGGGCCCTGCTCCGGGTGCCAGTCCCAGTTCTGCGCGAGCAGCGTGTGGCCGTCGCGGGTGTGCTTGCCGATGGCCGCGACCGAGGTGCATCCCTCGTCCCGGTAGCCGGTCCCGTACAGCATCTCGGTGCGCGCGTTGAGCGCGGTGATGTGCTCGACCGGCCGGCCCGCGCCGGCGGCGAGCCCTTCGAGCATCCGCGCGATGCGGGGGTCGTAGTCCCTGGCGACCTCCAGGTAGGTGGCGCCCCAGCGGCGCACGTCGGCGTCGCCGAGCCCGGCCTGGTCCCGGAAGCGGCGCAGGTAGGTGCCGAGGCTCTGTTCGACCAGGCCGGCGGTGCGGCGGCCGAGCTCGGCGCCCATCTCCTCGTAGGTGCCCTGGACCGCGACAACGGGTGGGTTCATGGTCGGTTCCCTCCTAGTGCAGGCGCCGGTGGGCGGTCTCCCGCATGCCGATCACGACGAGGAGCGTGACGAACGCGGAGACGATCGGCAGCACCACGGGCGACATGTCGGACCCGGTGAGCTGGATCGCGCCCGTGGCCACGAACGGCGCCGTGCCGCCGAACGCCATGACCGCGAAGTTGTAGCCGATGGACATCGTCGAATACCGCAGCTTCGTCGGGAACATCTCCGACAGCGCCGCCGGGCCGGGTCCCGAGAACATGGCCAGGACGACCGCGATGACGATCTGCCCGGCGAACACGCCGAACGTGCCGCCGTGCTGCAGCAGCAGCATGACCGGCCAGCTCAGCACCAGGAACCCGGCGGCTGCCGCGATGAGCAGCGGCTTGCGCCCGACCCGGTCCGACAGCGCGCCGAACGAGGCGATGCACACGGTCAGCACGACCAGCCCGACGATGTTGGAGGCCCGCGCCACGCCCGGGTCCACCCCGGCCACGTCCGCCAGCCAGGTCGGCAGGTAGGTGAGGAAGAAGAAGTACGCGACCGTCCACAGCATGGTGAAGCCGAACCCGCGCAGGATGCTCGGGAACTCGGTGCGCAGCCCCTCCTTGAGCGGGCTCTTGGCCGTCGCGCCCTTCTCCTGCTCCTCGGCGAACGCCGGCGTCTCGTCCAGGCCGTACCGGAGCCAGAGCGCGGCCACGGCCGTCAGCGCCGACAGCAGGAACGGGATCCGCCACGCCCAGGCGAGCACCTGCTCCTCGGTGAAGATCGTGGAGTTGAGCGCCACCACGCCGGAGGCGAGCAGGAAGCCGGCCGCCGTGGAGACCTGGTTGAAGCTGCCGAAGAAGCCGCGCCGCCGCGCCGGGGCGTACTCGACGAGGAAGGCCGCCGAGCCCGCCCACTCGCCCGCCACCGAGAAGCCCTGCACCATCCGCAGGACCACCAGCAGCAGCGGCGCGAGCACGCCGATGCTCTCGTACGTGGGCAGCAGGCCGATCAACGTGGTGGCCGCGCCCATCAGGAGCACGCTGACCACCAGCGCGATCCGGCGGCCGAACTTGTCGCCCACGTGCCCGAACGTGATCGCGCCGAGCGGGCGCATGAGGAAGCCGACGGCGAACACCGCGAACGTGTAGAGGGTGCCGACGAGGCCGTCCGATTCGGGGAAGAACAGCTTGCCCAGTGTGGCGGCGGTGTAGCCGTACACCAGGTTGTCGTAGTTCTCCATGATGTTGCCGAAGGAGCCGGCGACGACGGCGCGCATGGAGCCGCCGGTCCGGTTCAGGGTGCTGTTGTCGCTCATCGCGACCTCTCACTTCTCGGGGGGGTCATGAGGCGGTGTAGCCGCCGTCGACCGGCAGCAGGACGCCGGTGACGAACGACGCGCGGGGCGAGGCCAGGTAGGCGACCGCCTCGGCCACGTCGGCGGGGTCGCCCGGGCGGGCCATCGGGGCGCGTTCGATCCGGGGCCTGAGCTGGTCGTCGGAGAGCTGCCGCAGCAGCGGCGTGACGAACACGCCGGGCAGCACGGCGTTGACGCGGATGCCGCGGCCGGCCAGCTCGACGGCCGCGGTCCTGGTGAGCATGTGCAGCCCGGCCTTGCTGACCTGGTAGGCCACGGAGGAGGGCGGCGAGGGCGGGCCGGGCGGCGGCACCTGGCCGTAGACGGAGCCGATGTTGACGACGCTGGCGTGCGGGCTGGCGGTCAGCTCGGCGGCGAAGGCGCGGATGCCGGTCCACGGCGCCCACAGGTTGGTGCGCAGGACCCGGTCCCAGTCGTCGTCGGCGGTGTCGAGCAGGCCGCTGCGGGCGCTGACGCCGGCGTTGTTGACGAGGATGTCGAGCCGGCCGTGGGTGGCGCGGACGGTTTCGGCGAAGGCGTCCCAGGAGTCGCGGTCGCGTACGTCCAGGGGGTGGTAGAGGGCGCCGGCCGACGGCGGGCGGTCGTCGCGAAGGTCGCCGTAGACGACCTGGGCGCCGCGTGCGCGCAGGCCGTCGACGATGGCGGCGCCGAGACCGACGGCGCCGCCGGTGACGGCGGCGACCAGTCCTTCGAGCTCCATGGTCCTCCCTCCCTACCGGCGTATGCCCTGGTAGGAGCTTTGAGGACCATCCTGGGCCGGTGGGCGGCCCGTGGCGTCCGTCAGATGACGGATGTGCGCTCGGCGGCCTCCACCACGTTGGACAGCAGGAGGGCGCGGGTCATCGGGCCGACGCCGCCCGGGTTGGGCGTGAGGAAGCCCGCGACGTCGTCCACGTCGGCCGCCACGTCACCGGCGATCTTGCCGTGGACGCGGGAGACGCCGACGTCGAGCACGGCGGCGCCCGGCTTGACCATGTCGGCGGTGATGAGGTCGGGCACGCCGGCCGCGGCCACCACGATGTCGGCGCGGCGCACGTGCGCGGCCAGGTCCTGGGTGCCGGTGTGACAGAGGGTCACGGTCGCGTTCTCGCTGCGGCGGGTCAGCAGCAGGCCGAGCGAGCGGCCCACGGTGATGCCGCGGCCGACCACGGCGACCTCGGCGCCCTTGATCGGCACCCCGTACTGCTGCAGGAGCAGGACGATGCCGTGGGGCGTGCACGGGAGCGGCGCGTCGACCATGTGGACGAGGCGGCCGAGGTTGACCGGGTGGAGGCCGTCGGCGTCCTTGGCCGGGTCCATCCGCTCCAGCAGCGCCATCGTGTCGAGGTGCTTGGGCAGCGGGAGCTGGACGATGTAGCCGGTGCAGGAGGGCGAGGCGTTGAGCTCGTCGATGGCGGCCTCGACGTCGGCCTGGGTGGCGGTCGCGGGCAGGTCGACGCGGATGGAGGAGATGCCGACCTCGGCGCAGTCGCGGTGCTTGCCCGCCACGTAGATCTGGCTGCCGGGGTCGTCGCCGACCAGCACGGTGCCGAGGCCGGGCGTGATGCCACGCTCCTTGAGCGCGGTCACCCGGGCCGCCAGGTCCGCCTTGATCTTCGCTGCCGTCGCCTTGCCGTCGAGTCTCACTGCGCTCATGCGGTCAATCCTTCCACGCTCCGGCTGCCGGGCGTCCACGACCCGAATGACATCGTTGTCATCGGACTTTGGACGGCATATGGTGACCTTCGCCGGAATCGCGCGCTCCCCCGAGAGGTGGTCATGTCCGCTCACCCCCGCCCGCCCGCACGCCGATGACGTACGTACTCGCCATCGACATCGGAGGCACCAAGCTCGCCGCCGCGCTGGTGGACGAGGAGGGCGCCGTGCTGCGTTCCGCCACCCGGCCCACGCCCCGCGAGCAGGTCATGGCCGCGCTCGGCGGGCTCGTCGACGAGGTGACCGGCGACGGGCCCGCGCCGGTCGCCGTGGGGATCGGCTGCGCCGGGCCGCTCGACCGCGGCACCGTCAGCCCGGTGAACATGCCGAGCTGGCGGCGCTTCCCGCTGCGCGACGAGGTGCGGGCGCTGACCGGGCTGCCCACCGTGCTCGCCGGCGACGCCCAGTGCATGGCGCTCGGGGAGCACTGGCTCGGCGCCGGGCGCGGCAGCTCGGCGCTGCTGGGCGTGGTCGTCTCCACCGGCATCGGCGGCGGCCTCGTCATCGGCGGGCGGCCGCTGCTCGGCCCCACCGGCAACGCCGGGCACGTCGGCCACATGACGATCGACCCGTACGGCGAGCGCTGCGAGTGCGGCGGGCGCGGCTGCGTCGAGCGCTACGCCAGCGGCCCCAACATGACCCGCTGGGCCCTGGAGAACGGCTGGCGCCCCGGCTCGGAGCACCCCGAGACAGCGCGCCCGGACGCGCGGATGCTGGCCCGCGACGCGGCGGACGGCGATTCGGTCGCCGTGGCCGCCTTCGAGCGGGGGGCCGCGGCGCTGGCCGGGATGATCGCCTCCACGGCGGCCGCCACCGAGGTGAGCACCGTGGTCGTCGGCGGCGGGGTGTCGGGCGCCGGGCCGGTGCTGTTCGAGCCGCTGGCGCGGGCCCTCGACGACGTCGGCGGGCTGGCGTTCGTCAGGGCGGTGCGGGTCCGGCCGACCACCCTGGGAGTACGGGCCGGGCTGGCCGGCGCCGCCAAACTGGCCTGGGACTACTCGCGCTCGGCGAACTGAGCCTCACGCCGCTCGATGATCCGGCGGGTGAACGGGATGAGCTCGACGACCCGCCCGCCCAGGTAGGCGCCGATGAACGCGAGCAGGATGAGCACGAAGGGGCTGGTCGCGAACCCGTTCACGGCGATGAGGGCCTGCAGGGATGCGTCGAGCAGTGTCATAAGGGACTCCGGGGAGCAATCACGCGGCGGAAGCCCTCAGATTAACCGCACCATGCGGATGCTTGACCCGTTTTTGGGTGACCCGCTCCGGCGGGCCACCCTTTCGGCATCAGTGGAAGAAGTGCCGCGTGCCGGTGAAGTAGAGCGCCACGCCCGCTTTCTCCACGGCCTCGATGACCTCCTGGTCACGCACCGAGCCGCCCGGCTCGACGATGGCCTTGACGCCCGCCTCGATGAGCACCTGCGGCCCGTCGGCGAACGGGAAGAACGCGTCGGACGCGGCCACCGAACCCGCCGCCCGCTCCCCCGCGCGCGACACCGCCAGCCGGCACGAGTCGACCCGGTTGACCTGGCCCATGCCGACGCCCACCGTGGCCAGGTCGCCGGCCAGCAGGATCGCGTTGGACTTGACCGAACGCGCCGCCCGCCAGGCGAACACCAGGTCGGCCATCACCGCCGGCGACACCGGCTCGCCCGCCTTGAGCTGCCAGGTCGCCGGGTCGTCGCCGGCCGCGTCGATCCGGTCGACCTGCTGCACCAGCAGCCCGCCGTCGATGCGGCGGAACTCGGCCGGGTTGACCGGGCCGCTCGGGCAGGCCAGCAGGCGGATGTTCTTCTTCTGCGTGAGCACGGCCAGCGCCTCGGGCTCGTAGGAGGGCGCCACCACGACCTCGGTGAACACCTCGGCGATCTGCCTGGCCAGCTCGGCGGTGACCGCGCCGTTGACCGCGATCACGCCGCCGTAGGCGGAGACGGGGTCGCAGGCGTGCGCCTTGCGGTGGGCCTCGGCCACGTCGGCGCCGACGGCGATGCCGCACGGGTTCTGGTGCTTGATGATGGCGACACACGGGCCGGTGAAGTCCCAGGTCGCGCGCCAGGCGGCGTCGGCGTCCAGGTAGTTGTTGTAGGACATCTCCTTGCCGTGCAGCTGCTCGGCGTTGGCCAGGCCGTCGCCGCCCGCGCTGTAGAGGGCCGCGGCCTGGTGCGGGTTCTCGCCGTAGCGCAGCGCGCTCTTGCGCTCCCAGGTGGCGCCCATGAACTGCGGCCACGTCTCCTGCTCGGCGTAGCCGTTGGCGAACCAGGACGCCACGGCCACGTCGTAGGCGGCGGTGTGGGCGTAGGCGGCGCCCGCCAGCCGGCGGCGCTCGGTGAGCGTGAAGCCGCCGTGGTCGAGCGCGGCCAGCACGTCGCCGTAGGCGGCGGGGTCGACCACGACCGCGCAGGTGCTGTGGTTCTTGGCCGCGCCGCGGATCATCGCGGGCCCGCCGATGTCGATCTGCTCCACGCACTCCGCGTCGGACGCGCCCGAGGCGACCGTCTGCTGGAACGGGTAGAGGTTGACCACCACGAGCTGGAACGGGTCGATCTCCAGCTCGTCGAGCTGCGCCACGTGGTGCGGCTTGTTGAGGTCGGCCAGCATGCCGGCGTGCACGCGCGGGTGCAGGGTCTTGACCCGCCCGTCGAGGCACTCGGGGAAGCCGGTGAGCTGCTCGACCTTGGTGACCGGAATCCCGTAGGAGGCGATGGCCGCCGCCGTGCCGCCCGTCGAGACGATCTCCACCCCCGCCCCGTCCAGGGCTCTGGCCAGCTCCTCCAGCCCCGACTTGTCGTAGACGGCGATGAGAGCGCGCCGGATGGCGATGCGAGTCACGTGCTTTCCCCTCCTGATGGGTTACCGATGCGGACGCTGCGTCCGCTGACCGTCCAGCCCTCGCGGGCCATCCGGCCGACGACGTCGACGAGCAGGCGGCGCTCGACGGTCTTGATGCGCTCGTGCAGGGTCGCCTCGTCGTCGGCGGGCAGCACGGGCACGGCCTCCTGCGCGACGATCGGCCCGGTGTCGACGCCGGCGTCGGCCAGCATCACCGTGCACCCCGTCACCTTGACCCCGTGGGCCAGCGCGTCACGCACCCCGTGGGCGCCGGGGAAGGCCGGCAGCAGCGCGGGGTGGGTGTTGAGCAGCGGGAACTCCTCCAGGGTCGGAGCTCCGACGATCTTCATGAAGCCGGCCGAGACGACCAGGTCCGGCTTGTGGGCGGCGATCTCCGCCGCGAGCGCGGCATCCCACGCGGCCCGGGACGGGTAATCGCCCAACTTTCGGACAAAAGTGGGTATACCTGCGCGAGATGCTCTAGCCAGTCCTTCGATGCCATCCCGGTCCGCACCGACGGCCACGACCCGGGCTCCGTAAGACGGATCGGCGGAAGCGTCCAGGAGGGCCTGTAGGTTTGTTCCAGAGCCGGAGACGAGGACGACGAGCCGCGCAGCCTTGGACACGCACACTCCCATGAGGATTCCGGGTTGGGGCTGCCAGCGTATCTGTTCCCGGTCACGGTGACGCAGAGGAGGTCAGGTGTCGACACCGGTGCAAGCACCAGCCGGTCAGCAGCCCGCGGAGTCCGCGGGACGCCGGGCGATCTGGTTGTCCATCGCCGCGCTGGCGATGACGATCATGCTGCCCGCGGCGGGCCTGGTTCTGGCGGTGTTCGCGCTCGTGGCGGGGATTCGCGCACTCCCGCTGCTGCGAAACGCGGGCAAGCCCACAGGCGCGGCAGCGGGCGGCATCGCCGTCTCGACCGTCGCACTGCTGCTGTCGGCCGGAGCCACGGCCATGCAGCTCTATCTGATGGACGAGCACTCCGCCTACCAGGAATGCCTGAAGGGCGCGGGCACCGTGTCCTCCCAGGGAGAGTGCTACGTGCAGTTCAGGGAGGCGGCGGAGAAGAAGCTGCCCTCCGACGTGCTGGAGATCCTGGGCACGACGCCCTAGTCGCGGTCCCAGGCGTAGGGGTCGACGTAGATGACGTGGCCGCCCCGGTCGTCCGACTCGTCCACGATGTCCTGACGCGCCGGCGCCGCCTGGTCCATCGGCGGGCGCGGGCGCGCCTGCGAGAGCGTCTCGGCCGCAGCCGAGGCGTGCTCGTCCTGCCAGTCGTCACGGATGACCGGGATCGGCTGGGTGTCGGCCTCCGTGGCGTCCATCCAGTGACCGGGCAGCGGGCGGGCGTCGGCCTCGGCCAGCCCCACCTTGCTCGCCGCCCGGGCGATCGCCGCCCCCGCCTTGCGCACCGGCGCCGCCGCCTTGTCCAGCGGCGCGCGGGCCTTGCGGTTGAGCAGCAGCAGGTTCGTCACCCCGGCGGAGATGCCCGCCGCCACGCCGACCTCCAGCGCGACCGACAGCGCCACCTCCCACGGCGACGGCCCGACGGCCGTCAGCCGGCCGCCGCCGATCGGGCCCCCGGACAGCGCCGCCAGCAGCCCCGCCACCAGCCCGGACGTGACGCCCGTCAGGAAACCCCACAGCGGCGCGGCCTCGTACGCGGGAGAAGGTGACATCCTGGCCACGACCACGCCCGCCACCGCGCCCGCCGCGAACGGCAGCGCGATCACCGCCATCATCCACGCGGGCACCGGCCCGCTCTCCGGCAGCGCGCCCAGCAGCGGCAGGCTCGGCACCGTACCGAGCTGCACGCCCGTGGGCGCCACCAGCGTGTCGGCGCCGATCGCGAAGCCCGGCCCGGCGATGTACGACGACGCCCAGATGACCACGTTGAACAGGTAGAGCGCCTGCACCAGCAGGAGCAGCAGCCCGCCCACGACCCCCGGCGACAGCACGTTCGACAGCTCGCGCACCTGGTCGAAGTTGAGCGCCACGGCGACCAGCACCAGGCCCAGCCCGAACAGCACGAGCAGCGCCGTGGCCACCGCCGTGCCGACCGTCAGCGCCCGCACCCGCTCCGGCAGCAACCGCAGCATCGCCCGCCACGGCCCGATCGTCCGCGCCGTCGCCACCGCGCCCACCACGAACGCCAGCAGGAAGTGGCTCAGCAGCGCCTCGCCGATGAACGGCTGGGTGATCTCGTTGCTGGTGACGAGCGCGATCAGACCCGCCAGCAGCGCGTACGGGGCCGCCAGCGACACACCGGCCTGCGCCACCAGCAGCAGCTGGGCGCGGCGCCGGGCCGCGGCCTTCTCGCGCGGGCTGTTCTTCGGCAGCCGCGCCGGCAGCCGCAGCCGCAGGTCGGCGTCGCGGGCCATCCACCGGCCCGCCTTGTACAGCAGCACGGCGGGCAGCACCATCAGGCCGATCGGCAGCAGCCCCACCCGGCCGCCCGGGATGGCGAACCCGGCATGGTGGGCCGCCAGCCAGATCTGCGCCGCCGTGCGGAACACCCCGGGCAGCCCGTCGCCCAGCGTGCCGCGTGGCGCGGCGATCCAGCCGACCAGCGTGAGCGTCGTGAGCACGGCCAGCCCGACGCCCAGCGTGCACGCGGCGGCCAGCATCCCGGACACAGGCAGTGGCCGGCGCGTCTCGTCATCGTCACTCGAGACCCCGGGGAGCTTGCCGAGAACCGACCGGGGGGCGGTCCGCAGCTGGTCGAGTATCGCCGTCACAACAAGCGATTTTCTCAATCTTTCCCGACCAGCGCTTGGTTGACGCGCCGCCCCCGCCCAGTTTGTGCGCCGTTTCAAGATCAATAGTCGTCGAGGGCAAGATCAAGAGACCCCAAAGCCCCGGACAGGGCGGCCGGGGCGCACTCGCGGGCCCAACCGGCCGGCGTGTCACCGACCGGCCGTGAGCGCTCCCGGGCGGCGCCCAGGAAAAGCGGAAGCCCCGCGCTCAACCGCGCGGGGCTTCGGCCGTGAAAGCAGTTCAGCGGGACTGCATGATCTCCCGCATCAGCCGAGCGGTCTCGGAGGGGGTCTTGCCGACGCGGACGCCGACCTTCTCCAGGGCCTCCTTCTTGGCCTGGGCGGTGCCCGCGGAGCCGGACACGATGGCGCCCGCGTGGCCCATGGTCTTGCCCTCGGGGGCGGTGAAGCCCGCGACGTAGGCGACGACCGGCTTGGTGACGTGCTCCTCGATGTAGGCCGCCGCGCGCTCCTCGGCGTCGCCGCCGATCTCGCCGATCATGACGATCGCGTCGGTGCCCGGGTCCTCCTGGAACGCCTGGAGGGCGTCGATGTGGGTGGTCCCGATGACCGGGTCGCCGCCGATGCCCACGGCCGTGGAGAAGCCGAAGTCACGCAGCTCGTACATGAGCTGGTAGGTCAGCGTGCCGGACTTGGACACCAGGCCGATGCGGCCCGCGGTGGTGATGTCGGCCGGGATGATGCCGGCGTTGGAGGCGCCGGGCGAGGCGATGCCGGGGCAGTTGGGGCCGATGATGCGGGTCTTGTTGCCCTTGGCGACCGCGTACGCCCAGAACTCGGTGGAGTCGTGGACCGGCACGCCCTCGGTGATGACGACGCAGAGCGGGATCTCGGCGTCGATGGCCTCCTTGACGGCGTCCTTGGTGAACGCCGGGGGCACGAAGACGACCGACACGTCGGCGCGGGTCTTCTCGATGGCCTCCTTGACCGTGCCGAACACGGGCAGGCCCTCGTGCGTGGTGCCGGCCTTGCGGGCGTTGACGCCGCCCACGACGCGGGCGCCGGAGGCGAGCATGCGGCGGGTGTGCTTGGTGCCCTCGCCGCCGGTCATGCCCTGAACGATGATCTTGCTGTTCTCGGTCAGCCAGATAGCCATGTGTCACACACCTGCCGCAGCGAGCTCGGCGGCCCGCTTGGCCGCGTCGTCCATCGTGTCTACCAGCTCGACGCGCGGGAGTGCGGCGTCGGCCAGGATCTGCCGCCCGAGCTGGGCGTTGTTGCCGTCGAGTCGGACCACCAGCGGGTGCGTGACGGCCTCGCCGCGGCTTTCGAGGAGCTTGAACGCCGACACGATGCCGTTGGCGACGGCGTCGCAGGCGGTGATGCCGCCGAAGACGTTCACGAAGATCGACTTGACCGACGGGTCGGACATGATGATCTCCAGGCCGGCCGCCATGACCTCGGCGGACGCGCCGCCGCCGATGTCGAGGAAGTTGGCCGGGGACGGCTTGCCCGGGAACGCCTCACCGGCGTAGGCGACCACGTCGAGCGTGGACATGACCAGGCCGGCGCCGTTGCCGATGATGCCGACGTCGCCGTCGAGCTTGACGTAGTTGAGGTCCTTCTCCTTGGCCTTGGCCTCCAGGGGGTCCTCGGCCGCCTTGTCGGCGAAGGCCTCGTGGTCGGCCTGGCGGAAGGTGGCGTTGTCGTCGAGCGTGACCTTGCCGTCGAGCGCCTTCACCTGCCCGTCGGCCGCGAGGATCATCGGGTTGACCTCGACCAGCGTGGCGTCCTCGTCGACGAACGCGCACCAGAGCTTCTCGATGAGCTCGGCGGCGCCGTCGAGGGCCTTCTCCGGCAGGCCGCCGGCGATCGCGATGTCGCGGGCCTTGGCCCGGTCGACGCCGGTCAGCGCCGAGACGGGCACCTTGGCGACCTTCTCGGGCGTGCTGTGGGCGACCTCCTCGATGTCCATGCCGCCCGCGGCCGAGCAGATCGCGAGGAAGGTGCGGTTGGCGCGGTCGAGCAGGAACGAGAAGTAGTACTCCTCCGCGATCGCGCTGGCCTCCTCCACGAGCACCTTGTGGACCGTGTGGCCCTTGATGTCCATGCCGAGGATCGCGCCGGCCTTCTCGACGGCGTCGGCGGCGTCGTCGGCCACCTTCACGCCGCCGGCCTTCCCGCGCCCGCCGGTCTTTACCTGGGCCTTGACGACGACACGGCCGGTCAGCTGCTCCGCTGCCGCCCGCACTTCCTCCACGGTGTGGGCGACGATGCCGCGAGGCACCGGGATGCCGTAGTCCGCGAAGAGCTCCTTCGCCTGATGTTCGAACAGGTCCACGAGGGTCCGTCCTTGCTCATTTCCGACTGATGTTCGACGGCCCGGTCCACCCCGTGCGTGCCGGGCGTTTTCCGCCAGTGAAGCCTAGCCCCAACCTTGACCTGACCAGGTCATCGGGTAGCAGATATCCCGCGATGTGACGGTGATCTCACTTCCCCGATGCGCACGCTGCACGGAAAGTGCACCGATTCGACGTTAATAACCAGTTTCGCCGAGATATACCTGTGATCTTCAATTGACATGATCCATACCCCTCAATAACTCGACGTCAAAGGATCGCAATGAAGCGAATCATTGCCGGGCTGGCCGTGGCCGCCATGTCGACGCTGGTCACGGCGGCACCAGCGCAGGCCGCGCCCGTCAACCCGGTCAAGGCGCTGCAGAAGCAGCTCAAGCCGGGCCACGGCGTTCGGGTTTCAGAAACGAACCGGACGTTCACCGACGGTAAAGAGACCAGAAGCGGCAAGACCACCGGCGTGCTCGAATTCGGCAAGTCCGGAGTGGTCGCCTCCGACCTCACGACCCGCGTCAAGATCCCGAAGGGCGCCTCGGCGGAGATGGCCGAGATGCTGCGCGGCATCTCCAACTCGCGCGCCATCAGCGTCGGCGGCGACACCTACATGCAGGGCGGGCTCTTCAGCGAGGAGCTGCCCGAGGGCAAGAAGTGGGTGCGCTACGAGGGCGTCCAGGCCATGGGCACCGAGCAGGTCATCGACGTCTTCGACGCCAAGCTGCTCAAGGCCCTGGTCGCCAAGGCCAAGGTCGTCAAGGGCGACTACGCCGGCTCGCTGACGGCCAAGGAGCTGGGCAAGCTCACCGGCGCCAAGATCACCGGCAACGTCGGCAAGATCAAGATCTCCTACCTGCTGGACGTCGACGCCAAGGGCCTGATCAAGCGCGTGGTCAGCGACTACACGCTGGACTTCGGCCTGCTCGGCAAGACCAGGGCCGTCACCGAGAGCCGCTACACCGGCTGGGGCGGCAAGGTCAAGGTCGTCGCGCCGCCGGAGTCGCAGTGGGTCGACCTCCTCGACCTGGGCAAGGACACCGAGCTGCCGTCGGAGCTGCCCGGTAAGGGCCTCCACTCGCTGGACCAGCGGTAAACCGCGTGAAGGGCCTCATCACCGGCGTCGCGCTGGCCTCGGCCGCCGCGCTCGCCGTGGCCGCCCCCGCGCAGGCGGCGCCCAAGGACCCCGTCACGGCGATCAAGAAGCAGCTCGTCGCGGGCAAGGGCGTCAGCTTCACCGACACCACCACGTACGTGCGCGACGACGGCCCCGAGCCGTACCTGAAGCGCACGGGCCGCTTCATGTTCGGCAAGGGCAAGGTGGCCGCGACCGACATGGCGTCCACGTATCCGAAGGAGACCCTCCAGCGAGGGCTGGACTCCTTCCAGAACGATCGGACGATCCTGATCGGCAAGTCCGCCTACCTGTCCGGCCGCTACTACGACAAGCAGCTGCCGGAGGGGAAGAAGTGGCTCAAGACTGACAGCGCGGCGCTGAGCAACAACTGGGCCCAGCCGATCAACCCGGCCGAGCCCGCCACGCTGAAGAAGCTGCTGGCCAAGGCCAAGCGCACGGCGGGCGGCTACCAGGGCACGATCACGTTCGACGAGCTGGGCAAGGTCTCGCCCTGGTTCAACCAGAGCGTCCCGCTGTGGCGGGCAGGCGCGACCGAGGTGACCTGGAAGCTCACCGTCGGCCCTGACGGCCTGCCGAAGCGGCTGGTCACCTCCTACCCGGCCGGCGGGATGGTCAGGGGCATGCTCGGCACGCTCAGGATGGACACCACGTACCGAGGCTGGGGCGCCAAGGTGTCGATCAAGGCTCCGCCCGCCGGCACGGTCGCGGCGGAGTGACGTCCGGCGGGCCCTTCCCGAGAGGGCCCGCCTATACCCCTCACCAGAAACGGCACCCTCATGAGAACCCTCATCACCGGCGTCGTGCTGGCCTCGGCCGCCGCGCTCGCCGTGGCCGCCCCCGCGCAGGCGGCGCCCAAGGACCCCCTCGCGGCGGTCAAGAAGCAGCTCGTCGCGGGCAAGGGCGTCAGCTTCACCGACACCACCACGCTCGTGCGCGAGTCCACCGGCCCGGAGCCGTTCATGAAGCGCACGGGCCGGATCATGTTCGGCAAGGGCAAGATCGCGGCAGCCGACCTGGCGGCGACGTACCAGGTCAAGGAAGGCGAGTCCGTCTTCAAGAACGACCGCACGATCATCGTCGGCAAGACGGCGTACGTGTCGGGCGGGATCTACCGCGAGAACCTGCCGAAGGGCAAGACCTGGCGCAAGTCCGACCACACCGGGTCGAGCAGCTGGTTCTCCCAGCCGATCAACCCGGTCGAGCCCGCCACGCTGAAGAAGCTGCTGGCCAAGGCCGAGCGCACGTCGAACGGCTACCAGGGCACGATCACGTTCGACCAGCTGAAGAAGGTGTCGCCGTGGTTCCGCATGAGCGTCCCGCTCTACATGGAGCCCAAGACCGAGGTCGACTGGCGGCTCACGGTCAGCCGTAGCGGCGTTCCGCAGCGGCTGGTCTCCTCCTACGACGCCGAGGGGCTCATCGGCTGGCAGGGGGTCACGGTCAAGAACGACACCACCTACAGGGGCTGGGGCGCGAAGGTGACGATCAAGGCGCCGCCCGCCGGCAAGGTCGCTCCCAAGTCCAAGGACTGAGACCCGCCGGGCCCTGCACGAACGATTACAGGAATCGAGAGGAATCTGCATGAAGCGCATCATCACCGGCCTGGCATTGGCGTCGGCCGCCGCCCTCGTGACGGCGACGCCCGCCCAGGCCGCTGCGCCCAAGAACCCGGTGACGGCGGTCAAGAAGCACGTCGCCCCGGGCAAGGGCGTGAAGTTCACCGAGCGCACCACCGTGATCGAGGACGGCCAGCGCGCCGTCTTCCTCAGGCGTCACGGCAGCTTCGCGTTCGGCCGGTCGGGCATCGCCGCGTCCGACATCACCGGCAAGCTGGCCATCAACGCCAGTGACCTGGACGCCGAGGAGGACTCGCTGATCGCGGCGATGACCAAGTCGGAGCGCACGATCAGGATCGGCACCACGTCCTACCTGTCGGGCGGCATCTGGTCGACCGTGCTGCCGGAGGGCGAGACCTGGTACAAGGCCCCGAACGGCCCGCCCGCGGGCATTCTGGGCGTGCTGGGCCAGCCCGTGAACATCGCGGAGCCGGCCACGCTCAAGGCGCTGTTCAAGAACGCCAAGGCGACCTCGGGCGGCTACACCGGCAAGATCACCGTCGGTGAGCTGCGCAAGGCGTCGGCGTGGTTCCGCGCTTCCAGGATGGGGGCGAAGGACACGGCCAAGACGCTGAAGACGCCGATCAACTGGCGGCTCACCGTGGACGCCAAGGGCCTGCCCACGCGCCTGGTGACGACGTTCTCGGCGGTCGCGCTGGCCATGGACAGCGGGAGCCTGAGCGTCGACACCCGCTTCACCGGCTGGGGCGGCAAGCTGACGATCAAGGCGCCGACGGCCGACCAGGTCACCACCGACCTGGAGGAGGGCGGCGAGGAGACCGTCGAGGAGTTCGGCAAGCTCAACGGCATCGCCACCAAGTAGGTCCTGAGGCCGGCCGTGGCGCCGCCACGGCCGGCCACCGGAATGTACAAAATTGAACCGTTATGACATCGTGACGCCTTCCTGGACGGCGAAACACGAGCCTCAGCTGTCACACGTAGCGAACGCGTCAAGCACATAGTCCAGGAGTACGACCTGTGAAGCTCTTCCCCCGGATGCCGGCCGTGACCGCCCTGGTCGCCGCGGCCCTCTGCGTGGCGCCGACGGTGCCCGCCCAGGCCGCCGCGCCGAAGAAGGTCAAGCTCGGCATCGCCGACATCACCCCGCTCGGCGAGAAGTCGGAGAAGGTGGGCGTCGGCTTCCCCATCATCGTGACCTTCGACCGCAAGGTGCGCGACCGCGCGGCGGCCGAGTCGGTGCTGCGGGTCGAGGCCGACAAGCCCGTCGAGGGCGCCTGGCGGTGGATCGCCGACAACAAGGTCGTCTACCGCACCAAGACCTACTGGAAGCCCAACCAGAAGGTGCTCTTCAAGGCCCTGCTCAGCGAGATCCCGGGCAACCAGGCGGCCAGGAACGTCAGCCGCCGCTTCGCCGTCGGCGCGCAGAACATCTCCGTCGTCGACACCCGCAAGCACGTGATGAAGGTCTACCGCAACGGCAGGCTGGCCAAGAAGATCCCGATCAGCGCCGGCCGGGGCGGGCTGATCAGGAACGGCGTCGACGTCTACCTGACCACCAGCGGCGTCCACCTGACCATGGGCAAGAAGGCCGTGGAGACCATGACCTCGTCGTGGATGGGCGTGACCGACCCCAAGGACCCGCGCTACTACAAGGAGCAGATCCCGTGGGCGGTCCGCATCTCCGACAGCGGCGAGTACGTCCACCAGAGCTACGGCGACTACCAGTTCCTCGGCCGCTCCAACCAGAGCCACGGCTGCGTGCGCGCCACCCCGGCCGGGGCCAAGTGGTTCTACGACATCGCCCAGCGCGGTGACGTCGTGAAGATCACCGGCACCAAGCGCAAGCTCGACTGGCGCAACGGCTGGAGCTACTGGCAGCTCAACTGGACCCAGTGGAAGCAGGGCAGCGCCCTCTGACCGTCTCGGCTAGAGCTTCTCCAGCGGCGCGTAGGCCAGCAGCAGCGTCTTCTCGCCGCCGGAGCCGAAGTCGATCTTGACCTTGGTCTTGTCGCCCACCCCGTCGACCGTCACCACCGTGCCGAGCCCGAAGGCGTCGTGCGTGACCCGGTCGCCGGGGTTGAGCGTCGGGACCGCGCGCCCGCCGCTCTTCTTCGGCGCGGCGGCGGGCGTGGGCTCACGGCGCGTGGCCGCGCTCCACGCCGACTTGCTCGGATCCGTACGCCACTCGATGAGCGTGCCCGGCACCTCGCTGACGAAGCGGGAGGCCGGGTTGAACGACGGCGCCCCCCACGAGCTGCGCACGGCGGCGCGGGTGATGTAAAGGCGCTGCTGGGCCCGGGTGATGCCGACGTAGGCCAGGCGGCGCTCCTCCTCCAGCTCCTTCGGCTCGCCGAGTGAGCGGATGTGCGGGAAGACGCCGTCCTCCATCGCCGTCAGGAACACCACGGGGAACTCCAGGCCCTTGGCCGTGTGCAGGGTCATGAGCGTCACGACGCCCTGCCCGCCGTCGGCGTCGGGGATCTGGTCGGCGTCGGCCACCAGCGACACCTGCTCCAGGAACTCCACCAGCGTGCCCTCCGGGTTGGCCTCCTCGAACTCGGAGGCCACGGAGATGAGCTCGTTGAGGTTCTCCAGCCGCGACTCGTCCTGCGGGTCTTCGGACGCCTCCAGCTCGGCGCGGTAGCCGGTGGCCACCAGCACCTCCTCGGCCAGCGCCGACGGCGGCATGCCCTCGCCCTTGACGATCAGCTCCTCGACGAGCGCGACGAACTCCCTGATCGCGTTGAGTGAGCGGGTCGCCATGCCCGGCGCCTCGTCGGCCCGCCGCAGCGCGTCCCAGAACGGGATCCGCTCGCGGGCCGCGAACGCCTCGACCATGGCCTCGGCCCGATCGCCGATGCCGCGCTTGGGCACGTTGAGGATGCGCCGCAGCGACACCACGTCGAGCGGGTTGGCCAGCAGCCGCAGGTAGGCCAGCAGGTCCTTGACCTCCTTGCGCTCGTAGAAGCGCACGCCGCCGACGACCTTGTAGGGCAGGCCGGTGCGGATGAAGATCTCCTCGAACACGCGGGAGGCGGCGTTGGTGCGGTAGAAGACCGCGACGTCACCGGCCTTGACGCCCTCCTCGTCGCTGAGCCGGTCGACCTCCTGGGCGACGAAGACGGCCTCGTCGTGCTCGTTGTCGGCCACGTAACCGACGATCTTGGGGCCGTCGCCCTGGTCGGACCAGAGGTTCTTGGGCTTGCGCGACTCGTTGCGCGAGATGACCGCGTTGGCGGCGGCCAGGATGTTCTGGGTGGAGCGGTAGTTCTGCTCCAGCAGGATGGTGCGCGCGTTCGGATAGTCGCGCTCGAACTCCAGGATGTTGCGGATCGTCGCGCCGCGGAAGGCGTAGATCGACTGGTCGGCGTCGCCGACCACGCACAGCTCGGACATGTCGGCCCCGGCCCGCACCACGTCGCCGTCGGCCGTGCGCACCTCGGGGTGGCCGACCAGCTCCCTGATCAGGATGTACTGGGCGTGGTTGGTGTCCTGGTACTCGTCGACGAGCACGTGGCGGAAGCGCATCCGGTAGTGCTCGGCCACCTCGGGGAAGAGCTGGAAGAGCGTCACCGTGTTCATGATGATGTCGTCGAAGTCCATCGCGCCGGCCTCGGTGAGCTTGAGCTGGTAGCTCTTGTAGGCCTGGGCGAGCGTCTTCTCCAGGTGGGAGCCGGCGCGCTCGATCGCGGTCTCGTAGTCGATCAGCTCGTTCTTGAAGTTGCTGACCTGGGCGGAGAACGAGCGGGGCGGATAGCGCTTGGGGTCGAGCTCCATCTCGCGGCAGACCATGGCCATGAGGCGCTGGGAGTCGGCCTGGTCGTAGATGGAGAAGCTGGAGGGGAAGCCGAGCCGCTTGGCCTCGCGCCGCAGGATGCGCATGCACGCGCTGTGGAAGGTCATCACCCACATCGCCCGCGAGCGCGGCCCGACGAGCTTGTCGATGCGCTCCTTCATCTCCTTGGCGGCCTTGTTGGTGAAGGTGATCGCCAGGATCTCGCCTGGATGGACGTCGCGCTCGGCCAGCAGGTAGGCGATGCGGTGGGTGAGCACCCGCGTCTTTCCCGATCCCGCCCCCGCCACGATCAGCAGGGGGCTGCCATGGTGGATCACGGCCTCGCGCTGCTGCGGGTTGAGGCCATCGAGCAAGGGGTGGTCAACAGAGACGTGGGTCGGCACCCACCTAGGTTAAGACGCGCCACCGACAATCGGCGCACGGAATGCGGGTAGCCGGGCTTCGGTTGTCCCGTACGACGATCAGAAAGGGGACCGCATGCTGGCCGAGAACGAGATCGACCGGATCCTCGTCGTGTCCGCGCATCCGGACGACGCCGACTTCGGGGCCGCCGGGACCGTGGCGCTGTTCGCCGACGCCGGGGTGGAGGTCACGTACCTGCTGGTCACCGACGGTGACGCGGGCGGCAACGAGCGCACGCTGGACAACTCGGGCATGGCCGAGCTCCGCCGCACGGAGCAGACGGCGGCGGCCAAGTGCGTCGGCGTCACGGACCTGCGCTTTCTCGGTTATGCCGACGGCACCGTGGTGCCGTCGCTGGAGCTGCGCCGCGACATCGCCCGCGTCATCAGGCAGGTGCGGCCCGACCTGGTCATCACGCATCACCCCGACCGCAACTACCAGTTCGTCGCGCCGAGCCACCCCGACCATCGCGCGGTCGGCGGCGCCACGCTGGACGCCGTCTACCCCGACGCCCGCAACCCGTACGCCTTCCCCGAGCTATTCACCGAGGAGGGCCTGGAGGCGTGGACGGTGCGCGAGGTGTGGCTGACGGGCGGCTCCACGCCCAACCACTACGTGGACATCACGGCCACCGTCGAGCGCAAGCTGGCGGCGCTGCAGTCGCACGTGAGCCAGGTGGCGCACGTCGAGGGGTTCGCCGACTTCGTGAAGAGCCGCTTCGCCGCCTGGGGGAAGGAGGCGGGGTTCCCCGAGGGGCACTACGCGGAGGGCTTCCAGGTGGTGCCGACGGCGTGACGCCGTAGCCGCAGGTCAGCCCCGGAAATCGGGGCTTACTGCGAGTGCTGCCCGAGGACCTGGTGCGGGCGGTCAACGCGGCGCTGCGCCTGCCGCGCTGAGCCTCACCACCGCTGCCGGGCCTCCTCGGCCCACCCGGTCAGGCCGTCGAGCTCGATCCACGCGCCGTCGTCGGCCTGCGCCCGGCCGCTGAAGTGGCCGAAGCACTGGTGCGTCTCCGACCCGACGACGCCCAGCTCGGTGCGGGCGACCTTCTCGTGGAACGGCGTGAACTCCGCCTCCACCCGCGCCCCGGTGATCCGCCACGGCCGCATCCAGTCGTCGCGGTCGTAGCGCCAGGCCAGCTCTTCGCCGATCTTGTGCAGCCGGCCGTCGACGAACAGCGCGTTCTCCGTCATGCCGGTGCCGTCGGTCCACTTGCCGCCGAGCTGGATCGCCCGCCCGGGCGCGCTGCCCGCCGCCCAGTTCCACACCACCGAGTACGGCCAGCGCCCCCGGCCGTGGTCGAGCACCGCGAACGAGTCCTGCTCGCGCACCTCGTACTCGCCGGAGACCAGCCGCAGCCGCCCCCGCACCGGCCTGCCCACGTCCTTGAGCGTGTACTGGAACCGCGTGGGGCTCCACGGCACCACCACGCCCAGCGCCTCGTGCCCGTCGGGCAGCGGGATCTCCAGGTCGACCTCGATGCCCGGGGCCACGCCGCGCAGCGAGGTGCCGTCGGGCCGCTGGCGGATGTCGATCCGCAGCGCCGCCGCCCGCGCCGACGCGGCGCCCTCGCCGCTGCGCTCCGGCATGGCGGTGTTGCGGGCCAGCGGCACCACCACGTCCCTGGCCGTCTCCTGGCCGGTGGCCCGGTCGAGCACGTACAGGCCGTGCACGCCCGCGTAGTCGAGCGAGGAGGCGACCACGCCGATCACGTGAGTGGGAGTGACGATCCCCCAGTATTCCCAGCGTTTGGTGCGCCCCCAGCCGCGCAGGTTGGCCCGGTGGAGCGGCCGCCGGGTCCAGCCGACCGCCGCCGGGTCGAGCCGACCGTCCGGCAGGCACAGGTCGATGGGAGCCGTGATCTCCCGCTCATGCGTCACCATGAGCGAAGGGTAGCGAGCCCTGATCTCCGTGGCCTGTGCGGTGGGCCGCGAGGCGGGCGAACAGGTAGCCCAGCGAGTTGGTCGCCAGGTGCAGCATGGCGGGGGCGAGCAGGCCGTTGTGCCGCCGCAGCTCGCTGAACAGCACCCCGGCCACGGCCGTCGACAGCACGCTGCCCGCCACCACCCGGGCCGTGTCGAGGTGGGCGGGCGACTCCCCCGCGGCCAGCGCGCCGAGCGCCGGGTTGGCGCGGGCCATGTCGATCGCGGGCAGGATGTGCCAGAGCCCGAACAGCGCCGACGACACCGCGGTGGCCGTGGCGGTGCCGTGGGAGCGGCGCAGCATCCCGTAGAGGGCGCCGCGGAAGCCGACCTCCTCCAGCAGGACCGTGCCGAACGGCACCTGGACCAGCGCCTCCTCCAGGACGCGGGCGCGGGAGAGCGAGAGCGCCCGCTCATCGTGGAAGAACGGGCGGGTGCGGCGCATGCTGATGCCGGCCGAGTAGACCGCCACGACGGAGGCCGCGAGCGCGCCGCCGACGAGCGCGCCGCGACGGCCGCGCTCGAAGCCGAGCTCCCGCCACGACACGCCGGAGCTGCGGGCCATCGCGACTAACGCGGCCGTCGCGGCGGCCGAGGTGAGCGGCCCCAGCCGTGGCGCGACCTTGTTGTTGAGGACGTTGGCCGCAGCGAGCACGGCGATCGAGCGAAGCAGCACCCTTAGAGGCTACGTGGCGTCAGGAGGCCGCGGAGTTGCGCCAGCCCGCCGGGAAGCGGGTGCGGCGGCGCTCCTCCGGGGTCATGCCGCCCCAGATGCCGTCGGCCTCGCCGGCCTTCAGCGCATAGGAGCGGCACTCGGCCAGGACCTTGCAGGACGCGCAGACGGCCTTGGCCCGCGCCTCCTGGACGGGTGAGGGCGCGAGCGGGAAGAACAGCTCGGGGTCGCTGGACTTGCAGGCGCCCCTGCGCAGCCAGCCGATCTCCTCCAATGGCATGGGCCAACGCTATGCCGCGCGCATGATCGGTCGCATCATCCTCTGGGTTGACACGCGCGTACAACCTCAGCAGGCCCCCACGCCGCGCGTGTAACCCGTGGCGAAGGAGCGCTGGCGCTGTTCTGCGGTGCCGTGGGCGGCCGGGTCGAGCCAGTCGTCGGTGGGGTCGCCGGCGGCGGCCAGGTTGAGCAGCAGTTCGTCCTCGTCGCCCGGCTCGGCCGTCAGCGCGCCGGAGTCGATCAGCGCCTTCAGCGTGCCGCCCGCGTAGCAGTCGGCCTGCAGCTCGGCCTGGATGTTGAGCTGGAACTCGGTGCGGAGCTGCGCCTGCACGGCGTGGCCGAACTCGTGCGGGATGATCAGGTAGACCGAGCCGTCGCCCATCTCGCTCCACAGGCCCGCCATCCAGTCCTGGTCGAAGGCGATGAAGTGGCCGATCGGGCAGTAGAAGGCGTTGGCGGGCACGGCGGGCTCGCCGCCGCAGCTCGGGCCGCCGCCCGCCGAATAGGGGACGAAGCCGGTCACCGGCCTGTAGGTGCGCCCGGCGGCGGCGAACTGCTGCTTCCAGAACTCCTCGGTCAGCGTCCTGGCCCCGAGCACGTCGTCGGCGAAGGAGTCGGCGCCGCGCGTGTCACGGGAGGGCACGTCGAGGACGCCGCAGGCGGTGAGCAGGACGGCGATCAGCGCCAGGGGCAGCAGCCGGCGGGAGGAGGTCACGACGCTCAGACTGCCCAGGTGTGCACCGGATCATTCGTGTGCATGCGCTCGATGTACTCCAGCGTCATCCTGCGCAGCGCCTCGTGCCGGTCGCCGCCGAGCGCCCGCACCTTGTCCACCTGCCAGGTCGCGCCCGTGCGGCCGGTGAGGCAGCGGCCCTCGATGACGTCCAGCAGCCGGCCGGCCACCGCCTCGTCCACGCCGCGCCGGGCCAGCCCCTCGCGGGCCATCGGCAGCAGCCTGCGCAGGATCAGCTCGGCCGCCGGGACCTCCCCCACGCCGGGCCAGTAGAGGCGGGCGTCCAGGCCGTGGCGGGCGGCGGCGGTCAGGTTGTCCTCGGCGGCGGCGAACGACATCCGGCTCCAGATCGGCCGCTCGGCGTGCGGCAGGACGCGCATCAGGCCGTAGTAGAAGGCGGCGTTGGCCGCGATGTCGAGCACCGTCGGCCCGGCGGGCAGCACCCGGTTCTCCACCCGCAGGTGCGGCGTGCCGTCCACCACCGCGTACACCGGCCGGTTCCACCGGTAGACGGTGCCGTTGTGCAGGGTCAGCTCGTGCAGCGCCGGGACGCGGCCCGCCGCCAGCTCCGCGCGCGGGTCCTCCTCCTCGCACAGCGGCAGCAGCGCCGGGTAGTAGCGGACGTTCTCCTCGAACAGGTCGAACACGCTCGTGATCCAGCGTTCGCCGAACCACACGCGCGGCCGCACCCCCTGCGCCTTCAGCTCGTCCGGCCGGGTGTCGGTGGCCTGCTCGAACAGCGCGATCCTGGTCTCGCGGTGCAGCTCCCTGCCGAACAGGTAGGGCGCGTTCGCCGCCACCGCCACCTGCGGGCCCGCGATCGCCTGGGCCGCGTTCCAGTGCGCCGCGAACTCCGCCGGGCTCACCTGGAGGTGCAGTTGCACGCTCGTGCAGGCCGCCTCGGGCGCCAGGCTGTCGGCGTGGGTGTCGAGCCGCTCGACGCCCTCGATGCACAGGTGCAGATCCTCACCCCGGGCGGCGAAGATCTGCTCGTTCAGCAGCCGGTAGCGCGGGTTGGCCGACAGCGTGCCCTCGCCGATGTCCTGCTCGCGCAGCGTCGGCAGGATGCCGATCAGCACCAGGTGCCCGCCCCGCGACCTGGCGCGCTCCTCGGCGTGGTTGAGCCGGGCGCGCACGTCGTCCTCCAGCCGCCGCGCCCCGTCGCCGCCCAGGTCCTGCGGCTCGACGTTGATCTCGACGTTGAACTGGCCCAGCTCCGTGGCCCAGTCGGGCCGCTCGATCGCCGCCAGCACCTCGGCGTTGCGCATGGCCGCCTCGCCGTCGGCGTCCACGATGTTGAGCTCGATCTCCAGCCCGGCCAGCGGCCGGTCGTCCTCGAAGCGCGACTCGCGCAGCAGCTGCGCGAACACGTCGAGGCATCGGCGCACCTTCTCCCGGTACGCCCGCCGGTCCTCCCGGCTGAACACCACCACCGGCACGTCCCTGCCCATACTTGGCAATGTCGCACGCGGCGGGCCGCGACACCAGCGTCGCGGCGGGCTGTCACACCAGGCGGCGCGCCGTCGCCCAGCGGGAGAGCTCGTGACGGTTGGACAGCTGCAGCTTGCGCAGCACCGACGACACGTGCGTCTCGACCGTCTTCACGGAGATGAACAGCTCCTTGGCGATCTCCTTGTACGCGTAGCCGCGCGCGATGAGCCGCAGCACCTCCCGCTCCCGCTGGGTGAGCGAGTCGAGCTCCGGGTCGATGGACGGCGCCTCCGACGAGGCGAAGGCGTCCAGCACGAAGCCCGCCAGCCTCGGCGAGAACACCGCGTCGCCGTCGGCCACCCGCCGGATCGCGTCGGTGAGCTCCCTGCCGCTGATGTTCTTGGTGACGTAACCCCGGGCGCCGCCCCGGATCACGCCGATCACGTCCTCGGCCGCGTCGGAGACCGAGAGGGCGAGGAAACGCACCTGGGAGCCCGCGCCCAGCACCCGGCGCAGCACCTCCTGGCCGCCCCCGCCGGGCATGTGCACGTCCAGGAGCACCACGTCCGGCTGCAGGTCGGCGATCGCCTTGACCGCCGTGTCGACGTCCTCGGCCTCGCCCACGACCTCGATCGAGTCGCCCAGCTCGGCCCGCACCCCCGAGCGGAACAGCCGATGGTCGTCGACGATCAGCACGCGCGTCATGGCTTTTCCACCTTCATGGTCAACATCACTTCCGTGCCCTCACCCGGCTCGGTCCGAACGCGCGCCGTGCCGCCGTGGCGTTCCATTCTGCCGATGATGGACTCCCTGATGCCCATCCGGTCCAGCGGCACCGCATCGAGCTCGAACCCCTTACCGCGATCCTTCACGAAAATCGTCGTCTCTTCACCCTCCACCTCCGCATAGACGGAAATGGACGGGCTCTCAGAGTATTTGGCCGCGTTGACCATCGCCTGCCTGGCCGCCTTGAGCATCGCGCCCAGCCTGCCCTGCGCGTCGAGGTCGATGTCGCCCACGCACACCACCTCGATCGGCACGCCGTGCGCGTCCTCCTCCTCGGCCGCGATCCGGCGCACCGCCGCCGCCAGCGTCGCGTCCGCGTCCTGGGCCGGCTGGTAGAGCCAGTTGCGCAGCTCGCGCTCCTGCGAACGGGCCAGCCTGGCCACCTCGCGCGGATCGTGCGCGACCCGCTGGATGAGCGTCAGCGTGTGCAGCACCGAGTCGTGCACCATCGCCGCCACCTCGGCGCGCTCCTCCTGCCGGATGCGCTCGCGCCGTTCGAGCTGCAACTCCTTCCACAGCCCGGCCAGCCACGGGGCCGCGATCACCGCGAGCCCGCCGACCACCACCGCCGTGAACATCAGCCCCGGCCGCGCCTGCTGGAACTGCCCCTCCACCAGCAGGAACCCGATCGCGCCGACGATCACCAGCAGCACGCCCAGCAGCGTACGCACCCGGTTCTTCCTGATGCTCTGGGTCGCCCCGCTCACCCAGTGCTTACGGCGCTCCGGATCGGCCTGCTGCCACAGGATGATCGTGCCGATGCCGCCCACCGCGAACGGCAGCATGCCGATCCCGCCCTGCGACGCGCCCGTCAGCCAGCCGAACGCCAGCAACGCCACCCCGATCGCGGCGAACGCGGCAAGCTGGCTCCAGTCACGGGCCGGCACCGGGCGGCCCTCGTTCGGCTGCTGCGGCGTGAGCATCCAGAGCACCGCGTACGCGACCACCCCGACCCCCTCCACGACGCTGAGCAGCACGAACATCAGCCTGATCACCACGGGATCGAGCTTGAGCTGCGTGGCGAGCCCGTGGGCGACACCGCTGACGAGACGGCCCTCCAAGGGACGTGTCATCCTGCGATACGGCGCGTCGGCGCCCGGGCCCGGCTCGGCGAGAGTCTTCTGGTCAGCCATAACATCGCCATAGTCACACGTCGCGGGCATCGCGGGCATCAGGGAACAACCCCCGGGTCGGGTCAGGGGTCTCCCCGATGCGACCGCCTTCGCAGGTGAGCGACGATGGTGGCATGACAGAAGCACCGTCCAGGGAACCGGCCGCTCCCCCTGCCACGCTGCGCCGCAGCAACGAGGGACGATTCCTCATGGGAGTGTGCGCCGGCCTGGGCCGGCACACCGGCGTCGACCCGGTCGTGTTCCGGGTCGGCTTCGCGGTGCTGATGTTCGGATCCGGGATCGGGTTCATCCTGTACATCGCGGCGTTCATGCTGATGAAGGAGCCCAACGGGAAGCCGGCGATCATCGAGCAGTGGACCCGCCGCGACTTCGACGCCGACACGGTGCTGGCGCTGCTGACGGCCGTGCTCGCGCTCGGGCTCGTGCTCAACCTCTCCACCGTCTGGCTCGGCGCCGGGACGCTCGTCGTCGGGCTGTTCCTGGCCATCGCCCTGCTGGCCGCGCACACCAGCGGCGTCGACCTGCTGGCGCTGGCCCGCTCCATGCCCGAGCGCCTCAACCGCCGTCCCCGCCCGGACGGCCTCGCCACGTCCGACGACTTCCCCCGCCCGGCCGCCGCCGCTCCCCCGGCGGACGCTCCCTCCGTGAAGAGCGCGCCCGCCGCCGAGGCGGCTCGGGCCGAGGAGGACGTCCCGTCCGAGCAGGAGTCGCCCGCCGCCGAGACGGTACGGGCCGACCTCCCCGAGGAGACGGCCGCGCCGGTCGCCCCCGCTCCGGAGAGCGCGCCCGCCGAGGAGGCTCGGGAGGAGCCCGCGGCGAACACCGAGGAGCGGCGGGCCCGGCGGGATCCGGAGGCGCGGCGGCTGCTGGAGGACGAGGCGCCGTTCGCCAAGACGGCGGCGTACGCGGTGCCGACGGCGGCGCGACCCCGAGCCGAGCACCCCACGACCGACCCGGGGCGGCGGACGGCGGCGCACCCCGCGTACGGGGAGCCGTTCGCCCCGCACGGCCCGTACGAGTCGCGCTACGGCTCCTACCAGCCGCTCGACCCGGCGCGGCGCGGCGGCGGCTACTCGCCCTACGACCCGGCGCTGTACCGCCGGCCGGTGCCGCGGGAGCGGCGGCCGAAGTCGTACATCGGCGCCATCACCATGGCGCTGGCAACGATCATTGGAGGGATCCTCGTGGCGGTGCAGGCCGCATCACCCTCGGGAGTGCAGCCCACGCTGGTCGCGGGCGCGGTGCTGGTGACCATCGGCGCCGGCCTGCTGATCGCGGCCTGGTGGGGCCGGGGCGCGGGCCTGGTGGCGGCGGGCACGCTGGTGACGCTGCTGATCGGGGTGGGCATGATGTTCGGCGGCCTGCCGGCCAAGGTCGGCGAGTCCGTATGGCATGTGACGAACCCGGCGGAGTCGAACCGGGTGTACGACGCGGGAGTGGGCGACGGCAAGCTGGACCTGTCGGAGCTGCGGCTGGAGCCGGGGGCGAAGGTGACGTTCGACGCGTCGATCGCGGTGGGCGAGCTGGCGGTGGTCGTGCCGCCGACGGCGCGGGTCGAGGTGCACGCGTTCAACCGGATCGGTGACATCAAGGTGGACCAGTCGCTGCGTGGCGGCGTGGACGTCCAGTTCGACAAGGTGCTGGAGCCCGAGGTGGAGCCGGAGGGCAAGGCGCCGACGATCGTGCTGAACCTGAAGGGCGGCGTGGGAGACCTGGAGGTGCGCCGTGGCGCGTGATCTCGACAGGCCGCGCAGGCTGCACCGGACCGACTGGATGGCGCTGCTGAGCGGGTCGCTGTTCGTGGTGCTCGGCATCCTGGTGCTGACGGGTTCGATCACGGATTCGCTGGTCCTGCTGCCCGTGATGGTGGTGGGGCTGGCGTTCGCGGGCCTGGTGGCGATCGTGGCGAGGGCGGTTCGCGGTAAGTAACCCTTGACCGGGACATACCCGGGCGTACGTTGGCGTTGTCCGCCTTTCCCCCTGCTCCGAGGGAGGACGTATGCCCCGTATCACCGTCACCGTCGACGGGATCACGTACGAGGAGGAGGTCGAGCCGCGGCTCCTCCTCGTCCATCTGCTCCGAGAACGGCTGGGCAGGACCGGCACGCCGGTCGGCTGCGACACCAGCAACTGCGGCGCCTGCACCGTGATGCTCGACGGCAAGAGCGCCAAGAGCTGCTCGGTGCTCGCCGTGCAGGCCGACGGCTGTGAGGTCGTCACGATCGAGGGTCTGGGCGCGAACGGGTCGATGCACCCGATGCAGCGGGCCTTCCACGAGGAACACGCGCTGCAGTGCGGCTACTGTACGCCCGGCATGGTCATGGCGGCGATCGACCTGCTCAGGGAGACGCCCGAGCCGTCGGAGGAGGCCATCCGGGAGGGCCTGGAGGGCAACCTGTGCCGGTGCACCGGCTACTGCAACATCGTCCGCGCGGTCAGGCGGGGCGCCCAGGAGATGGGGCGGGCGGTGAGGACGTCATGACCGAGGTCGGCAGGGCCAGGAGGCGCAAGGAGGACGCGCGGCTGCTGACGGGCCGCACCCAGTGGACCGACAACCTGCGCCCGCCGGGGACGCTGCACGTGGCGTTCCTGCGCAGCCCGATGGCGCACGCGCGGATCACCCGGGTCGACGTGTCGGGGGCGCGCGGGATGACCGGGGTGGTGGCGGCGTTCTGCGGCCAGGACCTGGCGGCCGAGCAGGGCAGCCTGCCGTGCGCGTGGCCGGTGACCGAGGACATCGTGATCCCGGACCATCCTCCGATGGCCGTGTCGGAGGTCCGCTACGTGGGCGAGGCGGTGGCGTGCGTGGTCGCCACCGACCGCTACCTGGCGGCCGACGCGCTGGAGGCGATCGAGGTCGACTACGAGCCGCTGCCGGCCGTGGTCGGCCTGGAGGAGGCGCTCGCGCCGGACAGCCCGAAGGTGCACGAGTCGGGCAACCAGGCGTACACGATGAAGGTCACCTCGGGCGACGTCGACGCGGCCTTCCGTGACGCCCCGATCGTCATCGAGCGCACCTACCACCAGCAGCGGCTCATCCCGGCGGCGATGGAGCCGCGGGCGGTGCTGGCCAGCACGGACGGCGACTCGTACACGGTCTGGACGGCGACGCAGATCCCGCACGTGCTGCGGGTGATGCTGGCGCTGACCACCGGCATCCCGGAGCACAAGATCCGCGTGATCGCCCCGGACGTGGGCGGCGGGTTCGGCTCGAAGCTGCAGGTCACCGCCGAGGAGGTGCTCTGCCTGCTGCTCACCCGCCGGCTCGGCAGGCCGGTCAAGTGGAACGAGTCCCGCTCCGAGGGCAACCTGACCGTGCATCACGGCCGCGGCCAGGTGCAGCGCGTCAAGCTCGCGGCCGACGCCGACGGCCGGATCCGCGGCCTGCGCGTGGAGCTGCTGGCCGACATGGGCGCGTACCTGATGCTGCTCACGCCCGGCGTCCCGCTGCTGGGCGCGTCGATGTTCAACGCGATCTACAAGATGGACGCCTACGAGTTCGGCTGCACGGGCGTGTTCACCACGAAGATGCCCACGGACGCCTACCGGGGCGCGGGCCGGCCCGAGGCGACGTTCGGCATCGAGCGGATCATGGACGAGCTGGCCGCCGAGCTCAAGGCCGACCCGCTGGAGGTGCGGCGGCGCAACTGGATCAGGCATGAGGAGTTCCCGTACACGACGATCTCCGGCCTGACCTACGACTCCGGCAACTACGAGGCGGCCACGGACAAGGCGATGGCGCTGTTCGGCTACGACAAGCTGCGCGCCGAACAGGCCGACCGGCGGGACCGGGGGGACCCGGTGCAGCTCGGCATCGGCGTCAGCACGTACACGGAGATGTGCGGGCTGGCCCCGTCGCGGCTGCTGAAGGAGGCGCGGTACGCGGCGGGCGGCTGGGAGCACGGCGCGGTGCGCATGCTGCCGACCGGCAAGGTGGAGGTGATCACGGGCACGTCGCCGCACGGCCAGGGGCACGTGACGGCGTGGAGCCAGATCGCGGCCGACGCGCTGGGCGTGCCGTTCGACGACATCACGGTCATCCACGGCGACACGGCCATCGCGCACAAGGGCATGGACACCTACGGCTCGCGATCGCTGGTGATCGGCGGCGTGGCGGTGCTCCAGGCGTGCGAGAAGGTCAGGGAGAAGGCCCGCAAGCTGGCCGCGCACGTGCTGGAGTGCGCGCCGGACGACCTGGAGTTCGCCGGGGGCGCGTTCACGGTGCGCGGCACCGACGCGCGCGCGACGATCCAGGAGCTGGCCTTCGCCGCGTTCACCGCGCACGACCTGCCCGACGGGGTGGAGGCGCGGCTGGACTCCGAGGCGACCTACGACCCGGGCAACTACTCCTTCCCGCACGGCACCCACCTGTGCGCGGTCGAGGTCGACACCGAGACGGGCCTGACGAGAATCCGCTCGTACGTGGCCGTGGACGACGTCGGCAAGGTGGTGAACCCGCTCATCGTCGAGGGCCAGGTGCACGGCGGCATCGCCCAGGGGATCGGGCAGGCGCTGTTCGAGGAGGCGGTGTACGACGCGGACGGCAACCTGCTGACCAGCACGCTGGCCGACTACCTGCTGCCGTCGGCGGCCGACCTGCCGGACTTCGTCACCGACCGGACCGAGACCCCGGCGACCGGCAACCCGCTGGGCGCCAAGGGCGTGGGCGAGGCGGGCTGCATCGCCTCGACCCCGGCCGTGGTCAACGCCGTCGTGGACGCGCTGCGCCCGCACGGCATCCATGACGTGGCGATGCCGTGCACGCCCGAGCGCGTCTGGCGGGCGCTGGAAGGAGCGCGGTCATGATCCCGGCCCAGTTCGACTACGTCCGCCCGGACTCGCTGGACCAGGCGTTCCGGGAGCTGGCCTCGGACGAGGACACGAAGGTCCTGGCCGGCGGGCAGTCGCTGCTGCCGTTGCTGCGGCTGCGGCTGGCGTACCCGTCCAAGCTGGTCGACGTGGCGCGGCTGCCGGAGCTGGCGGGCGCGCACGACTGGGGCGACCACGTGTTCGTCGGCGCGATGACCACGCACGACGAGGTCATGCGCTCGCCGGTGGTGCGCGAGGGCTGCCCGCTGGTGGCGCTCGCGACGGCCACGGTGGCCGATCCGGCGGTGCGGCACCGCGGCACGTTCGGCGGCTCACTGGCGCACGCGGACCCGGCGGGTGACCTGCCGGCCGTGGTGCTGGCGCTGGACGGTGTGTTCGTCGCGCGCTCGGCCGGCGGCGAGCGGGAGATCCCGGCGGCCCGGTTCTTCGTCGACTACCTGGAGTCGGCGCTGCTGCCGGGCGAGATCCTGACCGGCGTGAAGATCCCCAAGCTGGGTGACGGGTGGGGCTTCCACTACGAGAAGTTCCACCGCACGGCGCAGGCGTGGCCGATCGTCGGCGTGGCCGTCGCGGTCCGGCGCACGAACGGCGCGATCCAGGAGGCCAGGATCGGGCTGGCCAACATGGCGCCGACGCCGCTGCGGGCCCGCGCCGCCGAGTCGGCGCTCCAGGGCGCCGAGCTGGGCGACCAGGTACGGCAGGCGTGCGAAGAGGCGGCGGAGGGCACGGCGCCGCCGGCCGACCTGCACGCCCAGCCGGACTACCGGCGGCACCTGGCCAGGGTGCTGACGCATCGCGCGGTGCGCACGGCCGCCGGGGCTCCCTGAGCCCGCGTCCCGTGGGGGCGCCGCCCTTCCGGGTCGCCCCCACGGGACGTACGCTCGCAACCAGTCGGGAAGGAGCGGATCGATGGCGATGCGGTTCGAGCACGAGTTCACGGTCCCGGTCCCCGTCGAGCAGGCGTGGGCGGTGCTGCTCGACGTCGAGCGGGTCGCGCCGTGCCTGCCGGGGGCGACGCTGGACATCTTCGAGGGCGAAGAGTTCACCGGCAGGATGAAGGTCAAGGTCGGGCCGATCACCGTCACCTACCGGGGCACCGCCCGGTTCGAGGACGTGGACAAGGACGCGCACACGCTGACCCTGCGGGCGTCGGGCAAGGAGGCGCGCGGCTCGGGCACGGCGTCGGCGACGGTCAAGGCGCGGCTGACGCCGGGCGACGGCTCGACGTCGGTGGCGGTGGAGACGTCGTTCAACGTCACGGGCCGGCCGGCGCAGTTCGGGCGCGGCGTGATGGCGGAGGTCGGCGGCAAGCTCATCGACCGGTTCGCCGCCAACCTGGCCGACCTGCTCACCGAGCCGGCGGCCCCGGAGATCGCCGAGTCCCCGGAACCTCAGGCTCCCGGGCCGGGTGAGCGGCATCTGGCCGCCGTCCCGGAGGAGGCGGTGGAGAGCCCGGCCAGGCCCGCGGGGACGGCGCGGACGGCGCTGAGCGCGGACGAGGAGGCGCTCGACCTGCTGGAGGTCGCCGGGGCGCCGCTGATCAAGCGGGTGGCGCCGGTCCTGGGCGCGCTGGCCGTGCTGGCGCTGATCGTCTGGGTGATTCGTCGCCTTATGCGGTGATTTTAGGCAAAAACCCCATCAAGTCCGGACACATCCAGAATCCTGCGGGCATGCCTACCCCCACGTCGTGACACTCGGGGGGATGGCATGCCGGCTTGCACCGTTGTCGTGATCACCTACAACGACGCGGCCCGCCTGCCCAGGGCGGTGCGTTCCGTGCTGCGGCAGTCGCTGCGCGACCTGGAAGTGATCATCTCCGACGACGCCAGCACCGACGGCACGCCCCGGGTGGCAGCCGAGCTGATGAAGGCCGATCCCCGCGTCCGCTACCTGCGCCGCAAGGTCAACAGCGGCGGCTGCGGCGCCCCCAGGAACGACGGCCTCGACGCCGCCGCCGCGCCGTACGTGATGTTCCTCGACAGCGACGACGAGCTGCCCCGGCACGCCTGCAAGAGCCTGCTGACCGAGATCGAGCGGACCGGGGCCGACTTCGTGTCCGGCCAGATCTCCCGGCTGTACGAGTCCAGCGGCCGGCTCAAGCCGTACTATCCGACACTGTTCGCCAGGCGGCGGGTCGTCGAGGGCATCCGCGAGGAGCCCGAGCTGTTCCTGGACTCCTTCAGCACCAACAAGCTCTACGACGTGCGCTTCCTGCGTGACAACCTGCTGCGCTTCCCGGAGGACATCCACTACGAGGACCACGTGTTCGCCACCGAGCTGTACGCGCTGGCGCGGCGCTTCGCCGTCGTGCCGTGGGTGGTCTACCACTGGCACCGGGCGCGCGGCGGCACGTCGATCTCGCTGAGCATCAAGGACATGGACAACGTGCGCCACCGGGTCGTCGCCGCCCGGCTGAGCGACGACATCCTGCGCGAGCACGGGGCCGCCGACCTGGTGCCCGCCCGCCAGTACCGGTTCCTGCGCCAGGACCTGCGCGTCTACCTGAACCCGCTGCCCACGATGGACCGGGTGTGGGTCAAGGAGTTCGCCGCGGTCGTCCGGCCGTACCTGGAGGAGATCGCGCCCGAGGTGTTCGACCGGGTCGGGCCGATGGACCGGGTCTGCTGCCGGCTCATCCTCGACGACCGGGTGGACGACCTGCGCATCGCCGCCGGGTCGCTCACCGGGGCCGGGGCGCCGCCGCGGGCCGCCGTGCAGGTCGGCGGCCGGACGTACTGGGGCACGACGGCCACGCCGGGCATGGACATCACGGACCTGCGGCTGGCCGAGCTGCCGTACTCGGCCACCCGGCTGCGGCACGAGGTGACCGAGATCGGCCAGGACGGCGACCGGGTCCGGATGACCGTGCACACCTACGACCCGTTCGGCGTGCTGCCGGTGGAGTGGAAGGCGTTCCTGCGGGTGGGCGGCGAGAAGGTGCCGATCAGCCCGCAGCCGTCGGGCGAGTGCGCGTACGTGAGCGAGATCGTCTTCACGCCCAAGGGCCGGTGCGAGCCGCGCATCGGGTTCACCCGGGTCGCCGACGGCCACACCACCACCGACCGGCTGCTGGTCGACCCGGCGATGAAGCCGATCGAGCTGCCCGGCGGCACGGTCAAGGCCGAGGGCTACGCGGCGTACCTGTGCGTGCGAGCCGTCTCCGCCCGGTCGCTGCTGCGCCGGATCAGGCGCAGGCTGCTGAAGCGGCTGAGCACGCCGAAGCTGAAGCTGCGCGTCTACAAGGCGCTGATCAAGGTGGTGCCGCAGCGCATGGACCTGGCGCTGTTCGAGGCCGACGTCGGCAAGGGCTACACGGGCAGCCCGCGCGCCATCTACGAGGAGCTGCGCCGCAGCGGCCTGCCGATCGAGGCGGTGTGGTCGGTGGCCAGGGGGCGCGGCAACTTCCCGCCCGACGTGCGGCTGGTCAGGCGCGGAAGCTGGGCCTACGTCTGGACGATGGCCAGGGCCGGCTACTGGGTCGACAGCCACGGCTTCCCGCTCGACTATCCCAAGCCGCGCCGCACCCGCTACCTGCAGACGTGGCACGGGCAGGGCATCAAGTCGATCGGCTTCGACGCGCCGGACCTGCGCGGCGACTTCGACGGGCCGCGCGCCCAGTGGCGGCGGGCGGTCGCCCGGTGGGACGCGCTGGTGTCGCCGAGCGCCGAGTTCTCGCGCTGCTTCCTGCCCTCCAACGGCTACACCGGCCGCGTCTACCGCTGCGGCACGCCGCGCTGCGACGCGCTGGTGCGCGGGGCCTGCGCCGACGGGGTGCGCGAGCGGCTGGAGGTCCCGCCCGGCAAGAAGGTGCTGCTGTACGCGCCCACCTACCGCGACCGGGCCAAAGGCAGCGGCCGGTCGGTCCGGGTGGACCTGGAGCTGATGGCCAGGGAGCTCGCGGACGAGTGGGTGCTGATCCTGCGGACGCATCCGGTGGAACGTTACAAACCGCCGGAGCGGCTGCGGCACTTCGTCCGCCCGGCCGGCTCGTACCCGGAGATCAACGACCTGATGCTGGCCTCCGACGCGCTGCTGACGGACTACTCGTCGGTGATGTGCGACTACGCGCTGACCGGCAAGCCGATGCTGTTCTTCATCGACGACTGGGACGACTACCGGCTGTCGGAGCGCGGCGTCTACCACGACCTGCCGTCGATCGCCCCCGGCCCGTGCGTGACGACGACCGCGGACCTCGTCGCGGCGCTGCGCGACCTGCCCGCCGTGCACGCCGCCCACGCCGGCCGCTACGCCGCCTTCCGCGAGCTGTGGTGCGCCGACGAGCGCGGCGACGCCTCCGCCCGGATCGTCGCGGACTTCTTCGCGGCGGGTGCCCGGTGAACGTCGTCTTCGCCTGCCTGGACGCCGACACGCTGGGCGGCATCCAGCAGGTGACGCACACGCTGGCCCAGGGCCTGGCCGGGCGCGGGCACGAGGTGCACGTCGTCGGGCTGCACCGGGCCGACGCGCCGTTCCGCTACGTCGAGCGCCCCCGCTACCGGCAGCACCTGATCAGCCGCACCCCGGTCGGGCCGCAGGGACGCCTGGCCCGGCTGCGCGCCGACCGCCGGCTGCGCGAGCTGCTCGGCCCGATGCGGCCCGGCTTCGCCGTGCTCACCTCGCCCGGCGTGGTGACCCGGCTGTCACGGCTGCTGCCCGGCTCGCTGCGTCCGATCGGCCAGTATCACGGCTCGTACGAGCACGCCCGCGGCTGCTGGCACCTGGGCTCGATCAGGAAGCACTACCCGCGGCTGGACCAGGCGGTGTTCCTGAGCGACGACGACGCGTGGCTGTTCGCGGAGAACGCGCTGCTGCCCAACACCTGGACGCTGCCGAACCCGCTGGCCGCCTGGCCGGACGCCGTGTCGCCGCTGTCGTCGCCCCGGGTGCTGGGGGTGGGGCGGCTGGAGGGGGTCAAGCGGTTCGACCGGCTGATCACCGCGTTCGCCAGGTCGGGGGCGCCGCCGTCGTGGGAGCTGCACCTGATCGGCGACGGGAGCGAGCTGGAGCGGCTGCGGGCGCACGCGGCGCGGGAAGGGGTGGCGGACCGGGTGGTGTTCCGCGGGCGGGTGCCGGCCGCGCGGATGCCGGCCGAGTACCGGGACGCCTCGCTGGTCGCCCTCACGAGCGAGCACGAGGGGCTGCCGATCGTGCTGCTGGAGTCGGCCGCGCACGGGGTGCCGGCGGTGGCGTTCGACGTGTCGGGCGGGGTGCGCTCGGTCGCGTCGGCGCTGGTCCCGCCGGCGGACGTGGACGCCTTCGCGGCCGAGCTGGGCCGGCTCATCGGCTCGGCGCCGGAGCGGCGGCGGCTGGGCGCCGCCGCCCGGCAGCGGGCCGAGGACTTCCGCCTCGACCCGGTGCTCGACCGCTGGGAAGCGCTCTTCACCCACATCGACCGGTGAAGATCCGGCCGGTGAGCAGCGGCACGGGCGGTCAGCCGGTGCGCTCGGCCAGCTCCGGCGACTCGCTGCGCTGCTGCGGGACGCCGGCCAGGGCGCGCTGGCCGGTGGTCAGCAGGGCGGCCACCGGGCTGGGCTCGCGCAGCCGGTTGAAGCGGTCGCGCATGGACTTGCGCATCCGGCTGTTGCGGCGGCGCTGCATCGTCTTGTTGCAGGCCGACACGTGCTCCTTGGCCGCCGGGGCGGCGCCGGTCAGCTCGTAGCCCTGGGCTTCCAGCCGCTCGCCGAGCACCTGCTCGCAGAGCGAGATCTCCCAGCCGTCCAGGCGCTTGGCCCAGCTCCCGACCCGGCTCCTGGTGACCTCGCCGTGCGTGTTGCTGTGCCACACCTTGTGCACCGGCACCGCCACGCTGGCCGCCTCGCGCGGCGACACCATGGCGGGCGAGAAGTCCTCCTCCAGGAACGCGCAGAGCTTCTTCAGCTCGGTCACCGGGTCGTCGGTGAGGTCCTCGTAACGCAGCTCGAAGTAGCTGTCGTCGGGCAGCGTCCGGCGCAGCTTGTCACCGTGGTCGATGGCCTCGGCCCAGGTGGAGACCGCGTGGAAGGAGTCCAGCGTGTACCAGGGCATCTCCTTCAGCGAGGCCACGCAGTCGCGGCCGTCCCTGATCAGGTGGATGAACTGGGCGTCGGGGAAGAGCCTGAGCAGCAGGTCGGTGTGCTTGACGTAGCTGGGCCGCTTGTCGCCCCAGCGGGCCTTGCCGAACCGCTCGGCGTACATGCGGAAGGCGGTGCCGAGCACGGAGCCGAGCGAGCCGGGGCCGTCCACGACCTGGCGGACGAAGGCGTCGCGGTCGATCTTGAGCTCGCGGAACTTGGTGCTCCGGTCGCTCGCGATCCACTCGGCCAGCGCGCGCCGCCGCTCGGCGTCCCGGAGGTCGCCGAACGCGCGCCGCTTGTAGTAGACGGGCATGACGAAGCGCGTCTCCGGCGGCACCGCGAGGCGCGGGTGCGAGTGGAGCATGAGCTGGAGCATCGTGGTGCCGGAGCGCGGGCAGCCGATCACGAATACTGGCCGGTCTGACATTTCGTACTAACCCCCGAAATTTAGACGAGAACGTGCTCTCGGCTCTCCTGGGGCACGGGGTGCCTGCGCGCGAAGAGCCACATCCGGTAGACAAGGAAGATCTCGTTGGCGAGAAGCAGGACGCTGGCGACCACCGCCACCGGGATCAGCGCCCCGGCCCCGGCGAGAGGCGCGATCACGAACACCGCGGCATGAAACTCGATGCCGCTGATGAGGTGCGACCGCACCCGGCGCCGGGCCAGGAACCTGTTGAGCCGCCGCAGCGAGTACGGCATCCTGCCGCCGGTCCGCCCTCCCCTGGGCGCCGGCACCAGCCCAGGCTGCACTTCAGCCTGGAGATCCGCCTGGAGATCGGCCCGACCCTCCCTGATGACCTCGCGGACCCGCTTCATCTGCGGCGCGTTGACGTACCGGAAGAGGTCGAGCACGGCCACAACCGCGCCCAGCACCACCCAGCTCACATCCCCCGTGAGCGCGAACTGCCCGTAGGCGAGTCCGGCGGCGCAGCAGACCACCCTGACGCGGTCGCCGACGTAGTCGAGCCAGAGCCCGAAGGGCGTCCCCGTGCCCTTGAGCCTGGCGATCTTCCCGTCGACGCAGTCGATCATGAAACTCAGATAGAACAGAACCGCCCCGGCGACCAGCCGGTCCGTCGCCAGGCACGCGGCAGAGATCATGCCGAGGACCAGCGACGTCACGGTGAGTTCGTTGGGCGTGATCCGCGTGCGGTTGGCGACCGCGAGCGCGACCCGGCAGGCGACCGGGTCCACGAAGTACACGGTCCACCAGGAGTCTCTCCGCTTGCGTGTCGCGTGGACGTCATCGAGCGAATAGGTCCTCATGGACTACAGCATGACGACGAGCCGTGTTTGAGCAATTACTCTCTGGAACTACTGGGGAATGTCCATGCCTCTTCTTGACCCTTCCGCCACCGAAAGGCGCCAGGTGGGGCCGCTCTCCCCCTCGCGGAACCACCCCTTCAGCACCAGCCCGCGCGTCTCGGTGCGCGCCTGGAGCCGCCAGGTGGGCCCGCCGCCCTCCAGCGCGCGCGGGTCGATCGTGGCCACCAGGCCCTGCCCGCCGACGCGCTTGGCGGTCAGCGGCACCTTGCGGCGGCCGTCGCTCAGCACCAGGCTGACGCGGCCCGGCTTGCGCTCGACGCGGTGGATGGCCACCTGGCCGCGCAGCAGATACTCCCGGCCGGTCCAGCCGCACTCGTCGACCCGCGCCACCAGCTTGAGCTCCTGCCGCGCGTCGTACACCTCGTCGGGGATCGCCAGCCTGCGGTCGCGGAAGTACGGGTAGTCGCCGTACCAGCCGGTGTTGCGCCAGCCGCGCGGCACCACCCGGGTGCCCTCGGCCGAGGCCCGCCTGAACTCGCGCACCTGTCGCAACTCCTTGACCAGCCCGCGCTCGACCAGGTGGAGTTCGAGCCGCCGCAGCGATGGCGCCGCCGCGATCACGTCGGGACCCAGCTCGGCCAGCCACTGCCTGGCCACCTCCAGCGCCGGCCCGCTGTCGCCGTCGGCGGCGTCCTCCAGCGCCTGGAAGAGGAAGACGATGTCCTTCTCCAGCACCAGGTCGTCGAAGGTGGCCTTCAGCTCCGGCGCCGTCTCGTCCAGGAAGGCCCGTACCGAGCGGATGGCGCCCAGCCGCTCGGTCAGGTTGGGCAGCTCGGTGCGCCGCTGGGTGATCGAGTCCTCGCCGCCGTCACGCCTGCGCCAGTGGTAGACGACGTCGTCGAGCACGTCGACGCTGGTGGCCAGCACGTGCGCGCGGATGGCCACGGGCACGTCCTCGTAGATCCCGGCGGGGAACTCCAGCCCGCGCTCGCGCCAGAACGCCGTCCGGTAGACCTTGTTCCAGACCGTGCGGTCGCGGGCCAGCGAGCGCCGGTCCATGACGTGCGTGCACAGCACCCGCCGCCTGAACACCTTCTCGTGCATCGTCGACGGCGCCAGCTCGCCGTCGGCCAGCCGCAGCACCGCCCCGCACGCCAGGTCGGAGCCGGTCTCCCGCAGCGAGGAGACCAGCAGCTCGTACGCGCGCGGCGGCACGACGTCGTCACCGTCGGCGAAGGCCAGGTAGGGGCCGCGGGCGTGCCGCACGCCGAGGTTGCGGGCCGGTCCCGGCCCCTGGTTGGGCTGGCGCAGCAGCACGAACCGGGGATCGCGGGCGGCGAACTCCTCGGCCACCCGGCGGCTGCCGTCGAGCGAGCCGTCGTCGACGCAGAGGACCTCGAAGTCCGTCAGCGTCTGGGCGGCCAGCGACTCCAGGCACTCCGCCAGGTACGGCTCCACGTTGTGGATCGGGACGACGACGCTGAGCAGGGGGATCATTGTCGAGCACTCCTTTCGGTGGCTGAGGGCAGCATGCCCGGGCTGTCGCTGCCCTGATCGGGTCTTTACGCTACGTTGTGCAAGTGATCCGGCACGTTGTGTAGGGGGAAGGATGCTGAGGAGCGTCCACGAGCACGAGCTGCCCGTGCTGCGCCGCTGGCGCAACCATCCGAAGGTCCGGGCGTCCAGCTTCACCACCCACGAGATCAGCCCGGCCGAGCACGCCCGCTGGTGGGCCCGGGTCAAGGACGACCCGGCGCGGCGGGTGCTCGTCTACGACCACGACGGCGAGCCCGCCGGAGTGGTGACCTATTCGGGGCTCGGCGACGGGTCGCGCACCGCGAGCTGGGCCTTCTACCTCGACCTCGACGGGCTGGAGCGGTCGGGCACGCTGCTGGCCGCCTGGATCGGGCTGGAGCGGGCCGCCATCGCGCACGCCTTCGGGCCGCTCGGCCTGACCCGGCTGCGCGGCGAGGTGCTGGCCTCAAACGAGCCGGTCAGGCGGCTGCACCGGCGGTTCGGCTTCGCCGAGGTGGGCGTCTTCGGGCTGGAGGTCGAGGGGCTGCGCCGCGACGTCATCGCCATCGAGCTGACCAGGGAGGACCACGCATGATCAAGATCGCCGAGCGGGCCGTCGGGCCGGGCCGGCCGCCGTTCGTCATCGCCGAGATGTCCGGCAACCACGACGGCAGCCTGGAGCGCGCGCTGTCGATCGTCGACGCGGTGGCGCGGGCCGGCGCCCACGCGCTCAAGCTGCAGACCTACCGGCCCGACACGATCACCGTCGACGCCGACGGCCCGGCCTTCCGCATCGGCTCCGGACACGAGCTGTGGGGCGGCGAGCGGCTCTACCGGCTCTACGAGCGCGCCCACACACCGTGGGAGTGGCACGAGCCGATCTTCACCAGGGCGCGCGAGCGGGGGCTGATCCCGTTCTCCTCGCCGTTCGACCGTACGGCGATCGAGCTGCTGGAGAAGCTCGACGCGCCCGCGTACAAGATCGCCTCGTCGGAGATCGTGGACCTGCCGCTGATCAGGCTGGCCGCCTCGACGGGCAAGCCGCTGATCATCTCGACCGGGATGGCGTCGATCGGCGAGATCCACGACGCCGTCGAGGCGGCCCGCGACGCCGGGTGCGACCAGCTCGCGGTGCTGTCGTGCACGGCCTCCTACCCGGCCTCGCCCGCCGACAGCAACCTGCGGGCGCTGCCGCTGCTGGCCGCGATCACCGGGGCGGTCGTCGGCGTCTCCGACCACACGCCGGGGCTGGGCGCCGCGCTGGCCGGGGTCGCGCTCGGCGCGTGCCTGATCGAGAAGCACGTCACGCTGAGCCGGGTGGGCGGCGGTGTCGACGCCGCGTTCTCGCTGGAGCCGCACGAGCTGGCGGCCCTGGTGGTGGAGAGCGAGCGGGCCTGGCAGTCGCTCGGCGCCGCCGTCATCGGCCCGCGCCCCTCCGAGCGCGAGGGGCTGCGCTTCCGCAGGTCGCTGTACGTGGTGCGGGACGTGCGGGCGGGCGAGCCGGTGACCGAGCAGAACGTGCGCTCGATCCGGCCCGCCGGCGGGCTGCCCCCGGAGCTCGCGCCGCAGGTGATGGGCCGCCGCTTCACCCGCGACGCGCCGCTCGGCACGCCGCTCACGTGGGATCTGGTCTGAGCCGCAGCAGCGCGTCGGCGACCCTCTCGCGGCCCCGCCCGTCGACCAGGTCGCGCCCCCGGCTCCCGTACTCCTCGCGCAGCTCGGGGTCGGTGAGCAGGCGGGCCAGCGTGTCGACGGCGGCGGCGCCGGGCTCGGGCCCCAGCCCGGCGGCCAGCCCGCCCGCCACCAGCTCCTCGTAGCCGGTGAGCTGGTTGGCCGCCACCCAGGTCAGCGCCGTGGGCACGCCCAGGTGCAGCAGCTCCCAGGCGGCCGAACCGGCGGCGGTCACCACGAGGTCGGCCCGCGCCATCAGCTCGGGCAGCCGGTCGGTGGGCGGCACGACGGCCACCGACTCGCCGGCCTCGAACGGCTCCGGGCTGATCACGGTCGCCTCGAACGGCGCCCCGGTCGACAGCAGCGCCTTCGTCCACCTCGGCGCGACGCCCGCGCTGTCGGTCCCGCCGAAGAAGCACAGCACCCGGGGCGGCCCGCCCTCGCGGGGCGTCCGGCGGCAGCGGCGCACGCTGTCGCGCAGCAGCACGTACGCGCTCCCGGCCAGCCGCTCCCCGTCGAACGAGTGGCGCTCGGCCCCCAGGTTCTGGTCCAGGTAGAGGTCCGCCTCCTGCCCGCGCGGGTCGCCGTCGACGATCGCCAGCACCGCCATCCCCGCCTCGCGCAGCGCCGCCCCGGTGCCGGGCGGCAGCGTGTACGAGTCGAGGACCATCACGTCGATCCCCAGCTCCCGCGCCTGGGCCGCCAGCCGGTGCGGCTCGCGGAGCGCGGGCACCGACGGCAGCCCGCGCTCGCGCAGTTGCGCCGCGGCCCACTCCGACCCGGTCACCTCGCCCAGGAACGTCACCGGCACGCCGCGCGAGCGCAGCTCCTCGGCCAGCGCCACGCACCGCACCAGGTGGCCGACGCCGATCGCGGCGCCGGCATCACAGCGAACACCGACGGCCGTCATGCGTCCTGCAGCTCCTTCTGCTCCACGTGCGCGTTGAGCCGGCACACCTCGGGCCGCTCGCGCAGCCAGCCGACCAGCTCGCGGAACGGCACGCACCGGTCGCCCAGCGCGGCCACGACACGCGCGATGAGCCGCCAGTCGTCCTCGGTGTCGAGCGTGACCCGCAGGTCGCCCGCCCCCGGCGGATAGGCCAGGCCGAGCAGCCGGAAGTCGCCCGGCTCCGCGTAGATGTAGGACGTCACGTGCGTGCGGTGGTAGGCGGTCGCCTCTCGGTCGGCGCGGCGCAGCGCCGCCAGCCCGGCGATCTCCACGTCGAGGCCGCGCGGCAGCGTGCCGGACAGCCCGGTGCTGAGATAGTCGAGCGCGCCGCCGAGCGCCCGGTAGACCAGCGCCGCCTCCCTGATCACCGCCGGGTCGAGCAGCGGGCAGTCGGCGGTGAACCGCATGACCGCCTCCCCCTCCCGCCCCTCCAGCGCCTGCGCGAACCGGGTGAGCACGTCGTCCACCGGCCCCCGGTGGCACGCCACGCCGAGGGCCGCGCACTCGGCCGCCACGGCGTCGTCCTCGGCCAGCGTCGTGGTCGCCACCACGAGGTCGTCGACCGCGCCCGACTCGCGCGCCGCCCGGACCACCCAGCCCAGCACCGTGCGCCCGCCGAGATCCCGCAGCACCTTCCCCGGCAACCGGGTCGACCCCATCCGCGCCTGAATGATTCCGACAATCCTCAACGATTCCCCCTGTTACCGTCGGTGACTTGCTGGTCGCGCTATGCTACCGGCCGACGTAAGGGGGACCGCTTGAGCATTCTCAGTGGATCGTCAATGTTGATCACCGGAGGCACGGGCTCGTTCGGGAAGGCCTTCATCCGCCACGCGCTCGGCCACGTCGGCGTGCGCAGGCTGGTGGTGTTCTCGCGCGACGAGCTCAAGCAGTACGAGCTCCGCCAGGCGCTCGGCGAGGACGAGCGGCTGCGCTACTTCATCGGCGACGTGCGCGACCGCGAGCGCCTGGCCCGCGCCATGCACGGGGTGGAGTACGTGGTCCACGCGGCCGCGCTCAAACAGGTCGACACCGCCGAGTACAACCCGTTCGAATACGTCCGCACCAACGTCGCCGGCTCGCAGAACGTCGTGGAGGCGGCCATCGACTGCGGCGTGCGCAAGGTCGTGGCGCTGTCCACCGACAAGGCGTCCAGCCCCATCAACCTCTACGGCGCCACGAAGCTGGTCGCCGACAAGCTGTTCGTGTCGGCCAACCACTACGCCGCCGGGCACGAGACCCGCTTCGCCGTGGTCCGCTACGGCAACGTCGTCGGCAGCCGCGGGTCCGTGGTGCCGTTCTTCCTGAAGCTGGCCCGCCAGGGCGCCAGCCTGCCGATCACCGACAAGCGGATGACCCGGTTCTGGATCACGCTCGACCAGGCCGTGGAGTTCGTCGTCGACTCCTTCGACCTGATGCAGGGCGGCGAGCTCTACGTGCCGCGCATCCCCAGCATGCGGATCGTCGACCTGGCCGACGCGCTCGCGCCCGGCAGCCCGATCTACGAGATCGGCATCAGGCCCGGCGAGAAGCTGCACGAGGAGATGATCGGCCCCGACGACGGCCGCCGCGCGCTGCGCCTGGCCGACCGCTACGTAGTGCAGCCGACGATCGCGACCTGGGGCTACGTCCCGCCGGTCGGCGGCGAGGTGCTGCCGGAGGGGTTCGCCTACCGCTCCGACGCCAACGACCGCTGGCTGTCGGTCGACGACCTGCGGGCGATGGTGTCGGCCTGATGCTCCCCTACGGACGGCAGTCGGTCGACGAGTCCGACATCCTGGCGGTGACCGAGGTGCTGCGCGGCGACTGGCTGACCACCGGCCCGGCCGTGGCGCGCTTCGAGTCGGCGCTGGCCCGGTGGACGGGCGGGGTGCCGTGCCTGGCGGTCACGTCGGGCACCGCCGCCCTGCACGTGGCCTACGCGGCCGCCGGCGTCGGGCCGGGCGACGAGGTCGTCACCTCACCGCTGACGTTCGTGGCCACGGCCGCCACCGCCGCGCTGCGCGGCGCCCGGGTGCGCTTCGCCGACGTGCAGCCCGACACCGGCAACCTCGACCCCGACGCCGCCGCGAGCCTGGTGACGGGCCGCACCCGGGCGATCACCGCGGTCGACTACGCGGGCCATCCGGCCGACTACGACGAGCTGCGCGGGGTGGCGTCGGCGGCCGGGGCGGTGCTCATCGGCGACGCGGCCCACTCCATCGGCTCCACCTACAAGGACCGGCCGGTGGGCTCGCTCGCCGACCTGACGACGTTCTCGTTCTTCCCGACGAAGACCGTGACGACGGCCGAGGGCGGGGCCGTCGCGGCGGCCGACCCCGAGCTGTTCGCCGCCGCCGCCCGCTTCCGCAACCACGGCCTCGTCCGCGACCCGGCCGAGCAGCGCGACCCGGGCGAGGGCGGCTGGCACCAGGAGGTGCACGCGTTCGGGCTCAACTACCGGCTGCCCGACGTGCTGTGCGCGCTCGGCACCAGCCAGCTCGGCCGGCTGGGCACCTTCCGCGCCCGGCGGGCCGAGCTGGTCGCCCGCTACAACCGGCTGCTGGCCGGCGTGCCGGGGCTCACCCTGCCCGCCGAGCGCCCGTACGTGTCGCCGAGCTGGCACCTCTACCCGGTGCGCGTCGCCGACGGGCGCAGGCGCGAGGTGTACGAGCGGATGCGCGCGGCCGGGATCGGCGTGCAGGTCAACTACCTGCCGGCCTACTGGCACCCGGTGTTCGCCGACCTCGGCTACCGGCGCGGGCTGTGCCCGAACGCCGAGACCTACTACGCCGAGGAGCTGTCGCTGCCGCTCTTCCCGGGCCTGGGCGACGCCGACCAGGACCGGGTCGCGGAGTGCCTGGCGGGCATCCTGTCCTAGTGCTCCAGCAGGAGCAGGCAGCCGTCGTCGCCCCGGTCCACCAGGAAGCGCCTGCCGGGCACGTCCGCCGGCGGGCGGCTCCGGGTCCGCACCAGCGTGCGGATCGCCCGGCCCTGGTCGACGACGACCTCCCACCACGTCACGTCACCGACGACCTCGTCGATGCCCGCGAGCGGCACCCGGGCGCGGAAGTCACGCCCGGCCAGCGTCACCGGGAAGTACATCTCCTCGCCGTCGCTCCTGCGCACCAGCCTGATCACCGGCTCGCCGTCGCCGACGTCGGCCAGCTCCCCGGCGAACACCAGGTCGCCGCCGTCGACGCGGCACTCCCCGATCACCGCCTCGGCCTCGCGCAGCCGCAGCCCCCACGCGCCGCGGAAGCTGAGCACCGGCACCAGCCACACGCCTGACCTGCGCCGGGGCGGCGGGGCCGACGGGGCGAGCCTGCGGTCGCCGCGCACCTTGCCCTCCAGGCGCAACCCCGCGCCCTTGAGCCGCACGTACAGGTCCCAGTGTCCGTGCCTGCGCAGTTGCGCGGCGCTGAGCGCCGCCGGGTCGAAGGCGAACCGGAACGGGAAGACGTGCTCCGGCACCGACCCGCCGTCCGGCTGGGGCGCGCTCTCCCAGGCGGGCGCGGCGCTCTGCTCGGCCAGCGGCACCCGGTCGCCGGTGCGGCGCTCCTCCAGCCACACCGTCACGCGCATCCGGCCCAGCTCGCCCGCGTCGAACCTGCCGATGCCGGCCCGGCCGGAGCCGTGCAGCACGCCGTCGCGCCACTCCAGCTCCACCAGCCTGGCGGTCGCCTCCAGCTCGCCGGAGACCTCCGACAGGTGCCCGGGCAGCGCCGGATGCCGGCCGTACCAGCGCTTGCGCAGCAGCCCGGCGGAGCTGACGCGCGGCTGGAGGCGGCCGTCGCGCGCCTGCGCGGCCACGCCCGCCAGCTCGTCCAGGCGGCGCCGGTGCAGCAGGTGCACCTGGAGGCGGTGGGCGAACGGCAGCTCGCGCAGCGCGGCCCGCGACACCCCGTCGAGATACCGTACGGCCAGGTCCACGAGGGCCGGGTCGGCGGCGGGGCCCAGCCGGGCGATGGCCTCGACCGCGACGGTCAGGTCGATGGCCAGCGTGTCGCGGTCGAACTCGGGCCGCAGCCGGGGCGCCTCCGCGTCGAGCAGCGCGGCGGTCTGCAGCACCGAGAGCAGGCGGTCGCGCAGGTTGTCCGGCTCCAGGCGGCGCTGGGTGATGGAGGAGCCGGGCTCGTCGCGCTGCCGCCAGTGGTAGACGACCTTGTGCAGCACGTCGACCGAGCGCGCGCCCACGTGGGCGGCCATGGCGACCGGCTGGTCCTCGTACATCCGCTCGGGGAAGCGCAGGTCCAGGCGGTCCCAGGCGGCGCGGCGGTAGACCTTGTTCCACAGCATGCGGTCGCGCACCAGCAGCGGGCGACGGGTGATGTGGGTGCGTTCGGCCGGTTCGGCGAACGGCTCCTTGTGCGCCCACGACGGCACGAGCAGGTTGCGGTGCAGCCGCATGACGTTGCCGCACGCCAGGTCGGAGCCGGTGGACTCCAGCGACGAGACCAGGCGCTGGAAGGCCGCGCGCGGCACGGTGTCGTCGCCGTCGACGAACGCCAGGTAGCGGCCGCTCGCCTGGCTCACCCCGATGTTGCGGGCCCGGCCGACGCCCAGGTTGTCCTGCCGGATCAGGCGGAAGCGGCCGTCCCGCTCGGCGCGGGCGGCCACGAGGTCCGGGCCGCCGTCGCGGCTGCCGTCGTCCACGCAGATCACCTCGATGTCCCGCAGGGTCTGCGCCTCCAGCGAGTCGAGGCACGGCGTGAGGTATTTCTCGACGTCGTAGAACGGCACGATCACGGATAGGACCGGCACGGATGCTCCCTTCCTCAGCCGGACAGCAGCCGCATGACCCGGCGGGCCATCCGGCGGGGGCGGGACAGGCGGCGCGACAGCCGGTAGCCGAGCGTCCTGCGGTAGGCCGTCGCCTTGCGCTGCGTCCTGCGCAGTTTGGAACGGGCCCTGACCAGCTCGCGCTCGCGGTAGCTGAGCTTGGTCTCCAGCCTGGCGATCCTGGCCATCGCCGCCGTGAGCTGGCCGGCCAGCCGGTCGCGCGAGCGCAGCAGGTCGCGGTAGGCGGGGGCGGAGCCGGCGCGTTCGGCGGGCTGGCCCAGCTCGGCGTCGAGCTTGCGGGCCAGGTCCAGCTCCTGCTGGTCGCATGGCCGGCCGGCCATGCCGCAGAGCGTCAGCGTGAGCTGGTCGGCCTCCAGCGGCCACGGCCACGGATGGTGGTGCCCGGCGGCCAGCAGCCGCACCGCGAAGCGCCACAGCATCCGGCACAGGACGATCACGGGGGCGGGCTCGGGCTCCGGCGACGGGCCGGGGCTGATGGCGGAGAAGCGCTCCCCGTCCCACACCAGGCTGTCGGTGGCCGCCGTGGCGTCGCCGCTGGTCTCCACCCATCGGGCGAGCGCGGCCAGCAGCTCGCGCACGGCGCGCACGTCCTCGCGGGCGCACGCCTCGACGAGGATCTCCTCGACCACGCGGCCCGGCGGGACCTCGCGCGACTCGCCGTCGGGCAGCCGCCGCAGCGTGACCTCGCCGCCCTCCTCGCGCAGCTCGTCGACGGCCGGGCCGTCCTCGACCAGCCCGAGCGGCAGCCCGACGGGTTCGGGCCTGTCGCGGGAGGCGACCGCGAGCCAGATCGGCGCCAGGTGCTCGCCGAGGCCGTGGCGGAAGGCCAGCCGGGTCAGCCGCAGCGGGTCGGCGACCAGCATGCGGTCGTCGGCGCGCGCGCTCAGCGGGAACGTGAGCGCCTCCGGCAGCTCGCGCGCCAGCGCCTCGCGCGACAGGATCGCGCGCGGCGCCCGGCTGTCGGGGTAGGCGGCGTAGCAGCGCTCCACGGCCAGGCCGGTGGCCTCCAGGTCGAAGTCGAGCGCGGCGGGGCCGTTGGGGTAGGTGGGGTCGAAGCCGTGCGGCTCCCACTGCCCGTCGCCCCCGTCGCGGTCGGCCGGGCGCGCTTCGAGGAACCGGTCCACGCCGAGGTCGTTGCGCACGCCGAGGACGAGCCGGCCGCCGGGCGCGACGAGCGCGGCCAGCGCGGCCATCGACTCGCGCCAGGCCGCCGCCGGGGCCTCGGCCGAGTGGGTGCGCTGGAGCCCGTCCAGCGCCAGGACCAGGTCGTACGGCCTGTCGCAGCAGAACGCGGCCAGCCGCCCGCAGTGCACGTCGAGGCCGGGGTGGCGGTCGCCCAGCGCGCACGCGTCGGGGTAGGACCGCACGAGCACCGCCACCGAGGAGGCGCGCCCGGCCACCTCGTCGATCAGCTCTCTCGGGTGCGGCCCGACCAACAGGACGGAGCCGGCGGCCGGGAGCAGCCGGCCGATCAGCTCCCGTGCCACGCCGCGCCAGTCCGTGATGCTCGACCCGTCGGACATGTCTGACCACAGCAGCATCTCGCCGCCGATCAACCGGACGTTCTCGGGCGCCTCGGTCATGCGCATCGCACCCGCTTCCAGCCGAACATTCGCCGTAGCTCCTCAGGTGTCGCCTGATACTCGAATCCCAGCTCGCTCCGCGCGGCCTCGCCGGCCACCTCCGGGTCGACGCGGACGCCGTGCAGCTCGGGCCACAGCCGCATCCGGCGCGCGGTGCCGCCGTACTCGGGCCGCTCGTCGTCGAACTGCATCGGGTCGCCGTACACGCCGATCTCGCAGCCGACGGACGCGCCGTAGAACAGGGCGCTGCCGAGCCGGTTGGAGGCCACGCGGCGGTGCCGCCGGAGCTCGACGAGCTGCTTGCGCAGGAAGTCACGCCCGCTCGGGTCCCAGCGCGATCCGCGCTCGCCGTGGCATATCACCCGAAACCCGCGCGATTCGTACGCCTGCCGGATGCCGGGATTCGCAAATTCCAGCCAATAAAGACATATGGTGACCGGTTCGGTTTCCGTATCCCGGATCTCGTCGGCCAGCCGGGCATGGTCGCCCGATACGGAGGCTTTCTCCCAGCCGTGAAAGGGGTACCAGATCGTGCCCGTGCGTTTGGGCTTGACGCCCAGGTCCGGTTCGAGGTCGAGCAGGTAGATCCAGGGCGCGCCGATGAGGTAGTGGCCGCGCCGCCCCATCGACCAGCCCCGGCGACGCAGCACGTCAGACCATACGAAACGGGGGTAACCGGGGCTGCACCAGTGATCATTAGGTGGAAATCCGTGCAGATAATTCCATCCGTGCTGGAGGAACCCCTGGATACGCCTGGGCGCTTCGTCCGCCATTCCGCAATATCGTCCGAGTATGCGGGAATGACCGTACCAGTGGTTGGATTCGTCCATTGTTTCCCCTCGCGCGGTTGGCAGGCCCCATCCGACATTCCCAGCCCCAGGCGCGGGCCACTCGGAGTTATACGCTTCCATTACTCGCGACGGGTGCTTGGTTTCTGTTGAACGGGGATCACCGCTACACTCAGTTCTGGCTTGAAGACAGAGAGTGAGTGAAGCATGAGTCATCTCGACCGGCTGCGTGAGGTCTTCCGCAGCTCGCTTAACCTCCCGGCCGCCGCCGACGTCGACGGCCTCGAATACCGCGCCATCCCCCAGTGGGACTCCCTGGCCCACATGTCGCTGATCGCGGCGATGGAGGACGAGTTCGCCGTCACGATCGACACCGACGAAATGATCGACATGAGCTCGTTCGCCAAGGCGGCGGCGCTCCTGGAGAAGCATGGCATCGGCGCAGCGGCCCGCTGACCCCCGCGTCGTCCTGGTCACCGGCTCCACCTCGGGCATCGGCCGGGCCATCGCCACGCGGCTGGCCACCACCCACCGCGAGGTCGTCGTCCACGGCCGCGACCAGGCCCGCACCGCCAAGGCGGCGGGCGAGCTGGCCGCGCTCACCGGCGGCCGGGTCGGCGGCGTCCACGGCGACGTGTCCGACCCCACCGCGATCTCCGCGATGATGCGCGAGATCCACCAGCGTCACGGCCGCCTCGACGGCCTGGTGATCAACGCGGGCGTCCACGCCGCGGCCCTGCTCGGCATGCTGCCCAGCGCCGGGGTCCGCGACCTGTTCGCGGTCAACGCGGTGGGCGCGGTCCACACCCTGCAGGGCGCGGTCCGGCTGCTGCGCCGGGGCATCAGCCCGTCGGTCGTGCTGGTCTCCTCGGTCATGGGCCGCGACGGCGGCCCCGGCCAGGCGGTCTACTCCGCCACCAAGGCGTCCCTGCTGGGCCTGGCCAAGGCCGCGGCCAAGGAGCTCGGCCCGGCGGGCATCCGGGTCAACGCCGTCACTCCCGGCTACATCCAGACCGCGATGCTGTCCACGCTCGACGCCGAGGCGAGCGCCGCCACCGTGGCCGCCACGCCGCTCGGCCGCCTGGGCACCGCCGACGACGTGGCCGCGCTGGCCGCCTTCCTGCTCTCCAGTGACGCCTGCTTCATCACCGGGCAGGTCATCGGCGTCGACGGCGGGCTGGTGCCGTGAGTCATGGTTGATCTCCCGCACCCGGGCGCGCGGCTCGTCTCCGACGAGGAGCCGGGCGGTCTCGGCGGCGACGCCCTCGCCACCCGCGTCGAGCGCGCCGCCGCCACCCTGGACGGGCTGCCGGCCGGTCCGATCTTCTGCGGCATGCGCAACGACCTGCCCTCGGTGGTGCGCTACCTGGCCGCCTGGCGGGCCCGGCGGGCGGTGGCGCTGCTCGACCCCGACCTGCCCGCCGCCGCGCTGGCCGAGCTCGCGGGCCGGTTCAAGCCCGCCGCCCTGCTCGGCTTCGCCCACGCGCCGCACGGCGCGACGGCACGCAGCGCGGGCAGCCCGACCCATCCCGACCTGGCCGTGCTGCTGGCGACCTCCGGCTCGACCGGCAGCCCCAAGCTGGTGCGGCTCTCGCGCGCCGCCGTGCTCGCCAACGCGCGGGCCATCGCCGAGGCGCTGGCCATCGGGCCCGCCGAGATCGCGCCCACCAGCCTGCCGCTGCACTACAGCTACGGCCTGTCGGTGCTCAACAGCCACCTGGTGGCCGGCGCGAGCGTCCTGCTCACCGACGCCGGGCTGCTCGAACGCTCCTTCTGGGCCTCGCTCGACGAGCACCGCTGCACCTCGCTGGCCGCGGTGCCCTACCAGTACGAGATGCTGCGCAGGCTCCGCTTCGACCCCGCCGACCACCCGTCGCTCACCACGCTCACCCAGGCGGGCGGCCGGCTCAGGCCCGACCTGGTCACCGAGTTCGCCGCCCTGCCCACGACCCTCTACGTGATGTACGGCCAGACCGAGGCGACGGCCCGGATCGCGGTGCTGCCCCCCGACCGGCTGGCCGGCAAGCCGGGCTCGGCGGGGGTCGCGGTGCCCGGCGGCCGGCTGGAGATCGTCGACGGCGAGGTCGTCTACCACGGCCCCAACGTGATGATGGGCTATGCCGACGAGGCCGCCGACCTGGCCAAGGGCGACGAGCTGGGCGGCGTGCTGCGCACCGGTGACCTGGGCCACCTCGACGAGGAGGGGTTCCTGCACCTCACCGGCCGGGTCAAGCGCATCGCCAAGATCTTCGGCGTGCGGGTCAACCTCGACGACGTGGAGCGGCTGCTGCGCGACTGCGGCCCGATCGCGGCCACCGGCGGCGACGACCGGGTCACGGTGTGGGCCGAGGGCGTCGACGCCAAGGGCTGCTCGACGCTGGCCCGGCGGCTCGGCACCGAGCTGCGGCTGCACTGGAGCGGCTTCGACGTGCGCGGCGTCGACCGGTTGCCGCTGCTCACCACCGGCAAGATCGACTACCGCGCCCTGGAGGCCCGGACGTGACCGTCTTCACCCTGTCGGCAGCCGAGCGTGAGGCCGCGCTGCTGCCCGAGCTGACCGCGCTCACCGAGCGGCACCGCCTGGCCTGCCCTCCTTACCGGCGCATCCTCGACGCGATCGGCGCCAGGCCACCCTACGACCGGGTGGCGGCGCTGCCGTGGCTGCCGGTGCGGCTGTTCAAGACCCACGAGCTGCGCAGCGTTCCCGAGGACCAGGTGTTTCGGGTGCTCACCTCCAGCGGCACGACCGGGCAGCGGCCCAGCCGCGTCTACCTCGACCGGGAGGCCGCCGCGGCTCAGCCGCGCATGCTCGCGGCGACGCTGCGGGCGGTGCTGGGCGAGCGGCGGCTGCCCATGCTGATCGTCGACAGCCGCGCGGTGGTGCGCGACCCGGCGCTGAGCGCCCGGGGCGCGGGCGTCCTCGGCATGATGAACTTCGGCCGGGACCACACCTTCGCCCTCGACGAGCGGGGCGAGCTCGACGCCGAGGCGGTCAAGGGCTTCCTGGCCAGGCACGGCGCCGAGCCCTACCTGATCTTCGGCTTCACCTACCTGGCCTGGCTCCACCTGCGCGAGCTGGGCATGGACCTGTCGCAGGGCGTGCTCGTCCACTCCGGCGGCTGGAAGAAGCTGGCCGAGCAGTCGGTCGACAACCAGGAGTTCCGCAGGCGCCTGGCCGAGGAGTGCGGGCTGCGCCGTGTCCACAACTTCTACGGCATGGTCGAGCAGATCGGCACGGTCTTCCTCGAAGGCCCCGACGGCGGCGGCCTCTACTGCCCCGACTTCGCCGACGTGGTGATCCGCGACCCCGACACCTGGCAGGAGGCGCCGCCGGGGGTGCCGGGGCTGATCGAGGTGGTGAGCACGCTGCCGACCTCCTATCCCGGCCACGTGCTGCTGACCGAGGACCTGGGCGTGGTCCACGGCGTCGACGACGGCGTGTGGCCCGGCAAGCGCTTCTCGGTGCTGGGCCGGCTGCCCCGGGCCGAGGCGCGCGGGTGCAGCGACACCTACGGGCAGGCGGCCGCGTAATGCTCGACGTGAGGTTCCCCGACGGCCCGCCGGTCCCGGTCGGCACCCTGCTCGACCAGATCACCGCGGGCGGCGGCCTGGCCGTGGGCGACGAGCGGGTGCGCGACTTCCTCACCGGGTTCGGCCGCCGCCTGCTGCGGCCCACGCTGTCGCGCCGCCATCCCGAGCTGGGCTCGCTCGGCTTCTTCCTGCGCCGCAGCGAGCTGCTGCGCACCGTCGAGGGCCTGCGCGGCGATCACGTACGGGTGCCGCGCGGCCTGGTGTTCCACATCCCGCCCGCCAACGTCGACACCGTCTTCGTCTACTCGTGGGCGCTGTCGGCGCTGATGGGCAACCGCAACGTGGTGCGCCTGTCGCCCCGGGCCGGCACGGTCGCCTCGACCATCGTCGAAACGCTGCTGGAGTCGCTCGACGGGGCCGACCCGGTGGTGGCCGCGACCCAGCGGATCGTCTGCTACGACCGCTCCGACTCCATCACCGCCGCGCTCTCCTCGGGCTGTGACCTGCGGGTCATCTGGGGCGGCGACCGGACCGTCGACGAGATCCGCAAGCATCCGCTGGCCCCGCACGCGCGCGACCTGACCTTCCCCGACCGCTCGTCGTTCGCGGCCGTGCGCTCGTCGGCCTGGCTGGCCGCGCCGCCCGCCACCCGGGTGGCGATGGCCGAGGGGTTCGTCAACGACTCCTACTGGTTCGACCAGGCCGCCTGCTCCTCGCCGCGGACCGTCTTCTGGGTGGGGCCGCGCGACGAGTCCGACGCCGCCCGCGCCGACTTCACCGCCCACCTGTCGCAGGCCGTCTCCCAGCGGGGCTGGGCGGTCGACGCGGCGATGGCCGTGGAGAAGCGGGTCGCCACCTACGGCATGGCCGCCGACGGGTCGGCCGGGACGATCGACTTCCACGGCAACGCGCTGGCCAACGTCACGCTGTCGACCGCCGTGGCCGCCCCCCGCCGCTGGCTCGGCACCGGCACGTTCGCCCACGCCAGGCTCGGCACGCTGACCGAGCTGGTGCCGCTGGTGGGGCGGCGCGACCAGACGATGACGCACTTCGGGTTCGCCAGGGACGAGCTGATGGAGCTGGCCCAGGTGCTGGCCGGGCGCGGGGTCGACCGGATGGTGCCGTTCGGTGACGCGCTGAGCTTCCACCGGGTGTGGGACGGCGTCGATCTGGCCGCCGAGTTCACCCGGCTGGTCATGGTGTCGGCCTGACCAGCGGGTTCAAGGGCTGAGGAGGCTGAGGGGACTGAGGGCGCCATGACGGTCGCGCTGTCCAGGGTGCCGGTGCTGCCTGCCGCGCGGGCGCGGCGTGGCTACGGGTGGGTGCCGGCGGTGCTGGTGGCCGTGGCCGCCGTGGTGGTGCTGTGGCGCCACGGCGTGCCGCCGCAGGACCTCGGCGCTTTCGCCGGCTACGTCGGGCTCGGGGTGATGCTGCCCGGGATGCTGCTCTGGCGGGCGCTGGGGCCCGGGGGCGGGTCGCTGCCCGCCGACCTGGCCGCCGGGCTGGCTCTCGGCTACGCGATCGAGGTGCTGGTCTACCTGCCGGCGCGGGCGCTCGGGGCGCCGCTCGCGGTGGCCGCCTGGCCGGTGCTGACCGTCGTGGCGTTCCTGGCCGTGCCGAAGCTGCGGCGCCACTGGCGCGGCTCGGGCGTACGGGTGCCGCTGTGGTGGGCGTGGGCCATGTCGGGCGTCGTCGGCTACCTGCTCGCCTGGAGTGCCCGGCAGTTCTACGCGGTGCACGGGCTGACCTGGCCGGGCAACGCCGGCCCCTACGTCGACATGCACTACCACCTGGCGCTTCTCGGCGAGGTCCGGCATCACGTGCCGCCGCAGTTCCCGTCGGTGCTGGGTGAGCCGCTGTCCTACCACTGGTTCGTCTACGCGGAGATGGCCGCGACGAGCTGGCTGACCGGGATCGAGCCGCAGACGCTGCTCTACCGGCTGAGCGTGCTGCCCATGCTGGCGGCGACGATGGTGCTGCTCGGGGTGACCGGGTGGCGGCTGGCCGGGCGGGCCTGGGCGGGGGTGGCGTCCGTGGTGGCCGCCTGCCTGGCCTGCTCGCCGGCGCTGCCGGCCGGGAGCGTGGAGCTGTTCCCGGCGATGTCGCCGTTCAGCGCCTGGCTGAGCCCCACGCAGACGTTCGGGGCGTTGCTGTTCGCGCCGGTGGTGCTCGCGCTGATCGCCTACCTGCGCGACGGGCGCGGGCGGTGGCTGGTCGTGGGGGTGCTGCTGCTCGCGCTCACCGGGGCCAAGGCGACCTACCTGCCGCTGCTGGTGGCCGGGCTGGTGGTAGTGCTGGGGGTGCGGCTGCTGGTGGACCGGCGGGTGCACCGGCCCGCGCTGGCCGCCGCGGGGCTGGCCGTGGGCGGGCTGCTGGTGGCGCAGTTCGTGCTGTTCGCGCACGGGACCCAGGGCATGACGGTGACGCCGTTCGACACGATGCTGCGGCTGTGGCGGGCGGCGGCCGAGCTGAGCGACCCGGAGATGGCGCAGCTCCCCGTGGGGCCGGCGCTGGCGCTCGCGGGACTCCACGTGGGCGCGCTGGCGTGCGTGTGGTCGGGCATCGCGGGGCTCGCGCTGTGGCGGGGGTGGGACCCGGGGGTGTTGTTGCTCGGCGGCATCGGGGCCGCCGGGGTGGGGGCCGTGCTGGTGTTCGGGCATCCGGCCGCCTCCCAGCTCTACTTCCTGACCAGCGCGAAGCCCTACCTGGCGATCCTGGCGGTCGCGGGGGCCGGGGCGCTGCTGCGGGCCTTCCCCGGGGCGTGGCGGGTCGCGGCGGGCGCGCTGGCCGCCGGGGCGGGGCTGGCGGTGCTGGTGGCGGAGACGCTCGGCGTCGAGATTCCGGCGCGGGACCTGCGGCTCGCCGACGTCGCGCTGCCGTACCTGGTGCTGGGGGGTGTGCTGGTCGTCGCCGGGGCGGCGGTGGCGGTGTGGCGCAGGCCGGTCGCGGCGGTGGTGGTGGCGGCGCTGGCGTGCGGCTACACGGTGCCGGCGGCGGCCGTGAAGGCGGTGCGGCAGGTCGGGCCGGGCGGGCAGTTCCGGCAGATGATGCCCGAAGGGGGCATGGAGGCGGCGCGGTGGCTGCGCGACCACTCCGGGCCGGGCGACGTGGTGGCCACCAACCTGCACTGCCGGCCGACCGTGCGGCGGCACTGCGACGCCAGGCACTACTGGGTGTCGGGCTACAGCGAGCGGCGGGTGCTGGTCGAGGGGTGGGCGTACGCGATGAGCACGCTCCGGCGGGCGCCCGAGACGAGGGAGTCCTATCTGCGGATCGGGTTCGCCGATCCGTTGCGGCTGGCGGTGAACGACGCGGCCTTCCAGACGCCCTCGGAACACACCATCGGGCGGTTGGCCCAGAAATACGGGGTCAGGTGGCTGTTCGTGGAGGGGGTCCGGGAGTCGCCGGATGTCGGGAGGTTCGCCCGGTTGCGCTTCCACAAGGGGGACTGCGCGGTCTATGAGGTGATCGGCGGGTAAAGACCTGGCCTGGTCCGTGCCCGGTGCGCGGAAATCAACCGGCCCGGCCCGTTCCGCCCGCCCACCATTTTCCCCAGGACCAGCGACGAGGGGAACCCATGGACACGCGCTTGCGCGCAGGCACCGTCGTCGACGCGCCCGCCCGGCTCGCGACCGTCGACATCGTCATTCCCGTCTACAACGAGGAACGCGCGCTGCCCGGCTGCGTGCGCACGCTCACCGCGTTCCTGGACGACTCCTTCCCGATGCCGTGGCGCATCACGATCGTGGACAACGGCAGCACCGACGCCACCTGGCAGATCGCCCAGGCGCTCGCCTCGGGGCACAGCCGGGTGCACGCCAGGCGGCTGGAGATCGCCGGGCGGGGCGCGGCGCTGAAGGCGGCCTGGCGTGACAGCCCGGCCGACATCGTCGCGTACATGGACGTGGACCTGTCCACCGGGCTCGGCGCGCTGTTCCCGATGGTGGCGTCGCTGGCCAGCGGCCACTCCGAGATCGCCATCGGCACCCGGCTCGCGCACACCGCCCGCACCCGCCGCTCGGTCAAGCGGGAGGTGATCTCGCGCGGTTACAACGCGCTGCTGCGGGTCGGCTTCGGGGCCCGGTTCAGCGACGCGCAGTGCGGGTTCAAGGCGGCGCGGGCCGACGTGATCAGGCCGCTGATGGACCGGGTCGAGGACGACGCCTGGTTCTTCGACACCGAGCTGCTCCTGCTCGCCGAGCACAACGGGCTGCGCGTGCACGAGGTGCCGGTCGACTGGGTGGAGGACCTGGACTCGCGGGTCCGGGTGGTCCGCACGGCCGTGGCCGACCTGAAGGGGCTGGCCCGGCTGACCTGGTCGATGTCCACCGGGCGGGCCACCGTCGACGTGGCCGGGCCCTCCGAGCTGGCCCCCGTCCATCCGGACGCCGTGGTGGCCGAGCCGAAGGTGGCCAAGCTGGTCAAGTTCGCCGCCGTCGGGGTGTTCACCTCGGTCCTGTACGCGCTGCTCTACCTGCCGCTCAGGGAGGTGCTGGAGCCCGCGCTGTGCAACCTGGCGGCGCTCGTGCTCACCGGGGTGGTCAACACCGAGGCCAATCGCCGCTGGACGTTCGGCAGGCGGGGCGGCAAGCGTACCGGGATGCATCTGCGGGCGGCGGCGGTGTTCCTGTCGAACTACGCCGTCACCACCGCGGTGGTGGTGGGGCTGGCCCCGGCGGCGGGGCGGCTGTTCGAGGTCGCCGCGGTCGTCGCCACCTACGGCGTGCTCACCCTGTTGCGTTTCATCGCCCTCGACCGCTGGGTTTTCGCCCGCACACGGAGTTGATGCATTGTGGACGTCACCGAGATCCGGCAGCTCGTCGCGCTGGAGCAGACCCACTGGTGGTACCGGGAGCGGCGGGCGATCCTGCGCGCCGAGCTGCGGCGGCTGGCCCGCCACGGCCGTCCCGGGCGGGCGCTCGACCTGGGCGCGGCGGGCGGCGGCAACACGCGCGTGCTCGTGGAGCAGGGCTGGGACGCGACCGCGGCCGACTGCTCGGAGGAGGCCGTGGAGGTCGCCAGGCAGCGCGGGCTGCGGGCGATGGTCGCCGACGCCCGGTGGCCTCCGGTGGAGTCGGCCAGCGTCGACCTGGTGACGGCGTTCGACGTGCTCGAACACGTCGAGGAGGACTACCTGGTCACCGAGCAGATGGCGCGGGTGCTGCGGCCGGGCGGGCACGCGCTGATCGCGGTGCCGTGCGACATGTCGCTGTGGTCGGAGCACGACGACGCCGTCGGGCACCTGCGCCGCTACGACCGCGCCTCGCTGACCACCGTCGTGGAGAAGGCGGGGCTGCGGGTGGAGCGGGTGTGGAGCTGGAACGTGCTGCTGCGCCCGCTGGTCGCCCGGCACCGGCGCGGCTCGACGGGCAGCGACCTGCGCAAGCTGCCGTTCCTGGTGAACGCGGGGCTGTCGGCGGTCGTGATCGCAGAACGGTACCTACCGGTCAAATCATGCAAAGGCGTAACACTGTTCCTACGGGCCCGGCTGGGCGGATGATCCCGGCGATACAGTGGAGCATGTGCTGATCCAGGGCTTGCTCTCCGTCTCCTTGCTGGTCTCCGGCGCCCCCGCCGGCGCCTCACAGGCGAAGATCGACTGTGCCAGGGTCAAGTGCCTGGCGCTCACGTTCGACGACGGGCCCGGCAAGACCACGCCGGCCCTGCTCGACCTGCTCAAGAAGGAACGGGTCAAGGCCACGTTCTTCCTGGTCGGCAACAAGGTGGAGGAGCGTCCGGCCATCGCCAGGCGCACCGCCCGAGAGGGTCACGCGATCGGCAACCACACCTACTCGCACCCGTCGCTGCCGACGCTGTTCGACGACGACGTCCTCGACGAGCTCGGCGCCACCCAGGAGGCCATCGAGAAGGCCACCGGCCGGGCGCCGTCGATGTTCCGGCCGCCCTACGGGCACACCGACGACCGGGTGCTCCACCTGGCCTCCCAGCACGACCTGGCGCAGGTGATGTGGACCGGCACCACCCTCGACTGGGACCTGCGCGACGCCAGGAAGATCAAGGCCGCGGTGCTCCGGCTGGCCAGGCGCGACGGCGTGATCCTCATGCACGACACGGTCCCGGCGACGGTCAAGGCCATGCCGGGGATCGTCAAGGAGCTGAAGAAGCGCGGCTACCACCTGGTCACGGTGCCGGCGCTGCTGCGCGGCAAGAAGCCGGAGCCGGGCGCCAGCTACCCGTCCTGACCCGGGGCGAAGGCGCGCAGCGTGGCCTCGACGAGGGCGTCGGCGTAGTCGTCCGTCAGCGGGCCGGAGCGGTGCAGCCAGCGGTGATACAGGGGGGCGTAGAGGATCTCCAGCACCAGGTCGAGGTCGGCGTCGGCATCGAGCTGGCCGGCCCGCTGGGCGCTGCGGAGCCGTTCCTTCTTGATCTCGTCCACGGGGTGGGCGAGTTTCTCCCGATACTGGGCGGCGAGGCCGGGGTCGCCGATGATCTCCTGGTTGAGCGCCCGGATCGGCGCGTCGAAGGCGGGGTCGGCCAGCTCGGCGACCGTGGCCCGCATGACGAGCTTGAGATCGGCCGCCAGGTCGCCGGTGTCGGGCAGCGCCATGTTCTCGCCGGCCGGGTCCTGGCTGAGGGCCAGGAAGGAGTCGAAGACCACGGCGCCCTTCGACGGCCACCAGCGGTAGATGGTCTGCTTGCCGACGCCCGCCCGCGCCGCGATGGCCTCGATCGAGACCTTGGCGTAGCCCAGCTCGGAGATCAGCTCGCGGGCGGCCTGGAGGATCGCCTGCCGGGAGCGCTCGCTGCGGCGGGCGGGGTTCGGCTTCTTGGACTCGGGCATGGGGTCAGGCTACCACCTTGGTGAGACGGTACGTCTCGTCTTGGTGGGATCGGTCAGAGGAGGGGATGAACTTCCGGGTGGGTGCGCCACCAGCGGGTGAAGGCCGGATTGTCCTCCACGTGATCCTCGAAGGCGCGGGCCAGGCCCCGGTAGACGGCGGCCGCAGCGGTGGCGCTGAGCCGGTCGCGGCGCCAGGCCAGGATGAGGCGGGCGACCTGGGGCTCACCGGCCAGCGGGCGGACGACCGTACCTTCGGGCTCGGGCCAGGTGGGGTCGACCAGACGGATGCCGTGCCCGGCCGCGACCAGGGGGCGGCCCGCGCCGCTGGGGGCGTCGTAGCGGACGTCGGGCTCGAACCCGGCGGCGCGGCAGGAGGCGCGCAGCGCGGCCAGCGAGCCGTCGTCGGCGCCGGGCGGGCTGATCCAGCGCTCGTTCCTGAGGTCGGCGAGGTCGATCTCAGGCTGCGAGGCCAGCGGGTGCTCCGCCGACAGCGCGACGAAGATCGGGTAGCGCGGGACGAGCGTCCGGGTGACGACGGGCGCGGTCAGCGGCACGTCGAAGCCCTCGATCATGCCCATGAGCGCGGCGTCGAGCTTGCCGTGGGCCAGGGCGTCGGCGAGCAGGACGGCGGACGGCTCGATCCGCAGCGAGATGGGCCGGCCGGGCAGCGCCTCGGTGACCCGGTCCACGACGCTGCCTACGCAGGCCAGGTGGACGCAGCCGAGCTGGAGCCCGGCGGTGGCGGCGCCGGTGTCGCGCAGGTCGCCGAAGAGCGCGTCGATTTCGGACAGGACGATTCTGGCCCGCGCGATGACCTGGCGGCCCAGCGGCGTCGGCTCGACACCGGCGTGGCTGCGGACGAAGAGCTCTCCCCCGACGCTCTCCTCGACCTTCCTGAGCTGATTGGTCATGGCGGGCTGCGACAGGCCGAGGCGGGCGGCGGCTCGGGTCACGCTGCCCGTCTCGGCGATCGCACAGACCATCCGGAGGTGCCTGAGGTCGAGGTCCATGACCAGAAATTAGGGCATACGCAACACTTATGCCCGGGTGTATGACCCACTTCGACCGATGACTTTCACACTCGGACCGACCTCGCATCCATGCGGATACCCCCCGGAGGTTCGTGTGCGCAAGCTGCTCCTGTTAACCGCCCTGCTCGTGCCCTTCGCGGTCGCGGCTCCGGCCGCGGCCGAGCCGCCACCCGCCGCGGCCGAGCCGCCGCCCGCCGCGACCGCTGCCGCGGCCACGATCGACGACCACGTACGCAAGGAGCCTCTGGCCCTCAAGGACCGGGCCCCGCTCCCCGCCTCCAAGGACGCGCTGCGGCGCGACTACGACGAACCCGCCGCGCCCGACGCCAGGACCGCCAAGGCCGCCGCTTGCTCGGTGAGCGACTTCACCAGCCGTACCGGCAGCGCGCTCGTCCAGCAGATCAAGGCGTCCACCACCGAGTGCGTCGGCACCCTGTTCAGCCTGACGGGCCGGGACGCGAACCTGGCCTTCCGCGAGTCGCAGATGGTCAGCGTCGCGTACGCGCTGCGCGACAGCGGCGCGAGCTACCCCGGCGACAACAGCACCGCCACCGCCCAGCTCGTGCTCTACCTGCGGGCCGGCTACTACGTCCAGTGGTACTACCCCGGCGACGTCGGCGCGTACGGCCAGACGCTGAAGACCGCCATCCAGGCCGGTCTGGACGCGTTCTTCGGCAACCCCCGATCGGGCACGGTCAGCGACGCCAACGGCGACGTGCTGTCGGAGGCGGTCACGCTGATCGACAGCGCCGCCGAGAACGACCGCTACCTGTACGTGGTCGAGCGCCTGCTCAACGACTACGACAGCTCGTACGACGGGTCGTGGTCGATGCTGAACGCGGTCAACAGCGTCTACACCGTGCTGTTCCGTGGGCACCAGCTCCCGGCGTTCGTCGCGGCGGTGCGGGCGGATCGCGGGGTGCTCGACACGCTGACCTCGTTCGCGACGCGCCACCTGGCGCTGCTCGGCACCGACAACGGCTACCTGACCTCGAACGCGGGCCGCGAGCTGGCCCGGTTCCTCCAGCACGCCGACCTGCGGGCCACGGTCCGGCCGCTGGCGCGCGACCTGCTCACGCGCAGCTCCATCACCGGCGCCACCGCTCCCCTGTGGGTCGGCGTCGCCGAGATGGCCGACTTCTACGACGGGCCGAACTGCTCCTACTACGGCGTCTGCAACCTGCAGGAGCGGCTGGCGGCCGAGGTGCTGCCCGTCACCCACGCCTGCAGCCCCAGCATCAGGATCCGCGCCCAGCAGATGACCTCCGCGCAGCTCGACGGCAGCTGCTCCAGCCTGGCCGGGCAGGACGCGTTCTTCCACGACGTGGCGCGCGACAACGGCCCGGTCGCCGGTGACCGCAACACCACGCTGGAGGTCGTGGTGTTCGACTCCAGCGCCGACTACCAGACGTACGCGGGTGCGATGTTCGGCATCGACACCGACAACGGCGGCATGTACCTGGAGGGCGACCCGTCGGCGACGGGCAACCAGCCGCGGTTCATCGCCTACGAGGCCGAGTGGCTGCGCCCCGACTTCCAGATCTGGAACCTCAACCACGAGTACACCCACTACCTCGACGGCCGCTTCAACATGCACGGCGACTTCTCGGCCGGGGTCAGCACGCCGACGATCTGGTGGATCGAGGGCTTCGCCGAGTACGTGTCGTACTCGTACCGGAACCTGGCCTACGACGCGGCGATCGCGGAGGCGGCCAAGCGCACGTACGGGCTGTCGACGCTGTGGAACACCACCTATTCGCACGATTCGACCCGCGTGTACCGGTGGGGCTACCTGGCCGTCCGCTACATGTTCGAGCGGCATCCGGCCGACGTGGCCACCGTGCTGGGCTCGTACCGGACGGGCGCGTGGAGCACCGCGCGGACGTTCCTGACCAGCACGATCGGCAGCCGGTACGACGCTGACTGGAACACCTGGCTGGGCTCGCTCGGCAACGGCGGCTCGACGCCGTCGGCGGGGTTCACGTACGTGGCGAGCGGGCTGACGGCGTCGTTCACCGACACCTCGACCGGGACGATCACCGCCCGGCGCTGGGACTTCGGCGACGGCGGCTCGGCCACGTCGGCCAACCCGTCCCACACGTACGCCTCGGCGGGCACGTACACGGTCAGCCTGACGGTCACCGGCGAGGGCGGCCGCACCGACACCACGAGCAAGCAGGTCACGGTCACGGCGGCGGCGGAGTGCACCGGCACGGACCCGAGGCAGCTCGGCCAGGACTGCCGGCGCAGCGGCCTGTCGGCGTCCGCGGGGAACTACGCCTATCTGTACCTGTACGTGCCGGCGGGCACGGCGAGGCTGACCCTGACCTCGTCGGGCGGCACCGGTGACGCGGACCTGTACTACAGCGGCAGCTCCTGGGCCACCACGTCGTCCTACACGCAGCGGGCGACGGGCGCGGGCAACGCGCACACGCTGACGGTCGTCAACCCGGCGCCCGGCTACCACTACGTCAGCCTGTACGGGGCCAAGGCGTTCTCGGGCGCGGCGGTGACGACGGACTTCTGACCGGTCTCACCTTGACTCCCGGGGCCGTCCGGTCCCGGGAGTCGCCGTGTTCAGCCGGTCGGGCTGAGGGTCCAGACCAGCTCGTGGTTGAGCGGGCCCGGCACCGCCAGGATGTCGCCGAACTCGCTGGCCAGGGGCGCGAGCTGGGAGGCGTAGCAGAGCACGGCCCGCCGTTTGGCGCCCCACGCCTGCGCGTCCAGCCGCTCGGCCCGGTGCGGGCTGATCGACTCCAGCGCGCGCAGCGGCGCGCCGGCGCGCGGGTGCTCGGTGAGCGCCCGCGACGCCGCCCCGGTGCCCCACTCGCGCACGATCGACGCGTACGGCAGGTCTGCGTAGATCCACGGGGCCGGGCCGCCGGTGCTCGCCAGCGTCTTCAGCGCCTGGTCGCGGACCTGGAGGTGGGCGCTGTTGCCGATCCCCATCGGCAGCAGGACCTGGGTGGTGGGCCCGGCGTGCGCGGCCAGGCAGTCCTCCAGGCCGTCCAGCCACGTCCCCGCGGCGGGCGCGTCGGGGTGGTCGAGCGCGATCTGCTCCACGCCGAGCGCCGCGCAGGCGCGGGCGTCCTCCGCGCGGCGCTCGCGTACGGCCTCGCCCGTCGAGGTGAACCCGCACAGCCGGTCCCACGCCGACGGGCCCCGGTCGTCGCCCTCCTCGGCGGCCGGTCCGCCGAAAACGGTGACGATCGCGGCCGGTCGCGGCAGCGTGGCCAGCACGCCCGCGACGGACAGCGCGGCGTCGTCGAAGTGCGGGGAGACCACCAGCGTCCGGAAGCTCATGCCCGCCTCCCGCCCCGCGTCAGGACCAGCCCGCGGCTGCCGCGTTTGCGCAGGTAGGCGCGGCCGTCGCAGACGAACTCCAGCGCGGGCGCGGCCAGCTCGCAGCGTTCGGCGACGGTCCACTCCGACTGCTCGCGCACCCACGGCCACACGGTGTCGTTGAGCCGCTCGGCGGCCAGCGAGATCAGCAGCAGGTCCGTGGGCAGCCGGTGCAGCAGGTCGAGGTCCTGGCCGTAGTAGAGCATCTCGCTCAGCAGGTACGCGCCGGACGGGCCGGCCTTGGCCAGCTCCTCCAGGCCGTCGGGCGTGGCCAGGACGCCCGGCACGGTCTCCAGGCGGGCGCGGAAGGCGGGGTTCGGCTCGGCGGCGTGCACGGTGTAGCCCTTGTCGGCCAGCCGCCGGGAGAGCGCTCCCTCGCAGGGCCCGACTTCAACCAGGGGGCCGTCGCCAGGGAACCACCAGCGGGCGACCCACGCGGCGGTCGCGTCCAGCCGGGCGACCTCGTACGCCGAGGTCTCGAACTCCCACGGATCGGTCACCTGGGCGGCGTCGTCGCTCAGGCTGGCGGTCAGCGCGTACAGCCGGTCGGCCGGCTCCCGCTCCAGGCGGGCGAACCGCTCGACGGCGGGCACCCGTTCGGTGGTGACGAGCCGGTCGGGCACCCGGCTGTTGAGCAGCGCCCCGGCGTGCGCGACGACGAAGCCGACCTTGGCCGCGACCTCGGCCCCGTCCAGCGCCTCGGCGCGCTCGGCGACGAGCTGGAGGTGCGGGTTGTCGCCGACCGCGCAGGCGGCGGTCCCGGCGGCCTGGACGACGCTCCTGCCGTAGCGGGCCCGGCGGGCCCGGTGGTCGGCGGGCGAATGCGTCCACACCTGCGGCTCCGGCAGCTCGCGCAGCCGGTCCGCGACCGTGTCCGGAGTGGGGAGCGGGGCGGTGTTGCGGCCCGGGTCCACGTACGGCGCGAGCAGCGCCAGCCGTTCGGCGAGCGGGGTTCCGCCCGGCAGGACGACGTGCTCGGCCTGCGTGCCGATCAGCACGTGGACGTCGTCGGCGGCGTGACGGGTCAGGACGGACAGGAAATCCAGGGCGACGTCTTCGGAATGCAGCACTGCGACGACCGGTGTCATGGCGGGTCCCCCGTGATCCGGTGAGGTGACGTTATTGTAAAGATTCTTGTCAGTTGCAGCATAAGGGTCGCGGGGGCTGAGCGAAAGATCCTCTTATGTGGGGATGATCTCGCTGTGAAGGAAGCGGCGAGCGATGAGTTCTGTCCCGCACGCGAGTCATACCCGACGAATCCAAACGCCAGGAGGCCCCGCATGAGCATCACCGGCATACACACCGTAGGCGTCCCCGTCAGCGACCAGGACCGGGCACTGGACTTCTACGTCGGCACCCTGGGGCTGGACAAGCGCCTGGACGCGCCGGTCGAGCAGCTCGGCGGCCGATGGATCGAGGTGGCCCCGCCCGGCTCCGCGACCACCATCGCGCTCCTGCCCGGCGGCGCCCCCGGCGTCGAGACCGGCATCCGGCTCACCACCCCCGACGCCGCGGTCCTGCACCAGGAGCTGACCGGGCACGGCGCCGACGTGGGCGAACTGCTGCGCTGGCCCGGCGTCCCGGCCATGTTCACGCTGCGCGACCCCGACGGCAACGGCCTCGAGATCGTCGAACAGGAGGCCGGCCGATGACCACCCTGGACAAGGAATTCACCGCCACCCTGCTCAAGAGCCCGAACGAGGGCGGCTGGACGTACGTGGTGATGCCCGGGTCAGCGGAGTTCTTCGGCACCCGCGGGCTCGTCAAGGTGCGCGGGACCATCGACGGGCAGCCGTTCCGCAGCTCGTTCATGGCCCTCGGCGACGGCACCCACAAACTGCCGGTGAAGGCCGCCCTCCGCGAACTGCTCGGCAAGGGGCCCGGCGACACCATCACCGTCCACCTGGAGGAACGACTCCGGTGAACGCCCCGGCGACCTGACGAGCCCCGGGAGCCCTGCCGACTCCCGGGAGACCGGGCTTTTCAGGGGGAGGTGGCTACTCCCACTCGATGGTGCCCGGGGGCTTGCTGGTCACGTCGACGACGACCCGGTTGACCTCGCGGACCTCGTTGGTGATGCGCGTCGAGATGCGCGACAGCACGTCGTACGGGACCCGGGCCCAGTCGGCGGTCATCGCGTCCTCGGAGGTGACCGGTCGCAGGACGACCGGGTGGCCGTAGGTGCGGCCGTCGCCCTGGACGCCGACCGAGCGGACGTCGGCGAGCAGGACGACCGGGCACTGCCAGATCTCCCGGTCGAGCCCGGCGCGCGACAGCTCCTCGCGGGCGATGGCGTCGGCCTCGCGCAGCAGGTCGAGGCGGTCGCGGGTGACTTCGCCGACGATGCGGATGGCGAGGCCGGGGCCGGGGAACGGCTGGCGCCAGACCATCGCGGCCGGCAGGCCGAGCTCTTCGCCGGCGCGGCGGACCTCGTCCTTGAACAGGGTGCGCAGCGGCTCGACGAGCGTGAACTGGAGGTCTTCCGGCAGGCCACCGACGTTGTGGTGGGACTTGATGTTGGCGGTGCCGGTGCCGCCGCCGGACTCGACGACGTCGGGGTAGAGGGTGCCCTGGACGAGGAATTCGACGGGGCCGTCGGCCATGATGGCGCGCTGCTCGTCCTCGAAGACGCGGATGAACTCGCGGCCGATGATCTTGCGCTTCTCCTCGGGGTCGCTGACGCCTTCGAGGGCCTTGAGGAAGCGGTCGGCGGCGTCGACGACGCGCAGGTTGACGCCGGTGGCGGCGACGAAGTCGCGCTCGACCTGCTCGGCCTCGCCCTTGCGCAGCAGGCCGTGGTCGACGAAGACGCAGGTGAGGCGGTCGCCGATGGCGCGCTGGACGAGCGCGGCGGCCACGGCGGAGTCGACGCCGCCGGACAGGGCGCAGATGGCGCGGCCGTCGCCGACCTGCCGGCGCACGGCTTCGACGGAGTCTTCGACGATGTTGAGCATCGTCCAGGTGGGGCGGCAGCCCGCCGCGTCGAGGAAGTGCTTGAGCACGGCCTGGCCGTGCTCGGAGTGGAGCACCTCGGGGTGGAACTGGACGCCGTAGAGGCCGCGCTCGGGGTTTTCGAACGCGGCCACCGGGGTCTCGCTGGTCGAGGCGGTCACGGCGAAGCCGTCGGGGGCCGCCGCGACGCTGTCGCCGTGGGACATCCAGACCTGCTGGGTGGCCGGCAGGCCCGCGAAGATGACGCCTTCGTCGAGGACGTCGAGGGCGGTGCCGCCGTACTCGGCCACGCCGGTGCGCGCCACCTCGCCGCCGAGCGCCTGGGCCATGGCCTGGAACCCGTAGCAGATGCCGAACGTCGGCACCCCGGTGTCGAACAGGCCGTGGGGGACGGCGGGGGCGTTCTCGGCGTAGACCGAGGAGGGGCCGCCGGACAGGATGATGGCCTTGGGCCTCTTGGCCAGCATCTCCTCGACCGGCATCGTCGACGGGACGACCTCGGAGTAGACGTGGCACTCGCGCACCCGCCTCGCGATGAGCTGCGCGTACTGCGCGCCGAAGTCGACGACCAGTACCGTGTCGAATTCAGACACCGAAAGAGACCCCCCAAAGGCGAATGCGGTAATCCCAGTGTATCGGCCCCGGCCTCAGAGAATGGCGTCGAGGAGGCCCAGCGGCGGCGAGCCGAGATCGAACATCGCCTTGTGGAAGCGCTGCAGCGTGAAGGCGGCGCCCCACTCCTGCCGCGCCCGCTCGCGCAGGTCGAGGATGACCAGCTTGCCCCAGGTGTAGCGGCCGTAGGTCGGGTCGAACGAGGCGCGGCGGGCCTCCGACAGCGCGGCGGGCCCGGCGAGGTGGGTGTCGGCCTCGAAGCGCGCGGCTGCGTCCTCCACGGTCATGGCGCCGGTGTGCACGCCGATCGCGCAGGCGAGCCGGGTGACGCGGATGAGCGCCTCCACCCAGACGCCGATCTCGAAGCGCGGGTCCTCGGCCTCGAAACCCTCCTCGACGCAGAGCTCCTCGGCGTAGTGGGCCCAGCCCTCGATGAACGACAGCGACTGCAGCAGCCGCCTGACGTCGGAGCCGGCGGCGCGCAGGGCCAGGCCGTGGGAGAAGTGGCCGGGCGCGACCTCGTGCACGTTGATGGCGGGCAGCGTGGTGTCGCTGAAGACCTCCAGCCACTCCTCCGCGTCCCGGGCCGGCCAGGACGGGTCGGGCGGGGTGATGTGGTACCAGGACGGGCCCGCGGGCTCGCCGGGGGCGTTCCACGACATCATCGCCATCGCCCACCGGCGCGACTCGGGCGCGAGGCCGACCAGGCACTCGCCGTCGTGGTAGGGCACGAGGTCCTTCTCGCGGGTGAACGCTATCGCCTTCTCGGTGCCGATCCTGGCCGCCTCGATCACGCCGTCGGCGTCGGGGTGCTGCTTGACGAGCTCGCGTACGACGTCGAGCGGCGGGCGGTCGGCCTGGCCGAGGCGGGCGCAGGCGTCGGCGAGCCGGGCGAGCAGCCTGTCGCGTTCGGCGTCGGCGCGTTCGGCGAGCTTGCCCAGGTCCACGTCCAGGCCCTCGGCGGCGCCCATCAGGCGGGCCAGGGCGGGGCCGCCGAGCGCGGCGTCGGGGTCGCCGGTCCCGGCGGCGCGCTCGACGTGCGCGACGAGGTCGGCGTGGGCCTTCAGGGCGGCCTCGTGGGTGACGCCGGCGGCCAGGCCCTTGACGGCGCCGAGCAGGGAGCGCGCGACGGGGGCGCTGACCTGGTCGAGGGAGGCGATCGCGTGGGAGACGGCCTCGGGCCACAGCGCGAGGTGGGCGGCCCTGGCGGCGGCGCGTTCGGCCTCGGGGGCGTAGTCGCGGTCGTAGCAGGCGAGGTCGAGGTTGGACAGGTGGACGAGCGGGTTCTTGCGGTGCAGCTCCAGCTCGCCGAGCTGGACGCGCAGGCTCTCCTCGAACACGCCCAGGTGCCGCGCGTCGTACGGGTCGGCGGGGGCGTCGCCCTGGCCGAGGCGCGCCAGCCCGGTTCGGACGCCCTCGGGCGACAGGTCCTGGACGGCGCCGTCGTACTCGTGCCTGCCGCCGGCCTCCCGGGCTTCGGCCATGATCAGATCGGTGATCGCGCGGAGTCTGGGCTGGAGTTCGGTCATGCCTCGGGAGGATAAGGGAGGACAAGCCGGATGAACATCCGCCGATGGGGCACATGGTGGACGTGAGCTGGGATGTCCGGGCACTCGACCTGTTGCAGGCGGGGCCGCCCACACCGCTGATCGAGTTCCCCGCCGGGGCGCCGGGGGTCCGCCTGCTGCTCAAGGACGAGTCCGCGCAGCCGACCGGGAGCCTGCGGCACCGGCATGCCCGTGCGCTGTTCCGGCAGGGGGTGCTCGACGGGCTGATCACCCGGGGGACGACCGTGGTGGAGGCCACGGGCGGGAACGCCGCCGTGGCGCAGGCGTGGTTCGCCCGGCGGCTCGCGCTGCCGTACGTGGTGATCATGCCGGGGAAGCGGTCGGAGGAGCGGGCGCGGCCGGTGGAGGAGCTCGGCGGGGAGTGCCGGTTCGTGTCGCCGCCCGCGGCGATCTACGACGTGGCGCGGGAGGTGCCGGGGCACTTCCTCGACCAGTTCGGGCGGGCCGCCGAGCATGACCTCGCCATCGAGCTGTGCGCCCAGGTACGTCCGGACTGGGTGGTGGTGGGGGCCGGGACGGGAGCGACGTCGGCGACGCTGGGCCGTGTGCGCCGGGAGAGCGCCGGGGGCGAGGGGCCCCGGGTGGCCGTGGCGGATCCGGAGAACTCCGCCTATTTCCCCGGATGGACGCTGGACGTGCCCGACTACGCCACCGGGATGCCGTCGCGGATCGAGGGGATCGGGCGGCCCAGGATCGAGCCGGGGTTCCGGCCCGACCTCGTCGACCTGGTCATCCCGGTGCCCGACGCGGCGAGCGTGGCGGCGGCGCGGCTCATCCGCGAGGTGACCGGGCTGCCGGTGGGCGGGTCGTCGGGCACGGCGCTGTGGGCGGCGCTGGAGCTGGCGGAGCGGATGCGCGGGCGGGGCGAGAGCGGGACGGTGGTGTCGGTGCTCGGCGACGCCCAGGAGCGGCATCTGGCGACGTTTCATGACGACGGGTGGGCCGCCGCCAAGGGCCTGGACGTCCGGGGCTTCGAGGAGCGCCTGCGCGACCGTACGGGACTCACCCCAATGGGTGGCTGACCCAGACGTTCGGCTCGACGTAGACGGCGTAGTCCTGCTCCACGACGCAGTGGACGGGGCTCAGCGCGCCGGGGACCTCGATCGCGCCGGTGCGGTCGAACGGCAGGCCGGTCCAGCCGCGCCACTCGGCGAGCGTGCCCGGGACGACCATCGAGCGCGGCGCCACCTTGACGATCTTCCCGCCCGCGCGTACGTGGACACGCAGCCAGGCGTCGTACGGGAGGCCGTCGGGGCGGGTGCGGAAGGCGTACTCGGACATGGGGGTGTGCGGTTCGAGGTGCTTCCGGTTGGGCCGGACGGGGGCGACGAGCTCGGTGAAGCCGCGTTCGGCGGCGTGCCTGCGCATGGCGGCGACCATGCGCGGGGACAGGCCGGTGCCGAGCAGGTCGCTGCGGACGGTGATCTCCAGGGCGGAGATCCGGGTGGGCGTCGTGCCGCGCTCGCGGCCCAGCCAGGCGCGCCGGATCACGCCGTCCCAGCCGTCGTCGGGCAGCTCGGCGGACTCGCCGAGCGCGAACGGCACCATGCAGCCCCGCGCCGCCAGCCGCCCCGGCTCCTCGTCGCTGTCGGCCACCAGGACGTAGTCCGGGTAGGCGCGCACGCAGATCCCGTAGTAGAGGTCCGCGATGGGGTCGTTCAGCACGAACTCCTGCCAGGAGCTGTCCATGTTCCACAGCGACTCGGCGAACTCGGGACGCTCGGCCAGCGTCGTGATCCGGAGGGTCATGGGGATGAATGTTACATATCGGACGGCCGCTGGATCGGCTGATGCTCGGCCTTGAAGATCAGCGTGGTGTGCAGGTGGACGATTTCCGGCCGGATCAGGAACCGTTCCAGGCAGAGCCGGTGCAGGTGGTCGGCGTCGGCCACGGCCACGTGCACCAGGAAGTCCTCCGCGCCCGCCACGTGGAAGAGCGTGATCGTCTCCGGCAGGCCGAGCACGAACGAGCGCAACGGGTCCACGAGCTGGCTGGTGTGCGGGCGCACCCGCAGCGCGAGCAGCGCCTGGAGCGGGCGGCCGAGCCTGGCGGTGTCGACCGAGGCGCGGAACCCGGTGATGATGCCCCGGCGGCGCAGCGAGCGAACGCGTTCGAGCGCGGTGGAGGGCGCGACGCCGAGCCGCGCGGCCAGATCCTTGTTGGGCAGCCGCGCGTCCCTCTGCAGTTCGGCGAGGATCGCCAGATCGACCGTATCCAGTTCGGCGTTCTGCATGGATGCCGCCCTTCGATTCGGTCAGGCTAGCCGTAGACCGACGAAGTCATCAATATCACGAAATATGTGGAACATTGAGGAGTTCACCGAAGCAGCCGGCATCACGGTCGGCGAGCTGGCCGCGTACGTCGACGTGAGCCAGCGGGGCGAGGCCCCGGTGCTGCGGCGCACGCCGCCACGCGAGCTGGCCGAGCGGCTGGGCCTGCGGGACCTGATCGCGAAGGGCGGCCTGACGCCCGACGCCTACCGGGGCTTCCTGCGGACGTTCCTGGAGGAGGGCACCAGGCTTCACCATCCCGGCTTTCTCGCCCATCAGGTCGCCTCGCCGGACTTCCCGGCCGCGCTCGCCGACTTCGTGCACGGCGCTACGAACAACCCGATGGCCGTCTACGAGATGGGCGCGGCTGCGGCCACGGTGGAGTTCGAGGTGCTGCGCTGGATGCTGGGCAAGGTGGGCTTCCCGGCGGGCGGCGGCGTGCTGACGCACGGCGGCTCGCTGGCGAACCTGACCGCGCTGCTGGCGGCGCGGGCGCGGGCGGTGCCGGACGCCTGGGACGACGGCGTGCCGGGCGACCTGGTGATCCTGGCCCCGCCGGCGGCGCACTACTCGATCGCGCGGGCGGCGTCGATCCTCGGGCTGGGGCAGCGGGCGCTGGTCCCGCTGGAGACGGACGCGCTGGGGCGGATCGACCCCGCCAAGCTGCCCGACCTCTCGGGGAAGAGGGTGATGGCCCTGGTCGCGTCGGCCTGCGCCACCGGCACCGGCCTGTACGACGACCTGCGCGCCATCGGCGCCTGGTGCCGCGAGCGCGGCGTCTGGTTCCACGTGGACGCCGCGCACGGCGCCTCGGCCCTGCTGTCGGACCGCCACGCGCACCTGCTCGACGGGATCGAGCTGGCCGACTCGGCCGTCTGGGACGCGCACAAGATGCTGCGCACCTCGTCACTGGCCGCCGCCGTGCTCGTGCGGCGCGAGGCCGATCTGGACGCCGCCTTCAAGCAGGAGGCCAGCTACCTCTTCTACGGCGACCAGGGCTTCGACCTCATCACCCGCACGGTCGAGTGCACCAAGGCCGAGCTCGGGCTGAAGATCTTCCTGAACCTGGCCTGGCGCGGCGAGCGCGGCCTGGGCGAGTACGTGGCCGGGCGGTACGACACCGCGCACCGGTTCTGGGAGCTGGCCCGCGACCGGCCCGGCTTCACGGCGCCGTACGAGCCGCATAGCAACATCGTCTGCTTCCGCCACGGCGACGGCGACCAGGCGGCGATCCGGGAGCGGCTGATGCGCGGCGGATCCTTCCACCTGAGCTCCACCGAGCTGGACGGCGTCCGCCACCTGAGGATCACCGTGATGTCCCCGGCGACGGACGACCGCGCGCTCGTGGCGCTGCTGGACGAGATCGAGTCCCTGTGACTCAGGCGGCTCACTTCAGCCGCAGCCGCTTCATCGTCTTGAGCGTCGTCACCAGCACCTCGGACCACTTCTCGTACGTCAGGTCGAACGGCGGCTCGAACCCCAGCCAGCTCGCCTGCGAGGCCACGGTCTGCGCCTCGGTGTAGCGCAGCAGCCCCTCGGCCCCGTGCCTGCGTCCCAGGCCGGACGCCTTCATCCCGCCCATCGGCGCGTCATAGGAGGCGTACGCGGCCCCGTACCCCTCGTTGATGTTGACCGTGCCCGCGTCGAGGCGGGCGGCGAACGCGCGGCCGCGCGCCGGGTCGCCGGTCCACACGGCGGCGTTCAGCCCGTAGACGGTGTCGTTGGCCAGCTCGACCGCCTGGTCCTCGGTGTCGTACGGGTAGAGCGCGACCACCGGGCCGAACGTCTCGTTGCGGCACAGCTCCATGTCCTCGGTGACGCCGGTCAGCACGGTCGGCTCGTAGAACAGCGGTCCCAGGTCGGGCCTGGCCCGGCCGCCGGCCAGCACGGTCGCGCCGCGCGCCACCGCGTCGTCGACGTGCGCGGCGACCGCGTCGAGCTGCCGCCGGAAGGTGAGCGAGCCCATCTGGACCGACCAGTCGCGCCCCGGCCCCACCTTCAGGTTGCCGACCTGCCGGGCGAACCGGGAGGCGAACGCCTCGAACATGGACGAGGGCACGTAGATCCGCTCGATCGACATGCAGAACTGCCCGGCGTTGGCGAAGCTCGCCCGCACCGCGCCCAGCACGGCCTGGTCCAGGTCGGCGTCGTCGAGGACCACCATCGGGTTCTTGCCGCCGAGCTCCAGCGAGCAGCCGATGAGCCGCTTGGCCGCCTCCTCGGCGACCTTCCTGCCGCCGCGCGTGGAGCCGGTGAAGGCCACGTAGTCGGCGCCGTCGAACAGCGCGTCACCGATGACGTCGGGCTCGCCGAGCACGATCTGCCAGATCTCGCGCGGCATGCCGAGCTCCACGAGCAGGTCGACGGCCCACCGGGTGGACAGCGCGGTCTGCGTGTCGGGCTTGTGCACCAGCGCGTTGCCGGCCAGCAGCGCGGGCACCGCGTCGGTGACGCCGAGGGCCAGCGGGTAGTTCCACGGGGTGATCAGCGCGACCACGCCCTTGGGCCGGCGCAGCTCGGCGACCCTCGTCGCGACGGGGAAGATGCCTTTGCGCCGCTGCGGCGCGAGCAGCCCGGCGGCGCGGCGCGCGTAGTAGAGCGTGCAGCCGGCGACGTCGAGCACCTCCTCGAAGGCGTGCTTGCGGGCCTTGCCGGTCTCGTCCTGGAGCAGGTCGAGGATCTCGTCGCGCCGGTCCAGCAGGGCGTCATGCAGCAGCAGGAACGGCCGCGCCCGCTCGGCGACCGGCCGCGCGGCCCACTCCGCCTGCGCCTCCCTGGCCCGCCGGTACGCCTCGCGCACGTCGTCGGCGCCGGACAGGCTCAGCTCGGCGAGGGTCTCACCGGTGAAGGGGGCAGTGATCCGCTGGGTGCCGCCGCTGGTCGTCAGGTGCATGGCGAAAGGATATTCGGTGAACCTACCGGCGGGTAGTTTTTGCCCTCTCCTGACCTGGGACAGAATTCGTTCATGCCAGACATAGCGCCGCTCAGAGCCGGAGACCCGCCCAGAATCGGCGGACTGGAGCTGCTGGGCCGTCTGGGCGAGGGCGGGCAGGGCGAGGTCTTCCTGGCCAGGGACCCCTCGGGCACCCAGGTCGCGGTCAAGTGGCTGCGCCCCGAGTCCGCCGGCGACGAGGTGAGCGTCGGGCGGTTCCTGCGCGAGGTCCAGGTGGCCCAGCAGGTGGCGCCGTTCTGCACCGCGGCGGTCCTCGGCACCGGCGTCGAGCACGACAGGCCCTACATCGTCAGCGAGTTCATCGAGGGCCCGTCGCTCCAGCGGGTCGTCCAGCAGGAGGGGCCGCGCGCCGGGTCGGCGCTGCACCGGCTGGCCATCGGCACCGCGACCGCGCTGGCCGCGATCCACCAGGCCGGGATCGTGCACCGCGACTTCAAGCCGGCCAACGTCATCCTGGGCGCCGACGGGCCGCGGGTGATCGACTTCGGCATCGCGCGGGCGCTCGACGCGACCTCGACGATCAGCAACATGCCGGTCGGCACGCCGTCCTACATGCCGCCGGAGCAGGTCCTGGGACACCAGGTGGGCCCGGCGGCCGACATGTTCTCGTGGGCGGGCACGATGGCCTACGCCGCGTCGGGGCGGGCCCCGTTCGGCAGCGACACCATGCCCGCGGTGATCAACCGGGTGCTCAACCAGCCGCCCGACCTCATCGAGCTCGACGGCACGCTGCGCGAGGTCGTGCTGGCCTGCCTGAGCAAGGACCCGGCGCAGCGGCCCACCGCCGAGCAGGTGATCATGCGGCTGCTCCAGCGGCCGATGGCGCCGGGGTCCGGCATCCTCGCGCAGGGCTCGGCGGCCTCGGCCGCCGGCCCGGTCCACGCCCCCTCCCCCGCTCCCGCCCCTCAGCATGCGCAGCCGTGGGCGCCGCCGGGCCCCTACCAGCCGGTCACCCATCCGAGCGGCCGTCCGCAGCCGCGCCGCCGCTCGTCCAGGACGGCGCTGATCATGGGGGTGACGCTGGGCTGCGCGCTGCTGCTGCTGGCCGGCATCGTGACGATCATCCGGCTCGACCGGGCCACGGTGGCCGCCACGCAGTCGCCCTCCCCCGGCCGGTCCGGCTCCGCCCGGACCACCGACCCGCCGACACCGGAGCGCACGGCGGTCACGGCGGTCCCGGCCAGGGGCACGGCCAGGGCGCTGCCGGGCGCCTCGGCGACGGTCTACGAGCACCCGTCCGACGCGATCACGCTCACCTCGTACGAGGTCTACAACGAGTCGGGCAAGGAGTGGACGGACTACGCAAGAAAGTCGTTACGCGGAAAATTCGCCAAATATCCGCGCAACAAGGAGTCGATGGTCTCCCCCGACGGCCGCTACCTGGCGGCGCGCGGCAAGGAGTTCAACTCCGACGACTACGACTACATCGACATCATCGACCAGAAGACCGGCGAGAAGACCACGGTCACGACGGTGAAGGCGCCACTGGAGAGCACGATCCGGTCGTGGTCCCAGGACGGCACCAAGATCCTGCTCAACATCGAGGAGGAGACCGGCGACGAGTGGTACTACATCGGCTTCGCCGTCGTCGACGTCGCCGGCCGGTTCCCCAAGCTGTCGCTGGTGCGTGACAGGCAGGTCCGCGAGACCGGCTTCGGCTGGGACGGCGAGGAGCAGGGCGCGGTCAACGTCTACGGCGGCAAGAACAAGGGCCTGCGCTTCTACGACGCCGCCGGCAGGAAGCTGCGCGACGTCCCCCGCATCGGCGAGCTCGCGTCGGGCACGTCGGCCATGTTCTCCCCCTCGGGCGCGCTGTTCGTCACCAACTGCCCCGGCGGCGGCGACGGCGACCACTGCGTGTGGGACTCCAAGACGGGCAAGCGCTCGCGCGCCTTCACCTCCGACTGCGACAAGGTCCTCGGCTGGTACGACGAGAAGCACCTCTACTGCTGGGAGCAGGACAACGAGGCCAGGGACGCGGTCCAGGTGGTCGACTTCCGGGGCAAGCTGGTGCGCAAGCTGCTCGACATCGCCGAAGACGTCGATTTCAGCCCGATCTACACGGTCAATCCCCGCTGACCCGTGAACCGGCAGGGCGTCCGATCCGTGAAGGAGGTCATGAAGACCCCGATCCGCCCGGTCATCGCCGTCGCGGCCCTCGCGACGGCCCTGGCCGCCTGCACCACCCCCACCCCGGCCGGCCCGCCGACCGTCGAGAAGACGCGGCTGGGAGCCGTCCGCCTGGTCGCCTACAGCGGCTGCGACGACCTGCTCGCCGGCCTGCGCGAGAAGGCCGCCGAGAACGTCGGCCCGTGGGGCTTCGGCGGCGGTCCCGTCATGTTCAAGGCGGAGGACCGGGCGGCGGTCACCCAGGAGAGCGACGTCGCCCAGACCCCCGACCACTCCACCACGAACGTGCACGAGGCGGGCGTGGACGAGCCGGACCTGGTCAAGACCGACGGCGATCGCGTCTTCACCGTCAACGGCGGCACCCTGCGCGTCATCGACACCGCGACCAGGAAGGTCACCGCCACGCTCGACCTGGCCGACACCGAGGACCGCGGCTACGCGCCCAGCAGCCTGCTCGTCTCCGGCGACCGGGCGCTGGTGATGTTCCAGGGCGGCCCAGCCCTCTACCGCGGCTTCGCCCCCGTCGGCGACACCCGCTACGTGCTCGTGGACCTGGCCGGGCAGCCGAAGGTCCTCGGCTCGGTCACGCCGGAGGGCTCCCACGTCGACGCCCGCATGGTCGGCTCGACCGTCCGGCTGATCACCCGCAGCCAGCCCGACATCACGTTCCCGCAGCCCAAGGACACCATGCCGGAGGCCGAGCGGACCAAGGTCAACCAGCAGGCGATCCGACAGGCCCCGGCCGACGCCTGGCTGCCCGAGATCGAGATCACCGACGCCGCCGGGGCCACGACCAAGAAGCGGGTGCCGTGCGAGCGGGTCAGCCACCCGGACGACTACACCGGCACCTCGCTGCTGACCGTGCACACGCTCGACCTCGCGCAGGGGCTCACCGCCGCCGGCACCGACCCGATCAGCCTCGCCGCCGACGGCGACATCGTGTACGGCACCGGCCGCAGCCTGTACGTGGCCAGCAACCCGCGCTGGTGGTCGCCCATCGCCGTCGCCCTCAGCGACACCCCGGTGCCGCCCGCCGACGAGCCGACGCCCGCGGAGCCGAAGCTGCCGCCGGAGGAGACCGAGGTGCACCGCTTCGACACCGGCGGCCCCGGCGCCCCCGCGTACGTGGCCTCCGGGAAGGTGCCCGGCCGGCTGCTCAACCAGTATTCACTCTCCGAGCACGAGGGCCGCCTGCGCGTGGCCACCACGCTCAACTCGGCCGACGCCAGGACGAGCTCCAGCAGCGTGCACGTGCTCGACGCCGCGACCCTGGCCGAGGTCGGCAAGGTCGGCGGCCTGGGCGGCGGCGAGCGCATCTACTCCGTCAGGTTCATCGGCCCGGTCGGCTACGTCGTCACCTTCCGCCAGGTGGACCCGCTCTACACGCTGGACCTGCGCGACCCGGCCGCCCCCAAGGTCACCGGCGAGCTGAAGATCACCGGCTACTCGGCGTACCTGCACCCGGCGGGCGACGGCCGGCTGATCGGCATCGGCCAGGAGGCGAGCGAGGAGGGCCGCACGCGCGGCACCCAGGTTTCGCTGTTCGACGTGGCCGACCCCGCCAAGCCGGCCAGGCTGTCGCAGTTCTTCCAGAAGAACTCCGGCTCCGAGGCCGAATGGGACCCGCACGCGTTCCTCTACTGGCCCAAGACCGGCACCGCGGTCATCCCGCTCAGCAGCTACACCGAGGGCGACCAGCGGTCGGGCGCGATGGTGCTGAAGATCACCGACACGGAGATCGCCAAGGTGGGCCTGATCGAGCACCCGGCCCCGCGCGGCGAGTCCTACCAGCCGGGCATCCAGCGCTCGATGATCATCGGTGACGCCATCTGGACGTTCTCCGCCACGGGAGTCCAGGTCAACGACGCCGCCACGCTCGCCGAACGAGGCTGGATCCCGCTCGGGTCATGACCGCTCGGGCGCGGCCACCGGCACGATCTCGGGCGCGCCCAGCCTGATCGCGTCGGCCGCGTGGTCGGTGTCCTGCTCCTGCGACAGCCGCTCGGCCTCCACTCGCTTGGTGAAGTACTCGACCTCCCGCTTGACCTGCTCGCCGTCCCAGCCCAGCGGCCCGGCGAGCAGCTCGGCGGCCTCCTGCGCCACCGCCAGGCCGCGGTGGAAGGTCTCGATCGAGATGTGCGTACGGCGTGTCAGCACGTCGTTGAGATGCCGGGCGCCCTCGTGGGTGGCGGCGTGCACCACCTCGGCGCGCAGGTAGTCGTCGGCCCCGGACAGCGGCCTGGCCAGCGACGGGTCCTCGTCGATCAGCTCCAGCACCTCGTCGATGAGCGAGCCGTAGCGCTGGAGCAGGTGCTCGATCCTGGCCACGTGCAGCCCCGACTCGTGCGCGAGCCGGTGCCTGGCGTTCCACAGCGCCTGGTAGCCCTCGGCCCCGGCCAGCGGGATCCGGTCCGTGCACGAGCGCGGCACCCGCTGATCCAGCCCGTGCGCCACGGCGTCGACGGCGTCCTTGGCCATGACCCGGTACGTCGTGTACTTGCCGCCCGCGATCATCACCAGCCCCGGCACCGGGTGCGCCACCACGTGCTCGCGCGACAGCTTGGACGTCTCGTCCGACTCGCCCGACAGCAGCGGGCGCAGCCCCGCGTAGACGCCCTCCACGTCGTCCCTGGTCAGCGGCACCGACAGGACGGCGTTGACGTGGTCGAGCAGATAGTCGATGTCGGCCCGGGACGCCGCCGGGTGCGCCTTGTCGAGCGTCCACTCGGTGTCGGTGGTGCCGATGATCCAGTGCCTGCCCCACGGGATCACGAACAGCACGGACTTCTCCGTACGCAGGATGAGCCCCGTCAGGGAGTGGATGCGGTCACGCGGCACCACCAGGTGGATGCCCTTGGACGCGCGCACGTGGATCTGCCCGCGCCCGCCCACCAGCTCCTGGATGTCGTCGGTCCACACGCCGGTGGCGTTGACCACCTGCTGCGCCCGCACGTCCAGCTCGTCGCCGGTCTCCAGGTCGCGCACCCGCACCCCGGTCACCCGCTCGCCCTCGCGCAGGAACCCGACCGCCTGGGCGCGCGGCGCCACCTGCGCGCCGTAGGTGGCGGCGGTGCGCAGCATCGTCATCACGTACCGGGCGTCGTCGACCTGCGCGTCCCAGTACTGCACGGCGCCGGTGAACGCGGTGCGCTTGAGCGCCGGGGCCAGCCGCAGCGCCCGGCTCCTCGACAGGTGCCGGTGTCCCGGCACGCCCCTGGTCAGCCCGGTGGCGAACCCGAGCGTGTCGTAGAGCGCCACCCCGGCCCCCACGTACGGGCGCTCCCAGCCGAAGTGGGTCATCGGGAACAGGAACGGCACCGGCCGCACCAGGTGGGGGGCGATCCGCTGGAGCAGCAGGGCGCGCTCCTGAAGGGCCTCCCTGACCAGCTCGAAGTTGAGCTGTTCGAGATAGCGCAGGCCGCCGTGGATCAGCTTGGACGAGCGTGAGGAGGTGCCCGAGGCGAAGTCGCGGGCCTCGACCAGGCCCACCTCCAGGCCGCGCGTGGCGGCGTCGAGCGCGATGCCCGCGCCGACCACGCCGCCGCCGACCACGACCACGTCCAGCTCGCGCGCGGCCATCGTCTTCAGCGCCGCGCCGCGCTCGGCGGGCCCCAGCCGGGCCACGCCCCTTCCCGCCGCCATGACTCCCCCTGGGTATGGGCTGCATTGATCCCATACTTACCCGTTCAACCCCGGATCACCTGCCCCCGGGGTGGTCAGTGGTCAGGCGCGGATCACCTTGACGCCGGCTTCGGTGAGGGCGGCGGCGGAGTCGTCGGGGAGCAGGGCGTCGGTGACGAGCGTGTCGATCTGCTCGATGGGGCAGATACGGGAAAATGCCCTCTTACCGATTTTCGAGGAATCCGCCACCACCACGACGTGCCCGGCCCGGCTGATGAGCTGATGGTTGACCGCCGCCTCACCCTCGTGATGCGCCGACGCGCCCAGCGTCACGTCCAAGCCGTCGACGCCGAGGAAGGCCACGTCCATCGTCACCTGGTCGAGCACCCCGGAGGCGAGCGGGCCGATCAGCTCGTAGGACTGCTGCCTGGCCACCCCGCCCGTGACGACGATCTTGACGTGGCGGCGCACGGTCAGCTCGGCGGCGATGTTGAGCGCGTTGGTGACGATCGTGAAGCCCGACTCCAGCGTGGCCTGCGTGGCGAGGGTGCGGGCCAGCTCGGAGGTGGTGGTGCCGCCGTTCATGCCGACGACCGCGCCGGGCCGGACGAGCTCGGCGGCGGCAGCGGCGATGCGCTGTTTCTCGTCGGCGTGCCTGGCCGTCTTGTAGCGCAGCGGGAGGTCGTAGCTGACGCTCTGGGCGACCGCGCCGCCGCGCGTGCGCATGAGCATCTGCTGCTGCGCGAGCTGGTCGAAGTCGCGGCGGATCGTCGCGGTGGAGACGTCGAGCGCCTGGGCCGCCTCCTCGACGGTCAGGCGGCCTTCCTGGCTGAGCAGCTCGAGAATCGCGTTCCACCGATCGTAACGGGACACGATCAGCCTCCCTTCGCCAGATCCGTCAGGGGGCAAGCGTGGCACAGCCGCGAGATCCGAGCCACCGGTGTCCATTACTGCTCTATTCTGCTATAAACAACGCAGAAACGAACATCCGGAGGTAAGCGTTGTCCACCCATACCGAGGCCGAGATCGCGTCCCAGCCCGAGTGCTGGCGCCGTGCCGTCGCCGCCGTCCCGGCGGGCGCGCTGCCCCAGCCGGGCGAGCGGGTCGCCGTCGTCGGCTGCGGCACCTCCTGGTTCATCGCGATGGCCTACGCCGCGCTGCGCGAAGGCGCCGGGCAGGGCGAGACCGACGCGTTCGCCGCGTCCGAGGTCCCCGCCGGGCGGCGCTACGACCGCGTGCTCGCGCTCACCCGGTCGGGCACCACCACCGAGGTGCTCGACCTGCTCAACCGGATCGACATCCCGGCCACGGCCATCACCGCCGACCCCGAGACGCCGATCAGGACCGCCGCGGACGAGCTCGTCGTGCTCGACTACGCCGACGAGCGGTCGGTCGTGCAGACCCGATTCGCCACCACCCAGCTCGCGCTGCTGCGCGCCAGCCTCGGCGAGGACCTGAGCCAGGCCGTCGCCGACGCCGAGCTCGCCCTGGCCGAGCCGCTGCCGGACGAGCTGGTCGCCGCCGAGCAGTTCACGTTCCTGGGCTCCGGCTGGTCGGTCGGCCTGGCGCAGGAGGCCGCGCTGAAGATGCGCGAGGCGTCCCGCTCGTGGACGGAGGCGTACCCGGCGATGGAATACCGCCACGGCCCCATCAGCATCGCCGGGCCCGGCCGCGTCACCTGGATGCTCGGCACCGCCCCCGAGGGCCTGCGCGCGCAGGTCGAGGCCACCGGCGGCACGTTCGTGGAGAGCGGGCTCGACCCGATGGCCGAGCTGATCCGGGCCCAGCGGGTCGCGGTGGCCCGCGCGTTCGCCCGCGGACTGAACCCCGACGAGCCCATGCACCTCACGCGATCTGTGATCCTTTCTCCATGAGCCTTACTCTCGCCGACGCCCGCATCGTGACCCCCGAGGGAGTGCACGAGGGGTGGCTGACCATCGAAGACGGCAGCATCACGCACGTCGGTCACGGAAGCGCCCCCCGCCCGGGTCACAGCCTGGGCGGGCGGCACGTCGTGCCCGGCTTCGTCGACATGCACAACCACGGCGGCGCGGGCGGGTCGTTCCCGACCGGCGAGCAGGAAGAAGCACGTGAGGCGGTGGCGCTGCACGAGCGCCACGGCACCACGACCCTGGTGGCCAGCCTGGTCACCGACTCGATCGACCGGCTGTCCGCCGCCGCCTCGTCGCTGGCCGACCTGTGCGACGACGGCCTGCTGGCCGGCATCCACTTCGAGGGCCCCTACATCGCCAAATCGCGCTGCGGCGCGCACAACCCGGCGCTGCTGCGCGAGCCCTCGCCGCAGGAGTTCTCCGGGCTGCTCAAGGCCGGGCGCGGGCACGTGCGCATGCTGACCATCGCCGCCGAGCTGCCCGGCGCGCTCGACACGATCAGGCTGGCCGTCTCCGAGGGCGTGATCGCGGCGCTCGGCCACACCAGCGCCGACTACGACCTGACCCGCGAGACGATCGAGGCCGGCGTCACCGTCGCCACCCACCTCTACAACGCGATGCCGCAGCTCGGCCACCGCGACCCGGGCCCGATCGCGGCCCTGCTGGAGGACGAGCGGGTCACGGTCGAGCTGATCAACGACGGCGTCCACGTGCACCCGGCGATGCTGAGGCTGGCCTGCGAGGTGGCCGGGCCGGGGCGCACGGCGCTGGTGACCGACGCGATGATGGCGGCCGGGCTCGGCGACGGCGAGTACGGGCTCGGGCCGATGGGCGTCCGCGTCCTCGACGGCGTCGCCCGCCTCGTCGAGGGCGGCTCGATCGCGGGTTCCACGCTGACCATGGACGTGGCGTTCCGGCGGGCCGTCCAGGACATGGGGCTGTCGCTGCCCGACGCGGCGCAGATCGCCTCGCTGACGCCGGCCCGGGTGCTCGGCCTGGCCGACCGGGCCGGCTCGATCGCCGTCGGCAAGTCGGCCGACCTGGTGGTGCTGACCGACGAGCTGGAGGTGGCCGGAGTGATGAAGCGCGGCGTCTGGATCACGGAGCCTCGATGATCCTCACCGTGACGCTCAACGCCGCCCTCGACGTGACCTACCAGGTGCCCGCCGTCGAGTGGGACGGGGTCAACCGGGTGGCCGCCGTGCACCGGCGGGCGGGCGGCAAGGGCGTCAACGTGGCCCGCGTGCTCGCGGCGCTCGGGCAGGAGGTGCTGGTCACCGGGCTGGCGGGCGGGCCGACCGGCCGGGCGATCGAGGCCGACCTGGGCGCGGCGGGGCTGCCCGCCGCGCTGGCGCCGATCGCCGGGGAGTCGCGCACCACGCTCGCGGTGTCGCAGCCCTCCGGCGCGACGCTGTTCAACGAGCCCGGGCCCCGGGTCTCCGAGGACGAGCTGGGAGATTTCCTGACTCACTATGAGTCGCTGCTCGACGGCGCGCGGGCGGTGGTCATCTCCGGGAGCCTGCCGCAGGGCGTCCCCGCCGACGTCTACGCCAGGCTCGCCGCCGTCGCCGCCGACCGGGGCGTGCCGGCGATCGTCGACGCCGACGGCGAGCCGCTCAGGCACGCGCCCGGCGGCCGGCCCGCCGTCGTCAAGCCCAACGCCGAGGAGCTGGCCAGGGCCGTCCCGCACGGCACCCCCGAGGAAGGCGCCCAGGCGCTGCGCGAGCGGGGCGCCGAGGCCGTCGTCGTCTCCCAGGGCGAGGCGGGCCTGCTGGCGGTCACCGCCGAGGGCGTCCTGCGGGCGCGCATGCCGTACAAGGTCGAAGGCAACCCCACGGGGGCCGGCGACGCGCTGGTGGCCGGGCTCGCGCTCGGCCTGGTGGAACGGTCGCCGTGGCCCGAGCGGCTGCGGCGGGCGGCGGCGCTGGGCGCCGCAGCCGTGGCCGCGCCCGTCGCGGGCGACTTCGACCGCGACGTGTACGCGCACGTCCACCCCCTCATCGAGATCGTGTAGAAGGAGCCCGTCATGCCGCTCGCCGGAATCGGCGACATCGTCCGTGAGTCACCCGCCGGGGTGGGCGCGTTCAACGTCATCCAGCTGGAGCACGCCACCGCCATCGTCGCGGGCGCGGAGGCCCTCGGCCTGCCGGTGGTGCTCCAGATCAGCGAGAACTGCGTCCGCTACCACGGCGCGCTGGAGCCGATCGCGCTCGCCTCGCTCGCGGTCGCCCGCCGCGCGGAGGTCCCGGTCGCGGTGCACCTGGACCACGCCACCGACCGCGCGCTCGTCGAGGAGGCCGTGACGCTGGGGATCGGCTCGGTCATGTACGACGCCTCCGCGCTGCCCGACGAGGCGAACGTGGCCGCCACCGCCGAGGTGACCGCCTGGTGCCACGAGCGCGGCGTCTGGGTGGAGGCCGAGCTGGGCGAGGTCGGCGGCAAGGACGGCGTGCACGCGCCCGGCGCCCGCACCAAGCCGCACGAGGCGGCCGACTACGTGGCCAGGACCGGCGTCGACGCGCTGGCCGTGGCCGTCGGCACCTCGCATGCGATGACCACCAAGGACGCCGTGCTCGACCTGGGCCTCATCGGCGAGCTGCGGGCGGCCCTGCCGGTGCCGCTGGTGCTGCACGGCTCGTCCGGCGTGCCCGACGAGATCCTGCGCGAGGCGGTGCGCCAGGGCATGAAGAAGGTCAACATCGCCACCCACCTGAACAAGGCGTTCACCGGCGCGATCCGCGACTACCTGGACCACGACGGCAAGGTCGTCGACCCGCGCAAGTACGTCAAGGCCGGCCGCGACGCGGTGTCGCGCGAGGTCAGCCACCTGCTCGGGGTGCTCGCGGGCTGAGCCGCCTCACGCCTCCAGCACGGCGAGGACCCGCTCGACCTGGCGGCGGAAGGTGCCGGGCGGGTTGCGCGGGCCCTCCCCCGACAGCAGGAACAGCCAGGTGAGCGCGTGGAGCCTGCTGCACTCGCGCAGCCGGGCCCGCTCGGCGGCGGTGAGCTCGACGTGCCGCAGGACGTCGACCTCGCCGTCGACCCACATGGAGACGTGCTGCGACAGCTCTGCCAGCTCGTAGACGCGGTCGCTGCGGCCGGAGTCCTCGAAGTCGACGATCCGCACCCGTTCGCCGTCCCACAGGAAGTTGGCCAGGTTGCCGTCACCGGCGCCGAGCACCGGCGGGTCGCCCTCGCTCGGCCGCCACCGCTCCAGCCACCGGCGGCCCTCGCTCACGGCGCGGTCGGCCGCCGGGTCCCTGGGCTGCCACTGCTCGCACCACTGCCCGACCTGACCGGCCAGCGCCTGCGGGCCCCAGCGGCGTACGGGCACGCCGGCGAGGACCTGCGGCGGGACGGCGGCGTGCAGCTCGGCGAGCGCGGTGGCCAGGTCGGCGGCGTGCGCGGGCGCGTCGGCCAGGCCGCGCAGCGGGACGCCGTCGATGCGGGACATGGTCACGCCGCCCTCGTTGGAGATGGGCCGGGGCGCGAGCCCGGGCGCGTAGCGGGCCAGCAGGGTCAGTGCCCGCCACTCGCGCTCGGCCGCGCCCGGCTTCTCCTCCTTGTAGCGCTTGGTGACGACGTCGCCCCGCACCTCGACCGCGTGCGTCCCCTGGAGATCGGCCATCTTCGCATGCTAGGTGGTCAGGCGTAGTCCGGCACCATGGCGCCGGCCAGCCGCAGGTGCGGCGCGGCCTCGTCGGGCCGTCCCTGCCGCTGGAGCGTGCGTCCAAGCAGCTGGTGGACGTACGCGTCGTCGGGCGACAGCTCGACCAGGCGCTCCAGCGTGGCGCGGGCGCGCCCGAGCTGCGCCGAGGCGTAGTAGGCCCGGCCGGCGAGCATGAGCACGTTGCGGTCGTCGCCGTGCTCGCCGAGCAGCGGCCCGAGCAGCACCAGCGCGCCGAGCGGGTCGCGCTGGTCCAGCAGCGACTCGGCGTGCCGGTAGCGCTCGACCTCCTCGGGCAGCCGCCGCCCGGGGCCGTCGCCGCCCAGCACGAAGTCCCTGATGACCTCGGGCGACTGGGCCCCGGCCAGCGCCCGGCCGCCGACGACCAGCGTGGGCGAGGTGGCGACGCCCATGGCCTTGCCGCGGAGCAGGAGCTCGCGGACGAGCTGCTCCCCGGCCCCGTCGTCGAGCAGCGCGGCGCCCTCGGGGAAGCCGGCCTCGGCGGCGATCCGGTGCAGGACCCGGCGGTCGCTGATGTCGAGGCCGTCGATGAAGTGGGCCTTCATCACCAGCTCGGCCACGGCGTCCTGGTTGGCGCCATGCTCGGCGGCCAGCGCGATCAGCCGGTGGGCGTCGTGGCTGCTGGCGCGCCAGGCGGGGCCCCAGCGCCAGCCGAAGCCCTCCTCGGCGGCGATGAGCGACATCCGCACCCGGTTCTCCCCCGGGGTCAGGCCGGGGGCGCAGCGCTCCACCGCGGCGTCGACCAGGGGGTCGGCCATCGCCTCCTCGTAGGGGATCGCCTGGGCGGGGGCCGTCGGGTCGATCCGGAACGGCCTCCAGACCACCTCGGCGTCCAGCCCTTCGAGGGCCTTCTCCAGGCGCCGCTTGCCGATGTACGCCCAGCCGCAGACCACGTCGGCCCAGATCTCGATTCGCATGACACCGAGACTATGCGACAACTGTCAATTAAGCAACACATGTCGTATAGTGGGCGGCATGAACCCCGACGACCCACGCGCCCAGCGCACCCGGGCCAGGCTGCACGCCGCCCTCCTCGACCTGGCGGCCGAACGCGAGCCCGGCTCGATCACGATCTCCGAGGTCGCCAAGCGCGCCGAGGTCAACCGGGCCACCGTCTACCTGCACTATCCCGACGTCGACGCGCTGGCCGCCGACGCGCTGGAGGACGCGGTCGCCGAGGTCGCCCGCGCCGCCGCGCTCTGCCCGCTCGACGCGCCCCGCGACCGCGCCCCCGAGCCGCTCACCGCCCTGTTCGCGCACATCTCCGCTAGCGCCGCCCTCTACGCGTGCCTGCTCGGCAGCCCCCGCTGCACCTCCCGCCTGCGCGAACGCCTCACCGGCGAGCTGTCGGCCCGCTTCCGGCAAGGCTCCCGGCCGGCCGGCTTCGACGACGTGCCGCCCGACGTGCACGCCGCCTACCTGTCGGGCGCGCTCGTCGGCGTGATCGCCCACTGGGTGACCGGGCCTCGCGAAACCCCGGCCGGCGAGCTGGCCCTGGCGTTCTGGCGGCTCTTCCGCCCCTGAACCAGCGCCATGAACGCCCCCACCACGCACACCACCAGCCGCCGCCGCTCCTGCACGGCCCGGCGGGTCCGCCGCACCCGCCTGTCCTGGACTCCTCAGGCTGGTGAACGCACCATTCAATACCGAACACCTTGTTCCGTACCGAGAAGAGGACGTCATGGGATTGGGCAGGCTCCTGCACGACCACGCCGAGCACGCCGACGCGGGCGGCACCATCGACCACCCGCGCGCCTACGAGGTCGTCGCCTCGCTCGGCTACCCCGGCGGCCGCCGCGCCGCCTTCACCCGCGTCGCCACCCAGGCCAAGCCGCGGCCCGGCGACCGGATCCTCGACGTCGGCTGCGGCACCGGCTACCTCAGCCGCATCCTGTCGCCCGTCGCGGGCCCCGGCGGGCAGGTCACGGGCGTCGACCCGTCCCCCGCGATGATCGGCTACGCCCGCGACCGCGCCCCGGACAACTGCGAGTACGTCGTCGCCGGAGGGGAGGACCTGCCCTTCCCCGACGGCTCGTTCGACCTGGTCGTCTCCACGCTGGCCGTGCACCACATCCCGTCGGAGGCCCGGCCGGCGGCGGCGCGCGAGATGTTCCGCGTGCTGCGGCCCGGCGGGCGGCTGCTCGTCGCCGAGTTCAGGCCGCCGGAGCACCCGCTGCTCAAGCGGCTCATGGCCATGATCTCGGGCCCCGCCATGGACCACACCCCGCAGGAGCTGCTCGGCACCCTGATCCCCGACGCGGGCTTCCGGGTCGAGGCGGAGGGGCCGCTGCCGTCGCTGCTCTACTACATCCGTGCCGTACGCCCCTGACTTTCTCCCGGGGGATGACGATTCTCCACCGATGCACAAAGTTCTCCACCTGCCGTCAGCGCTCTTCGGCGAATCCCTTGCCCGGCCCGTACCGCCTGCCTACGATCACGGTCCGTCACCGTCGAGCCGAAGGAGGTCCCGTGGGCGAGCGTCAGAAGGCAGGCGGCGCGAGGTGAGCGCCACCGCCGTGGCGCGGGCGATGGAGGCGGTGCCGCGCCACCGGTTCGTGCCCGACGTGGCCTTACACGTCCCGGAGCCGGAGGGGCCGCCACTCCTGATCGACCGCAAAGCCGACCCGGAGGGCTGGTGGCAGGCCGTACGCTCCGCGTCCCCCATCGTCACGCAGCTCGACGACGGGCGCGCCGACCTCCGGACCGCCAAGGGCGGCTACACCTCGTCGTGCTCGGCGCCCGCGACGGTCGCGCACCTGCTCCGCCTGCTCGACGCCGCCCCCGGCAACCGGGTGCTGGAGATCGGCACGGGCACCGGGTGGACGGCCGCGCTGCTGTCACACCTGGTCGGCGCGGCGAACGTGACGAGCATCGAGATCGACCCCGCCGTGGCCGCCGACGCCGCGCGACGCCTGGGCGACGGCCCGCGCCTGATCGTCGGCGACGGCGCCTACGGCTGCCCGGAGCGGGCCCCGTACGACCGCGTCCACGTCACCTGCGGAGTCCGTACGGTGCCGTACGCGTGGATCGAGCAGACCCGGCCCGGCGGCGCGATCGTCGCACCCTACTGCCCCGGCTTCGGGGCGGGCCACGCGCTGCGCCTGACGGTCATGCCGGGCGGCACGGCGGCCGGGCGCTTCTCCGGCGGCGCCCACTACATGATGATGCGCTCCCAGCGCCCCGCCGAGCTCGGGCCGTGGCGGCGCGAGGACGCGCTGGAGTTCAGGACCCCGGTCGACCCGCGCACCCTGGCCTACGCCCCGCTCGGCGCCGACCTGGCCGTCTCCGCGCTCACCGGGCTGCGCACCAGCGTCTACCAGGAGGACGACTTCTACCGGATGTGGGTGATCGGCGGCCCGGACGAGTGGGCGGCCGCGAGCTGGCAGCCGCACCGCGACGACTACGAGGTCTACAGGTTCGGCGACCGCGACGTGTGGGCGGAGGCGGTCAACGCCTACTTCACCTGGGTGAGCTGGGGAGAGCCCGGTCACGAGCGGTTCGGCATGACCGTCACCCCGGAGGAGCAGCGGGTGTGGCTGGACGAGGCGACGCGGGTGATCGGCTGAGAGGCGGCCCTCGCCTGCTCCCACCAGGCAGGGACCGCCCAGGGAAATCTTGACGATCATGCGCGGGCGACACTGGCGGCCGGGCGGAGGATTCTCCACCGCGTGCAAAATTCTTTCTACGCGGTGGAGAAATCCTCATCCCGAGATCAGCGCTGGATCGGCGCGACGACGACCTCGACGCGCTGGAACTCCTTGATGTCCGAATAGCCGGTCGACGCCATCGTGCGCTTGAGCGCGCCCATCAGGTTCATCGAGCCGTCGGCCACGCTGGACGGGCCGTGCAGGATCTGCTCCAGCGTGCCCACCGTGCCGAACTCGACCCGCCGCCCGCGCGGCAGGTCGGGGTGGTGCGCCTCGGAGCCCCAGTGGAAGCCGTGGCCGGGCGCCTCGGAGGCGCGGGCCAGCGGCGAGCCCACCATGACGGCGTCGGCGCCGCACGCGATGGCCTTGGCGATGTCGCCGGAGGTGCCCATGCCGCCGTCGGCGATCACGTGCACGTAGCGTCCGCCGGACTCGTCCATGTAGTCGCGGCGGGCCGCGGCCACGTCGGAGATCGCGGTCGCCATCGGCACCGCCACGCCCAGCACGTTGCGGGTGGTGTGGGAGGCGCCGCCGCCGAAGCCGACCAGCACGCCGGCCGCGCCGGTGCGCATCAGGTGGAGCGCCGCCGTGTAGGTGGCGCAGCCGCCCACGATCACCGGGACGTCGAGCTCGTAGATGAACTGCTTGAGGTTGAGCGGCTCGGCCCGCCCCGAGACGTGCTCGGCGGAGACCGTGGTGCCCCGGATGACGAACATGTCGACCCCGGCGTCGATGACCGCCTTGTGATACTGCACCGTGCGCTGCGGCGACAGCCGGACGGCCGTGGTCACGCCGGAGGCGCGGATCTCCTCGATGCGGCGGCCGATCAGCTCTTCCTTGATCGGCGCCGCGTAGATCTCCTGGAGCCTGCGGGTGGCCGCCTCGGCGTCGAGCGAGGCGCACTCCTCCAGCAGCGGGGACGGGTCCTCGTAGCGCGTCCACAGCCCTTCGAGGTCGAGCGGCGCGAGCCCGCCGAGCCGGCCGATCTCGATCGCGGTGGCGGGCGAGACGACGCTGTCCATGGGCGCGACGACGACGGGCAGTTCGAACCGGTACGCGTCGATCTGCCAGGCGATCGAGACCTCTTCCGGATCGCGGGTGCGCCGCGACGGGACGAGGCCGATCTCGTCGAGCGAGTAAGCCCGGCGGCCTGCCTTGCCCCGGCCGATCTCCACCTGCTGAGTCATGCGGTTTTACCTTCTGTGATAGTTAGGAGCTTCCACGGTCATCTGGATGTCGTGGGGATGGCTCTCCTTGAGGCCCGCTGCCGTGATCGGCATGAGCTCGCAGTCGGTGTGCATCTGGGGGATCGTGCGGCAGCCGGAATACCACATGCCCTGGCGCAGACCGCCGACGAGCTGGTGGGCGACCGCCGCGACCGGGCCTCGGTAGGGCACCTGACCCTCGATGCCCTCGGGGATGTACTTGTCCTCGCCGCCGACCTCGGCCTGGGCGTAGCGGTCCTTGCTGAACGAGGTGCCGCCCCGCTCGCGGTTGCGCACCGCGCCGAGCGAGCCCATGCCCCGGTAGGACTTGAACTGCTTGCCGTTGATGAAGATCAGCTCGCCGGGCGACTCCTCGCAGCCGGCCAGCAGGGAGCCGAGCATGACGCTGTCGGCGCCGGCCGCGATGGCCTTGACGATGTCGCCCGAATACTGCAGGCCGCCGTCGCCGATCACCGGGACGCCGGCCGGGGCGCACGCCAGCGACGCCTCGTAGATGGCGGTGACCTGCGGCGCGCCGACACCGGCGACGACCCGGGTGGTGCAGATCGAGCCCGGCCCGACGCCGACCTTGACCGCGTCGGCGCCCGCGTCGACGAGCATCTGGGCGCCGGCCCTGGTGGCGATGTTGCCGCCGATGACGTCGACCTTGCTGTTGGCCTTGACCTTGGCGATCATGTCGGCCAGGCCCTTGGAGTGGCCGTGCGCGACGTCGACCACGATGGTGTCGACGCCCGCCTCGATGAGCGCCTTGGCGCGCACCTCGGCGTCGCCGCCGACGCCCACGGCCGCGCCCACCACCAGGCGGCCGTCGGCGTCCTTGGTGGCGAGCGGATACTGCTCGCTCTTGGTGAAGTCCTTGACCGTGATCAGGCCGCGCAGCCTGCCGTCCGGGTCGACCAGCGGCAGCTTCTCGATCTTGTTCTTGCGCAGCAGCGCGTAGGCGTCGTCACGCGAGACCCCCACGGGGGCGGTGACGAGCGGCATCTTGGTCATGACCTCGCGCACCGGCCGCGCCTGGTCGGTCTCGAAGCGCATGTCACGGTTGGTGACGATGCCGACGAGGATGCCGGAGGCGTCGGTGACGGGCACCCCGGAGATCCGGTACGTGGCGCACAGGCGCTCGACGTCGGCCAGGGTGTCGTCGGGGCTGCAGGTCACCGGGTTGGTCACCATGCCGGCCTCGGACCGTTTCACCAGGTCGACCTGCTGGGCCTGCTCCTCGACCGACAGGTTGCGGTGCAGGATGCCGATGCCGCCCTGCCGGGCCATCGCGACCGCCATGCGCGCCTCGGTGACAGTGTCCATCGCCGCCGAGACGAGCGGGATCGACAGCGTGATGCGGCGTGACAGCCTGGTGGCGGTTTCGGCCTCGCCCGGCTGCAGGTCGGAATAGGCCGGCACCAACAGCACGTCGTCGAACGTCAGACCCGTCTGTGTGAACTTGGACATGCTGCGGCCCCTCCTGCCGTTGCGCTGATGCAGCAAGTCTAGGGCCTGCCTCCAAAACGCATGGATGCCGGGAGGACGATGACCCCCACGGTCCGTCGTACTCCCGGCATCCAGCAGAAGTGCCGGGGGACGGAGCGGTCGGTGAGCCGCGCCGTCCCCCGGCCACCGGCATCCGGGCCTGACGCCGCGCACGCCACCGAACCCCCCTCCGCGTCCTGATGGCCGGCGGCGCCGGGCCCTGTAACGGAATGCCGACGCTGAGTTAGCGTGGGTTACGGAACGGCACAGCGCAATGTGAAAACGTGCAATTGCACGAAGTTGCACCCCCCGCCGGGGCAGTCGGCGCAACCAGCGGACAAGTAAGGAATGCCGGGTTATCCTCGCGGCACGCCGCGCGTTCCCCCCTACGGAGCCCGACACATGCGCAACGAGCACCAAACTGTGCCAGATCCGCTCGAAACGCTAGGCCTCGATCCCACGCAAACGGCCCTTTACACGGCAGTGCTGCGCCTCCACCGCGCCACCCGCACCGAGCTGGCCGAGGCCACCGACGGGCCCGTCGACCAGGTCGCCGACCAGCTCGACGACCTCGTCAGGCTCGGCGTCGTCGACGAGCAGTCCGGCGAGTACCTGGCCCGCCACCCGGCGGCCGCGCTCGGGCGGCTCGTGGCCGAACGGCTCGACCGGCTGGCCGAGGAGAGCCGCCGCATCGACACCGTGCTCGGCTCGATCCGCGGCCTCATCCGCGACTACGACGCCGGCCGCGACCACCGCAGCGGCCCGTTCCCCGTCGAGTCCGCCAGCGGCGCGGACGTGCTGTACGAGAGCGTCATGGGCATGGCCGTGCAGGCTCCCCCGATGACGCTGCTGACCGCGATCCCCGACGAGCGGACGATGGCCGACTTCGCCGCCAAGTTCGTCGAGCCGTGGATCGACGCCCAGCGCCGCGGCCTGCTCGTGGTGCGCGCCGTGCTGCCCGTCGCCACCCTCACCCTGCCCGGGGTGCGCGACCAGCTCACCCGGCTGCTCGCGACCGGCGGCCAGGTGCGCACGCTGGACCGGGTGCCCAGCTGGTTCATGACGGCCGGCAGCGACACCGCCGGGCTGCCCGCCACCTGGGGCGGCAACCTGCCCGACCACGCCTACAACTTCTACCTGATGCGCACCCCCATCGTGGCGGGCATGCTCCGCTCGCTGTTCGAGGAGTGGTGGGGGCGGGCCGTGCCGCTGCCCTGGGAGCGCGGCGGCGGCATGGCGCAGGTGCTGCGGCTGGCCGCGCAGGGCCTGTGCGACGAGTCCATCGCCCGGCAGCTCGGCCTGTCGGTCCGCACCGTACGGGCCAGGTTCGCCGACGCGATGGCCGAGCTCGGCGCCCAGTCCCGCTTCCACGCCGGCGTGGAGGCCGCCCGCCGCGGCTGGCTGACCTGACCCAAGGCCGGCCCGAGGCGACCCTGAGGGCGGGCGTAAGGGCGGGGGTGAGGGCGGGCCAGCGCGGGCGTGAGGGCGGGGCTGAGGGTGTGCGGCGTGGCCGGGTCGGTCAATGCCCACCGCTCGCGCCGCATCGGTCATATGGTGGGAAGGTGCTGGAAGACGTCCCCCGCGACCCGTTCGCGGACGACCCCAACGACCCTTCCGCTGCGATGGGCGAGCTCGGCGAGGCCGAGCCGCTGACCGCCGCCGAGCGCGACGAGGCCATCACCGACCTGGCCGACGTCGAGGTCTTCCGCTCCCTGCTGGAGCAGCAGGGGGTGCTGGGCCTGGTGCTCGACTGCCCGGAGTGCGGCGAGCAGCACTTCTTCGACTGGGACCTGCTGCGCGGCAACCTGCGCCAGATGATCGAGCTGGGCCAGCCCCAGATGCACGAGCCGGCCTTCCAGCCCGATCCGGCCGCCTACGTCACCTGGGAGTACGCGCGAGGCTACGTCGACGGCGTCATCGACACGGAGGAACGCCGCTGATCGAGCACGTCGCCGACCAGGGCCGCGAGCACCCGGGCGGCCGGGTCGCCGCTGTCGGGCAGCTCACCGGCCGCGAGCGCGTCGAGCAGCGCGTCGCTCTCTTCCTCAGGGGTCAAGCCGACTCCAGCTCGGCCATCTGCCTCAGCCTGGCCAGCGCCCGGTGCTGGGCGACGCGTACGGCACCTGGTGACATGCCGAGTACATTACCGGTCTCCTCGGCCGACAGCCCCGACACCACCCGCAACAGCAGCAGCTCGCGCTGGTTGGGCGGCAGCCGGGCGAGCAGCCTGCGGGCGTGCTCGACCTCGATGTAGCGGACGACGGTCTCCTCCGGCCCCGGCCCGTCGTCGGGCCCGTCGGGGAGATCCTGGGTCGGCACGGCCGAGCGCACGGAGCTGCGCAGCGCGTCGGCCACCTTGTGCGAGGCGATCCCGAAGACGAACGACGCGAACGGCCGCCCCATGTCGCGGTATCGCGGCAGCGCGGACAGGACCGCGATGCACACCTCCTGGGCCACGTCATCGGCAATGTGATATTGCCCCGAAACGCGGCCCAGCCTGGCGCGGCAATAGCGCACCACCATCGGACGCAACTCGCCGAGCAAGGATTCGATCGCACTGCGATCTCCCTGCACCGCGAGGCTCGTCAGTTCTCTTAGGTCGGAGTCATCCGTCCGTGCCGGAAGTCTCGACGCGAGCCTTACCCCAATTTTGGCGTCGGCGACGCTTCCCTCGCTCACGTTAGGCATGATGCCCGGCCCGCTCCGGCCTGTCGTCATGGCGAACGGCTACGGATTGGTCACATTGAAGCGACGATAACCGATAGTAATCGAGTGACAACACTAAGCCTTTATGCCTGGCAGATTGTTTCACGTTATAAGCCAAATGGCACGACATTCGTCAGACCACGGACGCTTAACCCGCACTCCAGGTTTACTCAGATAAACAATATTTCACAGAAAAATGTGACATAGCGCTACAAACAACGAAACGGCCCGCACCGGAATCCCGGTGCGGGCCGAAGCGCGTTACAGCGAACCCTAGTGGCCGTGCCCGTGGCCGTGACCCTGGCCGCCGGCCGGGGCCTCCTCCTCGGGCTTGTCCACCACGAGGGCCTCGGTGGTCAGCAGCATGCCCGCGATCGACGCCGCGTTCTGCACCGCCGAGCGAGTGACCTTGACCGGGTCGTTGACGCCCTGCGCGAGCAGGTCGCCGTACTCGCCGGTGGCCGCGTTGAGGCCGTGGCCCGCAGGCAGCTCCGCCACCTTGTGGGTGACGACGTAGCCCTCCAGGCCGGCGTTCTCGGCGATCCAGCGGGCCGGCTCGACCAGCGCGCGGCGCACGATGTTGACACCGGTCGCCTCGTCGCCCGTCAGGCCGAGGTCGTCGAGGTCCTTGGAGACGTGGATCAGCGCGGAGCCGCCGCCGGAGACGATGCCCTCCTCGATCGCGGCGCGCGTCGCGGAGATCGCGTCCTCGAGGCGGTGCTTCTTCTCCTTGAGCTCCACCTCGGTGGCCGCGCCGACGCGCAGCACGCACACGCCGCCCGCGAGCTTGGCCAGGCGCTCCTGGAGCTTCTCGCGGTCCCAGTCGGAGTCGGACTGCTCGATGGCGAGCTTGATCTCCTTGACCCGGTCCTCGATCGCGGCAGGGTCGCCGGCGCCGTCGACGATGGTCGTGGCGTCCTTGGTGACGACGATGCGGCGGGCGGTGCCGAGCACCTCCAGGCCGACGTTCTCCAGCTTGAGGCCGACCTCCTCGCTGACGACCTGGCCGCCGGTGAGGATGGCCATGTCCTGCAGCATCGCCTTGCGGCGGTCGCCGAAGCCCGGAGCCTTGACGGCGACGGAGGTGAAGGTGCCGCGGATCTTGTTGGTGACCAGGACGGCCAGGGCCTCGCCCTCGACGTCCTCGGCGACCACGAGCAGCGGCTTCTTCGTCTGGGCGATCTGCTCCAGCAGCGGCAGGAAGTCCGCGATGGAGGAGACCTTGCCCTGGGTGAGCAGGATGTAGGCGTCCTCCAGGACGGACTCCATCCGCTCGGAGTCGGTCACCATGTAGGCCGACAGGTAACCCTTGTCGAACTGCAGGCCCTCGGTGAACTCGAGCTCCATGCCCATGGCGTTGGACTCTTCGACGGTCAGCACGCCGTCCTTGCCGACCTTGTCGAACGCCTCGGCGATCAGGTCACCGATCTTGGCGTCCTGGGCGGAGATCGTCGCCACGTCGGCGATGGCCTTCTTGTCCTCGACCGGGATGGCCGAGGCGAGCAGCCTGTCGCTGACGTCCTTGGCGGCCTTGTCGATGCCGCGCTTGAGCGACAGCGGCGAGGCGCCGGCCGCCACGTTGCGCAGGCCCTCGCGGACCATGGCCTGGGCCAGGACGGTCGCGGTGGTGGTGCCGTCACCCGCGATGTCGTTGGTCTTGGTGGCAACTTCCTTGGCGAGCTGGGCGCCGAGGTTCTCGTAACGGTCCTCCAGCTCGACCTCGCGAGCGATGGTGACACCGTCGTTGGTGATCGTCGGAGCACCGAACTTCTTGTCGATGACGACGTTGCGGCCACGCGGGCCGAGGGTAACCTTCACGGCGTCCGCGAGGGCGTTGACTCCGCGCTCAAGCGCGCGGCGGGCGTCCTCGTCGAACTCCAGAATCTTCGCCATTTTGCTGAAAGTCCTCTCCTAGCGTCGAAAGCCCCGGCCGCCTTGGGAGCGCCCGGGGCCCGACACGACCGGCTTACTTCTCGATGATCGCGAGAACGTCGCGGGCGGAGAGCACGAGGTACTCCTCGCCGCCGTACTTGACCTCGGTGCCGCCGTACTTGCTGTAGAGGACGATGTCGCCCTCGGAGACGTCGAGCGGAATCCGCTTGTCGCCGTCCTCGTCCCAGTTGCCCGGGCCCACCGCGAGGACCTTGCCCTCCTGCGGCTTCTCCTTGGCGGTGTCCGGGATGACCAGGCCGGAAGCGGTGGTCTGCTCTGCCTCAAGCGGCTGAACCACGATGCGGTCGCCGAGCGGCTTAACGGGAACCTTGGTGGCGGTCGTCACGATCGGACCTCCCCTTCAGATTTGAATGATCAGAAGAGGCGACCAGCGGGGCCTGCCGTCGCGGGTGCCAGACCTGCCTCGTCGCACAGTTGGCACTCTCAAGGGGAGAGTGCCAACAGGAAACATATGCAAGAGGGGCTTGACAGTCAACACGAACGCGTCAGCTCTGGGCGATCAGGCGTAGGAGCCTTCCGCCAGGTCGGCCACGATCCCGGCCCGGCCGGGGTTCCAGCCCAGGGCCGCCCGGGTGCGCGACGCGCCGATGCGCTGGCTGAGCGCGAGGGCCTGGGCGAATCCCTCGCCCAGCACTCCGGCGGCCTCCGCGAGCGGCCACGGCTCCGCGACGGCGCCCACACCGGCCGCCACACCGGCCGCCTCGGCGACGGCGTCCACGGGCACGCCCTCCTCGGCGATGGCGTGGTAGATCCGCGCCTCCCCCTTCTCCACGACCGCGACGAGCAGGTCCGCCAGGTCGTCCACGTGCACGGCCGTCCAGGCGGGCACTCCCCCGGCGGTCACGTACACGCCCTTATCGCGCCGGGCCGCCTGCTCGCGCAGCAGCGCGGGGATGCCGCCGCCCCGGCCGTGGACGACGCCCGGCCGGACCACCGCCCCGCCGCCGTCGAGCACGAGCCGCTCGACCTGGTCGCGGTAGGCGACCAGCGGGACGGGGTCGGCCGGGCTCTCCTCGTCCCCGCCGTCCACCTCGCCGAGCACCCAGACCCCGCTCACGTACGTCACCCGCTTCCCGGAGGCGGCGAGCGCGCCGACGGAGGCCAGGTCGGTCTCCCGGTCGCCGGTCAGCTCGGCGGCGTGCACCACGGCGTCGACGTCGGCGGTCAGCGCGGCGGCGACCGACGCCGGGTCCGCCAGGTCGCCGTGGCGCTCGTCGGCCGCCCCGGGCACCCGCCTGCTCCCGTCGGCCGACGGCCGCACCAGCGCCGCGACCTCGTGGCCGCGCTCGATCAGCCGCTCGACCAGCACTCCGCCGATGTAGCCCGTCGCGCCCAGCACCAGCACCTTCATGTCTTCCACCTCGAACACTTCGACGTTGAACACTTCGACACTCCGGAAAACTAGCGCGGCTCCCCAGAAATTTCAACGTCGAAATTTTTGATATCGTCGGGCGTATGGAAGACGCCGTCGACGTGATCCTCGGACAGTGGGCGCGGGCCTGCCCCGGCCTGGACGCCTCGCCCATGGGCGTCGTCGGCCGGGTCTCCCGCCTGTCGCGCCTGCTCGAACGCGGCGTGAAGGAGTTCCTGGCCGGGCGCGGCCTGGAGCCCTGGGAGTTCGACATGCTGGCCACGCTGCTGCGCAGCGGCGAGAGCCACACCATGTGCATGAAGGACCTGTCCTCCTCCGCCATGGTCAGCCCCGGCGCGCTCACCAACCGCATGGACCGCCTGGTCGAGCGCGGCCTGGTCGACCGCCGGCCTGCGCCGGGAAACCGCCGCATGATCCTGGTCTCGCTCACTCCCGAGGGGCTGCGCCTGGTCGACGACGTGCTGGAGGGGCACCTCGACAACGAGCGCGACCTGCTGGCCGGGCTCGACGACGACGAGCGCGCCGCCCTGGCCGGGCTGCTGCGCAAGCTGCTCGTCTCCCTGCACGACACCGATCTCTGAGCCGGCCCGCCGCGTGCACTACCGTCGTACGTCGTGGACCTGGACGCCTTCACCGAGCTGCTGACACCGCGCGGCCTGCGGGCGCTGGCCGAGGCGGAGGAGCTCGCCGGCGCCGACCCGGTCGCGGCGGCCACCCGGCTGCGCCGCACCTACGACGCCGCCCTGACCTCGGCGGCGCTCACCCAGGCGGGGCTGCGCGAGCGGGCTGCCGCCAAGTTCGGCGCCGACGCGGCGCGCATGTTCTTCACCCCGCACGGCCTCGAACAGTCCACCCGCGCCGAGGTCGCCGAGCACCGGGCCCGCCGCCTGGCCGAGTGCGGCGCCGGGCCGCGCGTCGCCGACGCCTGCTGCGGCATCGGCGGCGACTTCCTGGCGCTGGCCCGCGCCGGTCGCACGGTCGAGGCCGTCGACGCCGACCCGCTGACCGCCGCCGTCGCCCGCGCCAACGCCGACGCGCTCGGCCTAGGGGAGCGCGTCACCGTGCGGGTGGCCGACGCCGCGACCGTGCGGCCCGAGGACCACGACGTGCTGTTCGCCGACCCGGCCAGGCGCGGCTCGCGGGGCCGCACGTTCGACCCGATGTCCTACTCGCCGCCCTGGCCCGTCGTCCTCGACCTGCTCTCCCGGGCGCGCCTGGCCTGCCTCAAGGTCGCCCCCGGCATCCCGTACGAGTTCATCCCCGCGCAGGCGCAGGCCGAGTGGGTCTCGTACAAGGGCGAGGTGAAGGAGGCCGCGCTCTGGACGGGCGCCGGCGAGCCCGGGCGGCGGGCGACGCTCCTGCCGGGCGGTCACACGCTGACCGCCACCGGGGTCGAGGCCGGCACCGGGCCGGTGGGGCGCTATGTGTACGAGCCGGACGGGGCCGCGGTGCGGGCGCATCTGGTGGGCGAGGTGGCCGAGCTGGTGGGCGGGTGGCTGGCCGACCCGATGATCGCCTACATCTCGGGGGACGAGCCGGTCGACACGCCGTGGGCCGCGCGGTACGAGGTGGTCGAGACGCTGCCGTTCTCGCTCAAACGGCTCAGAGCGGCGCTGCGGGCACGCCGCGTCGGAAATGTCACCATTAAAAAGCGCGGATCGGCTGTGGATATCGAGCGGCTGCGCGGCGACCTCCGGCTTTCCGGTGAAGAATCCGCCGTCGTCATTCTGACGAGGATTATGGATAAACCATCCGTTCTGATCTGCCGCCCGTCACGACCTGCGTGAATGACAAATCTGGACGATTCCATCATAAGAGCGATCTTCTCCTTCGCCGATGACGGACCTTGATCGAAAGGCTAAGGTAGCCGGGCGGGAGTTCTCCCCCCTATTGCGGTGAGCCGCGTTCTCCTTCTTTCACTTGCACATCGGACCCAACCCCACCGCCACGCGGCAGACCGTCGACAGCGAAGGAGCCTTTCGGTGGACCATTCCAACCACACCACCACCCTTCTGCAGGCAGGCGGCCAGACCGCCATCTCCGACAGGATGCGGGAGCTGCTGGCGCGTGCCGCCCAGGATCACGTGTACGAACAGCGCACGCAGGGAGCCGTCCTCGACGAGATCCGGCAGCGGCTGGAGGGCATGGAATGGCTCCTCCGCGAGGTGCGCGAGCGTGAGCTCGGCGGGCTGAGCGGCACCCTGGAGACCGTCTCCGGACGGCTCGACGACATCGCCGCCAAACCGCCCATGTGGGCCGAAGGGCTGGCCCAGCACGTCGAGGCGGTGCGCGACCACGTCGACGCCGTCGGCGAGCAGGTCGGCGGCGTCGACACCCGGGTGGACGCGGTCAGCCAGCGGGTCCACCCGATCCTGGAGCTGCCCAAGCTGCGCGCCGACCTCGGCACCGTGTCCGAGAGCGTCGAGGAGGCGCTGAGCCGGCTGCAGTCGGTGCTGGAGGTCACCGACGGGGTGACCCAGCGGATGGGCGAGGTCACCAGCAAGCTGGCGCAGGTCAGCGCCGGCATGGAGGTCGCCGCCGGGCGCTTCACCCGCATCGACAAGTCGCTGGCCGAGCTCCACTCGCGCACCGAGCGGGTCGAGGGCGTGATGCTCGACCTGTCCGACAGCCTCGACGAGCGCCTGGCCCTCGCCGCCCAGCAGCTCACCACCACGACCGAGCAGGTCACGGCCAAGGTCGACGCGCTGGAGGAGCGGCTGCTCGGCCGCCTCGACGACGCCGAGCAGCGGCTCGGCGGACGCTTCGACGGCGTCGACGGCCGGATCGACCGGGTCGACGGGCGGCTCGTCGCGATCGACTCGCGCCTGGAGAGCGTCGACGTGCGCTTCGAGAGCACCGACGAGACGCTGGCCGGGATCGAGGGCCGCCTGCAGAGCCTCGACGGCCGCGCCGCCGCCACCGACACGCGCCTCGACGGCTTCGGCACCCGCCTGGCCTCCGTCGACGGCCGCCTCAGCTCGATGAACGGAGAGCTCACCGGCCACGCCGCCCGCTTCGACGCCCTCGCGCAGAGCCTCACCGGCCACGACAAGCGCCTCGACGCCCTCACCGACCGCCTCCACGGCCACGACGGCCACTTCGACACCCTGGCCAAGCAGCTCGGCGGCCACGACGAGCGCTTCGACCGCCTCGACAGCCGGCTCGGCGAGCACGACGAGCACTTCGACGCGCTCGCCGAGCGCCTCGGCGGCCAGGGCGACCGGTTCGACGCGCTGGCCGAGCGCCTGGCCGCGGCCGAGGAGCACCTGGTCACCCGGGTCGACGGCCTCGACGCCCACCTCAGCGGCCTCACCACCCGCTCCGAGCAGGCCAGCGAGGCCTTGGAGAGCGTCGGCGAGACCATCGGCAGGCTCCCGGCCGCGCTGGCCATCGACGAGCGCATCGGCGAGCTGCTCGACACCCACCGCGACGAGCACCTGCGGCGGCTGACCGAGGCCGCGACGTCGCTCACCGAGGTCGTCCGCTCCCGCCCCGACCGCGACGCGCTGGCCGAGACGGTCTCCGGCATCGTCGAGCCCGCCACAGCCGACCTCAACAAGCGCCTGGGAGCCCTGGAGGAGACCATGCTGGCCCTGGCCGAGGCCCTGCTGCGGCCGACCCGCGCCAAGGACTGACGCGGCCGCTCAGCGCCGCGGCGTGATGACGGTCGACAGCCCGTCCAGCACCCGTTCGAGACCGAACGCGAAGATCGTCTCCAGGTCGATCGCCACCCTGGGGTCGGTCACCTGCTTGATGAGCCGTCCCTCGACCGTCAGGCGCCGCGACATCCACTGCGTGCTGGTCAGCCCGGTGTCACGCTCGGCGTCGGTCTCGCTCTCGATGTTGACCGCCGTGCCGCGCACGTAGTTGACCAGGGTGGCGTAGACGAGCAGCCGCGTGTCGGCGGGCAGCCCGAGGTCGTCCAGCGCCCGCAGCGACCACTGGGCGTAGGCCACCATGCCGGGCAGCACGATCGGCCTGGTGACCGACACCACCCGGGGCAGCCACGGGTGACGCTGGTAGGCCGCCCACTGCAACCGGGCGGCCACCCGCAGGTGGGAGCGCCAGCCCGGCGGCGGCTCGGGATAGTCGATCTCGGCGAACGCCGCGTCGGCCATCAGCCGGGCCAGCTCGCCCTTCGACTCGACGTGGCGGTAGAGCGACATCGTCGCCACGCCGAGCCGGGAGCCGACCGAGCGCATGGACAGCGAGGCCAGCCCGTCGACGTCGGCGATCTCGATGGCGGCGCGGACGATCCGGTCGCGTTCGAGCGTCTCGGCGGAGCGCCTGGGGGCGGCCTGGGCGGCGACCACGGAGCCCACCCGGGGCGCCGACTCGATGACGCCCGCCTGCTTGAGCGCGGTCAGCGCCTTGGTGGCGGTCGCCATCGCCACGCCCCACTCCCGCATGATCGCCCGGGTCGTGGGGACCGGATCACCGGGTCGCAGCTCGCCCTCGGCGACGCGCCGCTCGATGTCGGCGACGATCCGCTGGTAGGGCGGACGGGGGTCGGTCACGATCCAACAGTGTCACACGGGCTCGGGCAGCCAGCTGCCGTGCAGCCCGAGCGGCACCCGTACGGGAAGGTGGATCCTGGCGACGGGGGCGCCGGTGAAGTCCTGCGCCGACAGGATCACCAGGTCGCTCGCGCCGCGCTCCGGGTCGGACACGTACGTGAGCAGGTACCCGTCGTCCTCGCCGGTCCCCGTGGCGGCGAACACGGCCTCCCCGACCGACTCGCCCCGGCCGAAGCCGTGCACCTCGGTGGTGCCGCGGTCCAGGTCGTGCTTGACCAGGGCGTTGGTGAAGGCGTCGTCGGGAGGCGCGCCCGCGGGCGTGAACGGGATGCCGTACAGGTCCGTGGCCGCCGCGTAGCCGTAGCGGTGGCGGCGGGAGGTGCGTGACTCGTTCAGGCGCGGGAAGTCCTGCGGCCGGTCGTCGAGGCGCCGCTGGACGACCCGGCCGGTCTCGATCGTCCACCGGTCCAGGGCGGGGCGGATGCCGCCGGGGTCGGCCGGGTCGAACGGCCCGTCGGCGGTGACCAGGTCCACGACGATCGCGCCGCCGTCCTCGTAGGCGTTGAGCGTGTGGCTGACGTGCACCGGATCGATCTCCAGCCAGCGCACCTCGCCGCCGGCGCGCGGCATGACGCCCACCCGGGTGGGGTGCCCGGGCAGCCAGCGGCACTCGAACCCGTCGAACCCGAGCGGCGTGTCCCACAGGACGACGTGGTTCTCGGTGAGCGCGAAGTCGTGCATGAACGGCGTCCGCGTGAGCGGGATCGACGTGCTCGCCACCACGGCGGCGTCGGGGCCGGTCACGATGTACTGCACGAAGCTCTGGCCCACCTGGTACGACAGCGAGTGCAGCGCGCCGGTGAGCGGGTCGTGCTTGGAGTGGGCGCCGGCCGTGAAGCCCTCGGGGGTGCCGCCGAGCGCGCACACGCCCACCGTGCCGAGCTCGGCGTCCAGCTCGGCCGGCGGCAGCCCGCCCTCCGCCAGCGCGAACGTGCGGGCGGCGTGCTCGATCACGTGCACCATCGGCCCGTGGCCGGGCGTGCGGACCCAGCGGTTGCGGTACCACTCGGCCCGGCCGTCGCGCAGCCGCACCCCGTGCACCATGCCCTGGCCCATGCCCCAGATGTGCACGGCGGGGTCCTCGATGCCCAGCGGGTTGGGGCCGTTGCGCAGGTAGCGGCCGTTGAGCTCGGCCGGCACGCGCCCGGTGACCGGCAGGTCGTAGGCCGTGACTTCCTCGGTGACGGGCGCGAACGGGCCCTCTGTGTACTTCATGCTGACAACGTACGCAGAGGGCCCGGAAAAGCCTTCCCAGCAGGGGAAATTCCCCCGAGTTGCACTAGTGCAGCCTCACACGTGGACGGTGGTGATCGGCAGCGAGGAGTCGGCCGGGATCTCCAGCGTCGACGGCGTCACCCCGGCCGCCACCAGGTCGGAGCCGAGCGCGGCGACCATGGCGCCGTTGTCGGTGCACAGGCCGGGCCGGGGCACCCGCAGCCGGACGCCCGCCGCGTCGCACCGCTCCTGGGCCAGCGCGCGCAACCGTGAGTTGGCCGCCACGCCGCCGCCGATGAGCAGGTCGTGCACCTCGTACTTCTTGCACGCCTGAAGCGCCTTGCGGGTGAGCACGTCGACCACGGCCTCCTGGAAGGAGGCGGCCACGTCGGGCACGTGGATGCGCTCGCCGGACGACTCGCGGGCCTCCACCCAGCGGGCGACGGCGGTCTTGAGCCCGGAGAAGGAGAAGTCGAGCGTGCCGTCGTCCATCTTGCCGCGCGGGAAGGCGACGGCGGTGCCGGAGCCGTCGCGGGCGGCCCGGTCGATGTGCGGCCCGCCGGGGAACGGCAGCCCGAGCACCCGCGCCACCTTGTCGAACGCCTCGCCCGCCGCGTCGTCGACGGTCGAGCCGAGCGAGATCACGTCCTCGGCCACGTCGGGCACCAGCAGCAGCGAGGAGTGGCCGCCGGAGACGAGCAGGGCGATGCACGGCTTGGGCAGCGGCCCGTGTTCGAGCTGGTCGACGGCGACGTGCGCGGCCAGGTGGTTGACGCCGTAGAGGGGCACGCCGAGGCCGAGCGCGTAGGACTTGGCGGCGGCGACGCCGACGAGCAGCGCCCCGGCCAGCCCCGGTCCGGCGGTGACGGCGATGGCGTCGATGTCGGAGAACTTCAGCCCGGCGGCGGACAGCGCGGCCTCGACCGTCGGCGTCATGGCCTCCAGGTGCGCCCGCGAGGCCACCTCCGGCACCACGCCGCCGAAGCGGGCGTGCTCGTCCATGCTGGAGGCGATGGTGTTGGCCAGCAGCGTGTGGCCTCTGACGATGCCGATGCCGGTCTCGTCGCAGGACGTCTCGATGCCCAGGACCAGGGGTGCGTCAGCCATCCAGCTTCCTTCTCATCATGATCGCGTCGGTGCCGTCCTCGTAGTAGCGGCGGCGGGTGCCGATCTCCTCGAACCCGAAGTGCGTGTAGACGCCGCGGGCGACCGGGTTGTCCTCGCGCACCTCCAGGAAGATCTCCCTGGCTCCCCTGCGGCCGGCCTCCTGCAGCAGGGCGGAGAGCATGGCGCCGCCGACGCCGGTGCCGCGGTGGGTGTCGAGCACCGCGATCGTCTGCACGTCGGCCTGGTCGGCGGCGACGGCGAGCCCGGCGTAGCCGACGATCTGCTCCTCGACCAGGGCCACCACGTAGTGGCGGGTGCGCGGCTGGTCGGCCAGCTCGCCGCGCATCATGCCCTCGCTCCACGCGTCGCGCGGGAACGTGGCCCGCTCGATCGCCATGACCGCCGGCAGGTCGGCCTCGGTCATCTGCCGCAGCTTCACGCCGTCACCTTCTTGGGCGCCCCGGGCACCACGGCGTCGGGGCGGCGCAGGTAGATCGGGCGCGGCGGGTCGAGCGGGGCGCCCGCCGCGATCCGCTCGGCCGCGAGCGCGGCCAGGAACCCGGCGTACGGATAGGCGGGGGCGACGGCGGGGCCCAGGACGTCGCGGTAGAGCTCGGCCCCAGCCACCGGCAGCCCCTCGACGGGCACGTCGGCGGGCCGGTCGACGTGCGGGCCGTCGACCCTCGTGCGGCGGTCGGAGTAGCGGGCCCAGAAGACCTCCTTGCGCCGCGCGTCGGTGGCGACCAGGAACGGCTCCTCCAGCCCGGACCCGTAGGCGACGGCGTCGAGCGTGCAGATGCCGTGGGCGGGCACGCCGAGGGTGGTCGCCAGGCCCTGCGCGGTCATCAGCCCGACGCGCAGGCCCGTGTAGGGGCCGGGGCCGCTGCCCGCGACGACGGCCGTGACGTCGCGCAGCGCGACCCCCGCCTCGGCGAGGACGCGCTCGACGGTGGGCACGAGCAACTCGCCGTGGCGGCGCGCGTCGATCGTGGTGGATTCGGCGAGCACCCGCTGCCCGTCGTGAAGGGCGGCGGTGACGGCGGGCGTCGCGGTGTCAAAGGCCAGGACCAGCACGACTGCTTAGCCTACCGGCCCGACAGGTCAGACCCGGCCGCTCCGCCGATTCGGCTGCCGGTGCTTCAGGACCAGCCGGTCCGCTGTCTGAGCCATTCCAGCGCCACCACGCCCTGGGCCCGCTGGAAGGCGCGCAGGGTCGGCAGGCCGGGCGGCGCCGGCTGGCGGGACTGCCGGACGAAGAAGCCGGTGAGGGCGGTGACGGCCTTGGTGACGTCCGGGTCGGGGTCGGGCAGCAGCTCGTGCGGCGGCGGCCCGCCCTGCATGCCGACCGACGGCAGCATCGCCACCCGGTCGTACCAGGCGGCGGCCCGCGACGCCCACGGCCAGTCGACGACGTGGACGCGCCCGTCCGAGATGAGCACGTTGTCGGCCCGCAGGTCGCAGTGGGCCAGCGTGTCGCCCGCCGCCGCCTCGGCCCAGCCGGACTCCAGCTCGGCCAGCGCCGGCAGGTGGCGCAGCGCCCACGGGTCGAGCCCGGTGGTGTCCTCGCCGAGCAGCCTGCGCCAGCCCTGGAAGGACGGCCCCATGACCTCCCCGATCGGCGGCACGTCCACCGGTGACGGCGTGAGCGCGGCCGACATCCGCTCGACGGCGTCGAGCACCAGGTCCAGCTCGTCGCGCCGCCACGGCATGGCCGGGTGGCGGCCCTCGACGTCCTCGAACGCCATCGCCACCCACCCGTCGAGCTCGAACGCGTCGAGCAGCCGGGGCGCCGGCACCGAGGCGGGCAGGGCGGCGGCGACCCGGGCCTCGGCCCGGTAGATGCGCACCGCCTCGGCGTTCGGCTCGGGGCCGACGGCCTTGACGAAGGCCCGGCGGCCGTTGGCGGCGCGCAGCCGCACGGCGGCGGCCGGGGAGAAGCCGCCCTCCTGGGTGACCGCCTCGGCGACGGGCGCGCCGAGCAGTTTCTCGACCGCCTCGCGGACGCCCGGGTGCACCTCGGACCAGGGCACCCGGGAGCCGGACGCGGGCGGGCTGGTGTCCACGCTCATGCCCTCCATCGTCACAGAGGGGCGCAACCGCTTTTTCAGGCCTCGCTGGCGTACACGATGATGTTGTCCAGGTACTCGCCCTTGGCGTAGTCGAACTTGCCGCCGCAGGTGACGAGCTTGAGCCCGTCCTCGACGTAGACCTTGCGCAGCGGGAAGTCGTCCTTGTGCACCTGCTCGATCGCGGTGACCTTGTACTCGACGACCTTGCCGTCGCTGCGTTCGACCTTGACCGTCTCGCCCTTGCGGACCTGGCGGAGCTTGTAGAAGACGGCCGGCGAGGTCTTGGTGTCGACGTGGCCGACGATGACGGAGGCGCCCTTCTCGCCCGGCACGGCGCTGCCGGTGTACCAGCCGGCGACCTTGGGCTTCTCGTACGGCGGCAGCTCGACCTCGCCGTCCTTGAGCCCGAGCTTCATCAGCGGCGCCTCGACGTCGATCGAGGGGATGTCGATGCTGCGGGGCACCACGCCGGCCGCCGTCTCCTCGGGGGCGGACTGCATGTTCTTGCCGAAGGCGACCAGCACGAGGCCGGTCACGGCGCCCGCGAGGACGACCCGTCCCGAACGCGCCATCTTCAGGACCGGCGGCGCTTGACCGCGATCCCGATCCCGGCAGCGGCGGCGACGCCGAGCGCCAGGCCCACGGGCACGAGCGGGATCGACGAGCCCTCGTCGACGTCCTTGCCGAAGGTGCCGCCGCCGCCGGCCCTGGGGGCCTTGGTGGGCACGTCGTCGGGCAGCGGCTCGGGCGCGCGGACGCGCAGCGTGGCCCGGCCGACGTGGTTGGTGCCGTCGCACTTGACGTCGACCCGGTAGGAGCCGCGCCGGACGGTGCCGTTGACCTGTGCCTGGCCGCGCACCCAGGCGCCGCCAGCCCGGGCGCCGGTCGGCGAGGGCGAGGAGGTCGCGGCGTCGGCCGGGTTGAGCGTGACGCCGCTGACGAACGCCCGGGACGTCGCGGTGCCGCTGTGGGCGGGGCCGCCGGTGGGCTCGGGGCAGTTGGCCAGCACCCACACGGTCGAGGTCTCGCCCGCGGTGACGCGGTCGGGGTTGAGCTGGACCAGGATGGACGGCCGGGTGGCCGCCGGGCTCGCCGTCGAACTGGTGGTGGCGGTGGGCGCCGCCGTGGGGCTGCCAGTGGGACTGCCGGTGGGACTCACTGTCGGGGAGGCCGACCCCGACGGCGGTGTTTGCGCCTCCGCCGAACAACCGGCGAGGCCGATCATGAGGATGGCTCCCGCGTACGCGACCTGGCTGACCCTGAGCACCGCCGCACCCCACTCCGCCGTCTTTCACCAAGCATCCACCAGTTTTCGTGGATGCCGCCCCTCCTGATACCCAGAATTTCTGGGCCAACCCTTACCAATGATCATGTTTCATGTCATCGGCGTGATACGTCAAGGGTGACAGGATCACCGGGGCATGGCGGTGGTTTTACTCTTGTGCCCCTTCAGACGGCGTGTCGTCGGCCCAGCGGGCGCCGACGCCGCGCAGGGTGACCAGGCGGGCCTCGTCACCCGCCTCGCGGTCGATGTGGATCTCCAGCCGGTCGTCGGACAGCCCCTCGACCAGCCCCTCGCCCCACTCGACGACGGTCACCGAGTCTTCCAGCGAGGCGTCGAGGTCGAGGTCGTCCACCTCCAGGTCGCCGCCGAGCCGGTAGGCGTCGACGTGGACCAGCGGCGGCCCGCCGGCCAGCGACGGGTGGACGCGGGCGATGACGAACGTGGGCGAGGTGATCGGCCCGCGCACCTTCAGGCCCTCGCCGATGCCCTGCACCAGCGTGGTCTTGCCGGCGCCGAGCGGCCCCGACAGGACCACCAGGTCGCCGGGCCGCAGCCGGGCGGCCAGCCGGGCGCCGAACGCGCGCATCTCCTCGGCGGTCGGCAGCCTCACAGCGCCACCCTCTTGATCAGGTCGCGCAGCGCGTCGTTGACCACGCCGGGCCGCTCGAGCTGGAGCAGGTGCGAGGTGTCGGGCACCTCGGTGAGCTGGGCCTTGGGCAGCGCCTCGGCCATCGCCCGGCTGTGGTCCGGCGGGGTCAGCCAGTCCTTGTCCCCCACCATGATCGCGGTGGGCACGGGGTCGAGGACGTGCAGCGCGGACAGCTTGTCGTGGTCCATCAGCGCCGGGTAGAAGTCGGCGACCACCTCGGTCGGCGTGCCCCGGATCATGGACTCGGCGAAGTCGACCACGGTCGGGCTGACGTTCTTGGAGTCGCCGAAGCCCATGTAGCGGGTCATGAGGAAGGCGATGTCGCTGCCCGCGTGGCGGGTGCGGTCGATGAACGAGCCGCGGCGGCCCAGCATCGACACGGTCGTGGGGGCCAGCTTGTGCACGACCTTGGAGGCCAGCGCGGGCAGGCCCAGGGTCAGCTCGGCGAGCTTGCCGGCCGAGGTGGACAGCAGGGCCACGCCGCGCACCTTGTCGCCGAACAGCTCGGGGCGGCTGTCGGCCAGCGCCATGATCGTCATGCCGCCCATGGAGTGGCCGACGAGCACGCAGGGGCCGGGCACGTACTGCTCGATGACCTCGGCCAGGTCCTGGCCGAGCCGGTCGATCGTGCTGTCGTCGGCCGCGCCGCGCTGGGAGCGGCCGTGGGAGCGCTGGTCCCACAGCACCATGCGGTGCTGCTCGCGCAGCTCGCGGCGCTGGTAGTGCCACGACTCCAGGCTGAGGCAGTAGCCGTGGCAGAAGACGAGGGTGAGCGGCGCGTCGTCGGGGCCGTCGACCTCGACGTGCAGCGCCCTGCCGTCGGAGGTGATCAGCGTGTGCTCGCGCCCGCGCAGCTCGCCGAACGGCTCGCTCGCCTCGGTGTCGGGGCGCAGCCGGATGCGGCCGACCGCGTAGCGCTTGGCCATGGCGGCCGCGGCGATCCCCGCGGAGGCGGCGCCGACGAGCGCGCCCGCGATGCCGACCTTCCGCCGTGTTGTCGTCGTCATGTCCCTCAGCCTTCGTACACCCTCGGCACCCGAGCGCCGATCCTCGTCACGATCTCATGAGTGATCGTGCCGAGGGTATCGGCCCACTCCTGGGCGGTCGGCTCGCCCTGACCGCCCGGCCCGAACAGGATGACCTCGTCGCCCGCGGCCAGCGGGTCGTCACCCACGTCGATCATGAACTGGTCCATGCACACCCGACCGGCCACCAGCCTGCGACGGCCTCCCGCCAGCACCTCGGCCCGCCCCGTCGCGTGCCGCAGGATTCCGTCGGCGTACCCGAGCGGCACCAGGCCAAGCGTCGTCTCGCGATCCGTGATGTAAAGGTGTCCGTAGGACACTCCGGAGTCCTCAGGGACGCGTTTGGCGAGGGCGATGCGGGCCGTCAGCGTCATCGCCGGGGTGAGCCCGAAGTCGCCCGCCTCCGGGATCGGGCTCAGCCCGTACATGGCGATGCCGGGCCTGACCAGGTCGTAGTGGGTCCGGGGCAGGGTCAGGATGGCGGCGGAGTTGGCCAGGTGCCTGATCACGTGGGAGCCGCCGGCCCCGGCCTGCTCGGCCAGCTTCAGCGCCGTCTCGAACGTGTCGATCTGCGCCTCGATCGAGGAGTGGCCCGGGATGTCGGAGCAGGCGAAGTGCGACCACAGCCCGGTGACCTCGACGGCGCCCTCGGCCTGCAGCGCGACCGCCCTGGCCACCAGGGCGGGCCAGGCGGCGAGCGGGGCGCCGCCGCGGCTCATGCCGGTGTCGGCCTCCAGGTGGACGCGGGCGGTGACGCCGGTGCGGCGGGCGGCGGCGGCGATCTCGTCGAGCAGCTCCTCACTCGCGGCCGACAGCTCGACGTCGGCCCGCAGCGCCTCGTCCAGGGGCTCGCCGGGGGTGAGGAGCCAGGCCAGCACGGGGGCGGTGACGCCGCCCTCGCGCAGCGCGAGCGCCTCCCTGACGAACGCGGTGCCGAGCCGGCTCGCGCCGCCCTCCAGCGCGGCCCGCGAGGCGGGCACCAGGCCGTGCCCGTAGGCGTCGGCCTTGACGGCCCCCATGAGCTCCGCGCCTGAGGCGCGGTCCTTGAGCAGGGCCACGTTATGCCTGATCGCGGCGAGGTCGACGCGCGCCTGCGCGGGGGTCGCCGTCCGGGAGTCCATACCTCTAGTTTGGCAGCTCGTCCCGATGGTCGAGCGCGATTTCCCTGATGGCCGACGGCACCGCGTCCGCCACGTCGGCGGCGGTCAGCGGCGCGCCGCCCGCGGCCCGGCGTCCGGCGAGCCCGTGCAGGCAGGCGCCGCACGCTCCGGCGTCGGCGCTGCTCAATCCCTGGGCGAGCAGCGCCCCGGCGATGCCGGACAGGACGTCGCCGGTGCCTCCGGTGGCCAGCCAGGGGGTGCCCGTCGTGTTGACGCGGGCCGCGCCGCCCGGCTCGGCCACCACCGTGGTGGAGCCCTTGAGCAGCACGGTCACGCCCAGCTCGGCGGCGGCCCGGCGGGCGTGCGCCAGCCGGTCGGCCTCGATCTCCTCCCGCGCGGCCCCGGTCAGGCGCGCCAGCTCGCCGGCGTGCGGGGTGACGAGCACGGGCGCGGCTCGGCGCAGCAGCCCCGGCTCCTTGGCCACGAGGGTCAGGCCGTCGGCGTCGACCAGGACCGGCACGTCCGAGGCGAGCACCCGGGTGGCCAGCTCGCGGGCCCAGCCGCCGGTGCCGAGCCCCGGCCCGAGCACCCACGCCTGCACCCGCCCGACGCGGTCGATCGACGGCTCGGCCAGCTCGGTGATGACCGCCTCCGGCCAGCGCGCCCGCACCTGGTCCGCGGGCCCGGCGGGACCGGCGTAGCGGACCATGCCCGCGCCCGCCCGCAGCGCCCCGCCGACGGCGAGCACCGCCGCGCCCGTGTAGAGGTCGCTGCCGGCCGCGACGCCGACGACGCCCCTGCGGTACTTGTCGGACTCCGCGCCCGGCCTCGGCAGCAGCTCGCGCACGTCGTCGCGGGTCAGCGCCGTCACGTCCGGCTCCGGCAGCCAGGGGCCGAGCCCGATGTCGACCAGCTCGACCCGCCCGGCGTGCCCGGCCCCGGGATCGACGAGCAACCCCGTCTTGTACGCGCCCATCGTCACGGTCAGGTGCGCGCGCACGGCGGCGCCCGCCACCCGCCCGCTGCTCGCGTCCACGCCGCTGGGCACGTCGACGGCCACGACCAGCCCGGGGCCCGCCCCCGCCCGGTCCGCGAGCGCGGCGTACGGCTCCCGGAGCGCGCCGGTGGCCCCGATGCCGACCAGGCCGTCGACGACCAGGTCGGCCCGGTCCAGCGCGGCGGCGTCGCCGATCCGCCCGCCCGCGTCGCGGAAGGCCGCCAGCCCGGCCTCGTGGGTGCGCGACCCGGCGAGCACCGCCTCTACCGCGGCCCCGCGCCTGGCGAGCGCCGCCCCCGCGTACAGGGCGTCGCCGCCGTTGTCGCCGCTGCCCACGAGCAGCACGACGCGGCTGCCGTACACGCCGCCGAGCAGGCCCGCGCACGCGGCGGCGAGGCCGGCGGCGGCGCGGAGCATGAGCGTGCCGCCGGGCAGGCGGGCCATGAGCTCCTGTTCGGCGGCCCTGATCTGGTCGGCGGTGTAGGCGGTGATCATCACGTCATCCTTCGGCGATCACGTAGGCGATGGCGATGCCGCCGTCGTGGCTGAGCGAGACGTGCCAGCGCTTGACGCCGAGGCCGTAGGCGACCTCGGCCACCTTGCCGCTGACGTACAGCTCGGGCTTGCCGTGGGGGTCGCAGCGCACCTCTGCCTCCCGGTGGCCGAGCCCGGGGGGCGCGCCCAGCGCCTTGGCCACGGCCTCCTTGGCGGCGAACCTGGCCGCCAGCGAGTGGACGGCGAGCGGCTGCTCGACCTCGGTGAACAGCCGCTCGCGCAGCGCGGGGGTGCGCTTGAGCGTGGCCTCGAAACGCGCGATGTCGACGACGTCGACCCCGATGCCCAGGATCATGGGGCCCAGGCTATCTAGAAGTCGCCGCGCTGCCAGGGACCCCAGATGGCGAACGAGCGGCCCCGCTTGGACTGGACGTTCACGTACAGGGTGTGGCCGCCGGGGCCGAAGGCGGAGCCGGCGAACTCCGCGCCCGCGTCGCCCGGGATGGGGGCCAGGCGGCAGAAGTCGAAGATCTTCCCGGCTCTGGTGAGGCCGCGCAGGTAGTTGTCGCCGTCGCCGTCCTCGCACAGGACCAGCGTGCCGCGCCTGCTGACGGTCACGTTGTCCGGCAGGTCCAGGGTGGCCGCGCGGGGCGACTGGTAGACGAGCCGGAGCCGGCCGCTCCACGTCTCGTAAGCCCACACCTGGCCGCGGCCCCGGCCGAAGCCGTCGGGCGGCGTCTCGCCGGGCGCGGGGTCGCCGCCCTGGGTGGAGACGAAGTAGACGATGCCCTGGTGGAAGACGGCGCCTTCGAGCCTGGAGAAGATCGCCGCGCCCGCCGCCCGGCCCTGCCTGCCGACCGCCTGCACGGCGACGTCGTTGGACGGCCTGCCGGTGAACGCGGGGTCGGGGTCGTCGATGTCCACCCAGGTGGTGGCGAAGGCCGCGCCGGGCTCCTGCCCGGTGGACAGGTCGGCGCGCGGCCGGTCGGCGACGGCGAGCATCTGGAGCTTGCCGCCGTCGAGCAGCCGCCCCTCGCGCATCGGATGCCGGGGCGGCACGTAGCGGTAGAAGCCGGACGGGAAGCCGAAGTTGTCCTCGGTCAGGTAGAGCGTGCCGGTGGCCGGGTCGAAGGCCGCCGACTCGTGCGCGAACCGCCCGGCGGCCCTGATCGGCCTGGCCCGCGAGACGCCCTTGAGCGGCACCTCGAAGAGATAGCCGTGCTTCTCGGTCAGCCGGGAGTTGTCGCCGCCGGTGAAGTCGTCGCCCACGTCGGGCCCGTTGACGGTCTCCTCGCAGCTCACCCAGGCGCCCCAGGGCATCGGGCCGCCCGAGCAGTTCATCATCGTGCCGGTCAGCGACGGCCTGCTCTCGGCCACCTCGCCGTAGCGGCTGACCCGCAGCGTCGCCGTGCCGCCGCCCGCCATCGGGTCGTACGCGAGCCGCTCGTCGCCGAACGCGCCGACGGGGCCGTTGACCTCGTGGTTGCGCACCAGGATCGCGCTGCCGCGCGGCCCGGGGAACGCGGCCATCCCGTCGTGCCTGCCGGGCACCGTGCTGCCGTCGGAGAACTTCTCCCCGGCCGCGTTGAACGAGCGGTAGCGGAACCCCTCGGGCAGGTGCAGCCGCACCTCGCCGTCGCGCTGGTCGGCGACGGGGACGAGCCGCCCGTAACCGGGCGCGGGGGCGGCGCCGCCGCGCTGCCCCGCGCAGGCCACGCCGGCGAACGGCCCGGCGGCCAGGACGGCCCGGGTCAGGAAGCCGCGTCGGTCCATGCGAACTCGGTCCATGCGAAAACCCTCTTCATTCCCCGAACTGAGTATCGGTAATCCCCCGATTTTGTCCACAGGCTGTGGATACCCCGGCCGGAACCGCATTCTGACACCATCGCTACGCTGCCAGGGTGAACAACGGTTACGTTGAACTGAGCAGGGAGCAGTGGAGCGAGCTCCGCAAGAACACGCCCTTGACTCTCACGGCGGACGAGCTCGAAGAGCTGCGAGGCGTCGACGACCCCATCGACCTCGCCGAGGTCACCGACATCTACCTGCCGCTGACGCGGCTGCTGAACCTGCACTTCACCGGTTCGCAGCAGCGCAGCAGCGTGCTGAGCGCGTTCCTCGGGCGACCGGGCGGGCGGATGCCGTACATCCTCGGCATCGCGGGCAGCGTCGCGGTCGGCAAGTCGACGACGGCGCGACTGCTGCACACGCTGCTCGCCCGCTGGCCCGAACACCCCCACGTGGAGCTGATCACCACCGACAGCTTCCTCTACCCCAACGCGGTGCTGGAGTCCAAGGGCATCATGCACCGCAAGGGCTTCCCCGAGAGCTACGACCGCAGGGCGCTGGTGCGGTTCGTGGCCGAGGTCAAGGCGGGCGCGGCCGAGGTGAACGCACCGGTCTACAGCCACCTGGAGTACGACATCGTCCCCGGCGCCCGCCAGACCGTGCAGAACCCCGACATCCTGATCATCGAGGGGCTCAACGTCCTCCAGCCCGCCCCGCCCACCTCACTCGCCGTCAACGACTACTTCGACTTCTCCATCTACGTGGACGCCAAGGTCGAGGACATCCGCACCTGGTACGTCGACCGGTTCCACAAGCTGCGCCGCACCGCGTTCGAGGACCCCAAGTCCTACTTCCGGCACATCGCCGAGCTGTCCTACGAAGAGGCCACCGAATTCGCGGTCAACGTCTGGCGCGACATCAACGAACGCAACCTCGTCGAGAACATCGCCCCCACCCGCGGCCGCGCCGACCTCGTCCTGCACAAGGGTGCCGACCACTCCGTCAGGCGGGTACGGCTTCGCCGGACCTGAACACCTCGTCGAACAGGTAACTCGCGAACCGCCCCGAACAGCCCAGGTCGTCGATGTCCGCGAACCAGCACTCCTCGCCGTGGTCATGACATGTCAACATCCGCATGAAGTCAGCCTGCCTGATCACGTTCAACGGAACGTCAACGTCGGATGGACGACAATGGCCGGGTGCTCCATCTGCGTCTGATCAGCCCGGCCGACCGCACCGGCGAGGTGCTGGAGGTGCTCGACGACTGCGCCGGCGTCACCAACGTCGCGGTCCTGCCGGGCGCCGCCCACCGGCCGCCCGGCGACCTGGTGCTGTGCGACCTCGCGCGCGAGTCGGCCAACGAGGTCATCGGCCGGCTCGAATGGCTCAAGGACGAGGGCTCGATCGCGGCCGAGCAGCTCGACATGGCCCTGTCCAGGGCCGCCGAGGAAGCCGTCGAGGAGGCGCCGGGCGACCCCGACGACGCGGTGGTGTGGGAGGACCTGGCCCAGAAGGTGCACGCGGACTCCCGCATCACCTGGGCGTACCTGGCCTTCCTCGGCATCGCCACGCAGCTCGCGGGCATCGCCGTGCTGCAGGACTCGGTCATCCTCATCGTCGGCGCGATGGTGCTCGGGCCGGAGTTCGGCGCGGTGGCCGCGATCTGCTTCGGGCTGCTGGGCGGCCGGCTGCACCTGATCATCGGGGCGTTCCGGACGCTGGTCGCCGGGTTCGCGTTCGCGATCGGGCTCACGTTCGCCTGCGCGTTCGTCTCGTACCGGCTCGGCTGGATCGGCCCGGAGAGCCTGCGGACGAACGTCGAGGTCGGCTTCATCGTCACGCCCGACCGCTGGTCGTTCATCGTGGCCGTGCTGGCCGGGGCCGCCGGGGTGCTGTCGGTCACGGCGGGCAAGTCGTCGGCGCTGATCGGCGTGTTCATCTCGGTCACCACCGTGCCCGCCGCCGGCTACATGGCGGTGGCGCTCGCCCTGGGCGAGTGGCGGGCGGTCGCCGGGTCGGTCTCGCAGCTCGCGCTGAACGTGCTCGGCATGGTCATCGCCGGCACCGCCACCCTGTGGGTCCAGCGGAAATTCTGGCCTCAGGTAGGACGCCGTTCATCCCCGGGGACGAGGCCCCGCGAGCACCTGGGCGGGTAGTGTCCCGGGCATGCACATCCTCGCCACCGAGGGGCTGACCAAACGCTTCCCCACCGTCACGGCGCTCGACCAGCTCACGGTCACCGTCGGAACCGGCGTCACCGGCCTCGTCGGGGCGAACGGCGCGGGCAAGTCGACGCTCATCAAGATCCTGCTCGGCCTGCTGCCCGCCTCCTCGGGGACCGCCCGGGTGCTCGACCTCGACGTGTCCACCCGGGGCGCCGACATCCGCAGGCTCGTGGGTTACATGCCCGAGCACGAGTGCCTGCCGCCCGACGTGTCGGCCACCGAGTTCGTGGTGCACATGGCGCGCATGTCCGGCCTGCCGCGCACGGCCGCCCGCGAGCGGGCCGCCGACGTGCTGCGCCACGTGGGCCTGGCCGAGGAGCGCTACCGCCCGATCGGCGGCTACTCGACCGGCATGAAGCAGCGGGTCAAGCTGGCCCAGGCGCTCGTCCACGACCCCAAGCTGATCTTCCTGGACGAGCCGACCAACGGCCTCGACCCGCGCGGCCGCGACGAGATGCTGGCGCTGATCAGGCGCATCGGCACCGAGTTCGGCATCAGCGTGCTGGTCACCTCACACCTGCTCGGCGAGCTTGAGCGGATCTGCGACCACGTGATCGTCATCGACGCCGGGCGGCTGCTGCGCTCCTCGGCGATCACCGAGTTCACCCAGGCGACCCGGACCGTCACGGTCGAGGTCGACGAGGGCACCGAGCCGCTGGCCGCCCGCTTGACCGAGCTCGGCCAGAAGGTCAGCCCGCACGGCCGCCTGCTGCTCGTCGAGGTGTCCGGCCCCGGCACCTACGACGCGATCCGCGACGCCGCCGTCGACCTCGACCTGTGCCTCATCCGGCTGGAGCAGGGCCGCCACCGCATCGAGGACGTCTTCCGGGAGGAGGCGGCCCATGTCTGAGATCTACGACATCGGCTATCGCCACTACGACGGCCCCCGCCTCGGCGGCGGCCACGCCACGCGGGCGCTGGCCGTCCACAGCCTGCGCGGCATCTACGGCCTCGGCCGCACCGCGCGCAGCAAGATCATGCCGTTCTCGCTGGCCACCATCATGCTGCTGCCCGCCGTCGTGTCCGTCGCCGTCATGGCGATGCTCGGCGAGCGCGCCATGACCTACAGCGGCTACGCCGTCATCATGCAGCCGATCGCGGCGATCTTCCTCGCCTCGCAGGCGCCCACCGCCGTCGCCCCCGACCTGCGCCACCGGGTGCTGCCGCTCTACCTGTCGCGCCCGATCACGGTCACCGCGTACGTGGGGGCCAAGGTCGCGGCCATGACCGGGGCGCTGTTCCTCATGCTCGCGGCGCCGCTGATCCTCATGTACGTGGGCGAGCTGGTCATCGACCTCGACGGGCCGCCGCAGACCAAGGAGTTCCTCGGCGCCCTGTCGATGGCCCTGGTGCTGGCGCTGCTGCTGGCCACGTTCGGCCTGGCACTGGCCTCGCTGACGCCCCGGCGCGGGCTCGGCGTCGCCTCGGTCATCGCCGTCTACCTGCTGTCCTTCGCCTCGGTCCCGCTCGTCTACACCGCGCTGGACATGTCGGGCTACCATTCGGCCGCCTCGTGGGCCTGGCTGATGAACCCGTTCTGGCTGGTCGACGCGGTGCAGGTGTGGCTGTTCGACACCCCGCCCAACGCCGACGGCGCCTACCCCGGCGGCCCGATGCCGGCCGTCATCGTGGTGGCGCTCATCGGCCTCGCCCTGGCGGTCCTGGCCGCCCGCTACCGGAAGGCCGCCTCGCGATGAAGATCGAGCTCGCGCAGGTGTCGCGCTGGTACGGCAACGTCGTCGCGGTCAACGACGTCACGATGACGATCGGGCCGGGGGTGACCGGGCTGCTCGGGCCCAACGGCGCCGGCAAGTCGACGCTGCTGCACATGATGGCCGGCTTCCTGGCGCCCTCCGGCGGCACGGTCACGCTGGACGGCCAGAACGTCTGGAAGAACCACCATATTTATCGAAATATCGGGTTAGTGCCCGAACGGGAGGGCGTCTACGGCTTCCTCACCGGCTGGCAGTTCGTCCTGTCCGCCGCCAAGCTCCACGGCCTGCCCGACCCCGCCCAAGCCGCCCGCAAGGCCCTGGCCACCGTCGAGATGGAGGCCCCCAAGGACCGCCGCGTCGAGACCTACTCCAAGGGCATGCGCCAGCGCGTCAAGGTCGCCGCCGCACTCGTCCACGACCCGGACGTGCTCCTGCTGGACGAGCCCTTCAACGGCATGGACCCGCGCCAGCGCATGCACCTGATGGACCTGATCCGCGCGATGGGCGCCGCCGGCAAGACGATCCTGTTCAGCTCCCACATCCTCGAAGAGGTCGAGCGGGTCGCCCAGCAGATCGAGGTCGTGGTCGCCGGCAGGCACGCCGCCTCCGGCAACTTCCGCGAGATCCGGCGCCTGATGACCGACCGGCCCCACCTGTTCAAGATCCGCTCCAGCGACGACCGCAGGCTGGCCGCGGCCCTCCTCCTCGACGACTCCACCGGCGGCGTCACGCTCGGCCCCGACGGGCTGGAGGTGCAGGCCACCGAGCTGCGGCGCTTCGCCCGCCTGCTCCCCCGCGTGGCCCGCGCCGAGGGCGTCCACCTCCAGCAGGTGTCACCCGCCGACGAGGACCTGGAGAGCGTCTTCTCCTACCTGATCACCAGGAGCACCTGATGAACACCGTGGTCGCAGGCATCACCTACCGGGCCCTGCTCGGCAGGCGGCGCATCATCCTGCTGCTCCTCCTGCCGCTCGCCCTCATCGGCCTGGCCGTGCTGCTCCGCGTCATCGGCAGCGACGACCAGCGCTCGGCCGTGCTGCTGATGGAGAAGTTCGCCATCGGCACCATGCTGCCGCTGCTCGGCCTCATCGCCGGCACCGGCGTCATCGCCCCCGAGATCGACGACGGCACCATCATCCACCTGCTGTCCAAGCCGATCTCCCGCCCGGCCATCACACGGACGAAGTTCCTGGTGGCGGCCTCGCTCCTGGCGCTGTTCGCCGCCGTGCCCACCTACGTCGCCGTCTGGCTCCTGGTCGGCAACGAGGACGGCCTCGCCCCCGGCTTCGCCCTCGGCGCCCTGGTCGCCGGCATCGCCTACGCCGCCGTCTTCCTGCTCCTGGGCATCGTCACCCGCCACGCGGTCACGATCGGCATCACCTACGCCCTCGTCTGGGAGAGCCTCGTCGGCGGCTTCGTCCCCGGCGCGCAGCAGTTCTCGATCCAGCGGTGGGCCCTGACCGTCGCCGACCAGCTCTCCGACTCGCCGTTCCTCACCACCCGGGTCACGTTCGGCTTCGCCGTCCCGGCCCTGGTCGTCGTCACCGTCGGCGCCGTCCTCTGGGCGGGCCACCGCCTGCGCGGCTTCGCCCTCACGGGCGACGAGTGACCGATCTCCGGGTACGGGATCCCGTACCCGGAGAAGACGTCAGACGCAGGCCACGCGGACGACGTCGGCGAGGCGTTCGGCGACCTTGGTCGCCTGCTCCTCCGAGGCCGCCTCGACCATCACGCGGATCATCGGCTCGGTGCCGCTGGGCCGGATCAGCACCCGGCCCGTCTCGCCCAGCTCCGCCTCGGCCTCGGCGACCGCGGAGGTGAGCTCGCCGGCCGACGCCTTGCCCCGGTCGACGTCCTTGACGTTGATCAGGATCTGCGGCAGCGCCGTCATGACGGACGCCAGGTCGCGCAGCGTGCTCCCCGAACGGGCGACCACCGACAGCAGGTGGAGCGAGGTGAGCAGGCCGTCGCCCGTGGTGGCGTGGTCGAGCATGATGACGTGGCCCGACTGCTCGCCGCCCAGGTTGTAGCCTTCGCTCTTCATGCGTTCCAGCACGTAACGGTCGCCGACGGCGGTCTCCACCACCGTGATGCCCGCCTCGCGCATCGCCAGCTTGAAGCCCAGGTTGGACATGACGGTCGCGACCACCGTGTCCTTGGCCAGCGTGCCGGCGGCGTGCATGTCGGCGGCGAGGATGGCCATGATCTGGTCGCCGTCGACGATCGCGCCGGTGTGGTCGACCGCCAGGCAGCGGTCGGCGTCGCCGTCGTAGGCGATGCCCAGGTCGGCGCCGCGCGAGACCACCACCTGCTGGAGCTTGTCCAGATGGGTGGAGCCGTAGCCGTTGTTGATGTTGAGGCCGTCGGGCCTGGCGCCGATCGCCTCGACGCGGGCGCCCGCGCGCAGCAGCGCCTCCGGGGCCACCATGTGGGCCGCGCCGTGGGCGCAGTCGACCACGATGTCCAGCCCGTCCAGCCGCCCCGACACCGTGTCGAGGACGTGCGTGATGTAGCGGTCGGCCTCACCGTAGGCGTCGCGGACCCGGCCGACGGCCGCGCCGACGGGACGGCTCCAGTCCTCGCCGAGCCGCCGCTCGATCTCGTCCTCGACCGCGTCGGACAGCTTGAAGCCGCCCCGCGCCAGGAACTTGATGCCGTTGTCGGGCGCCGCGTTGTGCGACGCCGACAGCATGACGCCGAGGTCGGCGCCGAGCGCGGCGGTGAGGTGGGCGACGGCCGGGGTGGGCAGCACGCCGAGGCGCAGCACATCCACTCCAGACGACGCGAGGCCGGCGACCACGGCGGCCTCGAGAAATTCTCCCGAGGCACGCGGGTCCCGGCCTACGACCGCCACCGGCCGCTGCTTGCGGCCTGAGCCGCTGGAGCCGGTGGCGGCGAACACGCCTGCATCGCCGAGGACGTGAGCCGCCGCGACCGAAAGGTCCATGGCGAGCTCGGCCGTGAGGTCGCGTCCCGCGACCCCACGTACCCCGTCGGTGCCGAAAAGCCGCGCCAACTTAGCGCTTGCTGTACTGCGGAGCCTTGCGGGCCTTCTTGAGGCCGTACTTCTTCCGCTCCGTGGCGCGGGCGTCACGGGTGAGGAAGCCGGCCTTCTTCAGCGGCGGGCGGTTGACCTCGACGTCCAGGATCGCCAGGGCGCGGGACAGACCCATGCGCAGCGCGCCGGCCTGACCGGTCACGCCGCCGCCGTCGATGCGCGCGATGACGTCGAACGCCTCTTCGGCGCCGAGCACCACGAAGGGCTCGTTGACGATCTGCTGGTGGACCTTGTTCGGGAAGTAGACGTCCAGCGAACGACCGTTGATCGTCCACTTGCCGGTGCCGGGGACGATGCGCACGCGGGCGATCGCCTCCTTACGGCGGCCGGTGCCGTACGAGTTGCCCGTGGTGACGGGCTTGCGCACGGGAGCGTCAGCGCTGGCGGTGGATTCGGTGGTGTACTCGGACGGGAACTCCTCGCCGGAGTAGTCCTCGACCTCGGCCGTCTCGACGGCCGTCTCGACACCGGTGGGCTCAGCCACGGTTCTCCTCTAACTCTTTCGCGAACTACTACTGGGCGATCTGGGTGATCTCGAACGGCACCGGCTGCTGGGCCTGGTGCGGGTGCTCGGAACCCGCGTAGACCTTCAGCTTCTTGGCCATCTTCCGGCCGAGGGAGTTCTTCGGCAGCATGCCCTTCACGGCCTTCTCCACGGCCTTGTCCGGGCGCTTGTCCATGAGCTCGCCATAGCTGACGGAACGCAGACCGCCCGGGTAACCCGAGTGGCGGTAGGCCTTCTTCTGCTCACGCTTGTTGCCGCTGAGCGCGATCTTGTCCGCGTTGATGACGATGACGAAGTCACCGGTGTCGACGTGGTTGGCGAAGATCGGCTTGTGCTTGCCGCGGAGCAGGGTCGCGACGTGGCTGGCCAGCCGGCCCAGCACGACATCGGTCGCGTCGATGACGTACCACTGACGCTGGACGTCGGCGGGCTTCGGTGAGTACGTGCGCACGGTCGTAGCCTTCTTTATGCTCGCGTCTTCGGCGCGCTGCCGGATGCGGCAGCGCTTGGGGTCGGTCGGTGCGGGCACACGACGGCCCGGACCTTCCGTCTCCGCACAGATGGGAGATGACGCCGGACGCGCCGCGCATTGGTCACGCTGGACCTATGCACACAACGAACGATTAGGTTACCCGCCCGAACGGCGGCAGGTCAAAAGACCGGTAACCCTGGTCGAGTCTACCTGATCACAGAACGGTTCTATTTCAGTTCCCTGAGATCCCTTCTTCACCAGGACGAGACATCCCTATCGTTGGTGGCGGTATGTGGCAGAGTTCTCACACCCGGCACACCCAGCGGAGCGCACGGCGCCGGAACCATCTGGGTCTGCTGGCCTGCCTCATGGCCGCGCTGTTCACCGGAGTGCTGCTCGGCCGCATGTCGGGCGATCCCGTGCCGACCGGCCACATCTACCTCAACGAGGCCACCCCGGCCGCCACCCCCAAGGCCGCCGCCCCGGCGCAGAAGCGGGCCGCCCAGCCGATGGCCGAGGCCGTGCCCCGCCAGACCACCACCGCCGCCGCGCCCCGCGCCCGCCACCGGCAGGTCAGGCCCACGCCCAGCCCCACCGACCAGGTGCCCGGCTACACCGCCGACGAGCCGGTCCAGGTCCTGCGCGACAGCGAGCCCGTACAGAGCGTGCCGGGCATGGCCTCCGAGGTCGTCCGCCTCACCAACACCGCCCGCGCCAGGCAGGGCTGCGGCCCGCTGCGCGCCGACGCCCGGCTGACCAGGGCCGCCCGGGAGCACTCGTACGAGATGGCCCGCTCCGGCCAGTTCACCCATGAATCGCCCGACGGGTCCTCGCCCTGGGACCGCATGGAGCGCGCCGGCTACCCCGCGGGCGCCGCCGAGAACATCGGCCGCGGCTACTCCTCCGCCGAGGAGGCCGTGAGCGGCTGGCTCGACAGCCCCGACCACCGGCGCAACATCCTCAGTTGCGACTTCAAGGCCATCGGCGTCGGCGTGGTCTCCAGCCCCGAGGGCATCTGGTGGACCCAGGACTTCGGACGCTCGTGACCTTCGCACGGTAATGTCTCCGCATGGGTTTTCCCGACGAACGTGAATCCGGCACGGACAGCACCCCCCGCCGCTCCCGCAGGGACCGCAAGGCCGACGCCGACCCCGGTTCCTTCGCCGGCGCCTTCACCCCGGCCGGCCCTCCGCCCCCCGGCGGCGCCCCCAACCAGGGCGGCCTCGGCGGTCTGGGCGGCCCCCCTTACTCCAGCGGCGCCCCCAACCCGGGCGGCGGCCCCAACCCCGGCGGCGGCCCCAACTCGGGTGGCGCTTTCAATCCGGGTGGCGGCGGCCCCAACCCCGGCGGTGCTTTCAATCTGGACGGCGCCCCCTCCCCGGACGGGGACCCCGACGCCGACGCGCCTCTGGACGAGCCCAAGCGCGGCCGCAGGTCCGGCTCCAACCGCTCCGAAGGCAAGCGCCCCCGGCAGACCTGGAGCCCCTACGACGAGGAGAACCGCTCGCGCGGCCCGCTCTGGGCGGTCGTCGCCGGCGTCGCCGTGCTCGGCCTGTTCGGCGGCGGCCTGGCGATCATGTTCAACGCCGACGACCCGGCCACCACCGCCGCCAACTCCGAGCAGCGCACCTCCGCCCCGCTCCCGTCGCCCCCGCCCGGCGAGTTCGGCTACGCCGCCAGCCGCAGTACGGACCCCGATCCGCTCACGGTCAAGGAACTCTTCCGGGCCAAGAAGTTCACGGTCTCCGGCCGCGCCTACCAGATGACGGTCACCAGCAAGGACAAGAAGTGCGCCGACGGCGTGCTCGGCGACAAGATGGCCAAGGCACTCAAGAGCGGCAAGTGCACCCAGATGATGCGGGCCAGCTTCCGCGACAAGTCCGGCAAGGTGATCGGCACCGTCGGCGTCGCCAACCTCAACACCTACAAGAGCGCCGCCAAGGTGGCCAAGGCCGGCGGCACCGCCGACTACGTCAAGCCGCTCGCCGGCAAGGACGAGATCACCAAGTTCCTCGGCTCGGGCAGCGGCGGCGCCAAGGTCTGGGCGCATGGCCACTACGCGGTGCTGGTGTGGTTCCAGAGCAAGGACGGCGTCAAGCCCGACAAGAAGCTGTCGAAGCAGCTCTTCCAGGCGGCCGAGGACATCACCAAGCAAACGGTCTTCCAGGCCCTCGACAGGCGGGCGCTGACCGGGATGCGCGCAACCTGATATCGGCCATCCGGTCGGTTAACCCCGCAAACAGGACGATCGATCCGACCGGGAACGCTCATACCTAGGGAACGATCTAGCGACTCTCGCTAGGCTCGCCCTTATGCGTGGCCAGGGACCCGGGTCTGAGCACGAGCGTGGCGAAGCCGACTCCGCGACCGCACCATCGACGCCACCGCCTAGCTTCGGCCATCAACCGCCGCCGGGCGAACCGCCAAGCGGCCACCGCGCCGCCCCCTACGCACCCCCACCCCCGGACCACGGCCCGGGCTCGGGCGAGCCCCCGGCGTCCCCATATGCGGGGACGGCCCCGGGGTCCGGCGAGCAGGCGGCGAGCCCGTACGCGGGGTCGGGCGAGCACGGCGGTGAGCAGCAGCCACCGGCCGTCTACCCTGAGCCGACCGCCGAGGAGGCGGAGGGCTGGCTGTCGGTCGAAGGCGAGCCGCCCGCCCGGGAAGGCTGGCCGGCGCCCGGCGACACGCCCCCGGCCGAGGCGTGGCTCTCCGTCGCCGACACCCCGCCGGTGGAGGGCGACACCCGCCCCGCCATGGCCTGGCCGCCCGCCGGCCTCCCCCCGCACGCCGCCGTTCCCTGGACGCCGCCCCAGCCCCAGGTCCCGCCCCCGTGGCCGACCCCGGCCGGCGACGCCCCGCCCACCCCGCCATGGCCGTCCCACGCCGAACCCCCACACGGCGAACCCCCACACGCCGAAGCCCCGCCCACGCGCCCCTGGCCCGCCCAGGGCGACGCGCCCTCCCCCATGCCCTGGCCCCCGACGACCGAGGCCACCCCCGCCGCTCCCTGGGCCACCCCCCAGGACGACGGCGCCACCCGCCCCGGCACCGCCTGGCCCCCCGCCCAGCCCGTCAACCAGTGGCACAACCCCGACCAGGCACAATCCCAGCAACCGGGCCCCACGTACGAGAACCAGCCCCCATCAGGCCCCACGTACGGCAACCAGCCGAGCCCACCCCCACCGGGACCCGCGTACGAGAACGAACCGCACCCGGGACCCACGTACGGCTACCCGCAGGCCGGGCACACGTACGAGGATGACCCCCACAGGCGGGCGGCCGACGAGGCCCCCGGCACTGCCGGGCAGTGGCATCCCCCTGCGGACGGGCAGGGCGGCGGGATGTCGGCGCTGCCCGCGTTCCCCGGCGCCCAGCCGTGGGAGGTGAACGACGGCGACGCCGCGCCGTACGACTGGTTCGCCGACCCGGAGAACGCCGAGGCGGCCGCCGCCCAGGGATGGACCGCCGAGGCGGCCGCCGCTCAGGGGTGGACCGCCGATCCGGCGGCGCCGGGCGGACCGCAGTGGGAGCCGCCGCCCGCGTTCACCGCCGCCGCAGCGGGCATGCAGGTGTGGCCCGCTCCGGTCGCCGATCCGGTCGCCATGCCGCCCTGGCCCGCCGCCACCGGCGAGCTGGAGGCCGAGGCCGACGACGTCCCCCACCCGACCGCCCCCGGCCAGGCACAGCAGCCCTCCGGGTACGCCGCCGAGCCGACCGGCTCGGCCCAGCACCACCCGGACGACCGCGCCCACCCCGCGCCCGAGCCTGCCACCGGAGCCCACCAGCCACCTGCAGCGCCCGCCCCCCAGCCCACCGCCGAGCACCCGGCCACCGCCCCGGACCACCCCAACGGGCCTGCCCACCCGGGTGCCCCAGGGCAACCCACCGCCCACGCTCCGGCCCCGCACGGTCAGGCCCCCCACGGTCAGGCCCCGCACGCCCCGGCCCCGCACGCCCCGGCCCCGCACGGTAAGCCCACGCACGCTCCGGCCCCGCACGGTCAGCCGGACGGTCGCGGGGAGGCCGTCACGTCCGGTCACCCCGACGCCCACGGTCAGCCGCCGACCCACGGCCAGCCCACCGGGCCCGTTCAGCCTGCCGCCGGTCAGCCCACCGAACCGGCTCTCCCCGCCGCCGCCTCCCCCCAGCCTGCACCCGACCAGGGCACGCACGACCAGACCGGGCACGACCAGAACGGACGCGGGCAGGTCGCTCCCCCGCCGTTCACCACCGGGGACACCGCTCCTCCCCCCGCTGGCCGGAAGGCCGGTGGGGTGCCGGTGCCGATGCCGGGGGTCAAGCAGCCGCCGGCCCCGCTGTTCGACCCGAGCACCCAGCGCCAGCCCGAGCCCGGCGACGTGCCCGTCTGGCCACCGAACGAGGACCCGGCGGCCAAGGGCCCCGAGCTGCCGTTCAGCCCCGAGGTGTGGGGCAACCGTCACCAGGGCCCGGGCAACAGCCTGCCGGCGCTGGCTCCGGAGGCTTTCAGGCAGCCGCCGTTCGCGCCGATGCCGCCGGTCAAGCAGCCGGGCAAGAGCAAGCGGGCGCTGTTCGCGACGCTGGGGGTGCTGGTGCTGGCCGGGGTGGCGACGGGCGGGTTCTTCGCCGTCAGGTCGGTGCGCTCGCCCACGCCGGAGGCGGCCTCGCAGCCGTCGGTCCAGCCGCCGACGCCGACGTCGGCCCCGCCCGCGAGCACGCCTCAGGAGCCGGCCGGCGCGTCGATCCTCAACTCGGAGATCACCGACCCGAAGAAGCTGTCGCTGGCGGAGGCGTTCCCGGAGAAGAAGGTCTCGGCCGCGGGCGCCTCGTTCACCCGGGTGAAGTCCGACCTGGCGGCCAAGTGTGACGAGGCGGCGGCGGGCCCGTTCGCGGAGGCGTTGCGCGAACACAAGTGCAGCCGCGTGCTACGCGCCACGTACGTCGACTCCAAGCGCCGCTACGCGGTGACGACCGGCATCGCGGTGCTGCCCAGCAAGGACGCGGCGCTCAAGGCCGACCGGGCGAAGAACCTGAGCCGTAATGTCTGGTTCCGCGCGCTGCCCGGCGCGGCGGGCTCGGGCGGCGACCGGGTGCACATCGCGGGCGGCTACGCGGCGGGCCTGGTGTGGGGCCGCTACATCGTCTTCAGTTACGCCACCCACGCCGACGGGCACACGCCGGAGGCCAAGGAGAAGACGCTCATCAAGGTCAGCAGCGCGTTCCGGGACGAGACGGCGGAGGTTCTGGAGCGGCGGATCAACCAGAACTGACTCCCGGCAGCATGCGGACGCGCCGGGTGGCGGCGGCTCGCGCGGCGAGTTCGGCCGCGGGCGGGTAGGTCACCTCTTCGAGGCAGAGGCCGCGCGCGGGCGCCACGTGGACGCCGGAGTCGCGTACGGCCTGGGCGAGCACCTCGCCTGGCCACGGCACCGGCCGCCGTCCGTCGCCGACGGCCAGCAGCGAGCCGACGAGCGCCCGCACCATCGAGTGGCAGAACGCGTCGGCGACGACGGTGGCGACGAGCACGCCGTTGTCCTCGCGGATCCAGTCGAGCCGCTGGAGTTCTCGGATCGTGGTGGCGCCTTCGCGCTTCTTGCAGAAGGCGGCGAAGTCGTGCTCGCCAAGGAGCCGGGCGGCGGCGGCGTTGAGCGCGTCGAGGTCGAGGGGCCGGTTGTGCCAGACGACCGCGTGCCGCAGCAGCGGGTCCACGCCGCCGACGGCGTCGCTGATCCGGTACGCGTAGCGCCGGGAGACGGCGGAGAACCGGGCGTCAAAGCCCTCAGGAGCCACGCAGACACGAAATATCCGTACATCGGGGTCCAGTACTCCCCCGAACCTCCGCACCAGCGCAGCGAGCCTCTCGTCCACGCCGAGCGGCGCCGAGCTGTTGCCGTCAAGCTCCGCCAGCGCCTCGTCCGACACGTCGACGTGCGCCACCTGCCCCCGGGCGTGCACGCCCGCGTCCGTGCGGCCGGCCACGGTCAGGTCGGGCGGCTCGGGCAGCCGCAGGATCCGCCCCAGCGCCCGCTCGATCTCCCCCTGGACCGTACGGAGCCCGGGCTGGCGGGCCCACCCGGAAAAGCCGCCCCCGTCATAGCCGAGGTCGAGCCGGAGCCGTACCACGATCTTCCTCCCGGTAAGCGAAAAGGGCCCGGCCCCCACGAAGGGGTCCGGGCCCGGCAGCCTGATGGATCAGGCCTCGTCCTTCTTCGCCTCGGCGGCCGGGGCCTCCTCGGCAGGAGCCTCGGTCTCCTCGGCCTGCGCGGCCGGGGCGGTCTCCTCGGTCTTGTCCTCGGTCTTCTCCTCAGCCGGGGCGGCGGGCGCCTCGGCGGCGGCCGGCGCGGCCGGACGGGAGACGGTGACACCGTTCAGCGGCTCGGTCACCAGCTCGATGACAGCCATTGGGGCGTTGTCGCCCTTACGCGCACCGACCTTGGTGATGCGGGTGTAGCCGCCGGGACGCTCGGCGAACGTCGGCGCGATCTCGGTGAAGAGGTGGTGAACGACGCCCTTGTCCTTGACGACGGTGAGCACCTGGCGACGGTTGTGGATGTCGCCCTTCTTCGCCTTGGTGATCAGGCGCTCCGCGACCGGGCGAAGGCGCTTGGCCTTGGCGACGGTGGTGCGGATCTTGCCGTGGCGGAACAGGTCCGTGGCAAGGTTGGCCAGGATCAGCCGCTCGTGCGCCGGGCTGCCGCCAAGACGCGCGCCCTTGGTGGGCTTGGGCATTGCTCTCTCCTTGTGTGTTCACCCGCCCCGGCCGTACCAGGTACCGGGGTCGGGCCGCCAGACCCGGGACGGGTCCGCGCTATCGGGAAATATCAGTACTGCTCGGTCTCGACGTACGCGCTGTCGTCGTCGTCGTAGCCGCCGCCGGCCACCGCGGTCGGGTCGAACCCGGGCGGGGAGTCCTTGAGCGCCAGCGACATCTCGTGCAGCTTCTGCTTGACCTCTTCGATCGACTTGGCGCCGAAGTTGCGGATGTCGAGCAGGTCCTGCTCGCTGCGCGCGACGAGTTCGCCCACGGTGTGGATGCCCTCGCGCTTGAGGCAGTTGTAGGAGCGGACCGTGAGGTTGAGCTCCTCGATCGGCAGCGCCAGGTCGGCCGCCAGGGCGGCGTCGGTCGGCGACGGGCCGATGTCGATGCCCTCGGCCTCGACGTTGAGCTCGCGGGCCAGGCCGAACAGCTCGACCAGGGTCTTACCGGCGGAGGCCACCGCGTCGCGGGGCTTCATGGCCGGCTTGGTCTCGACGTCCAGGATCAGACGGTCGAAGTCGGTGCGCTGCTCGACTCGGGTCGCCTCGACCTTGTAGGTGACCTTGAGCACCGGGGAGTAGATGGAGTCGATCGGGATGCGACCGATCTCCTGGCCCGGCTGCTTGTTCTGGGCGGCGGAGACGTAGCCGCGACCGCGCTCGACGGTCAGCTCCATCTCCAGCTTGGCCTTGCCGTTGAGCGTGGCGATGCGCAGCTCGGGGTTGTGCACCTCGACACCGGCCGGAGGCGCGATGTCGGCGGCGGTGACCTCACCCGGGCCCTGCTTGCGCAGGTACATCACGACGGGCTCGTCGTGCTCGGAGGAGACGACCAGCTCCTTGAGGTTGAGGATGATGTCGGTGACGTCTTCCTTGACCCCGGGAACGGTCGAGAACTCGTGCAGCACGCCCTCGATGCGGATGCTCGTCACGGCGGCGCCCGGGATGGACGACAGCAGCGTGCGACGCAGCGAGTTGCCGATGGTGTAGCCGAAGCCGGGCTCCAGCGGCTCGATGACGAACCGGGACCGGGTCTCGTCGATCGACTCTTCGAGAAGAGTCGGACGCTGAGCGATCAGCATGTGTGGGTTCTCCCCTGTTTCGTGTGGCGCCCGCTATATGACGCCACCCCGACAAACAGTTTAGTTCGAGTACGGAATCCGTACTCGAACCAAACGGACGAGTGACTACTTGGAGTAGTACTCGACGATGAGCTGCTCCTGGACCTGGGTGTCGATCTGCTGGCGAACCGGCAGCTGGTGCACCAGGACGCGGAGCTTCTCGGGCACGACGCCGAGCCACGCGGGAACCGTGCGCTCGCCCGCGGTCGCCCGGGCGACCTCGTAGGGCATGAGGTTGCGCTTGGTCTCGCGGACCTCGACGATGTCGTGCTCGCGCACGCGGTACGACGGGATGTCCACCTTCTTGCCGTTCACGGTGATGTGACCGTGACGGACCTGCTGGCGGGCGGCGTCACGCGACTGGGCGAACCCGGCGCGGTAGACGACGTTGTCGAGACGGCTCTCCAGGATCTGGAGCAGCGCCTCACCGGTCTTGCCCGCCTTGCGCGTGGCTTCCTCGTAGTAGTTGTGGAACTGCTTCTCGAGGACGCCGTAGATGCGACGGGTCTTCTGCTTCTCGCGAAGCTGAAGCTGGTACTCGGACTCCTTGGGGCGTCCGCGGCCGTGCTCACCCGGCGGGTAAGGACGGATCTCGATGGGGCACTTGGCGGACTCGCACTTGCTGCCCTTGAGGAAGAGCTTGGTCTTCTCGCGACGGCAGAGCTTGCAGTCCGCGCCCGTGTAACGAGCCATTTCTCAATATCTCCTGGGAATCAGACGCGGCGGCGCTTCGGCGGACGGCAGCCGTTGTGCGGAACCGGGGTGACGTCCTGGATCGAGCCCACTTCGAGGCCGGTGGCCTGGAGGGAGCGGATCGCGGTCTCACGGCCGGAGCCCGGACCCTTGACGAAGACGTCGACCTTGCGCATGCCGTGCTCCATGGCGCGGCGCGCGGCGTTCTCCGCGGCCATCTGCGCGGCGAACGGGGTGGACTTACGGGAGCCCTTGAAACCCACGTGGCCGGCGCTGGCCCAGGAGATCACGTTCCCGTTGGGGTCGGTGATCGAGACGATCGTGTTGTTGAACGTGCTCTTGATGTGGGCGTGCCCGTGAGCGACGTTCTTCTTTTCCTTGCGGCGCACCTTCTTCGGCGCACCCTGGCGGCTCTTAGGAGGCATTGTTTGCCTTAACTCCTGAGGTCTTCGGTCCCGCGGCTGCGAGGACTACTTCTTACCGGGCTTCTTCTTACCGGCGACGGTCTTCTTCTTGCCCTTACGGGTGCGCGCGTTGGTCTGCGTGCGCTGGCCGTGGACGGGAAGACCCTTGCGGTGGCGGATGCCCTGGTAGCAACCGATTTCGATCTTGCGACGGATGTCGGCCTGGACCTCACGGCGCAGGTCACCCTCGATCTTGAAGTTCGCCTCGATGTAGTCACGCATCGGGACGAGCTCGGCGTCGGAGAGCTGGTGCACGCGCAGATCGCCGCTGACACCGGTGGCCTGGAGGATCTCCTGGGCCCGGGTGCGGCCGATGCCGTAAATGTAGGTGAGAGCGATCTCCAGCCGCTTTTCGCGGGGGAGGTCGACGCCAACCAGGCGAGCCATGGTCGGGCATTCTCCTTCTCTGTGGCGGAGGTCTTGCGCCCCACTTCCCCTCCCCATGCCCGGGGTGAGGGCCCCGGCCTCCGACCGGGGGTCTCCTGAACGGTTCGACGGGCGCCGACGGATCGGCGGCGTCGCCTGCTCAGGTGTGACGCGCGATTACTGTCTCAGGCTCCTCATGCGTCGAGCCCGCTCCCTGACGGGGCGGACTCGGAGAAGCCTTGCGGCGACTAACCCTGGCGCTGCTTGTGGCGCAGGTTGTCGCAGATCACCATGACGCGACCGTGCCGGCGGATCACCTTGCACTTGTCACAGATCTTCTTGACGCTCGGCTTTACCTTCATTGTCCTTCGTGTTCCTCAGACGTCTTATTTGTATCGGTAGACGATCCGCCCACGACTCAGGTCGTAGGGGCTCAGTTCGACGACTACCCGGTCGTCGGGCAGGATCCGGATGTAGTGCATCCGCATCCGTCCGCTGATGTGGGCCAGGACCTTATGGCCGTTGTCGAGCTGCACCCGGAACATGGCGTTCGGGAGCGACTCAACCACAGTGCCCTCGATCTCGATGGCGCCGTCTTTCTTGGCCAAAAGTCCCTCGCGTTTCACTGATCGGTCGTCTGAGGCTCCGGTTCACTAAGCAGCCGCGACCTCACGCTTCGAAGAGAGCGGCGACCGGCAAAGGCCGCCGACGCGTGATAGTCATAGTGAGCCGACTAAGGAGTGTACGACACCTGTTGCTCAAACGCGAAACGCGTGCCAGGTGCCCTGACACAACCACGTGTCACTGTACCCGATATCTCGCCCTGACGCATGCCGGAGGCCCGCCGACAGGACGCCGGCGGGCCTGAACGCCTCTCCCCGGGCCTCAGCGGCCCTTCTGGCGGCTCAGTAGATGCGGTGGGCCGCACCGCAGTACTTGGCCGCGCCGCCCCAGCAGGTGTACGTCCAGAGCTTCTTGATGTTCCCCTTGCCCCAGGTGTGGACCTGGGACCCGTTCCAGCCGTAGAAGTGCTTGCCGGTGCGCCCGTTCTTGTACTCGTACCGGAACCAGACGTAGCCCCGCTTGGCGGTGAACTCCTTGCCGTACCACTTCGTGAAGACCTTGCCGCCGGCCTTCCACGTCTTGCCGAAGGTGTAGGCCTTCTTGTTGCTGGAGTAGTACTTGCCCCAGGCTCCGGCCGATGAGGCGGCCTGGACGCTGGCGGCGGACGACGCCTGGGCGGTGGCGGCCGGGGCGAGGACGAGGCCGGTGGCGGCGAGGGAGCCGGCGATGGCGGTGGCCGCGAAAATCTTGCGCATGATTTCCTCCGTGGGTGGTGTTCTGGACACCGCTCACGTTAGGAATGCGCGCCCCGACGTTCTGTGGACGAATGCGCAGACGGCACTTGTGCACACAAGCCCGTCGTCACCGCTTCGGCGGCGGGTTCCCGAAGACCGTGCTGACCAGCAGGATCGCGCCCCACGGGCCCATGACCCACAGCGGCCACGGATAGATGAAGTCGCCCGCCGTGATGCTGATGATCAGCCAGATGACCCAGTTGACCGCGCTGGCGCCGGCCCAGGCGCTCCAGGCGGCCACCATGCCGGGGTGCATCCGTCGCTTGGCCAGCGGCTCCGGCGTCACCTTGGCGGGCCGGTTGCGCAGGTCGACGTCCGGCAGGTCGGCGGTCAGCTTGGCCAGGTCGCCGTACGTCTTGCTCTGGTAGAGCTGTTCGAGCCGCTCGTTGAACTCTTCCATCGTGATGCGGCCCTGGGCGGTGTGCTCGCGCAGTACTGCCGCCACCCGGTCGCGGTCGACGTCGGAGGCACGCATCTCGGGACTCTGCGCCATTCCCACCACTCCCGGCTCGTCTACGGCTGTGCCAAGCGCTCTTTGCCCCCATCAAGGGCGGTCAGCACCCAAGGTCCATTATGTGTCACGGCGACGCTGTGTTCGAAGTGAGCGGACGCCTTTCCGTCGACGGTCACCACGGTCCAGTCGTCGGCCAGCACGCGGGTGCGCTCGGTGCCGAGGTTGACCATGGGCTCGACGGCCAGGCACATGCCCACCTCCAGCACCGGACCCCGGCCCGGCTTGCCGTGGTTGGCGATCCACGGGTCCATGTGCATCTCGGTGCCGATGCCGTGGCCGCCGTACTCCGGCGGGATGCCGAACCGGCCCTGCGACTTGACGTAGCGCTCGACCTCGTACCCGATGTCGGACAGGTGGCGTCCGGGGGTCAGGGCCCTGATGCCGGCCCACATCGCCTCTTCGGTGATGCGCATGAGCTCGGTGAGCTTCGGGTCGACCTCGCCCACCGGCACGGTCACGGCCGAGTCGCCGTGCCAGCCGTCGAGGATGGCCCCGCAGTCGATCGAGATGACGTCGCCCTCGCGCAGCTTGCGGGCGTCCGTCGGAATGCCGTGCACCACCTCGTGGTTGACCGACGCGCAGATCGTCGCCGGAAAGCCCTGGTAGCCCTTGAACGACGGGATCGCGCCCTCGTCCCGGATCGCCTTTTCGGCGATGACGTCGAGGTCGAGCGGCGTCATCCCCGGCTGCACCGACTGCTTCAGCAGCTCCAGCGTGCGCCCGACGACCAGACCGGCCGCCCGCATCTTCTCCAGCTGCTCGGGCGACTTGATCTGAATCCCATGCTTGTTTCTCTTGAACACGTTTACGGCACCCCCAGGGACTTCAACGGGCAAACGTGGGAGCCCAATTCCCCCCACAATAGCCGCGAGGTGGCACGGAAACCCGTGCCACCTCCGCAGTAGGTCGTCACCCTCACCCCATGAAGGGCCTGATGGCCTCCATGGCCCTCTGAGTGACCTCTTCGACCGGGCCGGTAGCGTCGACCCCGACGAGGATGCCCTCGTCCGCGTAGTAGGAGATCAGCGGAGCCGTCTGCTCTCCGTAGACCTCCAGGCGGTGCCTGACGGTCTCTTCTTTGTCGTCGTCGCGCTGGAACAGCGCGCCGTCGCAGGCGTCACAGCGGTCGTCCTGCTTGTCGTCGAACTCCACGTGCCAGATGCGGCCGCACTGGCTGCAGGTGCGCCGGCCGGCCAGCCGCCGGACCACCTCGTCGTCGTCGACGACGAGCTCCAGCACCAGGTCGAGCGCCTGACCCCAGTCGGCGAGCATCTTCTTGAGGATCTCCGCCTGCGGCACGTTGCGCGGGAAGCCGTCGAGCAGGAAACCGTCCTGCGCGTCGTCCTCCGAGAGGCGGTCGCGGACCATGGCGATGGTGACCTCGTCGGGCACCAGGTCGCCGCGGTCCATGTATGTCTTGGCCAGCTTGCCGAGGTCCGTGCCGCCTGAGACGTTGGCACGGAAAATGTCACCTGTCGAGATCTTCGGGATTGACAGGTTCGATGCGATGTACTGGGCCTGCGTCCCTTTACCCGCTCCAGGGGGCCCGACCAGAACGAGACGCACTACCGCAGGAAACCTTCGTAGTTACGCTGCTGCAGCTGGCTCTCGATCTGCTTGACCGTGTCCAGGCCGACACCAACCATGATCAGAATGCTCGTCCCTCCGAACGGGAAGTTCTGGCTCGCACCGGCCACCGCCAGCGCGACGATCGGGACCATGGAGATCAGACCCAGATAGAGCGCGCCGGGCGCGGTCAGACGGGTGAGCACGAAGTTCAGGTATTCAGCCGTCGGCCGGCCCGGGCGGATGCCCGGAATGAACCCACCGTACTTCTTCATGTTGTCAGCCACTTCAGTGGGGTTGAAAGTGATGGACACGTAGAAGTACGTGAAGAAGACGATCAAGAGGAAGAACGTCGCCATGTAGATCGGCGTGTCGCCGGTGGCGAGGTTCTGGGAGATCCACTGCACGACCGGGTTCGGGTTCTCCGCGTTGGCGAAGAGCGAAGTGATCAGCTGCGGCAGGTAGAGGAGCGAGGAGGCGAAGATGACCGGGATGATGCCGGCCTGGTTGACCTTCAGCGGGATGTAGGTCGAGGTGCCGCCGTACATCCGCCGGCCCACCATGCGCTTGGCGTACTGGACCGGGATGCGGCGCTGCGCCTGCTCGACGAAGACCACGGCGGCGATCAGGAAGATGCCGACCACCATGACGACCGCGAAGGTGAACTTGTTCGCCTGGAAGATGTTGGCCATCTCGGACGGGAAGATGGACACGACCGAAGTGAAGATCAGGATGGACATGCCGTTGCCCACACCACGGTCGGTGATGAGCTCGCCCAGCCACATGATCACGGAGGTGCCCGCGGTCATGATGACGACCATCGTGACGATCTGGAAGACGTTGTCCGGGTCGAGCAGCACGTCCTGCTGGCAGTTGGGGAACAGCTGGCCCGAGCGGGCGAGGGCGATGAACGCCGTCGACTGCAGAACACCGAGACCGACGGTCAGATAACGCGTATACTGCGTGATCTTGGTCTGGCCCGACTGGCCTTCCTTCTTCAGCGCCTCGAGACGCGGGATGACCACGACGAGCAGCTGCAGGATGATGCTCGCGGTGATGTAGGGCATGATGCCCAGTGCGAAGATCGACAGCTTGAGCAGCGCGCCACCGCTGAACAGCTGGACCATTCCATAGATTTGGCCGGCGGCGCCCTCACGGGCCGATTCAAAACAGGCCGCCAGATTCTGGACGTGAACGCCCGGAGTCGGAAGAACCGAGCCGAGTCGGAAAAGCGCGATGATGCCCAGCGTGAAGAGCAACTTCTTGCGCAGGTCCGGCGTCCGGAACGCCCGGGTAAACGCGGTCAGCACGGTCCCTCCTGCGCGCCTATGAGGCGATGTGAGTATGCGATGGTGCGGGGATCTGCCATCTGAAGTCTCAGGTCAACATCCAGCAGGACAGTATCCTGCCGTCTCGCGAACTCTAACGCACTACGCGCGTGGGGGCCCATTGTCAGAACCCCCACGCGTCGTAAATGCACTTACAGCTCGGTAACGGAGCCGCCGGCAGCGGCGATCTTCTCCTTCGCCGTGGACGAGAAGGCATGCGCCGTCACGTTCACCGCGACCGAGATCTCACCGGTGCCCAGCACCTTGACCGGCTGGTTCTTGCGGACAGCGCCCCGGGCCACCAGCGCCTCGACGGTGACGTCGCCACCCTCGGGGAACAGCTCGCCGAGCCGGTCCAGGTTGACGACCTGGTAGGTCGTCTTGAACATGGCGTTGGAGAAGCCCTTGAGCTTCGGCAGACGCCTCTGCAGCGGCACCTGGCCACCCTCGAAACCGAGGGGAACCGTCGTACGGGCGTGGCTGCCCTTGGTGCCGCGACCGGCGGTCTTGCCCTTGGACGCCTCGCCGCGGCCCTTGCGGACCTTCGACTTGTTGGCGCCAGGAGCAGGACGCAGGTCGTGAATCTTGAGCGGAGCCTTGTCAGTCATGACTAGTCGACCTCTTCCACCACGACGAGGTGCGTCACCACGGAGACCATGCCGCGAATCTCGGGCCGGTCCTCCTTGACGACGACGTCGCCGATTCGCTTCAGGCCAAGCGAGCGCAGCGAGTCACGCTGGTTCTGCTTGCCACCGATCTTCGAGCGAACCTGAGTGATCTTCAGGCGTGCCATGACTAGCTCACCGCCTTCGCGGCCGCCGCCTCGGCGAGACCCTCGCGCTGAGCCTTCAGCATCCGGGCCGGGGCCACGTCCTCGATCGGCAGGCCACGGCGGGCGGCGATCTCCTCGGGGCGCGAAAGGCCCTTCAGAGCCGCCACGGTGGCGTGCACGATGTTGATCGGGTTGTCCGAGCCGAGCGACTTGGACAGCACGTCGTGGATGCCCGCGCACTCCAGGACCGCGCGGACCGGGCCACCGGCGATGACGCCGGTACCGGCCGAGGCCGGACGCAGGAAGACGACGCCGGCCGCCTCCTCGCCCTGCACCGTGTGCGGGATCGTGCCCTGGATGCGAGGCACCTTGAAGAAGTGCTTCTTCGCCTCTTCGACGCCCTTGGCGATGGCCGCGGGGACTTCCTTGGCCTTGCCATAGCCGACGCCGACCAGGCCGTTGCCGTCGCCGACGACGACGAGGGCGGTGAAGCTGAAGCGACGACCACCCTTCACGACCTTGGCCACTCGGTTGATCTTCACTACGCGCTCGATGTACGAGACGCCCTTGTCAGCGGCGCCACCGCGGCGATCGTCACGACGGTCCCGCCGCTCGCCACCGGTGCCGCCACCGCGACGCGGAGCTGCAGCCATCAGTGGTTCCTCATCTCAGTTGCCATATCAGAACTCGAGCCCACCTTCGCGGGCGCTGTCCGCCAGAGCGGCGATGCGCCCGGCGTAGCGGTTGCCACCGCGGTCGAAGACGACCGCCGTGATCCCGGCTTCCTTGGCCCGCTGAGCGAGGAGCTCGCCGACCTTCTTGGCCTTCTCCGTCTTGTCCGCTTCCAGCGTGCGCAGCGAGGCGTCCATGGTGGACGCGCTCACCAGGGTGTGGCCGACGGTGTCGTCCACGATCTGCACGAACAGGTGACGCGTCGAACGGTTGACGACCAGGCGCGGACGCGCGGCCGTACCGACGACGTTCTTGCGGACGCGGCGGTGACGGCGGGCCCGCGAGACGGTGCGGGCAGCCGTGTGCTTGCCGAACGCAGTCTTCGGAGCCATGCCTACTTACCAGCCTTTCCGACCTTGCGGCGGATCTGTTCGCCCTGGTAGCGCACGCCCTTGCCCTTGTACGGGTCGGGCTTGCGCAGCTTGCGGATGTTGGCGGCGACCTCGCCGACCTTCTGCTTGTCGATGCCGTCCACGTGGAACAGGGTCGGCTTCTCGACGCGGAAGGTGACGCCCTCGGGGGCGTCGACGATGACCGGGTGGCTGAAGCCCAGCGAGAACTCCAGCTGCGCCGGGCCCTTGGCCTGGACGCGGTAACCGACGCCGACGATCTCCAGGGTCTTGGAGTAGCCCTGCGTGACGCCCTGCACCATGTTGGCGATCAGCGTCCGCGAGAGGCCGTGCAGCGCACGGACCTTGTTCTCGTCGTTGGGACGGGTGACGGCGATGGCGCCGTCCTCGTCGCGGCCCACCGCGATGGGCTCGGCGACCGTGTGAGAAAGCGTGCCCTTCGGGCCCTTGACCTGGACATCCTGGCCGGTGATCGTGATGTCTACGCCACTGGGCACAGGGATGGGCAGCCGTCCGATTCTCGACATGCTGTGTTCCTCCCCTCTACCAGACGTAGGCGAGGACTTCCCCGCCCACGCCACGCTTGCCGGCCTGCTTGTCGGTCATGAGACCGGCGGACGTCGAGATGATCGCGACGCCCAGCCCGCCCAGGACTCGAGGCAGATTGTCCTTCTTCGCATAGACCCGCAGACCGGGCTTGGACACCCGGCGCAGTCCAGAGAGCGAACGCTCACGAGTAGGCCCGAACTTGAGCTCCACCACGAGGTTCTTGCCAACCTTGGCGTCTTCGACGGTCCAAGCCTGGATGTAACCCTCCTGCTGGAGGATCTCGGCGATGTGCGCCTTGATCTTCGAGTACGGCATCGACACGCTGTCGTGGTACGCCGAGTTCGCATTACGCAGACGCGTGAGCATGTCTGCGATCGGGTCGGTCATCGTCATGGCCAATGGCCTTCCTCGCCGCGGTTTCCAGTCGGCGAAGCTTCAGTGCTGCGCACTGCTCTGCCGGTGGACCTTCGGCGCGGTCGTGGGTGCTCTCTACGAGAGCCCCCTGATTTTGACATTTACGGATATGTACGGCCGGAAGCCGCCCCGGGGGCGACCAGTGCCGCCCCCAAGGGTAACTACCAGCTGGACTTGGTGATGCCAGGCAGCTCGCCCCGGTGCGCCATCTCACGGAAGCACACGCGGCACAGGCCGAACTTCCTGTAGACGGCGCGCGGACGACCGCAGCGCGAGCAACGGGTGTAGGCCCGGACCTCGAACTTCTGCTTGCGCCCCGCCTTGGCGATCAGCGACTTCTTCGCCATTGGATCAGGCCTCCTTGAAGGGGAAGCCGAGGAGCTTGAGCAGCGCCCGGCCCTGGTCGTCGTTCTTCGCGGTGGTCACGATCGTGATGTCCATGCCCCGCGGCCGGTCGACCTTGTCCTGGTCGACCTCGTGGAACATGACCTGCTCGGTCAGACCGAAGGTGTAGTTGCCGTTGCCGTCGAACTGCTTCGGCGACAGGCCCCGGAAGTCACGGATGCGGGGCAGCGCCAGCGACAGCAGCCTGTCGAGGAACTCCCACATGCGGTCACCGCGAAGCGTGACGTGCGCGCCGATCGGCATGCCCTCACGCAGCTTGAACTGCGCGATGGACTTGCGCGCCCGGACGACGGCCGGCTTCTGGCCGGTGATCACGGTGAGGTCGCGAACGGCGCCCTCGATCAGCTTCGAGTCGCGGGCCGCCTCGCCGACACCCATGTTGACCTTGATCTTCACCAGGCCGGGGATCTGCATGACGTTCTCGATGCCGAACTGCTCGCGAAGCTGAGCCGCGATCTCCTCGCGGTACTTCGTCTTGAGGCGCGGCGTCGGGCGCTCGGTCTCGGTGGTCGTGGCAGTCATCAGCTGTCCTCACCCGTCTCGTCGGCCTTGTCAGCCTTCTTGTCGGCGGGCTTTTCGGCGGCCTTGTCTTCCTTGAGCTTCTTCACGTTGCTCACGTGGATGGGCCCCTCCATGGTCTGCACGCCGCCGGTCTTGGCGCCACGCGGACCCTGGTTGGTCTCCTTGCCGTGCTTCTTGATCATGTTGACGCCCTCGACCACCACGCGGTCCTCGCGCGGGAAGGTCGCGATCACATGACCCTTGGCACCCTTGTTCTTGCCGGCGATGACCTGGACCAGGTCACCCTTCTTCACATGCAGCTTCGGCATTACAGCACCTCCGGTGCGAGCGAGATGATGCGCATGAACTTCTTGTCGCGCAGCTCGCGGCCGACCGGGCCGAAGATACGAGTGCCACGAGGGTCACCGCTGTCCTTGATGATGACGGCGGCGTTCTCGTCGAAGCGGATGTAGGAGCCGTCGGGCCGGCGGCGCTCCTTGACCGTGCGGACGACGACGGCCTTGACCACGTCGCCCTTCTTGACGCCCGTGCTGCCCGGCAGCGCGTCCTTGACAGTGGCGACGATGACGTCGCCGATACCGGCGTAGCGTCGGCCCGAGCCACCGAGAACACGGATGCAGAGAATCTCCTTGGCACCCGTGTTGTCGGCGACCTTGAGCCGCGACTCCTGCTGGATCACGTTGTACTCCTGTTAGTCGCGCCGGTTCTCATCGCTGAGCCTGGCGGAACCCATCGTTGTCTTGTTCCTCCGGCCACAGCCCCCGTAGGGGGCCGCACCGCAGGCGACGCGGGAGCGAGGCTCCCGCGTCCTTGGACACCGTCATGGGGGCCCTGAGGCCCCCACGAGGCGCGGTATATCCGAGAGGGCCTACTTGGCCTTCTCGAGGATCTCCACGACCCTCCACCGCTTGGTGGCGGAGAGGGGGCGGGTCTCCATCAGAAGCACGCGGTCGCCCACGCCACAGGCGTTGGACTCGTCGTGTGCCTTGTACTTGGTCGTCCGGCGGATGACCTTGCCGTAGAGGCGGTGCTTCACGCGGTCCTCGACGGCGACGACGACGGTCTTGTCCATCTTGTCGCTGACGACCAGGCCCTCACGGACCTTGCGGAAGTTACGCCCCGTCGACTCGGTGGTCTCGGTGGTCTCGGTCTCAGCCATCGCTCGACTCCTTCTCGACCGTGACGATGCCCAGCTCGCGCTCGCGCATCACGGTGTAGATACGGGCGATCTCGCGGCGGACGGCACGCAGCCGCCCGTGGCTCTCCAACTGACCGGTCGCTGACTGGAAGCGGAGGTTGAACAGCTCCTCCTTGGCTTCCTTGAGCTTCTGGACCAGGGTGTCCTGGTCCTCCACCCGCAGCTCGCCGGCGGTCAGGCCCTTAGCCATCACGCCTCACCCACTTCACGCTTAACGATCTTGCACTTCATCGGGAGCTTGTGGATCGCGCGCTGAAGCGCCTCGCGGGCGATCGGCTCGGCCACGCCGGACAGCTCGAACATCACGCGTCCGGGCTTGACGTTGGCGATCCACCACTCCGGCGAACCCTTACCGGAACCCATGCGGGTCTCGGCAGGCTTCTTGGTGAGGGGACGGTCGGGGTAGATGTTGATCCACACCTTGCCGCCACGACGGATGTGACGGGTCATCGCGATACGAGCGGACTCGATCTGGCGGTTGGTCACGTAGGAGTGCTCAAGCGCCTGAATGCCGTACTCGCCGAAGACGACCCTGGTGCCGCCCTTGGCGGCTCCGCTGCGGTCGGGCCGGTGCTGCTTGCGGTGCTTGACCCTGCGAGGGATCAGCATGGTCAGCTCCCTTCAGCACCCGGCTGAGCAGCCGGGCCGGTCTCGGGGGCAGCCTGGGAGGCCGCCTCAGTCCTGGGGGCGCGGTCGCCGCGCTCGCCGCCACGACCGCCACCGCGGCGGGCGCCACCGGCGCCACCACCACGACGCGGACGGTCGCCGCCGCCGCCACGACGGTCGTCACGCTCGCGACGCTGGCCGGCACGGGCGCCGGCAGCCGCCGCCTCGCGCTCGGCGCGGCTCGTCGCGGCCTCGCCCTTGTAGATCCACACCTTCACGCCGATGCGGCCGAAGGTGGTACGGGCCTCGTAGAAGCCGTAGTCGATGTCCGCGCGGAGCGTGTGCAGCGGCACCCGGCCCTCACGGTAGAACTCCGACCGCGACATCTCGGCGCCGCCCAGACGACCGGAGCACTGGACACGGATGCCCTTGGCGCCGGACTTCATGGCCGACTGCATCGCCTTGCGCATGGCACGGCGGAACGAGACACGGCTGGAGAGCTGCTCGGCCACGCCCTGCGCGACGAGCTGCGCGTCGATCTCGGGGTTCTTCACCTCGAGGATGTTGAGCTGGACCTGCTTCTTGGTCAGCTTCTCCAGGTCACCGCGGATGCGGTCGGCCTCCGCCCCGCGACGGCCGATGACGATGCCCGGCCGGGCGGTGTGGATGTCGACCTGGACGCGGTCGGTCGTGCGCTCGATCTCGACCTTGGAGATGCCGGCCCGCTCCATGCCCTTCTGCAGCATGCGACGGATCGCCACGTCCTCGGCGACGTACGACTTGTACAGCTTGTCGGCGTACCACCGGCTCTTGAAGTCGGTCGTGATGCCGAGGCGGAACCCGTGCGGGTTAACCTTCTGGCCCACTATCGGGTCCTTCCCTTCGGCTCGCGGGACTCCACGATCACGGTGATGTGGCTCGTCCGCTTGTTGATCCGATAGGCGCGACCCTGTGCACGCGGACGGAACCGCTTCAGCGTCGGGCCCTCGTCAACCCAGGCGCGGCTCACGAAGAGCGTGCTGGGGTCGAGATCGAAGTTGTGCTCAGCGTTCGCCATGGCGCTGCTGAGCACCTTGTAGATCGGCTCGCTCGCCGACTGGGGAGCGAACTGCAGAACGGCCTGCGCCTCCGAAGCGGGCAGCCCGCGAATAAGGTCCACCACGCGGCGGGCCTTGAGGGGCGTGACACGGACGAACCGCGCCTGAGCCCTGGCTTCCATCGCTTACTCCTCTAAGTGCTTCTGAAGGCGTCTATCGCCGGCTGCGCCGGTCTTCCTTGACGTGGCTCCGGAACGTCCGCGTGGGGGCGAACTCTCCGAGCTTGTGACCGATCATCGACTCGGTGACGAACACCGGGACGTGCTTACGGCCGTCGTGCACGGCGATCGTGTGCCCGAGCATGTCGGGAACGATCATGGAGCGCCGCGACCACGTCTTGATGACGTTCTTGGTGCCCTTCTCGTTCTGGACGTCGACCTTCTTCTGAAGGTGCTCGTCCACGAAGGGACCCTTCTTAAGGCTACGTGGCATTTCGGCTGCTCCTACCGCTTCTTCCTCTTGCTGCGCCGACGGATGATCAGCCGGTCGCTGGCCTTGTTGGCCTGGCGGGTGCGGCCCTCGGGCTTGCCCTTCGGGTTCACCGGGTGGCGACCACCGGAGGTCTTGCCCTCACCACCACCGTGCGGGTGGTCGACAGGGTTCATCGCGACACCGCGGACGGTGGGGCGCTTGCCCTTCCACCGCATACGGCCGGCCTTGCCCCAGTTGATGTTGGCCTGCTCGGCGTTGCCGACCTGGCCGACCGACGCGCGGCAGCGCACGTCGACCATGCGCATCTCACCGGAGGGCATACGCAGCGTGGCGTACTGACCTTCCTTGGCGAGCAGCTGGATCTGAGCGCCCGCGGAACGGCCGAGCTTGGCGCCGCCGCCCGGACGGAGCTCCACCGCGTGGATGAAGGTACCGGTCGGGATGTTGCGCAGCGGCAGGCAGTTGCCCGGCTTGATGTCGGCCGCGGGGCCGTTCTCGATGCGGTCGCCCTGCTTGAGGCCGGTCGGCGCGATGATGTAGCGCTTCTCGCCGTCGGCGTAGTGCAGCAGAGCGATGTTGGCGGTGCGGTTGGGGTCGTACTCGATGTGAGCGACCTTGGCCGGAATGCCGTCCTTGTCATGCCTGCGGAAGTCGATGATCCGGTAGGCGCGCTTGTGACCGCCGCCCTGGTGGCGAGCGGTGACCCGGCCGTGTACGTTACGGCCGCCCTTGTTATGAAGGGGTGCAAGCAGCGACTTCTCCGGCGTGCTGCGGGTGATCTCGGAGAAGTCCGAGACACTGGAACCGCGGCGACCCGGAGTCGTCGGCTTGTACTTACGGATGCCCATCTTTTTCGTTCATCCTCTGTCGGACCCCAGGTCCGGGGACCTGGGGTATCAATTTCGTGCGAAGCCCCAGAAAAGGGGCTCGCGGGAGGCCGGGCCTCCCGCGTGGTTAGCCGATCTGACCGAAGATGTCGATCCGATCGCCCTCGGCCAAGCTCACGATCGCGCGCTTGGTGTCGGGCCGCTTACCGAAACCGGTGCGGGTGCGCTTGCGCTTGCCCTGCCGGTTGATCGTGTTCACGCTGGTGACCTTGACCCCGAAGATCTGCTCAACGGCGATCTTCACCTGGGTCTTGTTCGCGCTCTTGCGCACCAGGAACGTGTACTTGTTGTTCTCATCGATCAGGCCGTAGCTCTTCTCAGAGACGACCGGCTTGAGGATGATGTCGCGCGGGTCGGCGATCTTCTCCATCAGGCCTCTTCCTTCCCGCCCCGGCCCAGCCTGGCGACGACCTGGTCGTACGCCTCCTGGGTGAAGACCACGTCGTCGTGGACGAGCACGTCGTAGGTGTTGAGCTGACCGGAGTCCAGCAGGTGGACCTCCGGCGCGTTGCGCAGGCTCAGCCAGGTCAGCTCGTCGGTCTCGTCGACCACGACGAGGACCGACTTGGCCTGGGTGATGGTACGCAGCGCCTGCAGGGCGGCCTTCGTCTTCGGCGTCTCGCCGGAGACCAGGCTGCTCACCACGTGCACACGACCGCCGCCGGCCCGGTCGGACAGGGCGCCGCGGAGCGCGGCGGCCTTCATCTTCTTGGGCGTGCGCTGCGAGTAGTCGCGCGGCACCGGGCCGTGGACGACGCCGCCGCCCGCGAACTGCGGCGCACGGGTCGAGCCCTGACGGGCGCGGCCGGTGCCCTTCTGCCGGTACGGCTTCTTGCCGCCGCCGGAGACCTCACCACGGGTCTTGGCCTTGTGGGTGCCCTGCCGGCGAGCGGCGAGCTGGGCCACGACCACCTGGTGGATCAGCGGCACGTTGACCTTGGCGCCGAAGATGTCCTCGGGCAGGTCGACGGTCCCGGTCTTCGCCCCGCTGGCGTCAAGGACGTCAATGGTGCTCACTTGGCAGCCCCCTTCTTGGCAGCGGTGCGAACGAGGACCAGACTGCCGTTGGCGCCGGGGATCGCACCCTTGATCAGGATGAGGCCCTTCTCGGCGTCCACGGAATGAACCTTCAGGCTCTGCACGGTGGTGCGGACGTTACCCATCCGACCGGCCATGCGCAGACCCTTGAATACGCGTCCCGGGGTGGCGCAGCCACCGATGGAACCCGGCGACCGGTGCTTGCGCTGCGTGCCGTGCGACGCGCCCAGACCACCGAAGCCGTGCCGCTTCATGACACCGGCGAAGCCCTTGCCCTTGCTCTTGCCCGTCACGTCGACGAACTGGCCGGCCTCGAAGGTGTCGGCCAGCAGCTCCTGGCCGAGGGTGTAGTCGCTCGCGTCGTCGGTGCGGATCTCCGCGAAGTAACGGCGCGGGGTGATGTCGTGCTTACGCAGGTAGTCGCCGAGCGGCTTGTTGACCTTCCGGGGGTCGACCTGCCCGAAGCCGAGCTGGATGGCCGAGTAGCCGTCCTTTTCAGCGGTGCGGACGCGGGTCACCACGCACGGACCGGCCTCGACCACGGTCACCGGGACCATCCGGTTGTCCGCGTCGAAGACCTGGGTCATGCCGAGCTTCTTGCCCAGGACGCCCTTGATCGTCTTAGCCATGTCAGTGCGTTCCCTCAGAGCTTGATCGAAATGTCGACGCCCGCGGGGAGGTCGAGCCGCATGAGCGAGTCAACCGTCTTGGGGGTCGGATCGATGATGTCAATCAGCCGCTTGTGCGTGCGCATCTCGAAGTGCTCGCGGCTGTCCTTGTACTTGTGCGGCGAACGGATGACGCAGTACACGTTCTTCTCGGTCGGCAGCGGCACCGGGCCCGCGACCTTCGCGCCAGTCCGCGTCACCGTCTCGACGATCTTCTTGGCCGAAACGTCGATGACCTCGTGGTCATAGGCCTTAAGCCGGATGCGGATCTTCTGTCCCGCCATAGTGGCCTCGGTGTCCTTCGCTGTCGTCTGAAAAAGTATCGTGCGGCAGGATGCCGCTGGGTGGTGCGATGCTCCACGAGACAGACGCAGTCGATCTGCCTTTTCTTCCGTGATCCGGCAGTAACTTCGGTCACTGGCCTGCTTCGGTCACTGGGCCGAAGTGACTGCTGGATCACGGCTTTGCCGTGGAGCCGGGGAGCGGAGCCCGTACGGACTCCGAACCCCTGTCGTGGTGCGGCGGCCGGCCCCTGTGTGGAGGCCGACCGCCACCCCGCGGTCGAGCTACTTGATGATCTTCGTGACCCGACCGGCGCCGACGGTGCGGCCACCCTCACGGATCGCGAACTTGAGGCCTTCCTCCATGGCGATGGGCTGGATCAGCTCAACGCGCATCTCGGTGTTGTCGCCCGGCATGACCATCTCGGTGCCCTCGGGGAGGTTCACCACGCCGGTCACGTCCGTCGTACGGAAGTAGAACTGCGGGCGGTAGTTGTTGAAGAACGGCGTGTGGCGGCCGCCCTCGTCCTTGGACAGGATGTAGACCTGGCCGGTGAACTCGGTGTGCGGGGTCGTCGTGCCCGGCTTGATGATGCACTGGCCGCGCTCGACGTCGTCGCGCTTGATGCCACGGAGGAGCAGCGCGGCGTTGTCGCCGGCGTGGCCCTCGTCGAGCATCTTGTTGAACATCTCGATGCTGGTGACGGTGGTGGTCGTCTTCTCCGGCTTGATGCCGATGATGTCGACCTGCTCGTTCACCTTGACGATGCCGCGCTCGATACGACCGGTGACGACGGTGCCGCGACCGGTGATCGAGAAGACGTCCTCGACCGGCATGAGGAACGGCTTCTCCGTCTCACGCGGGGGCTCGGGGACGTTCTCGTCGACGGCGTTCATCAGCTCGATGATGCTGTCGGCCCACTTCTCGTCGCCCTCGAGAGCCTTGAGCGCGGAGACGCGGACGACCGGCAGGTCGTCGCCGGGGAACTCCTGAGCGGACAGGAGCTCACGGACCTCGAGCTCGACGAGCTCCAGGATCTCCTCGTCGTCGACCATGTCGGCCTTGTTGAGGGCCACGACGATGTAGGGGACGCCGACCTGGCGGGCCAGGAGGACGTGCTCCTTCGTCTGCGGCATGGGGCCGTCGGTGGCGGCGACCACGAGGATCGCGCCGTCCATCTGAGCGGCACCGGTGATCATGTTCTTCACGTAGTCGGCGTGACCGGGGCAGTCCACGTGGGCGTAGTGGCGCTTCTCGGTCTGGTACTCGACGTGCGCGATGGAGATCGTGATGCCGCGGGCCTTCTCCTCCGGCGCCTTGTCGATCTTGTCGAACGGGGTCGCCGCGTTCAGGTCCGGGTAACGGTCGTGGAGCACCTTGGTGATCGCCGCGGTCAGTGTGGTCTTACCGTGGTCGATATGCCCAATGGTGCCGATGTTCATGTGCGGCTTGTTCCGCTCGAACTTGGCCTTGCCCACTGGTTCTCTCCTTGAGAATCTGACTGACTTTCGTCATACACACTCGGGCCCGGGTGATCCCGAACCCCTAGGCGGCGGGACGGCTCACACCGTCCCGCCAGGGACCGGAACTATTCGCCCCGGGCCTTCGCGACGATCTCCTTGGCGATGCCCGGAGGCACCTCAGCGTAGGAGTCGAACTGCATGCTGTAGCTCGCGCGCCCCTGAGTCTTGCTGCGCAGGTCACCCACGTAGCCGAACATCTCCGACAGCGGCACGAGCGCCTTGACGACACGGGCGCCGGCCCGCTCGTCCATGGCCTGGATCTGCCCGCGACGACCGTTGAGGTCGCCGATGACATCACCCATGTAGTCCTCGGGCGTGGTGACCTCGACGGCCATCATCGGCTCGAGGAGCACGGCGTCAGCCTTGCGCGCGGCCTCCTTGAACGCCATCGAACCGGCGATCTTGAAGGCCATTTCCGAGGAGTCGACGTCGTGCGCGGCACCGTCGGTCAGCGTCACCTTCACGCCCACCATCGGGTAGCCGGCCAGCACGCCGAACTCAGCGGCCTCCTGCGCGCCCGCGTCGACCGACGGGATGTACTCCCTCGGCACGCGGCCACCGGTGACCTTGTTCTCGAACTCGTAACCGTCGTTGCCCTCGCCCAGCGGCTCCAGGTCGATGATCACCCGCGCGAACTGACCGGAACCACCGGTCTGCTTCTTGTGGGTGTAGTCGACCTTCTCCACCTTGCGGCGAATGGTCTCACGGTAGGCGACCTGGGGACGGCCGACGTTGGCCTCGACCTTGAACTCGCGACGCATGCGGTCGACGAGGATCTCAAGGTGAAGCTCGCCCATGCCCCAGATGACCGTCTGGCCGGTCTCCTCGTCACGACGGACCTGGAAGGACGGGTCCTCCTCGGCCAGCCGCTGGATCGCGGTCGACAGCTTCTCCTGGTCGCCCTTGGTCTTGGGCTCGATGGCGACGTTGATGACCGGAGCCGGGAACGTCATCGACTCGAGCACGACCTGGTTGGCCGGGTCGGACAGGGTGTCACCGGTGGTGGTGTCCTTCAGACCCATCACGGCGACGATCTGACCGGCGATCGCCGACGGGCGCTCTTCGCGCTTGTTGGCGTGCATCTGGTAGATCTTGCCGATCCGCTCCTTCTTGCCCTTCACAGAGTTGATGACCTGTGAACCGGCCTCGAGCGTGCCCGAGTAGATGCGGATGTAGGTGATCTTGCCCAGGTGCGGGTCGCTGGCGATCTTGAAGGCCAGCGCGGAGAACGGCTCGGTCGGGTCCGCGTGACGCTCGACGGCCTTGCTCTCGTCACCGACAGCGTGACCGGCGATGGCCGGGATGTCGGTCGGCGCGGGCAGGTAGGCGACGATCGCGTCGAGCAGGGGCTGCACGCCCTTGTTCTTGAACGCGGTGCCACACAGGACCGGGTTGACGGCGCTCGCCAGCGTCGCGCGACGCAGGGCCGCGACCAGCTGCTCCTCGGTGGGCTCGGTGCCCTCGAGGAAGAGCTCCATCAGCTCGTCGTCGTTCTCGGCGACGGTCTCGACCAGCTTGTCGCGCCACTCGCGAGCGGCCTCGGCGTGATCGGCCGGGATGTCGACGACGTCGTACATCTCGCCCTTGGCAGCCTCGGCGCTCCAGAGGAGGCCCTTCATCTTGATCAGGTCGATGACGCCCTTGAAGTCGGCCTCAACGCCCCACGGGAGCTGGACGACGGCCGGGGTCGCGGCCAGACGGCTGATCATCATCTCGACGCAGCGGTGGAACTCCGCGCCGACCCGGTCCATCTTGTTCACGAAGCAGATGCGGGGGACGTTGTAGCCGTCAGCCTGGCGCCACACCGTCTCCGACTGCGGCTCGACACCCGCCACACCGTCGAACACGGCGACGGCGCCGTCGAGCACGCGCAGCGAGCGCTCCACCTCGATGGTGAAGTCGACGTGCCCCGGAGTGTCGATGATGTTGATGGTGTGACCGGCCCACTCACAGGTCGTCGCGGCGGACGTGATCGTGATGCCGCGCTCCTGCTCCTGCTCCATCCAGTCCATGGTGGCTGCGCCCTCGTGGACTTCACCCAGCTTGTAGTTGATGCCGGTGTAGAACAGGATGCGCTCGGTCGTGGTGGTCTTGCCCGCGTCGATATGGGCCATGATCCCGATGTTGCGGACCTTGGCCAGGTCAAGAGCGGTCGTGGTGGCCACTTTCTTCGCGTCCTCGTCGTCTCGTCGAACCCGCCGGGGTTACCAGCGGTAGTGGGCGAAGGCCTTGTTGGACTCGGCCATCTTGTGGGTGTCCTCGCGCTTCTTCACGCTCGCCCCGAGGCCGTTGCTGGCGTCGAGGAGCTCGTTCATCAGGCGCTCGGTCATGGTCTTCTCGCGGCGGGCCCGGGAGTACTGCACGAGCCAGCGCAGGGCCAGGGTGGTGCTGCGCGCGGCGCGCACCTCGACCGGCACCTGGTAGGTGGCGCCACCGACACGGCGGCTGCGGACCTCGAGGGTCGGCTTGACGTTGTCAAGCGCGCGCTTGAGGGTGACGACCGGGTCGTTGCCCGTCTTCTCCCTGCAGCCCTCGAGGGCGCCGTAGACGATCGACTGCGCGATGGAGCGCTTGCCGTCCAGGAGCACCTTGTTGATCAGGGCGGTGACCAGCGGCGAACTGTAAACCGGGTCAGACATGAGCTGACGACGGCCAGGAGAACCCTTGCGAGGCATAGTTAGCTCTTCTCCCTCTTCGCGCCGTAGCGGCTACGGGCCTGCTTGCGGTTGCGGACACCCTGGGTGTCGAGCGAGCCGCGGATGATCTTGTAGCGAACACCCGGCAGGTCCTTCACACGACCGCCACGCACGAGCACGATGGAGTGCTCCTGCAGGTTGTGACCCACACCCGGGATGTAGGCCGTGACCTCGATGCCGTTGGTGAGCCGAACACGGGCCACCTTGCGCAGTGCCGAGTTGGGCTTCTTCGGGGTCGTGGTGTAAACGCGCTGGCACACGCCGCGCCGCTGCGGACTCCCCTTGAGGGCAGGAGTCTTGGTCTTGGAGACCTTGTCCTGCCGGCCCTTGCGGACCAACTGCTGAATAGTGGGCACTGCCACTCCGTTTCGTGCCTTGGCCGGTGTTACGTCAGTAGTGCGAATCCACAGGTTCTGCCGGTGTCATGACCTGCGGATTGTCCTTGCTCCCGCGCCCCCGCGCTCGGGCGTGTCGCGCTATCCGCACAGACACATCCACGACGCTTCAAGCCAGGAAGCCGACTGGCACTCCTCTGATATGAGCGCACAGCCGAGAGCCCGCAAAGCTACGGGCACGATGGTCTAGGTTACCAGGCCCGCCCGACACGTCAAAACGGCGCGAGTCGCTATGGGGGGCGTCTCGCATCCGCTCTGTGCGGCCCGTCTCGTGGCCGCTGCTCCGCCGACCATGATATAGCCCCTTCCCCATGCTCAACCCCAAAACCTTCTTCTTTTCGGACCGGCCCGCCCAAGGCCACGAACAGGCCCATTCGCGTTCACGGCCACGGGCCCACGTCCGCCCGTACGCCGACGCCGTTCCGGGACGACACCCGGCGGAGCACTCGCACCCGTGAAGGGCTGACGGACGCGTACGGACCCCGCACGGGACCTCCACGCCCGAGGCGCGGGGCCCGGAAACGGGAAACGCCCGGGCCTCTCGAACGAGAGACCCGGGCGCTTCGCCGTGCTGACGACCGTTACCGGTTGTACTGACCGAAGTCGTACTCCTCCAGCGGGACGGCCTCGCCGCTGCCGGTGCCGAAGGTGTAGTCGGCCGCGGAGCCGTCGTAGCCGCCGACCGTGTACATGGCGGCCTTGGCCTCCTCGGTCGGCTCGACCCGGATGTTGCGGTACTGGGGCATGCCCGTGCCGGCCGGGATGAGCTTACCGATGATGACGTTCTCCTTCAGGCCCAGGAGCGAGTCGGACTTGGCGTGGATCGCCGCGTCCGTCAGGACCCTGGTCGTCTCCTGGAAGGAGGCCGCCGACAGCCACGACTCGGTGGCGAGCGACGCCTTCGTGATGCCCATGAGCACCGGGCGACCGGCGGCCGGGGAGCCGTTCTCCGCCACCGTCTCACGGTTCATCTGCTCGAAGCGCGGACGCTCGACGAGCTCGCCGGGCAGCAGGTCGGTGTCACCGGACTCGAGCACGTTCACGCGCTTGAGCATCTGCCGCACGATGATCTCGATGTGCTTGTCGTGGATCGACACACCCTGCGACCGGTAGACCTGCTGGACCTCGGCCACCAGGTGCAGCTGCACGGCCCGCGGGCCGAGGATGCGCAGCACCTCGTTGGGGTTGACGGCGCCGGCGACCAGCTGCTGGCCGACCGACACGCGCGAACCCTCGGAGACCAGCAGCCGCGACCGCATGGACACCGGGTAGGCGATCTCCTCGGAGCCGTCGTCGGGCGTGATGACGATCTTGCGGGACTTGTCGGTCTCGTCGATCCGGACCCGGCCCTCCGCCTCGGAGATCGGGGCGACACCCTTGGGGATGCGCGCCTCGAACAGCTCCTGGACTCGGGGCAGACCGTGGGTGATGTCGGCGCCCGCCACACCACCGGTGTGGAAGGTCCGCATCGTCAGCTGGGTGCCGGGCTCGCCGATCGACTGGGCGGCGATGATGCCGACCGCCTCGCCGACGTCCACGAGCTTGCCGGTGGCCAGCGAACGGCCGTAGCAGGTCGCGCAGACACCGATCTTGGCCTCGCAGACGAGCGCGCTGCGGGTGCGGACGGTCTCGACGCCGGCCTCGACCAGGGCGGTGACGTGCGTGTCGTTGATGTCGACACCCGCCGCCGCGATGATCTTGCCGTCGACCTCGACGTCCTCGGCCAGGATGCGGCCGTGCACGTTGGACTCGGCGTTCTCGGCCTTGACCAGGTTGCCCGACGCGTCGCGCTCGCCGACGTGCAGCGGGACCGCGCGGTCGGTGCCGCAGTCGATCTCGCGGACGATGACGTCCTGCGCGACGTCCACCAGACGACGGGTCAGGTAACCCGAGTCGGCGGTGCGCAGGGCGGTGTCGGCCAGACCCTTCCGCTGTCCGTGGGTGGAGATGAAGTACTCCAGCACCGACAGGCCCTCGCGGAACGAGGCCTTGATCGGCCGCGGGATCGTCTCACCCTTGGTGTTGGACACCAGACCACGGATGCCGGCGATCTGACGCACCTGCATCTTGTTACCGCGGGCGCCGGAGTTGACCATCATCCAGACCGGGTTGGTCGCCGGGAAGGCGTTGACCATGTCGGTCTCGACGTCGGCCGTGGCGTGGGTCCAGATCTCGATGAGCTCCTGACGGCGCTCCTCGTCGGTGATCAGACCGCGCTCGTACTCACGCTGCACCTTGTCGGCGCGGCGCTCGTAGTTCTCCATGATTTCCTGCTTGTTGGGCGGCGCGACGACGTCGTCGATCGAGATCGTGACGCCGGAGCGGGTCGCCCAGCGGAAGCCCGCGTCCTTGAGCGCGTCGAGCGAGTTGGCCACCTCGACCTTGGGGTAGGTCTCGGCCAGCTCGTTGACGATCGTGGACAGCTGCTTCTTGCCCACCTGGAAGTTGACGAACGGGTAGGACAGCGGCAGCGTCTGGTTGAACAGGCAGCGGCCGAACGTCGTCTCCAGGCGGATCGGGTCGCCCTGCTCCCAGCCCTCGGGGGCCACCCAGTCACGCGGCGGCAGGACGTCCTTGATCCGGATCTGGATCTTCGCCTGGATCTCCAGCTCGCGACGGTCGAAGGCCATCTGCGCCTCGGCGATGGAGCCGAAGACCCGGCCCTCGCCCAGCGCGCCCTCCTTCATGGTCGTCAGCCAGTAGAGGCCGATGACCATGTCCTGGGTGGGCATGGTGACGGGCTTGCCGTCGGCCGGCTTGAGGATGTTGTTGGTCGAGAGCATCAGGATGCGCGCCTCGGCCTGGGCCTCAGCCGACAGCGGCAGGTGCACGGCCATCTGGTCGCCGTCGAAGTCCGCGTTGAAGGCGGTGCAGACGAGCGGGTGGATCTGGATGGCCTTGCCCTCGACGAGCTGCGGCTCGAACGCCTGGATGCCCAGACGGTGGAGCGTGGGCGCGCGGTTGAGCAGCACCGGGTGCTCGGTGATGACCTCTTCGAGCACGTCCCACACCACGGGGCGGGCGCGCTCGACCATCCGCTTGGCCGACTTGATGTTCTGCGCGTGGTTGAGGTCCACGAGCCTCTTCATCACGAACGGCTTGAACAGCTCCAGCGCCATCTGCTTGGGCAGACCGCACTGGTGCAGCTTGAGCTGCGGGCCGACGACGATGACCGAACGGCCGGAGTAGTCGACTCGCTTGCCCAGCAGGTTCTGGCGGAAGCGGCCCTGCTTGCCCTTGAGCATGTCGCTCAGGGACTTGAGCGGGCGGTTGCCGGGGCCGGTGACCGGGCGGCCGCGACGGCCGTTGTCGAACAGCGCGTCGACGGCCTCCTGCAGCATCCGCTTCTCGTTGTTCACGATGATCTCGGGCGCGCCGAGGTCGAGCAGACGCTTGAGGCGGTTGTTGCGGTTGATGACCCGGCGGTAGAGGTCGTTCAGGTCGGAGGTGGCGAAGCGGCCACCGTCGAGCTGAACCATCGGCCGCAGGTCCGGCGGGATCACCGGGATGCAGTCGAGGACCATGCCGCGCGGCGAGTTGGTGGTGTTGAGGAACGCGGAGACGACCTTGAGCCGCTTGAGCGCGCGGGCCTTCTTCTGGCCCTTGCCGCTGCGGATGGTCTCGCGCAGGTTCTCGGCCTCGGCGTCGAGGTCGAAGCTGATCAGGCGGTCCTGGATCGCCTGCGCGCCCATGCCGCCCTTGAAGTAGCGGCCGAAGCGGTCACGCATCTCGCGGTAGAGCAGCTCGTCGCCCTCGAGGTCCTGGACCTTGAGGTTCTTGAAGCGGCTCCAGACCTCCTCGAGCCGGTCCAGCTCACGCTGGGCCCGGTCGCGGAGCTGGCGCATCTCGCGCTCGGCGCCCTCACGCACCTTGCGGCGCTGGTCGCCCTTGGCGCCGGCGGCCTCGAGCTCGGCCAGGTCGCCTTCGAGCTTCTTCTGCCTGGCCTCGACGTCGGCGTCGCGACGCTGCTCGATGTGCTGCCGCTCGACGGAGATCTTCGCCTCCAGCGAGGGCAGGTCACGCTCACGCATCTCGGTGTCGACCTGCGTGATCATGTACGCCGCGAAGTAGATGACCTTCTCCAGGTCCTTCGGGGCGAGGTCGAGCAGGTAGCCGAGGCGCGACGGGACACCCTTGAAGTACCAGATGTGGGTGACCGGCGCGGCCAGCTCGATGTGGCCCATCCGCTCACGGCGCACCTTGGCGCGCGTGACCTCGACGCCACAGCGCTCACAGATGATGCCCTTGAAGCGGACGCGCTTGTACTTGCCGCAGTAGCACTCCCAGTCGCGGGTCGGGCCGAAGATCTTCTCGCAGAAGAGCCCGTCCTTTTCCGGCTTGAGGGTGCGGTAGTTGATGGTCTCGGGCTTCTTGACCTCGCCGTGCGACCACTGACGGATGTCGTCGGCCGTCGCCAGCCCGATCCGAAGCTCGTCGAAGAAGTTGACGTCCAGCATTCGTGCGATCCCCCTCAGACTTCTTCCACGCTGCTCGGCTCACGCCGGGACAGATCGATACCGAGCTCCTCCGCTGCGCGGAAGACGTCCTCGTCGGTGTCGCGCATCTCGATGGACATGCCGTCGCTGGAGAGCACCTCGACGTTCAGGCACAGCGACTGCATTTCCTTGATGAGGACCTTGAAGGACTCGGGGATTCCCGGCTCCGGGATGTTCTCGCCCTTGACGATGGCCTCGTAGACCTTCACACGGCCGAGGACGTCGTCGGACTTGATCGTCAGGAGCTCCTGCAGGGCGTAGGCGGCGCCGTACGCCTCCAGCGCCCACACCTCCATCTCACCGAAGCGCTGGCCGCCGAACTGGGCCTTACCGCCGAGCGGCTGCTGGGTGATCATGGAGTACGGGCCGGTCGAACGCGCGTGGATCTTGTCGTCGACCAGGTGGAGGAGCTTGAGGATGTAGATGTAGCCGACCGAGATCGGGTACGGGAACGGCTCGCCGGAACGGCCGTCGTACAGCCGCGCCTTGCCGCTCTGCTCGACCATCCGGTCGCCGTCACGGTTGGGGATGGTGTTGCCGAGCAGGCCGACGATCTCTTCCTCGTGGGCGCCGTCGAAGACCGGCGTGGCCATGTTGGTGCGCGGCTCGACCTGGCCGAAGCCCTTGTCGCGCAGCCGCTCGGCCCACGCCTCCTGGACGCCGGTGATGTCCCAGCCCCGGGCGGCGATCCACCCCAGGTGGGTTTCGAGCACCTGGCCGACGTTCATTCGGCCGGGCACGCCCAGCGGGTTGAGGATGATGTCGACCGGGGTGCCGTCCTCCAGGAACGGCATGTCCTCGACCGGCAGGATCTTGGAGATGACGCCCTTGTTGCCGTGGCGGCCGGCCAGCTTGTCGCCGTCGGTGATCTTGCGCTTCTGGGCCACGTAGACGCGGACCAGCTCGTTGACGCCGGGGGGAAGCTCGTCGCCCTCCTCGCGGCTGAACACGCGGACGCCGATGACCTTGCCCTGCTCGCCGTGCGGAACCTTCAGCGAGGTGTCGCGGACCTCACGGGCCTTCTCACCGAAGATCGCGCGCAGCAGCCGCTCCTCGGGGGTCAGCTCGGTCTCACCCTTGGGCGTGACCTTGCCGACGAGGATGTCGCCGGGGACGACCTCGGCGCCGATGCGGATGATCCCGCGCTCGTCGAGGTCGGCCAGGACCTCTTCGGAGACGTTCGGGATGTCGCGGGTGATCTCCTCCGGGCCCAGCTTGGTGTCACGGGCGTCGACCTCGTGCTCCTCGATGTGGATCGAGGAGAGGACGTCGTCCTGGACCAGCCGCTGGGACAGGATGATCGCGTCTTCGTAGTTGTGGCCCTCCCACGGCATGAACGCCACGAGGAGGTTCTTGCCCAGCGCCATCTCGCCCTTGTCGGTGCAGGGACCGTCGGCGATGACCTGGTTGACCTCGATGCGGTCGCCCTCGGCCACGATGGGCTTCTGGTTGAACGAGGTGCCCTGGTTGGAGCGCTTGAACTTGGCCACCCGGTACGTCGTCCGGGTGCCGTCGTCGTTCATGACCGTGACGTAGTCGGCGGAGACCTCCTCGACCACGCCGGCCTTCTCGGCGCTGATGACGTCACCGGCGTCGGTCGCGGCACGGTATTCCATGCCGGTGCCGACCAGCGGCGCCTCGCTCTTGAGGAGCGGCACCGACTGGCGCTGCATGTTGGAGCCCATGAGCGCGCGGTTGGCGTCGTCGTGCTCGAGGAAGGGGATCATCGCGGTGGCGACCGACACCATCTGGCGCGGCGACACGTCGATGTAGTCGACTTCCTCGGCGCGGGCGAGCTCGGTCTCGCCGCCCTTGGTGCGGACCAGGACGCGGGACTCGGCGAACGACCCGTCGGGGTTGAGCACCGTGTTGGCCTGCGCCTTGACGAAGCGGTCCTCCTCGTCGGCCGTCAGGTAGTCGATCTGGTCGGTGACCTTGCCGTCGACGACCTTGCGATAAGGAGTCTCCACGAAGCCGAAGGCGTTGATCCGGCCGTAGGAGGCCAGCGAGCCGATGAGGCCGATGTTGGGGCCTTCAGGGGTCTCGATCGGGCACATCCGGCCGTAGTGGGACGGGTGCACGTCTCGGACCTCGAAGCCGGCCCGCTCACGCGACAGACCACCGGGGCCCAGCGCGGACAGACGCCGCTTGTGCGTCAGGCCGGCCAGCGGGTTGGTCTGGTCCATGAACTGCGACAGCTGCGAGGTGCCGAAGAACTCCCGGATCGACGCGACGACCGGGCGGATGTTGATCAGGGTCTGCGGCGTGATCGCCTCGACGTCCTGCGTCGTCATGCGCTCGCGCACGACGCGCTCCATCCGGGCCAGGCCCAGGCGGACCTGGTTCTGGATCAGCTCGCCGACGCTGCGCAGGCGGCGGTTGCCGAAGTGGTCGATGTCGTCGGTCTCGACGATCACCGTGTCGATCGGCGCGCCCTCGGCGGCCGGCATCGTCTCCTCGCCCGCGTGGAGGCGGACGATGTACTCGATCGTGGCGACGATGTCCTCTTCGGTCAGCGTGCCCTGCGTGATCTCCGCACCGACCCCGAGCTTCTTGTTGATCTTGTAGCGGCCGACCTTGGCCAGATCGTAACGCTTGGGGTTGAAGTACAGGTTCTCCAGCAGGGTCTGCGCCGACTCCTTGGTCGGCGGCTCACCCGGCCGCAGCTTGCGGTAGATGTCGAGCAGCGCGTCGTCCTGACCGGCCGTGTGGTCCTTCTCCAGCGTGGCCCGCATCGACTCGTACTGCCCGAACCGCTCGAGAATCTGGTCGCTGGTCCATCCCAGCGCCTTGAGAAGCACGGTGACGGCCTGCTTGCGCTTACGGTCGATGCGCACACCGACGCTGTCACGCTTGTCGATCTCGAACTCGAGCCAGGCACCCCGCGACGGGATGACCTTGCAGCCGTACAGGTCCTTGTCGGACGTCTTGTCGACACTGCGGTCGAAGTAGACGCCCGGCGAACGCACCAGCTGCGAGACCACCACACGCTCGGTGCCGTTGATGATGAAGGTGCCCTTCGGCGTCATGAGCGGGAAGTCGCCCATGAACACCGTCTGGCTCTTGATCTCACCGGTGGTGTTATTGATGAACTCCGCCGTGACGAACATCGGGGCGGAGAAGGTCATGTCCTTGTCTTTGCACTCATCGACTGAGTACTTGGGCGGCTCGAACCGATGGTCGCGGAACGACAAGGACATGGTCCCCGAGAAGTCCTCGATGGGACTGATCTCTTCGAAGATCTCTTCGAGGCCCGACTGGGTCGGGACGTCCTTGCGACCGGCCTGGCGAGCCGCCTCGACCCGGCCCTTCCACTTCTCGTTGCCCAGCAGCCAGTCGAACGACTCGGTCTGCAGGGCGAGAAGGTCAGGAACTTCGAGGGGCTCCTGGATGCGCGAAAAAGAGACGCGACGGGGACCGGCGGGTACGGCGGAGGCGTTGCGCGAGGCTGCCAACAGATGTCCTTCCGAGGGCTCGCGGCGGACTGACTACACGCACGCCAGACAACCTCGCAACGTGAGCAGCGGAGCGGGTCGTCAAAGGGCAGCGCAAAGGGGCAGTGTAGCCGAACGGCACACGCCTGTCCACTTCGCTCTCGCTGCATGCTCCACGTTGGTCGCAGCATCGCCCGTCCGAGCGTAAACGTCAAGCCCGTTAGGCCGACTTTTAGCCGACTTAGGGCCCGGACGCTGGGTTTTCTCCCCTGTGTGATCGGTCGCCTACCGCCAGGCCCAAGACGATACCCGCGAACGGGGGCGGTTAACGCTCCGTCACACCGGGGGTCGAACCCATGCCGACAACCGGTGTAGCAGTGACGGGGATACCCATCCCCAAGGCTTCGCCAAACCTGAATTTTGATAACAATTGAAGGTCGCGCCACGCCCGAGCCCTCAGGCGCTGCCGATCAGCGTCGACAGGTCGGCCACCAGCCAGCGGGAATCTTGCCACACCATGACGAACCTGGCGCGGTTCTGGCTGACCTGTTGCTGCGGCTCGGCCTTCCCGGTGATCGCCTTGACCGTACCCGTGTTCACGAACAGAAGAACCTCGACGCGCCCGGGTTCGGCCCGTTCGACCGCCGCGGCCACGACCGAGGCGGTCTGCACCGTCTTCTGGGCCTTCGCCTTGGCCACCAGCGTGCCCGACAGCTCCCGGTAGTATCGGGTCAGCGCGCCGGTCGTGTGCCGGCCGGCCCGCGCCAGGTCCTGCTCCACCGTGCGATAGTCGTAGGAGAGCAGATCAGGCGCGACGGCCCGGGCGGCGGCCATCGCCTCGGTCCCCGACCTCTCGCTGTCGTGCAGCGCCTTGTAGTCGAGCAGCAGCATCGCGCACGCGACGCCGAGCGCGAGCGTCAGCACCGCCAGCAGCACGGTCGCGATCCGCCTCACACCTGCACCGCCTTCGACACCAGCCACACGCCGCCGGTCCTGGCCAAGTCCATCTCCCACCGGTAGAAGCGCTCCTGCGGCGCGTTGCGGGAGCCGTCCCAGCGGATCTGCCCGTCGGCGACCACGAGCGCCTTGGCCGTGCGCGGGCCGATCGACACCAGCCCGGTGGCGCGCACGACGCCCTCCTGGACGACCTTGCCCGACTTCGTGGTGTCCTTGAGCTTGCCCGCCCCGGCCTCGTACTCGGCCCGCGCGGCGCCCGTCGAGGTGGCCAGGATGCGGGCCACGTCCGCGTCGATGGTGCGGTAGTCGAGCGAGAGCAGGTTGACCGCGTGGGCGCGGGCGGCCAGCAGCACCGCCTGCCGGTCATCCCAGGCGGCCTGCGCGTCGCGGTCCTGGACGACGAGCCAGGTGGCGGCGGCGCCCAGCAGCGCCACCGCGGCGGCGAGCAGCCAGTTGAGGAGGCGGGCGGACATCGCAGCCACGTTCTGCCCCCTTCCGGACCGGTCGCCGGATCATAACCCGGCGCCTTCCCCCGGGTCTCTCAGACGGCTATACAGGCCCTTCTGGAGGCATGCGAAAGGGGCGGCACACCCGGCACCAGGGTGTGGCCGCCCCTCAGGCGAAACGAACTACTTGACGGTGACCGTGGCGCCGGCGCCCTCGAGGGCAGCCTTGGCCTTCTCCGCCTGCTCCTTGTTGACCTTGCCGTCGAAGACCGGCTTGGGAGCGCCGTCCACCAGGTCCTTGGCCTCCTTCAGGCCGAGGGACGTGAGGGCGCGGATCTCCTTGATGACCTGGATCTTCTTGTCGCCGGCGGCCTCGAGGATGACGTCGAACTCGTCCTGCTCCTCGACGGCGGCGGCCTCGCCACCGCCACCGGCGGCGGGGGCGGCGGCAACCGCGACGGGGGCGGCGGCCTTGACGTCGAAGACCTCCTCGAACTGCTTCACGAACTCGGAGAGCTCAAGAAGGGTCATCTCCTTGAACGCGTCGAGCAGCTCGTCGGTGCTGAGCTTCGCCATGATGTTTCCTCCGTTTACGACTTGCGAAATTTAGGAACGGGACCGCGGGTGTTGCGGCAATCCCCGTGTTACTCGCCCGCCTCTTCGCGCTTGGCGCGAAGGGCGTCGGCCAGCTGGGCCATGTTGGTCGGCAGCGCGGCGAACATCGCGGCAGCAGCGCTCTGCTTCGCCTTCAGGGCACCGGCCAGCTTCGCGAGGAGAACCTCGCGGGACTCCAGGTCGGCGAGCTTGGTGATCTCGGTGGCGTCCAGCGTCTTGCCGTCGAGGACGCCGCCCTTGATCACCAGAAGGGGATTGGCCTTGGCGAAGTCACGCAGACCCTTGGCCGCCTCGACAACGTCGCCGTTGACGAAGGCGATCGCGGTCGGACCGGCGAGCAGGCTGTCGAGGCCCGCGAGACCGGCCTCGTTGGCCGCGATCTTGGTCAGGGTGTTCTTCGCCACGGCGAACTTCGCATTCTCACCGAGAGAGGTGCGCAGCTCCTTGAGCTGGGCAACGGTGAGACCGCGGTACTCGGTCAGAACGGCGGCAGCGCTGCCTTCGAACTCGCTCTTGAGCTCGGCAACCGCTGTCGCCTTATCCGCCCTCGCCATGGGCCTCCTTCCAGATGTGCCGCCGGCGAAGGGAGTCAGAAATGAGAACAGCCCCGGGCGCAGGGCGCACACGGGGCTCACGCACATGGATCACTCCATGCGGGGAAACTCGCATTCACACCTGCGCGGGCCGTCCACGAAGTCGTGGATCCTTCGGTCGCCAGGCATTTGAGGCACCTGACGACGACCGGCGGTCTTCGGCAACGACCAGAGTACGGCCTGGTCGCCGAGTTTCCAAATCGCTCTCTAGTTGGTCGTGCCCTTGGGCAGCTCACCCACCTGGTCGGCCGGGGGCGCCTGGATGTCGACGGGCTCGTTGAAGCCCTTGAACATCAGCGCGGCGTCCATCGTGCCGCCGTCCTTGGAGCCGCTCATCGTGAGCTTGCGGGGCAGCTCGTCGGCCGCCACCCAGATGTCGAACTTGACGTCCTTGAACTCGGCGAGGCCCTTCCTGGCCTGCTCCTGCTCCTCGGCGGGCAGCTGCCGCACGGCGGCGTCCACCGGGAACGTGCCGCTGTAGTGGGTGGTGTCCTCGCCGCCGACGCTCTCGGTGCCGACGGCCTTGACGTTCTGGGAGGCGGTGACCATCTTCGTCACGTTGGCGAGGTCGAACTGCTGGATCTGGCCCAGCAGCTGGTCGACCTGGCCCTGCTCGCCCATCTCGGCCAGCGGCACCTTGATCCACGGCTTGGTCGCGCCGAGCATCTTGTTGAGCGCCTCGACCTTCACGTACACCGTGTCGCCCTGCAGCACCGCCCGCGCGCCGCCCGGCAGGCCCTTGCCGCCGACGTCCGCGCTGTCGAGCGTGAGGTCCACGGCCAGCTCCGGCTTGCTCTGGTAGAGCATGCGGCCCTGCACCTTGCCGGCGCCCTGGTCGGGATGCGAGACGTTGACGACGGCGTCGACCGTGTAGGAACTGACGTCCGCCGTCCGCTGGGCGGCCTGCGCCAGCACCTCGGAGGCGGCCAGATTGACGTGGAGGGGCTGCGCGTTCGTTCCGCAACCGGCCACAGCGGCCGCGACGAGAGCGGCACCGGCCGCGGCGGTGGCGAGAGAAAACCTGCGCTTCAGCATGATTCGACCCTACGTGTCGGGAGTCTGCCCGTGGCGTCTTCCCGCGACATCTCCGGGAAAACCCAGGGGCGTCCCTGACCCGTACGCGCTGACCGTACGCGCTGGGCCCGTACATGCGAAAAGCGCGCCCGCCCCGAAGGGAGAGCGCGCTCTTCTACGCGGAGGAGGCTCAGGCCTCCAGCTCCGCGGCGAGGCCGCGGGTGGCGTTGGGGTCGACCGGGACGCCCGGGCCCATCGTCGTCGAGAAGGTGACCTTCTTGACGTAACGGCCCTTGGCGGCCGACGGCTTGAGACGCAGCACCTCGTCGAGGGCGGCGGCGTAGTTCTCGATGAGCTGAAGCTCGCCGAACGACGTCTTGCCGATGACGAAGTGCAGGTTGGCCTGCCGGTCGGTGCGGAACTCGATCTTGCCGCCCTTGATCTCCGTCACGGCCTTGGCGACGTCGGGGGTCACCGTGCCGGTCTTCGGGTTGGGCATGAGACCACGCGGGCCCAGGACGCGGCCCAGGCGGCCGACCTTGCCCATGAGGTCCGGCGTGGCGACCACGGCGTCGAACTCGTTGAGCCGGTTGCCCTTGGCGATCTCGTCGATCAGCTCGTCGGCGCCGATGATGTCGGCGCCCGCCTCGCGGGCCGCCTCGGCACGGTCACCGGTCGCGAAGACCAGGACCCGGGCGGTCTTACCGGTGCCGTGCGGAAGGTTGACCGTGCCGCGCACGATCTGGTCGGCCTTGCGAGGGTCGACGCCCAGCCGCAGCGCGACCTCGACGGTCGCGTCGAACTTGGTGGTGGACGTCTCCTTGGCCAGCTTGGCGGCCTCGGCGGGGCTGTAGAGCTTGTCGCGGTCGACCTTGGCCGCCGCGTCCTTGTGCGCCTTGCTGCGCTTCATCTCGGTCTCCTTGTGGTCTGCGGGCCGGCGTGCGGCCCTCCCACGGTCAGGGAAAGGGTCAGTCGGCGACGGTGATGCCCATCGACCGGGCGGTGCCGGCGATGATCTTCTCGGCCGCCTCGATGTCGTTGGCGTTGAGGTCGGGCATCTTCGTCTCGGCGATGCTGCGCAGCTGGTCGCGGCTGAGCTTGCCGACCTTGTCCTTGTGCGGGACCGCGCTGCCCTTGTCGAGGCCCAGAGCCTTCTTGATCAGCTCGGGCGCCGGCGGCGTCTTGGTGACGAAGGTGAAGCTGCGGTCTTCGAAGATGGTGATCTCGACGGGGATGATGTTGCCCCGCTGGGCCTCCGTGGCAGCGTTGTACTGCTTGACGAAGTCCATGATGTTGACGCCGTGCGGACCGAGGGCGGTACCGACCGGCGGGGCGGGCGTGGCCTGGCCAGCGGGAAGCTGAACCTTGACCAGCGCCGCGATCTTCTTCTTCGGAGGCATGTGTCCTTCTCCGGGTCCTGATTGCGATGCCGTCCGGACGCGGATGCGCCCGGACATGTCGGAGGCCGCCCTCGCGACAGGCGGCCGACCGAACGTCTAAGTGTAGGTGATCGTCCTAGATCTTCGAGACCTGGTTGAACGAGAGCTCCACCGGGGTCTCCCGGCCGAAGATCGACACGAGCACCTTGAGCTTCTGCGACTCGGGGCTGATCTCGCTCACCGAGGCGGGCAGCGTGGCGAACGGGCCGTCCATGACCGTGACCGACTCGCCGATCTCGAACTCGACCGTGGGGCCGGTGGCGGTCTTGGTCGTGGCCTTCTTGCTCTCCTCGGTGGGCTCCGGGGCGAGCAGCTTGGCGACCTCGTCGAGGCTGAGCGGGCTGGGCTTGTTGGACAGGCCGACGAAGCCGGTGACGCCGGGGGTGTTGCGCACCGCGGCCCACGACTCGTCGGTCAGCTCCATGCGCACCAGCACGTAGCCCGGCAGCACGCGCTCCTTGACCGGGACCTTCTTGCCGCTCTTGAACTCCTGGACGGTGTGCGTCGGCACCTCGACCTGGTAGATGTAGTCCTCCATGTTGAGCGACACGTTGCGGCTCTCGATGTTGGACTTCACCCGGTTCTCGTAACCGGCGTAGGAGTGGATCACGTACCACTCGCCGGGGAGCCCGCGCAGGCCGCGCTTGAACTCCTCGACCGGGTCGACGTCGGGCTGAGCGTCACCCTCGTCGTCGACGGCGGGAGACTCGTCGGCGGCCACGGGGGACTCTTCGGTCTCCTCGGCGGCCTCGTCGTCGCTCTCCGCGACGTCGTCGACGGTCTCCTCAGCGGCCTCGAAGGCCTCTTCCGGCTCGCGGTCCCGCTCGTCGCGGGAGTCGTCCGCCGGCACTGAAGACTCGGACACGGTGGCTCTTCCTCTTTCGTTGAATCGAACGGCGACTGCGTCAGGCGGGCACCGGCGGAGTCAGATCAGCCGAAGATTTCCAGGACGGCCCAGCCGAGGCCGGCGTCCAGCCCGTAAACGATCGCCACCATGATCGCAACGAATATCAGAACGATCGTCGTGTAGGTGACGAGCTCCTTGCGTGTCGGCCAGATGACCTTACGCAGCTCGCTGATGATCTGACGGTAGAAGAGGGCAGGAGAAGTGCGCTTCTTCTTCTCACCGCTAGGCTTGCCTGCGGTCTCGCCGCGCGTGTCGATCGCCACAGTCCTCACCTGAATCAGTCGTATCCAACGCAGTTTTGCGGCGCGCTGACACGCCTTCGTTGCGCGGACCGCACTCGCAGGGCACGAGGGACTCGAACCCCCAACCGCCGGTTTTGGAGACCGGTGCGCTACCAATTGCGCCAGTGCCCTATGTCGTCAACCACACTACCCTGATTGACTCACTGCCTGGACCGAACCGCACCCACCATGCGGCGGCACGACCTGGCGAAAAGTGTACGGGTGAATCTCCGTCACGTCGAACCATAAGCGATCGCCCAGGTCACGGGCGGCATGCGAGCATGGACACATGTCCACCAGACCCCGTGTGTCCGCACGGATCTCCGCGATTTCCGAGTCCGCGACTCTCGCCGTGGACGCCAAGGCCAAGGCGATGAAGGCCGCCGGCCGCCCGGTCATCGGCTTCGGCGCGGGCGAGCCCGACTTCCCGACGCCTGACTACATCGTCGAGGCCGCCGTGGAGGCCGCCCGCGACCCGCGCTTCCACAAGTACACCCCGGCCGGCGGCCTGCCCGAGCTGAAGCAGGCCATCGCCGACAAGACGCGCCGCGACTCCGGCTACGCGACGGACGCCTCGCGGGTGCTGGTGACCAACGGCGGCAAGCAGGCCGTCTACCAGGCGTTCGCGACGCTGCTCGACCCGGGCGACGAGGTGCTCGTGGTCGCCCCCTACTGGACCACCTACCCCGAGGCGATCAAGCTCGCCGGGGGCGTCCAGGTCGACGTGGTGACCGACGAGACCACCGGCTACCTGGCGAGCGTCGAGCAGCTGGAGGCCGCCAGGACCGAACGCACGAAGGTCCTGCTGTTCGTCTCGCCGTCCAACCCGACGGGCGCCGTCTACTCGCGCGAGCAGACCGAGGCGATCGGCCGCTGGGCGGCCGGGAACGGCCTGTGGGTGGTCACCGACGAGATCTACGAGCACCTGACGTACGGCGGCGCCGAGTTCACCAGCATCGCCACGGCCGTCCCCGAGCTGGGCGACCAGGTGGTCATCCTCAACGGCGTGGCCAAGACGTACGCGATGACGGGCTGGCGGGTCGGCTGGCTGATCGGCCCGCCCGACGTCGTCAAGGCGGCGGCCAACCTGCAGTCGCACGCCACCTCCAACGTCGCCAACGTGTCGCAGATGGCGGCCCTGGCGGCGGTCTCCGGCGACCTGTCGGCCGTGGCGCGGATGCGCGAGGCGTTCGACCGGCGCCGCCGGACGATGGTCCGGATGCTGAACGAGATCCCGGGCGTGTTCTGCCCTGAGCCGAAGGGGGCGTTCTACGCGTATCCGACGGTCAAGGAGCTGATCGGCAAGGAACTGCGCGGGCGGCGGCCCCAGACGTCGGCGGAGCTGGCCGAGCTGATCCTGGAAGAGGCCGAGGTCGCCGTGGTGCCCGGAGAGGCGTTCGGCACCCCCGGCTACTTCCGGCTGTCCTACGCGCTCGGCGACGACGATCTGGTCGAAGGCGTCAGCAGGCTGGGCAAGCTGCTGGCCGAGGCTCGCTGACCCGCCACCGGCCGGGGGCGGCCGGTGGCAAGATATGGCGATGGCACGGTCCCTGCAAACCCTTCCCAAGGCCCATCTCCACCTGCACTTCACCGGATCCATGCGGCACACCACGCTGCTGGAGCTGGCCAGGGAGCAGGGCCTGCACCTGCCCGACGCGCTGGAGCAGGACTGGCCGCCCAGACTGCGGGCGACCGACGAGCGCGGCTGGTTCCGCTTCCAGCGCCTGTACGACATCGCCCGCTCGGTGCTCACCCGCACCGAGCACGTCTACCGGCTGCTGCGCGAGACCGCCGAGGACGAGGCCGCCGCCGGATCGCGGTGGCTGGAGATCCAGGTCGACCCGTCCGGCTACGCGCAGCGCTTCGGCGGGCTGACCGCCACCCTGGAGCTGGTGCTCGACGCCGCCGGCCAGGCCGCCCGGTCCGCGGGCGTCGGCGTCGCCGTGGTCGTCGCCGCCAACCGCACCCGCCACCCGCTCGACGCCAACACCCTCGCCCGGCTCGCCACGCAGTACGCCGGCCAGGGCGTCGTCGGGTTCGGGCTGTCCAACGACGAGCGCCGCGCCCAGGCCCGCGACTTCGAACGCGCCTTCCGCATCGCCAAACGGGCCGACCTGCTGGCCGTCCCCCACGGCGGCGAACTGCTCGGGCCGCGCAGCGTGGCGCAGTGCGTCGACGACCTCGGCGCCGACCGGGTCGGCCACGGCGTGCGCGCCGCCGAGGACCCGTGGCTGATGCAGCGCCTGGCCGACCGGCAGATCTGCTGCGAGATCTGCCCCACCTCCAACGTCGGCCTCGGCGTCGCCGAGAGCGACGCGGACGTGCCGCTGCGGCGGCTGTTCGACGCCGGGGTGCCGATCGCGCTCGGGTCGGACGACCCGCTGCTGTTCGGGGCCCGGCTGCTGCGGCAGTACGAGCTCGCCCGCGACGTGCACGGGCTCAGCGACGCCGAGGTGGCCGAGCTGGCGCGCCAGTCGATCAGGTCGTCCGCCGCGCCCGAGTCCACGCGCAAGGAGCTGCTCAAGGAGATCGACGACTGGCTCGTGTCACCCGAGTGAACGGGCCAGCTCCACCGCCCGCTCCATGGAGCCCGCGCCTTCCAGCCTGTAGCCGGTGTCCCCCACCTGCCACACCAGCGTGGCCGCCGCCTGGCGCAACGGGATCTCCTCGCCGTCGTCACGCGTGAGGTGGCCCAGCGGGTGCTCGCCCGCCACCCACCAGCCGGTGACGCCGTTCACCTCGACGTGCTCGGGGAAGGGCGGGGCCAGCTTCTTGAAGAAGTACGGGTCCACGGTCCCGTCGATACGGTCGAAGCGGATGCCGCCCGGCCAGAACATCGACACCACCCTGCCGTCGTCGGCCGTCGTCACCCGCTCGGGGGCGCCGAGAGCCCTGGGGTAGCCGGTCCGCACGTCCCCTGGGGGGACGGTGCGCTCGCCCGGCGGCGTGGCCGTGGTCCGTACCGGCGCCGGGGGCTCGCTCCCCAGGCGCAGCTCGATCCCCGCCTGGCGCAGCACCGCCACCACGGCCTCCCGGCCCTGCGGCGTAGCCGCGCACACGGCCACCACGACCGCCACCACCGCGACGGCCACCCACCTCCGCCGCCCCCAACGAACAGAGCGCCCACCACCGGACGGAACGCGCCCCGGCGTGGACAGCCGGCCCTCCTGAGGGGAGGGGGCCGCTGGTGGTGGCTCCCCGCCGCCAGGGGCGCGCCCCTCTTCGGGCGGGACGCTCCCGCCCACCGGGGACGGCCGGCCCTCCTGAGGGGAGGGGGCGGCCGGACGCGGCTCCTCGTCGGGCGGGGCGTTCTCCGGCAGGGGGGCGGCCGGCGAGGAGGGGTGGTCGCCGGGGAGGGTGAGGCGGGCGCGGACGGTGGCGGCTACCTGGTCGGGAGGTGGGGACGGGATGTCGAGGGAGTCGCCGAGTGCGCGCAGTTCGGCCTCCAGGTCGTCGGGGTGTTCAGCCGAGGTCATCGCCCACCTCCCTCCTGAGCCGGGCCAGGCCGCGGTGGGTCCTGGACTTGACGGTGCCGATCGGCCAGCCGAGCACCTGGGCGGTCTCGGCCTCCGACAGCTGTAAGAAGTACCGGCACACGACGGCCCGGCGTTCCCGTTCGGGCAGGGCGCGGACGGCGTTCAGGAGCCGGGCCCGCCGGTCGGTGGCCACGGCGGCGCCTTCCGGGTCGTCCCCGCTGACCACGTCGGCCGTGGCGGCGAGCCGTACGGACAGCTCGGAGCGACGCCCGCGCGCCCGGGTCAGGTTGTGCGTCTCGTTGGCGACGATGCGCAGCAGCCAGGGCCGGAACGGTGAGCCGGGGCGGAAGGACGGCAGGTGCCGGTACGCCTTGACGAACGCCTCCTGGACGACGTCCTCGGCCTCGTCGCGGGCGCCGAGCAGGGCGGCGGTGCGGTGGGCGAGCGCGCTGTAGCGGGCGACCAGCGCCTCGTAGGCGGTCAGGTCGCCGCGCAGGGAGCGGGCGATGGCCTCGTCGTCGTCCATGGGGCAGTTCAGATTTCATCGCATGGGCGGCCCCGGGCGGAAGGGCACTAGACTCGGGCCATTCCGCGAGCCCCTTAAAGGAACGGGACTATGTCTTCTGGATATGACCGTGTAGTGCAACCGGCTGCCGGTGACGAGGCCCTGGAGAACCACCTGGGCGGCGACGAGGCGAAGAACTACCGGCAGTACGAGTTCGACATGGTCGCGCCGCACGTGGGCCGGTCGATGCTGGAGATCGGGTCCGGGCTGGGCCACTTCGCCGAGCAGTTCCTGCCTCGGCTCGACCGGCTGGTGGTCAGCGACTTCGACCCTTACTGCGTGGAGCAGCTCCGCAAGCGGTTCGCGGGCCGTGACGACATCGACGTGCTGCAGTTCGCGCTGCCGGACGAGGTGCCGATGGAGGACAAGGTCGACACGGTCGTCCTGATGAACGTGCTGGAGCACATCGAGGACGACGCGGAGGCGCTGCGGTCGCTGGCGCGGGTGACGCTGCCGGGCGGCCGGATCATCATCTGGGTGCCGGGTTACATGCAGCTGTACGGGGACTTCGACCGCAAGGTCGGTCACGTGCAGCGCTACACGCCCAAGACGCTGCGCGCGACCGTGGCGCGGGCCGGGCTCGACATCGACGTGCTCAAGCCGATCAACATGCTGGGCGGCATCGCCTGGTGGGCGGCGGTGCGCCGGGGTGGCGTCGGCTACCCGGACCCGCGGCTGGTCAAGATCTACGACCGCACGGTGGTGCCGGCCACCCGGCTGATCGAGCGGTTCATCCGCCCGCCGTTCGGCCAGACCGTGTTCTGCGTGGCCCGGGTGCCGCGCTAGTCACTTGATCGAGCCGGCCGTGAGGCCGCCGACGACCTTCCGCTCGATGAGCGCGAACAGGATGATGACGGGGATCGTGGCGATCACCGAGCCGGCGAACAGGTTCTGCCAGTCGACCTGATACTGGCCGATGAAGGAGTTCAGCGCCACGGTCAGCGGCTGCTTCTCGGGCGTGGTGGTGAGCGTGAGCGCCACCACGAACTCGTTCCAGGCGGCGATGAACGTGAAGATCAGCGCGGTGATGACGCCGGGCATGGCCAGCGGCAGCGTGACCCTGAACAGCGCGCCGAAGCGCCCGTTGCCGTCGAGGAACGCGGCCTCCTCCAGGTCGCGCGGGATCGAGGCGAAGTAGGCGTTGAGGATCCACACGGCGAAGGCCAGGTTGAAGCCGCCGTTGACCAGGATCAGCGACCAGACCGAGTCGACCAGCCCGAACTGGGAGAACTCCCGGTAGATGCCGACGAGCATGGCGGTGGGCTGGAACATCTGGGTGATCAGCACCAGGATGAGGAACATGGTGCGCCCGCGGAAGTTGTGCCGGGCCGTGTAGTAGGCGGCCGGCAGGGCCACCAGCAGCACCAGGACCGTGGATCCGGCCGCCACCTGGAGGGTGACGACGAGGTTGCCGGCCAGGCCGCTGCTCCAGAACGTGACCAGGTTCGACCATTCCCACTGGGTGGGCAGCAGCGTCGCGTCGCGCAGGGACTCCTGCGGGCGCAGCGAGGTCAGCACCATCACCACGTAGGGGAACAGGAAGATGAAGGCGATCACGTACGCGGCCGCCGCGACCAGCGTCGTCTTGAGCCTGGGCATCGCGTGCCCGCCGCGCGGGGCGGTGCGGGCGTGGGAGCGTGGAGGCGCCGGAGGCGCGGTCTTGACGGCCATCATGCCACCGCCCTGTTCCAGCGGGAGATCTTGAGGAAGACGGCGGTGATCACGAGCACCATTCCGAAGTTGACCACCGACATCGCGGCGGACTCGCCGATGTCGGAGCTCTTGAGGATGAACATGAAGATGGTCGAGGTGGCCGTCGAGTAGCCCGGCTGCCCGTGGGTCATCGCCCAGATGATCGGGAAGCTGTTGAAGACGTTCATCACGTTGATCAGCGCGGCGACGGTCAGCGCCGGCCGCAGCAGGGGCAGCGTGATCGACCAGTAGGTACGCAGCCGCGAGGCCCCGTCCATCTTGGCCGCCTCGTACACGTCGGACGGGATCGTGGCGAGCCCGGCCAGCAGCGCGTACGTGGTGAAGGGCACCGACACGAACACCGCGACGAACACCAGCCACGGCATCGCGGTGGCGGCCACGCCGAGCTGGTCGGCGTCGGCGCCGCCGAGCGCGTCGATGAGGCCGAGCTTCAGCCGGATCTGGTTGATCACGCCGACCTCGGGGTCGAGCATCCAGCGGAAGACGATCGCGGTCATCAGCACCGAGGCGGCCCACGGCGCGATCAGCGCCCACCGGGCCATCTTGCGGCCGGGGAAGCGCTGGTTGAACAGCTGGGCGAGGGCGAGCGAGATCAGCACGGTGAGCGCGACGACGGCCACGACCCAGATCACGCTGCGGACCATGATGTCCGCGAAGTCCTTCTCGGCGAACAGCTTGTCGTAGTTGTCGAAGCCGTTGTAGCCCCGGACGACGCCGACCCGGCTGATCTGCAGGAACGACGACCGGACCATCTCGATCACCGGCCAGATCACGACGACCGCGATCAGCAGCACGGCGGGCCCCACCCAGGCGAGGGGCTCCAGGGGGCGCAACCTTCTCATGACGAACCTTCCATGACGGTACGGCCAGCGTCCTGGACGGGGACGCCGGCCGTACGGACCCACTGATGGATCAGCTGGACTCGGCGGTCTTCTGCAGCTCGCCGAGGACCTTGGCGGGGTCGTCGGTGACGGCTCCGCCGATGGTCTGCTTGATCGCCGGGTTCAGGTCGGCCCACTTGGGGTCCTGGAAGGGGTAGAAGCTGGCGTTGGGCAGCGCGTCGAGGAACGGCTTGAGCTTCTCGTCGCCGGACAGCTTCTGGATGCCGCCGTTGGTGACGGGCAGCAGCTTGTAGGTGTCGCTGATCTTCTGCGCGGCGCTGCCGGTGTAGAAGAAGTCGAAGAACTTCTTGATCTCGGCGGCGTGGCCGTTCTTGTTGAACGCCATGATCCAGTCCATGACGCCGAGCGTGGTGTCGAGCGGGCCCGCCTTGCCGGGGATGGGCACGACGCCGTAGTCCTTCAGACCGGCCGCGTCGAAGATCGGGATGGACATGGGTCCGCCGTTGACCATGCCGACCTTGCCGGCGCCGAAGTCCTCCCAGACCGTCTTGCGGTCCTTGGTGCCGGGGTTGGGGGTGGTGAGGCCCTCGGCGACCATGCCCTTGAGGTAGGTGAAGGTCTCGACGTTCTGCGGGGAGTTGATCGCCCACTTGCCGGAAGCGTCCTTGTAGCCGCCGCCGTTGCCGAGCATCCACAGGAACGACTCGGCCTGGGCCTCCTCCTGGCCGAGCGGGAGGCCGAAGGGCTGGCTGACGCCGGCGTCCTTGAGCTTCTTGGCGGCGGCCTTGATCTCGTCCCAGGTCTTGGGCGGCTCGGCGATGCCGGCCTTGGAGAACAGCTCCTTGTTGTAGAACAGGGCGCGGGCCGAGGACACGAACGGGATGCCGTACGCGGTGCCGTCGACCTTGCCGTAGTCGGCGAACTTCTGCAGCATGTCGCCGGAGACCTCGGGCGAGAGGACCTCGTCCACCTTGTAGAGGAGCTGGTCGGCGACGAAGCCGGAGTAGTCGCCGGTCTGCAGGATGTCGGGCACCTGACCGTTCTGGATCATGGTGGCGACCTGCTTGTCGATGTCGTTCCAGTTGATGACCTGGACATCGACCTTGATGTTGGGGTTGGCGGCCTCGAACTCCTTGACCACGCCGTCCCAGAACGTCTGGCCGGAGTTGGGCTTGCCGGGGCCGTCGCCGTAGTCGGCGGCGACCATCTTCAGCGTCACCTGGCCACCGCCGGCCGCCTTGTCACCGCCTCCGGTCTCCGGCGTGCTGGAGCCGCAGCTGGACAGGACCAGCATGGTCGCCAGGCCGAGAGCGGCGCCGCCCACAAGTTTCATGTTCACCGTCAGTACCGCCTTCTCGTGGGACGGTGTCATACTGGTCCGTACCAGCTTCAGGACGCCGTCCAGGGGTTGGGAAGCCACGTGTGCGCCAGAGTAAGCCCGGGTTCATCAACCGGTCTATACCGGTGGGTCTCGGTTTGAGAACACTCGGACCACAGGTTTCGCACAACCGGTCTAGACCACACGTCAGAGGATTTTTCTCCGCACGCTCTCCCCGCCCTCGGGCGTCCCGATCCACGGCCCGTCGATCGACGGGTCCAGCACCCCCTCCTCCAGGAACGTGTAGCGCCCGTCGAGCACGTAGCCGGCCAGCCGCGTGTCGTGCCCGTCGCTGTTGTCCCACAGCCGGTCGAACAGCGCGTCCACCCGCAACCTGGCCTGACGGCAGAACGTGTCGGCCAGCTCGTACGGACGGCGGCCCAGGTCGCGCGCGTCCTCCTCGGCCTTGACGCACACGGCCGTCATGGCGAACGTCTCCGCCCCGATGTCGACGATCCGGCCCAGGAACGACTGCTTGTGCTCCAGCTTGCCCTGCCAGCGCGACATGCCGTAGAAGGTGGCCCGGGCCAGCTTCCTGCTGGTCCGCTCCACGAAACGCAGGTGCGCGGCGAGCGGGCCGAAGCCGGCGAAGGCCGTGGGGAGCTGGCCCGCGCCGGTCACCAGCGACGGCAGCCAGCGGGCGTAGAACCGGCTCGCCCGCCTGAGCGCCTGGGCGCGTTCCTTGGGGCCCGCCTCCGGGTTGATCAGCTCACCGGCGGCCGTCAGATGGGCGTCGACCGCCTCCCTGGTGATGAGCAGGCGCATGATCTCCGAGGAGCCCTCGAAGATCCGGTTGATGCGGGAGTCGCGCAGCATCTGCTCGGCGGGCACGCCGCGCTCGCCGCGCGCCGCCAGCGACTCCGCCGTCTCGAAGCCGCGCCCGCCGCGTAGCTGGACCAGCTCGTCGAGCACCCGGTACGACAGCTCCGAGGCGTACAGCTTGGCCAGCGCCGCCTCGATCCTGATGTCGTTGCGCCGGTCGTCGGCCATCCTGGCGGTCAGCTCGCAGACCGCCTCCAGGGCGTAGGCGCTCGCCGCGATGAAGGCGATCTTGGTGGCGACGGCCTCGTGCTCGCCGATCTTGCGGCCCCACTGGACTCGGGCGTTGCCCCACTCCCGGGCGATCTTGACGGCCCACTTGGCGCTGCCCGCGCAGGTGGCGGGCAGCGACAGGCGACCGGTGTTGAGCGTGGTGAGCGCGATCTTCAGGCCCTGGCCCTCCCGCCCGATCAGGTTCCGGGCCGGAACCCTGACCTGGGAGAACTCGGTCACGCCGTTCTCGATGCCGCGCAGGCCCATGAACGTGTTGCGCCGCTTGACCGTGATGCCCGGCGAGTCGCCCTCGACGACGAACGCGCTGATCTTCTCGCCGGTCCTGGCCATGACGACGAGCAGATCGGCGATCACCCCGTTGGTGGTCCACAGCTTGACGCCGTCGATGACGTAGTCGTCGCCGTCGCGTACCGCGGTGGTGGACAGGCGGGCCGGGTCGGAGCCCACGTCGGGCTCGGTCAGCAGGAACGCCGAGATCTCGCCCCGCGCGCACCTGGGCAGGAACTCCCGCTTCTGCTCCTCGGTGCCGAACTGCTTGAGCGGCTGCGGCACGCCGATCGACTGGTGCGCCGACAGCAGCGTGGCCAGCGCCGGGCTGTAGGACCCGACGAGCATGAGCGCTCGGCAGTAGTACAGGTACGGCAGGCCGAGCCCGCCGTAGTCCTCCCCGATCGTGATCCCGAACGCGCCGAGCCCGGCCAGCCCCTTGACCACCTCGTCCGGCACCAGCGCCGTCCGTTCGATCTGCGCCGGGTCCACGTGCGTCTCCAGGAAGCGGCGCAGCCGCCTGACGAACTCCTCGCCCCGTTTGGCGTCCTCGTCGGGCAGCGCCGGCACCGGGTGCACCAGGTCCAGCCGGAGATCTCCGAGGAACAGCTGCTTGGCGAAGCTCGGCCGGGCCCATTCCCGCTCGCGGGCCTGCTCGCCCAGCTCCCTTGCCTTGGCGTACTCGCTCATGGCACCTCCCGCCGACGCTACGCCTGTCATGCGCTGGTGTGTACTGCCCCGGCGGGGGCGCTTTGCGCTCTCCGGTGGGAGATTTCACCGCGGCAGTGGCCGCCGCTCCCCCGCCTTCAGCGCGATCACGGCCACTCCGGCCAGCACGGCCGGCACCAGCAGGTAGGCGCCGCAGGCGGCGAGCGCGACCAGCGACAGCGCGCTCGCCGCCCGCGCGGTCGCCCGGTGCCTCCCGGCGGGCAGCACCCGTACGGCGGCCGTCACCCCGGCGAACGTGACGGCGGCCAGGCACGCGGACGTGGCCCGCATCAGCAGGTCCAGGTCCACGGCCCACACCAGCACCGGAACGGTGATCACGGCCAGCAGGCCGAGGCTGCGCAGCGGCGTGCCGCCCCCGGCGAACCAGCCCGGCAGCGCGCCGTCCCTGGCCAGGGCCACGCCGAGGCGGGCGGCCCCGGCGACGTAGGCGTTGATCGCGCCGAAGGTGAGCAGGACCGCGAGCACGCCGGTCAGCGGCCGGGCCGCCGGGCCGATGCCGGTCTCCAGCAGCGCGGCGAGCGGCGCCTGCGTGGTGGCCGCGGCCGGCCCGAGCACGCCGATCGTGGTCAGGCAGACGCCGAGGTAGAGCACGCTGATCACGGCCAGCGTGACGACCGTGGCCCGGAGCAGCCCGCCTCTGGCGGCGAACTCGGCCGACAGGTGGCTGGCCGCCTCCCAGCCGACGAACGCGAACAGCAGCACCCCGGCCGCGCTCACCACCCCCGCGGCGCCGTACGGGGCGAAAGGGGTGAAGGCGGCGGCCTCGGCGTGCGGCGCGGCGGTGATCACGGCGACGGCCAGCAGTGCGACGAGCAGGCCGACGAGCACCACCTGCACCCGTCCGGAGGTCCGCAGCCCGGCGGCGTTGACCAGGAACGCGCCGCCCAGCAGCACCGCGGCGGCGAGCGGCGCGGGCACGCCGGACGACGCGGCGACGTACTGGCCGCCGACCAGCGCGCCGGCGACGATCCCGAGCGGGACCGACCCGTAGAACCACCAGCCGGCCACCGCCGCCGCCCGCCTGCCGAACGCCAGTCCGGTGAACGCCGCCACTCCCCCGCCGCCGGGATGGCGGCTGCCCAGCGCCGCGAACGTCAGCGCCACCGGCACGCTCAGCACGAGCAGCGCCGCCCACGCCAGCACCGACGCCGGCCCCGCTGCCGCCGCCGCGAGGTGCGGCAGCGCGAGCATCCCCGGCCCGAGCACCGCCCCCACGAGCAACGCCGTCCCCTGACCCACTCCCAGTCTTGCCGTTTGCTCCGTCATGGGTGCAGAAAGTAGCCATCCGCACGGCGCCGATGCCCGCCTGCCGAACGGATGGCCGATCTGGACGGCAGAATGCCGGCATGGATGAACTTGATTCGGCGATCGTCCGCCTTCTCCAAACGGATGCGCGGCAGTCCAACCGCGAGCTCGCCCGTCAGCTCGGCGTGGCCCCATCGACCTGCCTGGAGCGGGTACGGGCGCTGACCCGGCGCGGGGTGATCCGGGGCTACCACGCCGACATCGACCCCGTGGCGCTCAACCGCGGGGTGCAGGCCATGGTGTCGGTCCAGGTGCGGCCGCTCAGCCGCGCGGTCATCGACGCCTTCGTGCGGTCGGCCGGCGAGCTGCCGGAGGTGCTGAGCGTGTTCGTGCTGGCGGGCGGTGACGACTTCCTGCTGCACGTGGCCGTCCAGGACCTCGACCACCTGCACGCGTTCCTGCTGGACCGCCTCAGCAAGCGGCGCGAGATCGCCGGGTTCCGCACCTCGGTGATCTTCCAGCAGGTGCACAACGCGGTGCCGGAACGGCTGCCCGCGCCCGGGTGAGTCAGCCTTCCGGCCCGGTCAGCTCCGCGAGGGCGGCGATGCGGCGCAGCTCGGCCAGGTGACCGGCCAGGGCGGCCCGGCCCGAGGCCGTCAGGGAGAGCCAGGTGGTGCGGCGGGCCTTGGCCAGGTCGAGGTAGCCGGCCGTCTGGAGCACCTTGGCGTGCTTGCTCAGCACGGAGTCGCTGATGCCGATGCTGTCGCGGACGACGGAGAACTCGGCCGACTCCACGGCGGCGAGCATCGCGCAGATCCGCAGCCGGATCGGCGCGTGGATGGTCTCGTCAAAGGCCGGCTGGGTCATGACCGTCCCGCAGCTCGCCGCGCAGCGCCCGGTCGGACCGGCGGCCGGCGACCACGGCGATCGCGGCCACGGCCACGCCCGCCACCGCGACCGCACCCTTCACGCCGCCACCCCACTCCAGCGCCATCGCCCCGGCCGTCAGCGCCAGCGCCACCAGGCTCCAGGCCACGACCGCCGGGGTGGCGCGCGGGGCACGCGGCGCGATCCCGGTCACGCGCTTCAGCGCCATCATGAGTCCGGCTGCGGCGACGGCCAGGAACGGCACCCCGTACGAGGCGAACCTGAAGCTGATCGAGACGTAAGCGAGCAGGATCGCGGCGGCCAGCCCGTAGTGATACCACCACGGGCTGACGAGGCGGTCGGCCACGCGGGCGCGGACCTCGGCGACGCCTTCCAGGGCGAGGCGGGCAGATTCACTTTCCATGATGGAAAGTTAAGCACACTCTTTCCATCATGGAAAGTCCGGAAATAATCGGTTGCGGCGCCGCCGGAGCGGCTCTTACCTTGGGGACATGCGCCTTTACCTGTGAAGCGCCCGGGCCGATCGGCCCCGGCCACTCAGCCCATCCGCCCATCAGACGCGGCTAGCTGAGCTCGCGTACCCGGCCACGGCCGCGTCGCCCTCACGTAAAGGAGCCCTTTCATGCGTGTTCGTTCCTCGGGCCAGAAGGCTTCGGGCAAGAAGAACGTCCCCGGCCACCCGCAGCCCCGGCCCATGCCGAAGCTGCCGCAGCGGCCGATCGCGCCGCCGCGGCGCATCCCGCCCAAGGGCCGCTAGCTCCCATAGCGCCCAGGCTGCCCCGTCCCTCCGGCTGAGGGGCGGGGCATTCGCATGTCAAGATGTGGGGCCAACTTTCGACCAGACAAAGGGGATTTCGCATGCCAGACCCCCGGGAGGATCGCCTCTACCTGGACCAGGTCGTCGACCAGACGCGGTCGGCGATGCGGCACCTGCGCGAGGCCCAGCGTCAGATCGCCGCCGTCGAGGGGACCGGCGAGGCCGCGCAGGGCATGATCAGGGCCGTCGCCGACGGGCGCGGCACGCTGACCGGCGTCAAGATCGACCCGCGCGCCCTGCGGCTCGACGTGGCGCGGCTGGGCGCCGAGGTGACCGCCGCGGTCCAGGCCGCGCAGGAGGAGGCCGCGCGCCGCACCGGCGACATCGTGGCGGACGCCGCCGGCCGGGCCGGGACGCTGCCCGAGCCGCTGGACGAGCGGTTCGTGCGCGACCGGGTGGAGTCCGCGGCCCGCGAGCTGTACACGGGAGGGCTGTGATGTTCGGCTTCGACCTCGACCCCGGCGACATCCGTCCCCAGGACGTGGACCGCGCCGACGAGCAGAACGCCCGGGTCCTGGAGCTACTAGCCGAGGGCGAGGAGCGGCTCGGCGAGATCGTCGGCGCGGGCGGCGGCGACCGGGGCCACGTGCACGCCACGGCGGCGGCCGACGGGCGCGTACTCAAGATCACGCTCGACGCGCGCGCGGTGCGCGAGGGCAGCCAGGCGCTCGCCGACGAAATCCTGCTGGCCGTGCGCCAGGCCCAGCAGGACGCCCAGCGGCAGGCCGACGACCTGCTGCGATCGGCGTTCGAGCAGGCGTTCCCCGGCCGGGCCGTCGACCCGGTCGCCGTACGTGAACGACTGGTGAACCTGCTCGACTGACAAGCGACATTACTCACACTGGTCACACTGGTCACAGGTGACCCATTAATGTCGGATTCATGACTACGGGGATGGAAGTCGCGAAGGGCGCGCTGCGGCAGCAGGCGGTCCGGGTGCGCGTCCACGGGGAAGAGTACGAGGCCGCGGTGGAGCGGCTGCGCGCCAGAACGGGCGGCTGGGGCGACAACGGGCTGTTCAGCGAGTTCGAGAAGGCCTGGGTGGAGTGCCGCCACACCATGCTGACCACCGTGCCGGCCCTGTCGGGGACGATCGGCGGCGTGGGTGCCGGCATGGCCATGGTGCCCGACAACGTCGAGGCCGCCGAGCAGGCCAGCGCGCTGCCGGAGCTGGATCCATGGGCATAGTCCTGCCGCCCGAGCTGCACGCCGTGCTGGAGCTGGCCGGGCTGCCCTTCCCCAACATCGACGAGGACGAGGTCCGTCTCGACGCCGACGCGGCCCGCGTGGTGCAGGCACACGCCGCGCAGTCGGGCGCCGAGGCGGACGCCGCCGTGCTCGGCTCGGCCGCCGTCTACCGGGGCGGCTCGGCCACCGAGCTGCAGAGCCTCTGGCAGGAGACCGGCAACGGCAACGGCCACCTCGCCCAGGCCGCCGCGGCCACCCGGATGGCGCCCGTCGCGCTGGACGGCATGGCCACGGTGGTGACCGCCACCAAGATCGCCGTGGGCACGGTCGCGGCGGTCGGCACCGTACGGCTGGCGATGGCGCTGCTGAGCGGCGGCCCGTTCGCCAGCCTCACCGCGACGGCGTCACTGCTCGCCACCAGGAGAGCGGGCATGAAGATCTACCGGGAGGCCGCCGAGGGCACCGGCCGGGTGCTGGCGCCCGGCCTGGCCCGCCGCGTCACCGACCCGATGCGCCGCATCCTGGACAACCTGCGCCGCCCCGGCGGCCCCGGCGGCCCGGCGCTGGCAGGCGCCGGACCCGGCCGGATGCCGCTGCGCCCGCAGGGCAACCTGATGGACCGCTCCCCCGGCATCCTCCAGCGCGGCGGGCGCAAGGGCGGGCGCGGCCGTAGCGAGAGCCAGGCCAACCTCAGCCCCGAGGAACAGGCGGCCGTCGACGCCAAGAACGCCGGCAAGAAGTTCGACAACAAGCTGTTCAACAGCGCGAAGGCCAAGGAGCGCAAGGCCGAGAAGTTCTCCGGGGACCGCAACAAGCAGAAGAGAGGGAGAAAGTAGGGATGGCCGAGCTTCAGACGCGGCACTTCTCGCTGAACAACCCGGCGGGCGAGGAGCAGGGCGACGTGCCGATGCTGCTGCGCCGGCTGGCCGGCACCCTGGAGGAGATGGGGCCGATCGACATCCGCGACGTGGTCTTCCACAACGACATGGACGACGACGGCGCATCGTGGCCGTTCGTGACCGTCTACTACGACGAGGCCGCCCCGGCCTGACCCGGCCGGGGCGCCTGGGTTCGCGTCAGAGCCGCTCGATGATGGTGACGTTGGCCTGGCCGCCGCCCTCACACATCGTCTGGAGGCCGTAACGGCCGCCGGTGCGCTCCAGCTCGTGCAGCAGCTTGGTCATCAGGATCGCGCCCGTGCCGCCCAGCGGGTGGCCCAGGGCGATGGCGCCGCCGTTCGGGTTGACCTTGGCCGGGTCGGCGCCCAGCTCCTTGATCCACGCGAGCGGCACCGGCGCGAACGCCTCGTTGATCTCCGTCACGTCGATGTCGTCGATCGACAGGCCCGACTTGGCCAGCGCCTTCTGCGTCGCCGGGATGGGCGCGGTCAGCATGTAGACCGGGTCGTCGCCCATGAGCGCGAGCTGGTGGATGCGGGCGCGCGGGGTGAGACCGTGGTCCTTGACCGCCTGCTCGGAGGCGATCAGCAGCGCGCCGGAGCCGTCGGAGATCTGCGACGACGTGGCGGCGGTGATCTGGCCGCCCTCTTTGAGGGTCTTCAAGGTGGCCAGCTTCTCCAGCGTGGAGTCGGGGCGCGGGCCCTCGTCGTCCTCGACGCCGTTGATCGGCTCGATCTGGTCCTTGAAATAGCCGTTGGCGATGGCCTTGGCGGCCCGCTGGTGCGACTCGAACGCGAACCGCTCCAGCTCGTCGCGCTTGAGGCCCCACTTCTCGCACATCAGCTCCGCGCCGCGGAACTGCGAGATCTCCTGCTTGCCGTAACGCTCGACCCACTTGTCGCCGAACGGGAACGGCATGCCCTTCTCCAGCGCGGCGGTGATCGACGAGCCCATCGGCACGATGCTCATCGACTCGACGCCGGCCGCCACCACGAGGTCCTGGGTGCCCGACAGCACGCCCTGGGCCGCGAAGTGGATCGACTGCTGGGATGAGCCGCACTGCCGGTCGATCGTGACGCCGGCCGTGGTCTCCGGCAGCCCGGCCGACAGCCAGGCGTTGCGCGCGATGTCCATGCTCTGGGGGCCGAACTGCATGACGCACCCCATGATGACGTCCTCGACCGCCGCGGGGTCCACGCCGGTGCGGTCGATCAGCGCCTTCAGCGTGTGCGCCGCCAGGTCAGTGGGGTGGACGGTGGACAGGCCGCCCTTCTTCTTGCCGACCGGGGTGCGGACCGCCCCGACGATGTACGCCTCTGCCACAGTGCCTCCTGTAAACCGAGCAATATTCGGTTCTTAGGCAGAGGGTACAACAGAACGTCACTCGGTTTCTGCCCTCGCCGGGGGAAGCAGTTCCTCCGCCCGATCCACCCGGAACCGCCACCGGTCCACGACCAGGCCGTTCAGCGCCTCCGACAACGACAACGCCAGCGTGCCCAGCTTGAGCCGGTCATCACCGCGCAACTCGATCGCCGTCAGCTCCGTGGCGAACGGCAGCAGCTCCTTCACCGCAGGCGGCTGCCCCTTCTGCGGCACCACCAGCGCCCGCACCCCGCCCGCCGAGAAGACGAACTCCTCCTCCTGCTCGACCTCGCCCTCCAGCAGCTCGATCAGCTCCTCCGCCGACGGCCGCACCGGCAGGATCACCGCCGGACCGCCCGGAGCCGCCTCATCGGCCGGATCGTCCACCTCGCCCCGGCACACGGCCAGCCCGCCCAGCCGGAACGCCAGCCCCTCCGCCAGGAAACGGTCGAAGAAGTCGAACGGCAGCGGGCCCTCCGCCGCCACCCGGCACGCCCAGACCCGCTCCAGCTCCCCGCCGACCAGCTCCGGCTCCGCCTCCACCGGGGCATGCACCCGTACGTCCACCGCCACGATGTCGTCGCCGTCCTCGCGCGCCCCCGGATCGGCCAGCCGCACCAGCCTCAGCAACTCGGCGCGATCCGGCTTGGCGGGCAGAGCCGCCGTGGGGCCAGTTCGCAGTCTCCGCTTCGCCATCCAGCCCATTGCGCGCCTCCGCGATCAGCTTCGATAGGAGCTCGTCATCGTCGCGTAGACGATGACGTTGTCGGTGTAGTGACCCGTGCTGCGGTTGTAGATGCCGCCGCACGTGATGAGGTGGAGCTGGGCGTTCTCCTGCGGGCCGTACACGCGCTCGGAGGGGAACGTCTTCTTGCTCGCCTGCTCGATGCCGCCGACCGTGAACACCGCCGTGATGCCGTCCTGGCGCTTGATCTCGATCTGGTCGCCGTTGAGCAGCTCGGGCAGCCGGTTGAAGACGGCCGCCCGCGTCCGCGTGTCCTTGTGCCCCAGCAGCACCGCCGGACCCGCCTCACCAGGCGTCGACATGTTGCGGTACCAGCCCGCCAGGTTGGGATTGTCGGCCGGCGGCACCTGGATCGTGCCGTCCTTGGCCAGGCCCACGGACTTGATCGGCGCGTTCACGCCCAGCTTCTTGATGATGATGCGCACCGGGGTCGACGGCAGCATCGCCGGAGCCGGCTTGATCTGCGGCAGCGGCGGCGGCGCGTCCGGCCCCGCCTGGAACAGCGCCTGCTCCGGCTGCCCCGACGCCTGACCGTCCGGCAGCGCCGTCAGGCCCAGCGAATCACGCTGGCTCGCCAGGCCGTACTCCTCCGGCGAGCCCAGCACGATCAGCATCCCCGCCACCACCGTCACCACGCCCGCCACGGCGGCGAGCAGCAACGTCGTCCTCAGGACCCTGCTGCCGCCATCGTCCTGCGGAGGCTGCGGGCCGGCGCCGTAGGGGTACTGGTTCGCCACGGGTCCATCATCCCTTGGATACGCCGCGACGCCGCATCAGCAGCCCCCCGGCCCCGGCCGCCAGGATCAGCGCCGACCCGGCCGCCAGGAACATCCGCCCATCGGGCCCCATCGTCCCCCCGGCCCCGGTGTCGGCCCCGTCCTTGGGGGTCTCGGAGCTACGAGGAGAGGTGGTCGTCTCGCTGGGGGTGGGCGTCACGGTCTCGAAGACCGTGGTGGTCTTGGTGGGGATGGGCGTGGAGGTCGTGGGCGTCGTCGTGGGGGTTGTCGTGGGCGTCCCAGTCGAGGTCGACGTGGCGGTGCTCGTGCCGACGACGAGGGTGGCGGAAGGCCCGCCGGACGGACCCGGCTCGCAGCTGTACCAGACGGTCCCGTTGACCTTGAGGCTGAAGGCGCCCGCCTTGATGGTGGCCATTCCCGTGGCGGTGGGCCGGACCACGATGCCCATGGTTGGGATGGGCATCGGAGCCCCGGCGGCCACTTCGGCCGCAGGGGTGGCGGTCGCCGCCGCCGGGACCGGAGCGCTGGGCAACGGGCTGCCGGTCGGGGTGACGGTGGCTTCCGCGACGACGGTGCTGCTGGGCGTGATCACCGCGGTCGCCTGCAACTGGCTGGCCGTGTTCGTCGGCTGCTTGATGTCCCACATGACCGTCACGGTGGCGCTGGGGGTCGGTGCCGCGGTTGGCGTCCTCAGCTCCATCATGAACGGGATTCTCGTCTGCTCCCCGCCGGTCGGCTTACACAAGTAGGTCACTTCCACCGGCGCCGCGAGGGCGGCCACTGCCGGGATGACACCGAAGACACCTGCACCGAGAAGGGCGAAAGCGGATGTCTTGAGGGCGAGGCGGCGCCGCGCCTTGGACGTCAGCACTGTCCTTCTCCGTTTCAGCACAGTCACAACAGGGCGTACCACGATTCCAGCCGTTGGTTACGGTTGGGTTGAGATCATACGGACTAATCCTGTCAATCTCCTGTAAAAGACCAAAAAGACGGTATCAGCCCTTCTTCTTGGACAGGGTGGCGTAGACGATGATGTTGTCCGTGTAGCTGTGGGCCGCCTTGTTGTAGATCCCGCCACACGTGATGAGCCTGAGCTGGGCTTCCTTCGTATCGCCGTACACGCGCTTGGTGGGGAACGTCTTCTTGCCGACCTGCTCGATGCCGCTGACCGTGAAGCGCGTCACCTTGCCGTCCGAGCGGTACACGTAGATGTGGTCACCCTTGGACAGCTCGCTCAGACGCTTGAAAACAGCGGCGCCCTTTTTCGTGGCGACGTGGCCGTTGATCACCGAGGGGCCGAGCTCGCCCGGCAGCGGGCTCTTGCCGTACCAGCCGGTCAGGTTGGGCTTGCTGAGCGGCGGGGTGGCGAGGGCGCCCTGCTTGGTGAGGCCGACCGTGTTGATCGGGGCGTTGACCTTGATGTCCGGGATGCGGATACGGGTGGGCCTGACCTTGGTCGTCTTCGACTTGACCGGCTTGATGGCCGGGACCACGACCTCGGCGGGCAGCGGCGGGGGCGCGTCGAGGCGGGCCGGGGTCAGGGGGACGTTCTCGCCGCCGGGGCCGACGCTGGGCGGCAGCTCGAACGCGCCCGCGTTCTGATACTGCAGCGTCGCCGGGTCCTGCTGGGCCGCCATCGGAACCGGGCCGGAGCCGTCGTCCACCGGCGGCGCCAGCGACAGCAGGCCGACCATGATGGCGCCCACGCCGGCCAGCGACCCGGCGATCAGCAGCGCCGGGGTGGCCTTGGACATCGTCGACTTCAGCTCGCTCATCAGTCAGTCCCTCCGGCGTGTCCGGCGCGGCGGCGCCGCACCAGGAGCCCTCCGGCTGCGCTGCCCATCAGCAGCAGCGACCCGCCGGCGATCAGCGCGTACGAGCCGCCCGCGACCTGCTCGGGAGCCTCACCGGTGTCCACGCCGCCCAGCGGGGTGGTGTCGACCTGGGCGGCCTTGTAGTTGGTGGCGGTGGGGCCCGGCGTGGTCTTGGCCGTGGGCGTGGGGGTCTTGCTGCTGCCCGGGACCACGACGACCACGTGACTGGTGCTGGGCCAGGGGACATGCCGGTTCGGCGGCGTCGTCGCGGTAGTGGGTCCGGGGGTGCTCGTGTTGGTCTGCGTCGGCGTGGGGTCCGGGCTGATCGGAGGCGTTCCCGACGGGTCGGGTGACGAGGAGGGCCCGCTGCCCACGGTGATCTCGACGGCGTCCGGGTTGCTCGTGACCCTGCAGGTGGACCTGTGCTCGGTCGGCGGGTCGATCATCTCGCGCGTGTGCAGCTTGAAGGCATCCAGGTGGACGTCCTTGCCCTCGTCGATGGCTCGGATCCTGACCACGTGCTCCTTGTACGGCAGGTCCTTGCGTTCCCAGAGGGAGATGTTGCCCTTGGTGGCGTTGGTCGGATTGCCGCTGGAGTCCTTGGTCGGGTCGACGATCGCCGAGGCGTCCTCGTCCACGATCACGCGGACCCGACCCACGTCGGGCATCTCGCGGCCGATGTACTCGAAGCCGGTGCCGCGGAAGCGGATGACCGCCTCGTCCGTGCGGGTGGAGGTGGTGTGCACGTCCCGGAGGTGATCACCGTATTCCGGTCGGGTGGTGCCGCTGTGAGCCCAGCCAGCGTCATATTTCACACGGGGGTCGTCGTTGTTGACGATGACCTCGCCGGCCGGGGGAACAAAGTCGACCGTCATCTCCTGCGGGGTGAGCTTGATGACGCCCTCTTTGGTCATGTGCGCCTCGGAGGACAGTCCCTCAGGTGCGACGAGAGGCTGGTTGGGCTTGAGGGCCGCCTGGTCCTCGCTGCCATGCGCCTCAAGCGTGCCGTTCCAAGCACCGGCAAGCTTGACGTTGCCCACCAGCGACATCCTGGCGCCCTCGGCGTAGTAGTCGGGTGAGATGAAGCGCGGCGTGTTCGCATGCTCGATCGACCAGCCGAGCTTGAGCATGCTGCCGACCTGGACGGCCGTCGGGATCTGGACCCGGGCTTTCAGCTTGACCTCGGACGAGCCGGCGATACCGCCCGTACACGTGTAGTCGACGACGAGGTTGAACGTACTCGCCTTCGCGGGTATCGCGACGAACGCGGCTGAGGCCGCCATTCCGATCGATGCGGCGATCCACGCATTGCGCCACCGACTCACGGCTAACTCCGATCGCACAGTAAACCGAAGGTAGATCTTAGAGCCGTCAAGCCCCGCAACACGCCCATGTTCCGCCACTTGTGATGAACCCGTGTCCGCCCGCCAGAATCGTATTCTGGAACGCACACACCCCCTGCTAGGAGGCGACATGCGGCGAGACCTCTTCGACGAGGAGCACCTGCTTTTCCGGGAGACCGTGCGGGAGTTCATGGCCCGTGAGGTGGTGCCCCATCACGCCCGGTGGGAGAAGGACGGCATCGTGCCCCGCGAGGTCTGGAAGAAGGCCGGGGAGGTCGGCATGTTCGGCTTCTCGGTGCCGGAGGAGTACGGCGGGGCGGGCATCACGGACTTCCAGTACAACGCGGTGATCGTCGAGGAGATCATCCGCAACGGGGCGTCCGGCCTGGGCTTCTCGCTGCACAACGACGTCGTGGCCCCGTACCTGGTGGATCTGACGGACGAGGAGCAGAAGCGGCGGTGGCTGCCGGGGTTCGCGAGCGGTGAGCTGATCACGGCGATCGCGATGACGGAGCCGGGCGCGGGCAGCGACCTTCAGGGGATCAGGACGACGGCGGTGCGCGAGGGCGACCACTACCTGCTGAACGGGCAGAAGACGTTCATCACGAACGGCGTCAACGCAGATCTCGTCATCGTGGTGGCCAAGACCGATCCTGCCGCCGGGGCAAGGGGGACGACGCTGCTGGTGGTCGAGCGGGGCATGGACGGGTTCGGGCACGGCCGCAACCTGGACAAGGTCGGCATGAAGGCGCAGGACACGGCGGAGCTGTTCTTCGAGAACGTCCGGGTGCCGGTCGCCAACCGGCTCGGCCCGGAGGACGGCCGGGGCTTCTTCCAGCTCATGGACAACCTGCCGCAGGAGCGCCTGTCGATCGCGGTGGCGGCCGTGGCGGCGGCGGAGACGGTGCTGGAGCAGACGATCGAGTACTGCAAGGGCCGCCAGGCGTTCGGCCGGAACATCGGCTCCTTCCAGAACACCCGGTTCGTGCTGGCGGAGCTGGCCACCGAGACGGAGATCGCCCGCCACTACGTGGACAAGTGCATCGTGGCGCTGAACGCCGGCGAGCTCACGGTGGTCGACGCGGCCAAGGCCAAGTGGTGGACCACCGAGCTGCAGACCAAGCTCATCGACCGCTGCCTGCAACTGCACGGCGGCTACGGCTACATGAACGAGTATCCGGTGGCCAAGGCGTGGCTCGACAGCCGCGTGCAGACGATCTACGGCGGCACCACCGAGATCATGAAGGAGATCATCGGCCGCTCCTTCGGTTTTTAGCCGTCCGGCGACGCATACTGGAGACCATGGACAGCGGCCTGATCCTCCTGGTTTTCCTGGCTTTGCTGTTCGCCTGGGGCCTCAACCGGGTGCGCCGGGCGTTCAGGCTCGGCGCCGTGGGCTACGCCGGCATCATGATCGTCTTCGTGATCGTCATGCTCCTGCTGTGGGGTCAGACGTTCCGCTAGCCTCCAGCAGCACCCGCGCCACCAGCGCCGGGTCGTCGCTCATGGGTACGTGACCGCACCCCTTGAGCAGCTTGACCCGCTGGCCCGACCAGCGGGCGGCGCGCACGGCCTGGCGGCGCGGCAGCAGCCGGTCGTGCGCGCCCCAGGCGATGGTGATCGGTGACTTGGGCGGCGCGGGCGGCATCAGCCCGGAGAACGACGCGAGCGTCTCGTCGAACCCGGCGGAGCCGGCGAGCGCCTGCGACCCGGCGGTGAGCGCGGTGGGCGTGAGCCTCGACGGGTGGGCCACCAGGAGCCCGGCCGACAGCGTGCGGCCGAGCGCGCTCTCGGCAGTCCGGCCCGCCTGCCCGGGCGGGAGCGCGCGGGCCGACGCCCGGGCGGCGCGCAGCACCGCCTGGCAGTAGAGCAGCTCGGCGCGCGACCAGAACCCGGCGGGCGACAGCGCGGTGGCGGTGCGGACGGTGCCGCGCGAGGCCAGCTCCAGCGCGATGTAGCCGCCCAGCGAGTTGCCGGCGATGTGCGGCTCGCGCAGCCCGAGCAGCGCGCAGAAGGACTCGACGGCGTCGGCGAGCGACTCGGCCGTGTAGGGGACGCCGTCGGGCAGCCCGCGCGAGCGACCGAACCCGGGCAGGTCGACGGCGATGACGGTGCGCGCGGCGGCCAGCCGGTCCATGACCGGCAACCAGGCCTGCCAGTGGTGCCCGATGCCGTGGACCAGGATCAGCGGCTCGCCGGAGCCCCTGCGTTCGAAGGCCAGCTCCATGCGCGTAAGTGAACCATCAGCGGCTGCGCGTGGGAATCTCGAACCAGACCGCTTTGCCTTCCCTGGTGGGCCGCGAGCCCCACCGCTTGGCGAGCTGGTCGACCAGGTAGAGGCCGCGGCCGCCCTCGTCGTTCTCGCCGGCGCTGCGGATGCGCGGCAGCCGCAGGTCCTGGTCGAACACCTCGACCCAGACCGACTCGCCGCCACGCCGCAGCCGCAGCGTGAACTCCTTGTCGCCGACCACCTCGTCCTCGAAGCCCGGCATGTCCCAGGAGTCCTCGAACGGCAGCGGCGGCCCGTCGACGATCAGCTCGCGGCGCGGCACGCTGGCCGTGGAGGCGTGCAGCACCACGTTGGTGACGACCTCGGAGACGAGCAGGCAGGCCAGCTCGGCGCGCTCTTCCGGCACGTTCCAGCCTTCGAACGCCTCCGACGCCATCCGGCGGGCCTCGCCCACCATGATCGGCTGGGCCGGGAACGTACGCTCCTCGACGTCGAGGTCGGCATCGCTGGAGCGGACCACGAGGATCGCCATGTCGTCGTCGATCTCGCCGGGCACCGCGACGGTGGCGGCGTCGGCGATGCGCTCGACCTCGGCGTCGGCCATCTTGGCGAGCTTCTCGCAGAGCACCCCGAGCGTCTCGGCCTCGGTGGGCATCTCGCCGAGCCGGGCGGGGCGGCGGTCGACCAGGCCGTCGGTGTAGAGGAGCAGCGCCGCGCCGGGCGGCAGCGTGCGCGTCTCCTCCTTGTAGACGAGGTCGGCGTGCAGCCCCTTGGCGCGTACGCCGAGCGGCTGGCCGACCTCCTCGATGTCGAGCTCGACGCACTGGCCGTCGTGCAGCAGCAGCGGCGGGGCGTGCCCGGCGTTGGCGAAGGACAGCTGGCGCGACCAGGCGTCGTAGACCAGGTACTGGCAGGTGACGATGGGCGGGATGCTGACGTCGGCGCCGTTGTCGTCGCGCTCGGGGGTGGCGATGATGCGGGTCCACTCGTCGAGCCTGGCCAGGATGTCGGCGGGCGACTTGTCGTCCTGGGCGAAGGCGCGCAGCGCGGCCCGGAGCTGGCCCATGATGGCGGCGGCCTTGGCGCCCCGGCCTTCCACGTCGCCGATCACGATGCCGACCCGGCCGGCCGACAGCGGGATCACGTCGTACCAGTCGCCGCCGACCTGGGTCTGGATGCCCTGGCCGTGGGAGACGAGCGGGGCGGCCGGGTAGTAGCGGACGGCGATCTGGAGGCCGTCGAGCTGCGGCAGCGCCCGGGGCAGCAGGTGCTTCTGGAAGGACTCGGCGGTGTGCCGCTCCTCCTCGAACAGCAACGCGTTGTCGATGGCGAGCGCGACCCGGGTGGCGATGGCCCCGACGAAGTCGCGGTCGAAGGCGTCGTAGTGGGGGCTGCGGCGGTCGGTCAGGTTGGACAGCCCGAGGTACATCAGGCCCAGCGTCTCGCCGCGCACGCTCAGCGGGGCGACGATCGCGGAGTTCATGCCGACCTCGCCGCACAGCCGGGCGCTGCCCTCGGACGGGGCGGGGAAGCTGTTGCCGGCGAAGTCGTCGACCAGGATCGTCTCCTGGCGGCGCATGGCCGCCTCGGCGTAGTGGCCGGACGGGTAGCGGATCTCGGCGCCGACGGGCTTCCAGGTGCCGGGCGGCGGCGACCAGCCCTGCACGTGCTGGGAGATCCGGCGCACCAGCCGGTCGCCCTCCATCAGCTCGATGAAGCAGTGGTCGGCGAACTGCGGGACCAGCATCTCGGCGACCCGCTTGAGCGTCTCCTCGACGTACAGCGAGCCGGCCAGCCGCTCGCCGATGCGCTCCAGCAGGCCGAACCGGTCCTTCTCACGCTCGTTGCTGCGCAGCGCCTCGCGGGCGGTGATGACGATGCCCGTCACCGAGCCGGAGGTGTGGCGCAGCGGCACCGCCTGGGCGCGCACGTACAGGACGGAGCCGTCGGCGCGCCGCACGTCGAACGTGCCCTCCCAGACGCCGCCCTTGAGCACGTGCTTGCTCAGCTCGATGGCCTGCGGGTGGTCCTTGTCCATGATCCCGAAGGACTGGGCCGAGGGGTCGCGGCCCGACGCCCGTGGCCGGCCGAACAACCGCTCGGCGAACGGGTTCCAGTAAAGGAGATTGCTGAACCGGTCGGTGACGACCACCGCCATCTCGGCATGGTCGAGCACCGACGACGCGGCCAGGTGATCGGCGTCGGGTGACACGTCCCCCCATCGCTTCATCCGGAGACCACTCCTAGGGGACGCATGCGCGAAAAGCGAACCACGGGCGCTCCTGCAACAGTCTTGGCCGGGGGGGAGTGGAGGGGCTCCCAGTTGGGATTCAACCAAGCAGCCGCGCGTGCGTCAGCGCCTGGTGACGAAAACGTGCGCGGCAACGTCACGCGGGATCTCCGCGAGAGAGTCGTTCGCGTCACCGTCACCTGTCACCCGCACACCGTCGTCGCTCGCCGCGAGCGTCACCTCGCGTCCGGGTTGTATCCCAACTTGCTTGAGTTTAAGCATCAGAGCGGGATCACTTTGCACTTGTTCGCTAATTCGACGCACTACCACGGGCACTCCTTGGGCCCCGGCGACCTCCGTCATGGTCGGCAGCATGCTCCCGGACGGTTCGGCGCTCTCCTGCGCGCCGAGCTCGGCCAGGCCGGGGATGGGGTTGCCGTGCGGGCACACCGTGGGGTTGTCGAGCAGCTTGACCAGGCGGGTCTCGACCGACTCCGACATGACGTGCTCCCAGCGGCAGGCCTCGATGTGCACCTCCTCCCAGGGCAGCCCGATGACGTCGGTCAGCAGGCATTCGGCGAGCCGGTGCTTGCGCATGACCCTGGTCGCCAGGGTGCGGCCGAGCTCGGTCATGGACAGGTGGCGGTCACCCTCGACGCGGACGAGGCCGTCGCGCTCCATGCGGGCGACGGTCTGGCTCACCGTGGGGCCGCTCTGCTGCAGGCGCTCGGCGATGCGCGCCCGGAGGGGGACGATGCCCTCCTCCTCGAGCTCGTAAATCGTCCGGAGATACATCTCCGTCGTGTCGATCAGGCCGTGTGCGGTCAAGGCTCCTCCCAACTGCATGCTACGCCGGTCGTGGCGGGGACTGAGCCCGTCCGCTTCGGGCACAGGAGTCAGAGGCAAAGCCTATGGGGGAGAAACGACCGACGATGTCAAAGGACGGAAACAACTCAGCGGCCGAGTTCCTTCCCGATCGCCTGGACCTGACGTCGCTGCGGGAGGCGGCGGCCGGTTGCGAGGGCTGCGACCTCTATCGGGCGGCGACGCGCACGGTGTTCGGCGAGGGGCCCGCCGGGGCCGCGTTCATGCTCGTCGGGGAGCAGCCCGGCGACCAGGAGGACCTGCAGGGGCACCCGTTCGTCGGACCGGCCGGGCGGGTGCTGGACCGGGGGCTGGCCGAGGCCGGGATCGAGCGGGAGGACGTCTACCTGACGAACGCGGTCAAGCACTTCTCGTTCACCCGGCAGGGCAGGCGGCGCATCCACCAGAAGCCGACGGCGGCCGAGATCGGGGCCTGCCAGCCGTGGCTGAACGCCGAGCTGGCCGTGGTGGAGCCGCAGGTGGTCGTGGTGCTGGGGGCGACGGCCGCGCGGGCGCTGCTGGGGCGGGCGTTCCGGGTGACGCGGCAGCGGGGGGCGCCGGTGCCGCTGGGCGAGGCCACGGCGGTGGCCACGATCCACCCGTCCGCGGTCCTGCGCGCGCCCGACCGGGACGCGGCGTACGAGGGCTTCCTCGCCGACCTCAAGGTGGCGGCCGGTCAGCGGGCGCGGTAGTTCCTGAAGCCGGCCACCGACAGGCCGGCGACGAATACGGCCAGCGCGCAGGCGATGCCGCCGCCCACCCACGCGGTGGTGAGGCCGAAGGCGGTGGCCGTGGCTCCGGCCCGGACGTCGCCGAGCCGGGGCCCGCCCGCGACGACGACCATGAAGACGCCCTGCATCCGCCCCCGCATCTCGTCCGGCGCGTACAGCTGGAGTATGGACTGCCGCCACACGGAGGAGACCACGTCGGCGGCTCCCCCGACGGCCATGAACAGCAGCACGAGCCAGAGCTGCTGGGCGAGCCCGGCGGCGGCGACCGCGAGCCCCCACACGGCGATGACGGCCGTGAGCGCCAGGCCCTGGCGGGTGACCCGGGTGACCCAGCCGGAGAACAGCCCGCCGATGACCGACCCGGCCGCCATGGAGGCCACCAGCCAGCCGAGGACGTTCAGGTCGCCGCCGAAGCGCAGGTCGACGAGCTCCGGGAACAGGGCTCTGGGCAGCGCGAACACCATGGCGATGATGTCGACGACGAACGACATGAGCAGCACCGGGCTGGTGGCGATGAAGCGGAGCCCCTCGGCCACGGACCGCCAGCCGGGCCGGGACACCTCGCCCTGGGGTGCCAGCGCGGGCAGCCGGAAGGCGGCGTAGAGGCTGGCGGTGAACAGCAGGGCGTCCACGGCGTAGGCGGCCGCGTAGCCGCCCTCGGTGAGCAGGATGCCGCCGATCATCGGCCCGGCGACGGCGCCGATGCTGTAGACGAGCGAGTTGAGCGCGTTGGCCGAGGGCACCAGCTCGGCGGGGAGCAGCCGGGGGATGATGGCGCCCCGGGTGGAGGAGCTGACGGCGAAGCCGGCGGCGCCCACGGCCACGGTGGCCAGCAGCACGTACACGTTGGGTACGCCGGCCAGCGCCTGGATCAGGATGAGCATCGTGCTCACCCACGCGACGGCGGAGCCGGCGACGAGGAGCTTGCGCCGGTCGACGGCGTCGGCGACGGCCCCGCCCCACAGCCCGAAGATCACCAGGGGGATCAGGTTGGCCAGCCCCAGCATGCCGACCCAGAACGACGAGCCGGTCAGGTCGTAGACCTGCTGGCTGACGGCCACGACGGTGGCGCCGAGGCCGACGTGGGAGACGGCCTGGCCGATCCAGAGGCGCCGGTAGGCGGGCACGGACAGCGGCCGGGTGTCGACCAGGTGACGCTTGACGAAATCCCCGAATGTCACTTAAGGCACATTAAGGGGCAAGTCTCTCCAACTCCCACCCCGGCCGCGTGCGCCGGTAACGCAGCCGGTCGTGCATCCGGTCGAGCTGCCCCTGCCAGAACTCCACCTCCACCGGCGTCACCCGGAAGCCGCCCCAGAAGTCGGGCACCGGCGGATCGTCCGGCCAGCGCGCCGCCAGCTCCTCGTAGCGGGCGTCCAGCTCCTCCCGCGACCGCACCACCGCCGACTGGCGCGACGCCCACGCGCCGATGCGCGAGCCGTACGGCCTGGCGTTGAAATAGGCGGCCGACTCCTCGGCCGACAGCCTCTTCACCGAGCCCTCCACCCGCACCTGACGGCGCAGCGGATGCCACGGGAACAGCAGCGACGCCCTCGGGTTCTCCGCCAGGTCGCGGCCCTTGCGGGACTCGTAGTTGGTGTAGAAGACGAAACCGCGCTCGTCGTAGCCCTTGAGCAGCACGGTCCTGGCGCTCGGCCGGCCCCCTGCGGAGGCGGTGGCGAGCACCATGGCGTTGGGCTCGGGCAGGCCGGCGTCGAGCGCGTCCTGGAACCAGACGGTGAACTGCGCGATCGGATCGGCGGCGACGGCGGCTTCGAGCAACGGTTCGCCCTCATAGGTCCGGCGAAGCCCCGCCAAGGAGGGCGGGCGCGAGGTGGCATCCACGAGACGGTATTCTCGCGTGCTTGGTGGCAGATCCCACACAGCGCCCCCTACCAGCGGTTATGGCCTACCGGCGGGTCCCGAGACCGAGCACGACCTGGGAGGGGGTTAAATTGACTGGCCGGTATCTCGACATCAAGGCATTGCCGGAACATGGCAAGAAAGGGAGGCGGCCGAGAATGTCCGACTTCAAACCCGGCCTCGAAGGCGTCGTAGCTTTCGAGACCGAGATCGCGGAACCGGACAAAGAAGGGGGCGCCCTTCGATACCGGGGCGTCGACATCGAGGAGCTGGTCGGCCGTGTCCCCTTCGGGCATGTGTGGGGCCTGCTGGTCGACAACAAGTTCCAGCCGGGCCTGCCCCCGGCGGAGCCGTACCCCATCCCTGTCCATTCCGGTGACATCCGAGTCGACGTGCAGAGCGCGCTGGCCATGCTGGCCCCCGCCTACGGCTTCAAGCCGCTGCTCGACATCAGCGACGAGGAGGCGCGCGACCAGCTCGCCCGCGCCTCCGTGATGGCCCTGTCCTTCGTGGCGCAGTCGGCGCGTGGCCTCGGCCTGCCGATGGTGCCGCAGAGCCGGGTCGACGAGGCCAAGACCATCGTCGAGCGTTTCATGGTCCGCTGGCGCGGTGAGCCTGACCCCAAGCATGTCAAGGCCATCGACGCGTACTGGACCTCCGCCGCCGAGCACGGCATGAACGCCTCCACCTTCACCGCCCGCGTCATCGCCTCCACCGGCGCGGACGTGGCCGCGGCGCTGTCCGGGGCGGTCGGCGCCATGTCGGGCCCGCTCCACGGCGGCGCCCCGGCGCGCGTGCTGCACATGATCGAGGGCGTCGAGCAGCTCGGCGACGCCAAGAAGTACGTGCAGAGCGAGCTCGACAAGGGCAACAGGCTCATGGGCTTCGGACACCGCGTCTACCGCGCCGAGGACCCGCGGGCCCGCGTGCTCCGCCGCACCGCCAAGGAGCTCGACGCGCCTCGCTACGAGGTCGCCGCGGCCCTTGAGCAGGCGGCCCTGGAGGAGCTGCACGCCCGCAAGCCCGACCGGGTGCTGGCCACCAACGTCGAATACTGGGCCGCCGTGGTCCTGGACTTCGCCGAGGTGCCCTCGCACATGTTCACCTCGATGTTCACCTGCGCCCGCACGGCCGGCTGGGCCGCGCACATCCTGGAGCAGAAGCTCACGGGCAGGCTGGTGCGCCCGAGCGCCAACTACATCGGCCCCGCGTCGCGTCCGCTCAGCGACGTGCCCGGCGCCGCCGAGGTCGCCGGCACCATCTGACGCCCTCCCTGACGGCCCGCCGGTCCGACCGGCGGGCCGTTCGCGTCGTCCGCCCCGCGCAGGGCGCGGTCGGGGCAGTCGGCCAGGCTCGGCCCCACCTCGGTGAGCCTGCCGCACACGCCGACGAGCTTCGGCTCCTGGCCCACCTGGATGAGCATGACCGGCTTGCCGGCCGACTCGTGCAGCTCCCTGCCACCGGTGAACTCGATCACCCCGGTGGTCCCGTACTGCGTGCCCATCGTGCTCAGCCCGAACAGGACCGTGCCCTTGTCCGGCACCGGGCCGGGGGCGGCGGCGATCGCGAGCCCGAGGGCGAGCGCGGCGTCGTGGGCGAGCATCGCGTGCAGCCGCGACGGCTGCGCGTCCTTGCCGATCAGCCGTTGGATGCGCCCGATCTGGGCTTTTCCTCCCTGGCCCTCGCCGCCCGTGACGTGGTCCCAGACCTTCTCCCACGCCAGCGTGACGTAGTGCAGGCGCAGGTTGGGGTGGTCCTTGAGCCTCTGGTGGTTGTCCTGGACGTACTTGGTGACGTCGTCGGAGGCCAGCACGTGGTGGATGCGGGACTGGCTGCACCCCTCGTCGACGCCCTGGACGAAGGTGACGAAGTCGTCGCCCCTGCCGGTGTAGTAGATGAGGTCGGGCTTGCCCGCGCACGCCTTCTTCACCTGGGCCTTGAGCTGACGCCCGCCCGTGTACGACAGGCTGGTGACGCCGGCCTCGCCGAAGGCGTCGCGGAAGCCGGCGGCCAGGTCGGCGCTGTAGAGGTCGCCCTCGGTGACGTCCTCCAGCAGCGTCACCTTCTTGGCGGCGGGCAGCCCGCCGGTGCCCGCCCTGACCCACGCCGCCGACGCCCTGGCCTCGCGCCCGTTGTTGGCGGCCATGCGGAAGAAGTACGGCGACGGCACCCGCTCGTGCTGGCCGAGCTCGTCGGCGGTGCCGACGGTGACCATGACGGGCAGCCCGGCGGTGTTGAGCACCGCGATGGCCTCCTGGTTGACCGCGCGGCTCTGCGCCATGCCGATCACGCCGACGATCGGCGCGCCCGACTCCAGCCGGTCGACGACCTGCCGGGCGAGCGTCACGGACTTCCTGAACGCCTTGCCGGGGTTGCCGAGCAGCACGCGCATCTTGGGCCGGTCGCCGCTCTGGGCGTTGTAGTCCTGCTGGTAGGCGGCGATCCCGTACAGCTCGCCGTGGGAGCCCGCCAGCAGGGCGTCCGGCGCGCCGGTCATCGGGCCGATGTAGACGATCTCCACGTAGCGGCCGCTGTCGACGGCCTTGACGTTCTCGGCCGCGATGCGGGCGATGGGGGTCTTCAGCCGGTCGTGGAAGACGTAGCCGCCGTCGCTGATGCCGACGCACTCGCCGAGCTCGTCCCGCAGCACGTCGGGGGCCTGGCAGTAGGTCATGGCGGAGTTCCACACGTACAGGCCGGACGCGATCAGCGGCACGACCAGCAGCGCCACCATGATCGTCCAGTAGGCGCGCACCCGCTTGTGCCCCGCCACCGGCGCGAGCGGGGCCGCCCGCCGGTCGTCCCCGGCCGTGAGGTCGACGCCCTCGATCACCAGGTACGCGGGCCCGTGCCGGTGGCTGACCCGGCGCAGCCACTCGTGGTGCGCCTCCTCGTCGCCGTCCGCGCCCGTGACGCGCACCGTGCGCACGTCGCGCACCAGCCCGGGCGACTCGGGGCCGGAGGTGACGACGAGCAGCGGGTCCCACTGCGCGTTGCGCTCGCGCACCTCGTGCAGGCGGCCGAGGAACGCCGCCGCGGCCGTGTCGGCGGCCGTGACGCCCTTCAGGTAGAGCACGCAGTGGTAGGCACGCGCCCACGCGGGCCACAGGAACAGCCTGCGGCGCCTGTACGCCTGCCTGAGGTCCTCCAGGAAGGCGCCGACCAGCAGACGCTCCAGCTCCTCGTCCGACGCCCTGGCGGCCAGCCTGCTCGCGTACGCGGGCAGCCGCTCCCACGGCGTGCGCTGCTGCGCCGCCTGCTTGCGGAACCACGAGCTGCGCACGTGGGTGCGGGCCAGCACGGCCGCGTGCCCGACGGCCACCACGACGCCGGCCGCGACGCTCACCCCCCACGCCAGCAGCGTGGTCGCCTGGCCGAGCCAGGTGCCGATCACCGACGCCGCCGGGATCCAGCCGGTCAGCGACCTGCCCAGGTAGTCGAGCATGACCACCCTCGGGCGGTCGTCAGGGGGCCCGCCCCGGCCCGGCCGGTCCTCGGCCAGCGCCCGCTCCATGTCGGGGATGGCCACCTCGCCGAGCTCCCGCCGGCGCAGCACCAGCAGCACGAAGCCGGTGAGCTGGAACCTGATCCTCGGCAGCCCGCGCGGTCCGGTGCGCTCGCCGAGCTTGGCCACCGCCTGCTTCACCAGGTCGGGCACGCCCGAGTAGACGGCCGGCGAGAAATAGGGCACCGGCTGCCCGTCGGGCACGATGAGCGGCTCCAGGTCGCCCTCACCCGTCAGGAACACCGACACCTGCGGCAGCGACCGGTCGCGCCGCCAGGGGGCGGGTCGCCGGATGAGCCTGCCGAACAGGTGCCGGAGGAACGTGCGGACATCGGCCATGCGTCGCTCCCTGGCGGTCGCCCCCCGACGATCCACTCCTTTGTCGACATACTGCCGTAAATCTCATGGAGTGATGTGTCCAGCCGCCCCCGCCGGAGCCCTCCCACGCTCCAAGGGGTGGTCGTTTCACCATTTCTCAGCATCCGGACCCGGGACCAGGGAATCTCGGCGGCTGGATACCCTTGTCTGGTGGCTGACATCGTGATTCCCGCTGACATCAAGCCCGCCGACGGCCGCTTCGGCTGCGGGCCCTCGAAGGTGCGCACCGAGCAACTGGCCGCCCTCGCCGCCTCCGGGGCGAGCCTCATGGGCACCTCGCACCGCCAGAAGCCGGTCAAGAACCTCGTCGGCCGCGTGCGCTCCGGCCTGGCCGACCTGTTCTCGCTGCCCGAGGGCTACCAGGTCGTGCTCGGCAACGGCGGCACCACCGCCTTCTGGGACATCGCCGCCTTCGGGCTGATCCGCGACCGGTCGCAGCACCTGTCGTTCGGCGAGTTCTCCTCGAAGTTCGCGACCGTGGCCAAGAAGGCCCCGTGGCTGGGCGAGCCCTCGGTCATCAAGTCCGAGGTCGGCACCCACCCCGAGGCGGTCGCCGAGGACGGGATCGACGTCTACGCCCTCACCCACAACGAGACCTCCACCGGCGTGGCCATGCCGATCCAGCGGGTCGGCGGCGACGACGCGCTCGTGCTGGTCGACGCCACCTCCGGCGCCGGCGGCCTGCCCGTCGACGTGTCGGAGACCGACGTCTACTACTTCGCCCCGCAGAAGAGCTTCGCCTCCGACGGCGGCCTGTGGATCGCGATCATGTCGCCGCGCGCCCTGGCCAGGGTCGAGGAGATCGCGGGCTCGGGCCGCTACGTGCCGGAGTTCTTCAGCCTGCCGATCGCCATCGACAACTCGGCCAAGGACCAGACCTACAACACCCCGGCCGTGGCCACGCTGTTCCTGCTGGCCGACCAGCTCGACTGGATGAACGGCAACGGCGGCCTGGCCTGGACCACGTCCCGCACGGCCGACTCGGCGCAGCGCCTCTACACCTGGGCCGACAAGTCGTCCTTCGCGACGCCGTTCGCGGCCCCCGAGTTCCGCTCGCAGGTGGTCGGCACCATCGACTTCGCCGACTCCGTCGACGCCGCCGAGGTGGCCAAGGTGCTGCGCGCCAACGGCATCGTCGACACCGAGCCCTACCGCAAGCTGGGCCGCAACCAGCTTCGGGTGGCGATGTTCCCGGCGATCGACCCGGCCGACGTCGAGGCCCTGACGGCCTGCATCGACCACGTGGTCGAGCGCCTCTAGCCTGCGACGTCAGACGAGTGGCCTGGGCTGCTGCCTGCGCAGCACCCAGGCCGCCACCACACCGCCGACCAGCCCGAACAGGTGGCCCTGCCAGGAGATCCCCGGCTGGTTGGGCAGCACGCCCGCGAGGATCGACCAGTAGGCGATGCCGACGCCGATCGCGATGACGATGTCGAGCAGGAGCCGGTCGAACAGGCCCCGGGCCAGGATGTAGCCGAAGTAGCCGAACACCAGCCCGCTGGCGCCCACGGTGACCACGTCGGGGCTGGTGAACCAGGTGCCCACGCCGCCGATGACGATGATCAGCAGGCTGGCCAGCAGAAACTTGCCGATGCCGCGCAGCGCGGTCAGAAATCCGAGGACCAGCAGCGGCAGCGAGTTGGCGATCAGGTGCCCGAAGCCGATGTGCAGGAACGGCGCGAAGAAGATCCCCGACAGTCCCGCCGGCTCCCAGCCGACGATGCCGAAGCCGTCCAGGGCGCCGAACATGAAGTAGTCGACGATCTCCACCGCCCACATGACCGCGAGCAGGCCCACCATCAGGAGGAACGCGGCCAGCGCGCCCGACAGCAGCGCCCCCGCGCCGCGCTTGGCCGACTCGAACGGGGACCTCGAATAGTCGCTCATGCGCTCTCCCAGGTGGACGACTCCCTTTTTACCGTACGTACGAACCGGCCCGAGTGCGTGAAAAGCCCCCTCCCGGGCGGGAGGGGGCTGGGTCGTCCGCGGGCTATTCGCCCTTCCACTGCGGAGCGCGCTTCTCGGCGAAGGCCGCCGCGCCCTCCATCGCGTCCTTGGAGCCGAACACCGGGTTGATGATCGCGCCCTGCCGCTTGAACATCTCGTCGAGCGGCCAGTCCTGCGACTCGATGATCACCTTCTTGGTCGCGGCGAGCGCCAGCGGCGCGTTCGCGGCGATCTTGCGAGCCAGCTCCAGCGCGCCTTCCAGCGCCTGTCCCGGCTCGGTGATCCGGTTGACCAGGCCCAGCTCGTACAGCCGCGAGGCCGGGTAGTGGTCGCCGGTCAGCGCCATCTCCATCGCCACGTGGTACGCGATCCGCCTCGGCAGGCGCATGATGCCGCCCGCCCCGGCCACCAGGCCGCGCTTGGGCTCCGGCAGGCCGAACGTGGACTCCGACGAGGCCACGATCACGTCGCACGACAGGGCCAGCTCGAAGCCGCCCGCCAGCGCGTAGCCCTCGACGGCCGCGACGATCGGCTTCTTCGGCGGCGACTCGGTCAGGCCGCCGAAGCCGCGTCCCTCCACGACCGGCATGTCGCCCGTCAGGAACCCCTTCAGGTCCATGCCCGCGCAGAAGGTGCCGCCCGCGCCGGTCAGCACGTACGCGGAGACGTCGGGGCGGGCGTCGAGCGCGTCCAGCGCCTCGGCGATGCCCCGGGCCACCGCGCCGTTGACGGCGTTGCGCGCCTTGGGGCGGTTGATGGTGAGCACGGCGACGCCGCCGGACTCCTCGACGAGCACTTCGTCGGACACGGGCCCTCCTACTTGGGCTGGAAGCGGATGCCGCCGTCGAAGCGGATGACCTCGGCGTTCATGTAGTCGTTCGCCACCAGGGAGCGCACCAGGTGGGCGAACTCGCCGGCGCGGCCCATGCGCTTGGGGAACACGACCGGCGCCACCAGCTTGGCCTTGAACTCCTCGGCGTTGCCCGAGAAGCCGTAGATGGGGGTGTCGATGATGCCGGGGCAGATCGTGTTCACCCGGACGCCGATGGCGGCCAGGTCGCGGGCGGCGGGCACGGTCATGCCGACGATGCCGCCCTTGGAGGCGCTGTAGGCGAGCTGACCGGTCTGTCCCTCCAGCGCGGCCACGGACGCGGTGTTGATCACCACGCCGCGCTGGCCGTCCTCGTCGACCGGCTCGGTCTTGGCGATGGCCGCCGCGCCGATGCGCATGAGGTTGAACGTGCCGATCAGGTTGACCTCGATGACCTTGCGGTAGGTCGCCGGGTTGTGCGGCTCGCCGTTGCGGTTGACGGTGCGCTCGGCCCAGCCGATGCCGGCGCTGTTGACCAGCACGCGCAGCGGCTTGCCGGTGGCGACGGCCGCGTCCACGGCGGCCTGCACCTGCTCGTCGTCCGACACGTCGGTCTTGACGAAGACCCCGCCGAGCTCGTCGGCCAGGGCCTTGCCGCGCTCCTCGTTGAGGTCGGCGATGACCACGGTGGCGCCGGCGCGGGCCAGCTCGCGGGCGGTGGCCTCGCCGAGGCCGCTCGCACCGCCGGAGATGATTGCTGCGGATCCGTTCACGTCCATAGCACGGACCCTAACCCGGCTACCGAATGAAGTTCTACTCGGGGGCGGTTAAATTCCCCCCACGGCGCTGTCCACATCCGAATAGACCTTGATCCGCCGGTCGAGCCCGGTCGTGCGCAGGATGCGCGCCACAGGCGCCTGAGGGGCCGCCAGCGACACCCCGCCGCCCTCGCCGGTGGCCAGCCGCCAGGCCTCGATGAGCACCGAGAGCCCGCTGGAGTCCATGAACGACAGCTGCTGGAGGTCGAGCACGAGCCGGGCGCTGTCCTGCTTGATCGCGTCGCGCACCTCGTCACGGAGGAACGGTGCGGTGAACAGATCGAGCTCCCCCGCAACGGCCACCACCACGGCGTCACCGAGGGCGTGTCGCGCAAGCCGCAGCTTCATTTGGCCCCTCCTCGATGAGCCACTGTACTTCCCCTTGCCCTGATACCGGGCACGCACAAACTACGATCACCGGTATGCATGAGGATGAGCCGGCACGGGGTGTCCGCCTGCCCGAGGCCCGTCTCAGCCCGCTGCGCGCCGTGCTGCGCCGGATGGCGATCGCCCTGGCGATGCTGCTCGCCATGTTCGTGCTGGTAGCGGTGGATCTCGACGGCTACCGCGACAGCGCCGACGGCGACGTCAGCCTGCTCGACGCCCTCTACTACGTGACCGTGTCGATCTCCACGACCGGCTACGGTGACATCACCCCGGTCAGCACGGCGGCCCGGGTCGTCAACATCGTCGCCGTCACGCCGCTGCGGATCGCCTTTCTGGTCGTGCTCGTGGGCACCACGCTGGAGGTGCTCACCCGGCGCACCCGCGAGGCCATACTCATCGAACGCTGGAGGGGCAGGTTGCGCGACCACACGGTGATCGTCGGCTACGGCACCAAGGGCCGCGCCGCGAGCCGCACGCTGCTGGAGAACGGCTGCCCCAAGGAGTCGATCGTCGTGGTCGACCCCGATCCGGGCGTCGTCGCCGAGGCGTCGGCCCACGGCTTCGCCGGGATCACCGGCGACGGCAGCCGCAGCCACATCCTCGACCTCGCCGGGATCAGACAGGCGCGCGAGGTGATCATCGCCACCCGGCGCGACGACACGACCGCCCTGGTCACGCTCACCGCCCGCAGCCTCAACCCGGGCGCGACGATCGTGGCCGCCGTCCGCGAGGCCGAGAACGACCCCCTGGTCCGGCAGAGCGGCGCCGACGTGGTGATCACCTCCTCGGAGGCGGCCGGCCGCATGCTCGGCGTCGCCACCCAGAGCCCCGCCGTCAGCGCGCTGATCGAGGACCTGCTCGTGTACGGCAAGGGCCTGGACCTGTACGAGCGGCCGGTGCGCGCCGACGAGGTGGGCGGCCCGCCGGCCCGCGGCGAGGAGATCGCGGTGGCCGTGGTGCGCGACGGCCGGATGCTCAACTACACCGATCCTGAGGCCGCCGAGCTGCGGGCGGGCGACCGCCTGGTGCTCATCCACGTGCCGCCTCAGCCCGGGATGGCGAACCCGTAAGGCAGCTCCAGCCGGTGGCGGGCCAGCAGCGCCTCGTCGGCCAGCAGCTCGCGGGTGGGCCCGTCGGCGGCGATCACCCCGTCCGACAGGATGAGCGAGCGCTCGCACAGCTCCAGCGCGTACGGCAGGTCGTGGGTGACCATGAGCACGGTCACGTCCAGCGAGCGCAGGATCTCGGCCAGCTCCCTGCGGGCCGCCGGGTCGAGGTTGGACGACGGCTCGTCGAGCACCAGGATCTCCGGCTCCATCGCCAGCACGGTCGCCACCGCGACCCGGCGGCGCTGGCCGAACGACAGGTGGTGCGGCGGCCGGTCGACGGCCTCCAGCATGCCGACGCGCTCCAGCGCGCTCTTGACCACGGCCTCCAGCTCCTCGCCGCGCAGCCCCGAGTTGGCCGGGCCGAACGCCACGTCGTCGCGCACGGTGGGCATGAAGAGCTGGTCGTCGGGGTCCTGGAAGACCAGGCCGACGCGCTGCCTGATCTCCTTGAGCGTGTCGCGGCGCACCGGCGTGCCGGCGACCGTCACCGTGCCGTGCCCGGCCGTCAGGATGCCGTTGAGGTGCATGACGAGCGTGGTCTTGCCGGCGCCGTTGGGGCCGAGCAGCGCCACCCGCTCGCCGCGCCGGATCGTCAGGTCCACGCCGTAGAGGGCCTGCGTGCCGTCGGGGTAGGCGTAGGCGAGGCGGCTGACTTCGAGGGAGTTGACCGTGGGTCGCGTCATAGGGAGAGCCCCAGAACTGCCAGGGCCGCGGCGGGGAGGGCGAGTGCGGCCCCCCACTGCACGGCAGATGCCGAAATATCGTCAATTATCGGCATCTGGCCGCTGTAGCCGCGGCTGAGCATCGCCAGATGCACCCGCTCGCCGCGCTCGTACGACCGGATGAACAGCGCCCCCGCCGACCGCGCGATCACCGGGGCCTGCCGCAGGTTGCGCGCCTCGAACCCGCGCGACTCCCGGGCGACCCGCATCCGCCGCATCTCATCCATGATCACGTCCAGGTAGCGCAGCATGAACATGGCGATCTGCACCAGCAGCCCCGGCACCCGCAGCCGCTGCGCCCCGAGCAGCAGCGCCCTCGGCTCGGTCGTCGCCGCCAGCAGGATCGAGGCGACCACGCCGAGCGTCGCCTTGGCCAGGATGTTCCAGGCCGCCCAGAGCCCCGGCACGCTCAGCGACATCCCGAGCACCACGGTCCGCTCCCCCAGCCCGATGACCGGGATCAGGAACGCGAACAGCACGAACGGCAGCTCGACCACCATGCGCCTCGGCACGTACGCGACCGGGAGCCTGGCCACGGCCGCCACCCCGGCCAGCAGCAGCGCGTACGCGGCGAAGGCCCAGAACCGCTCGCGCGGCGTAGCCACCACCACCAGCGCGAAGCACAGGACGGCGAGCAGCTTGCACTGCGCGGGCAGCCGGTGCACCGGCGAGCCGCCCGGCAGGTAGAGCCGGTGCGCGTGCCCCGATCCCACCGGCTCCACCGCCTCCCGACTCAGACCCGCGTGCGGTCGCGCCCGCGCGCGGCCCAGGCCACGACCCCGGCGACGAGCAGGGTGATGCCGACGCCGATGATTCCCGCGACGCCCACGGGGATGCCGCCGACCTCACCGTAGTCGGCCAGCGCCCAGGTGCCGAACAGGTGGTCGGCCGCCTGCCCCAGGAAGCCCTTCTCCTCGGCCACCGACTCCAGCCCGTCGGGGTCGGCGGAGGCGTAGGACGACACCAGCCCGGCCAGCACCAGCGTGACGCCGAGCGCGCCGAGCACGAACGGCCTGCCGCCCCTGGCGGGCACCGGCCGCCCGGCGCTGTCGGGCTCCTGGCTCACCACGGTCGTGCCGTCGGCGCCGCGCAGCTCCAGCGGCCTGGCCAGGCCCCGCGCGCCGTACACCAGGTCGGGCCGGACCGCGAGGACGGCGCCGACGGTGAGCGCGGTGATCAGGCCCTCGCCGATGCCGATGAGCACGTGCACGCCGCCCATCGCGGCCGCGACCGTGCCGAGCTCGATCGGCGCGGTGCCGCCGACCCAGAACAGCACGGTGAACACCAGCGCGGAGGCCGGCACCGACAGCAGCGAGGCGACGAACGCGGCGGCGGTCACCCCGCCCCGCCCCGGCGCGACCCTGGTGATCGCCCGGAAGACGCCCCAGCCGACGAGCACGGTCACCAGGCCCATGAGCGTGATGTTGACGCCCAGCGCGGTGAGCCCGCCGTCGGCGAAGAACAGCCCCTGCACGATCAGCACCACGGCCATGCACAGGACGCCTGTGTAGGGTCCGACGAGTATCGCCGCCAGCGCCCCGCCGAGCAGGTGGCCGCTGGTCCCGGCCGCGACGGGGAAGTTGAGCATCTGGACGGCGAAGATGAAGGCGGCCACCAGCCCGGCCATGGGCGCGGTGCGGTCGTCGAGCTCGCGCCGGGCGCCGCGCAGGCAGACCGCGACTCCCGCGGCGGCCACCACCCCGGCCGACACGGACACTGCTGCGTTGAAGAAGCCATCGGGGACGTGCACGACCAGCCTCCGGATGCAGGTGAACAAACGTACCTACTTTAGGTCATCGTCTTGCACCTGCATATGGATGGCATTAGCGCATGATTCTTCGGATCACCGCCCGCGCGCTGAGCTGCCGCACCACCGTGCTCAACCGGCCCTTGCCGGACGTCGCGTACGGGCGGACGCTCAGCAGCGCGATCCCGCCCAGCCAGCGGCGCGGCGCGGCGACCGTCGCGGCCTCGGTCTCGATCCTGAACCGCGCGGGCGGGCCGCCCAGGTCCAGCTCCAGGTAGGCGTCCCAGGTGCCGGGCGGCAGCCTGCCCACCGCCGGCCGGGCCACGAAGCCGCCGCCGGGCAGCGCCGCCACCACGTCGGCGCGCTCGCGCCCGCTGCCGCGCTCGCGCCACACCAGCCGCCGCACGGCCTCCTCCGGCGGCACACCGCCGGCGACCGTGATCTCGCCGTCGATCACCAGCCGCCGCCCGAGCGACCACCTGGTCCTGGTGATGCGCACGCTCCCCGGCACCCCCACCACGTAGCCGCCGACGTCGACGCTGAGGTTGCCGTTGTCGCGCGTGAAGTACGGCAGCACCGCCGCCGCACCGATCAGCCGGGGCGCCGGGAGCACCAGGGCGCCGTCGCGGTCGGCGCCCAGCCTGCCGGTGCGCAGCACGCCCTCGCGCTCGGCCGACACGCGCACGTCCCAGATCCCGGAGCCGAGCGCCCGCGCGTCGACCCGGGCGGTGTAGCGGCGGCCGGGCTCGGCGCTCTCGCCCGGATCGCCCGGCCGGGCGCGCACCACCAGCTCGCGCCGGGGGTCGTCCCGGGTGCGCAGCACCAGCGACACCGCGTCGGGCACGCCGATGCCCTCCAGGTCGACCGCCACCGTGACCGCCAGCCGGTCGCCGTCCCAGCACAGCCCGGTCAGCTTCCGGCGCACGGTGGCGCCCTCCAGATCGGCCAGCCGCGCCAGCCGGTCCACGTCGCCGAGCGCCGCCAGCCGCTGCCGGTCGGTGCCGGTCAGCCCCCGGTAGACGCCCGGCGTGAGCCACTGGTCGCACAGCCCGGCCACGGCCTGCGCGATCTCCTTGCGCCGCACCTCCCCCGCCTCCAGGAACGGCGCGCCGAGCTGCGCGAACACGTCGAGCCTGAAGTGGCGCAGCAGCAGATGGTCGCGCAGCGGCCCCGGCGGGACGTGGTCGGTCATGAGCCCGATCGGCCCGCGGATCATGTGCAGCCAGGCCAGCGGGTCGCGGCTGTCGGGCTGCTGCATGATGCTGCTGCCGTCGGCCCTGGCCACCAGGTGGTAGCAGTCGTAGTCGGCGACCACCGAGATCGTGCCCGCGTGGCAGTAGGCGTGCACGGTGAAGTAGATGTCCTCGCCGACCAGCAGGCCCTCTCGGAACCTGATCCGGTGGCGCTCCAGCATCTCCCTGCGGAACAGCTTGAAGCAGCTCAGGCTGTTGTAGACGGCGCTGGCGCCCAGCTCGGCGCGGTCGGCGTTGTGGTGGAACATCGACGCCGGGGCCCGCCGCCCGTGCCCGACGATCTTGCCGAGCACGATGTCGGAGCCGTTGGCGTCGGCCACGGCCACCATGCGCTCCAGCGCCTCGGGGCCGAGGTAGTCGTCGGCGTCGCAGAAGAACACGTAGCGGCCCGCCGCGTGGTCGAGCCCGACGTTGCGGGGGCGGCCCGCGCCACCCGAGCCTTCGAGCCGGATCACCTTGAAGCGGTCACGGTGGTATTCGGCGTAGAGGCCGAGAAGCTCGGCCGTCCCGTCGGTGGAGCCGTCGTCGACCACGACGATCTCCGCGGCCACCCGCTGCACGAGCGCCGAGGTGAGGCACCGGTCCAGGTACGGCCTGCAGTTGCGGGCGGGGATGACGATGCTCACGTCCACCGTGTCGTCCTTCACCATGGCCACCACCAACCCGCACCCCGGAGCGTCACCATCCGCATCCGCCTCGTATCAGTATGTGACCGCCGGCCCCGGCGGCGTGGGCGATCGCCAGTCTTGGTGCCCCTGATTTACTCAGCCGGACGATTGCCGCATTCACTCGATAAACCCAGGTAAGACGACTAAGCGTCGTATTTGACCCCCACCGAATCGGCTTCAGGGGCGCTGTTTTCCCCCTCGGGAGAAGAGAAGTCCTCCGGGGGCACAGACCCGTACCTCCAGAATCCGAGCGTGATCCACGGATCGCGATTGCGCGTCTACAGTGAGGCAACCTTTGACGGTGGAGGTGGCGGGTATGGAAACAGATCTCCGGCGGACGGCAGGCAACGGGTCGGCCGTGCACACGGCAGAGTTCATCGTTTCCTCAGCGCGACTGGGAGAGCTCTTCGAGTGCTCCGAAGTGTTGCGCCGGACCCGGCAACGGGCCGAGCAGATCGTCGACGACGCAGGGGCCATGCTGGCCGAGGCCCGGCGCGAGGGCGATGCCGACCGGGCGCTCATGCTGGCCGAACAGCTCGACGAGGCACGGCGGTCCTACGCCAAGGTGCTGGAGGCGTACATGATCCTGACGCGCAGGATCAGCGACGAGCGGCAGGAGATCCTCCAGGCCCAGATAGAACGCGACAAGCATGCGGACCTGTCGGGTGCCGCCTGATTTCTCAGTGGAGATGGCCATTTATAGACTTGTGTGAACCTTTGTGACGTGGGGGACGTCAATACATCACAAAGCGGGCTCCAGCTCCCCGGGCCGCCCCCGGGGAGCTGGAGCAGGGGGATCCGTCACGGATCGACACCCAGCTCTTCGGTCTCGGCATCGAGCAGCCGCTCCACGAGCTGGCGCCGCTGCTCGGGAGTGAGGCGCACCGGCCACACGGCAGGCAGCATCAGCACGTCGCCGTTCGACATGCCGACCAGGTTCACGGGGAATGGTGGGGAGGGGGTCACAGTGGCGCCATTCTGGCACGTCAGAAGGGCGCACGAGCCTTATTCGCGTCCTCTTTCCTGGCTGGCACTCCAGGCCGGGATGATATTTCCGGATGTGTCGGGCTAGACAGTCTTGCTGCGCGCTCTGAATGCCGCGGTCTTGACCCGGTTCTGGCAAGGAGTTGAACAGAACCGGCGCGTTCCGTTACGCGAGACGTCCACGTAGACCCGATCGCAGTGCGGCGCGGTGCACACCCCGAGCCGGTCGTGAAACTCGCTCCCCAGCACCAGCGCCAGCCCGGTGGCGCAGCTCGCCGCCCAGTCGCCCGCCATCGTGCCGCCGGTGCCGTGGAAGTGCAGGTGCCACGGCTCGCCATCGTGCCGCTGCAGCATCGGCCTGGCCCGCGACTCCTCCAGCAGCGCGTTGACCCGCAGCGCCGCCGTGTCCACGTCGTCCGCCGCCACGGCCTCGAAGACCTCCCGCAGCCGCAGCGCGACGGCGACCAGCTCGGCCGCCTCGGCCTCGGTCGCCGGGCGGTGGCTCGGATAGCCGACGCGCAGCCCCTCGGTGGCCGCCGCGGCGGTGTCGGCGGGCGGCGGCGCGGGCCGGCCACGCCGCTCGCCCGGGGTCAGGCTGTTGACCAGCCCGACGGCGACCCGGACCACTCCGTCCGTGTGACTGTTGAAGTTCAATTGACCAGTTACACCTTTGCGCTCTAGTCTGTGACTGCTGAAAGCATAAACGACAGTCACAAGGAGACCTACTGTGCTCACCCACGATGCCGCACTCGCCTGGCTCGCGCGCTGGGACCGCCAGCAGGCGGGCTACCTGCCCGACCGCGAGGAGCGCTTCACCGCCCTGATCGACGCCGTGGAGGCGCTCGACCGGCCCGACCCCCTGGTGATCGACCTCGGCTGCGGCCCCGGCTCGCTGTCCGCCCGCCTCGTCGAGCGGCTGCCCAAGGCCCGGGTGATCGCCGTGGACGCCGACCCGCTGCTGCTCGGACTCGGCCGCGCCGCCTACCCGCACCTGACGTTCGTGGCCGCCGACCTGCGCACCCCCGGCTGGACCGCCACGCTCGGCCTCGACCGCCCCGCCGACGCCGCCGTGAGCACCACCGCCCTGCACTGGATCTCCCCGCCCGACCTGCGCGCGATGTACGGCGAGCTCGCGAGCGTGCTGCGGCCCGGCGGTCTCCTGCTCAACGGCGACCACCTCGACTCCGACGACGTCACCCCCGGCCTGGCCCGCCTCGAACGCGCCATCCACGACACCCAGACCGAGCGCGTCTTCGCCGGCGACCACCCCGAGGACTGGCGCGCCTGGTGGGACGCGGTCGCCGCCGACCCCGACCTCAGCGCGCTCAACGCCGAGCGGACCACCGCCGGCGCCGACCACCGCGGCTCGGAGTCCAACCTGCTCTCCCACCACGTCACGGCGCTGCGCGAGGCCGGCTTCAGCGAGACCGGCACGCTGTGGCAGCGCGGCAACAACCGCCTGCTCTGCGCCATCCGATAGCGTGATTTATCATCACGTTCATGGCGAAACAGTGGCGTGAGCTGAGCAAAGGGCAGCGGACGGCGATCGGCGCGCTCACGGGCGCGCAGCTCGGCCTCCTGGGCGCGGCGCTGATCGACCTCCAGCGCCGGCCCGCCGCCGAGATCAAGGGCTCCAAGCGGGCCTGGCGCGCGGCGGTCTTCGTCAACTTCGCCGGCCCGCTCGCCTACTTCGCCTTCGGCCGCAAGCGCTGACCACCGCCCGCCGCACCGCGGGTATCCCTTCTCCGATTGCCCTGCCGGTGCCTCCCTTCGCCGATTGCCCTGCCCACGCCGGGGGGATCTTGATATAAGAGCTGGATGGTCTCCGCCCCCCGGCCCCTGAGCCAGTCCGACCCGGCGCGCGTCGGCGCCTACCAGGTGGAGGCCCTGCTCGGCGAGGGCGGCCAGGGCGCCGTCTACCTCGGCCGCGACCCGTCAGGCCGGCCGGTGGCGATCAAGGTGCTGCACGCCCGGCTCGTCGCCGAGCACCGCCGCCAGTTCGTCCGCGAGCTCGACGCCGCCCGCAGCGTCGGCTCGTTCGGCACGGCACGGGTGCTCGAAGCCGATGTCGACGGCGACCGGCCCTACATCGTCAGCGAGTACATCCCCGGCGAGTCGCTTCAGCAGCTCATCAGCCGCGACGGCCCCCGCGACGCGGGCGGGCTGCGCCGTCTCATGCTCGCCACCGCCGCCGCGCTGCAGGCCATCCACCAGGCCGGGATCGTGCACCGCGACTTCAAGCCGGGCAACGTGCTGCTCGGCCCCGACGGGCCCCGGGTGGTCGACTTCGGCATCGCCCGCGTGCTGGAGGCGACGGCGACCCAGACCAGCTCCGTCGTCGGCACCCCGCCGTACATGTCGCCCGAGCAGCTCGGCGGCGAGCCGGTGGGGCCGGAGTCGGACGTGTTCTCCTGGGCCGTGTCGATGGTGTTCGCGGCGACGGGCCGGCCGGCGTTCGGTCAGGACAGCATCCCGGCGGTGTTCAACCGCATCCTGACCCAGCCGCCCGACCTCACCGGGGTTCCGCGGGACGTACGGGACGTGCTGGCCGACTGCCTGGCCAAGTCGCCGGCCGACCGCCCGACGGCCGGCGAGCTGCTGCGCCGCATCCTGGGCCAGGACGAGGAGGCCGCGCCCGCCCGCCGCGCCGGCCGTCCGGTGACGTGGGCGTTCGTCATGCAGATGGCCGCCGTCGTCGTCACGCTCGTGGTGGCACTCGCCGCCGACTACGGCCACGAGCCCGATCCCGGGGGCGGCTTCTCGCCGGCGCCGTTCCCGTGGGTGGCGAGCGGGGTGCCGTTCTGGCCGATCATGTTCGTCTGGATCGCCGGCGGGGTGGCGGCGGTCCTCTTCCTGAGGAGGCGCGGCTAGATGGAGGTGACGACGCTCGTCCTGATCCTGGCCGTGTGCGCCGTCCTGGCCTGGATCGTCCTCGCGCGCGGGCGTGACTTCCTGGCCCGCAACCGGCTCCTGACGGCGGTGGCGGTGCTGCCGCTGCAACCCCTGCTGGGCCTCGGCCTGGTGGCGCTGGTCGTCACCCGGTGGGACGTGCTGGAGATCAGGGGGATCGCGCTGGGCCTGGTCGCCTACGTCAACGGGCTGGTCGCCTTCGCCCTGACCACGGCGGTGCAGGACCGGCGGCTCAGGACTCGGCGCGCATCCGGTAGAGGCCCCACAGCGCCTCCAGCGCGCCGATCACCATCATCACCACGCCGATCTTCGACGGGTTGAACACCACGATCTCGACATCGAGCCCGAACTGCCACAGCAGCAGCCCGCCGACGAAGACGGCGAGGCCGGTGAACAGGTTCTTGCGGCCGGGAGCCATGACGGAGCCTCATTTCGATCATGCCTGCTGAGGTCTCCTACGCTATTGACTCCCTGGTGGGCGGGCTTCCTGCGCGCTGACGAGATCGGCCTACATCTTTCGATGCAGGAACGCCAGCGCCCGCTCGGTGAGCAGCTTGGCCGCGCCCGCGTCGTAGGAGGGCAGGCTGCTGTCGGCGAACAGGTGACGCCCGCCCGGATAGAGGAACAGCTCCGCGCCGAGCGCCCTGGCGGCGTCGAGATCGCCCTCGCCCGCGAAGAACGGGTCGGCGTCCATGCCGTGGACCTGGACCGGCACCTCGGCGGGCCAGTCGTCGGCGGGCAGGCACGCCTCCAGCAGCAGCGCCCCCTTCGCCCCGGCCCTGGTGCGCGCCAGCGTCTGCGCCGGGACCACGCCCAGCGAGAACCCGGCGTAGACCAGCTCCGGGGTCAGCCCTTCGGCGACGGCCCGCCCGCGCTCGACGAGCGTGCCGAAGCCGATCTCCTGCGCGTGCGCGGCCCCCGCCTCCAGGTCGTCGAAGACGCGGCCCTCGTAGAGGTCGGGCACGTGCACGGTGTGCCCGGCCCCACGCAGCTCGTCGGCGAAGGCCAGCACCCCCGGGGTCAGCCCGAGCGCGTGGTGGAACAGCAGCACGTCAGTCATGCGGCCCAGCATGTCCTACGGCTACGACAATCCGCTGACGACGACCTTGCCCGTGACGCGCCCCTGCTCCTGGTAGCGGACCGCCTCGGGGATCTCCTCGAACCGGAAGCGCCGGTCGATCACCACCCTGACCTCGCCGCCCTCGACGAGCGCGGCCAGCGTCCGCAGGTTCGCGCCCATCTCCTTGCAGCCCACCACGTCCACCAGCGCCACCCGCTGCGACACGAACGGCGCCACCGCCAGGAGCGCGAACATGCGCCCGGCCGGCTGCAGCCACCGCCCGCCCGGCCCGCCGACGAGCACGTGGACGCCCTTGCGGGTGAGCGCCCTGCGGCACTCGGCGCCCGTACGGCCGCCCGCGTTGTCGACCAGCACGTCGTAGCGTCCCTCGTGGCCGGTGAAGTCCTGCTTGGCCCGGTCGAGGACCTCGTCGGCGCCGAGCGACCGGACCAGGTCCAGGTTCCGCTCGCCGCACACGCCGGTGACGTGCGCCCCGTACGCCTTGGCGAGCTGCACCGCGAACGTGCCGACGCCGCCCGACGCGCCGTTGACCAGCACCCGCTGCCCCGGCCGCACCCGGCCCACGTCGCGCACCGCCAGCAGCGCGGTCCCGGCGGCCAGCGGCAGCGCCGCCGCCTCCTCGTACGACAGGCCCGCGGGCATCGGCGCGAGATCCTTCTCCGGTACGCACACGTACTCGCCGAAGCCGCCCTGCTGGGGCATGGCGAACACGTCGTCGCCCGGCCGGAAGCCGGTGACGCCGGGGCCGATGGCCTCGACCTGCCCGGCGACGTCGGCGCCGAGCACGGTGATCTTCGGCCCGCGCAGCCCCAGCGGGCCGGGCATCAGCCGGGACACGCGCGGCTCCCCGCGCATGAGGTGCCAGTCGTAGGGCTGGACGGACGTGGCGCGCACGCGGACCAGCACCTCTCCGTGCCCCGGCACCGGGGTGGGCAGCTCGGTGAGCTGCAGGACGTCGGGCGATCCGTACGAACGTAAGACGTATGCCTTCATGTCCCACAGTGTGGGCGCGGCCCCCTGAGGGGGGTAACGGCCGAAAGGACCAGCGCCTCGTCAGCCCATCGGCCGGTTCCCCGCCCGGTTCGTCTCGTACGCCCACATGGCGATCTCGACGCGGTTGCGGACGCCGAGCTTGGTCATCAGGTTCGCGACGTGGCTCTTCACCGTGCTGAGCGTGATGCGCAGCTCGTCGGCGATCTCGCTGTTGGTGCGCCCGCGCGCCACGGCGGCGAGGATCTGCTCCTCGCGGTCGGTCAGCGGCTCGACGGGCGGCGCGGGCGGCGCGGCTCCGGCGAAGGCGGCCAGCAGCCGCACGGTGACGCTCGGCGCGATGAGCGCGTCGCCGCCCGCCGCGGCCCGGACCGCCTGCGTGAGCAGCTCGGTCCCGGCGTCCTTGAGCAGGAAGCCGCGCGCGCCGGCCCGCAGCGCGGCGTGCACGTACTCGTCCAGGTCGAACGTGGTGATGACGACGACGGCGAGCGGGTCGGGGACGTCCGGCCCGGCGAGCGCGCGGGTCGCCTGGATGCCGTCCAGGTAGGGCATCCGGATGTCGAACAGGCACACGTCGGGCCGCAGCCGCCGCGCCAGCTCGACGGCCCGCCGCCCGTCGCCCGCCTCGCCGACGACCTCGATGCCGGGCTGAGCGTCGAGGATCATCCGGAGCCCGGTGCGGGTGATCTCCTGGTCGTCGGCGACCAGCACGCGGATGCTCACGTGGCCGCCTCCGCCCGGGGCAGCACCGCCGACACCGTCCAGCCGCCGTCGCCGGGCCCGGCCTCGAAGCTGCCGCCGAGCAGCTCGGCGCGTTCGGCCATGCCGAGCAGCCCGTACCCGGGGGTGGCGGCGGGCCCCGGCTCGCCGTCGTCGCTGACCCGCAGCCGGACGTACGTGTCGTCGGCGGTGACCCGGATCGCGATCCGGGTGGCGTCGCGGGCGTGGCGCCGGGCGTTGGTGACCGATTCCTGGGCGATGCGGTAGATCGCGGCGGTCGTGGCCGGTTCCAGGCCGTCGAGGTCGCCTGCCAGCTCCACCTCGACGCGCGGCCCGCCCCGGGCTTCGGCGAGCTGTTCGAGATCCGCGAGATGCCCGGTGGGCGGGGGTTCGCCGGGTTCGTTCCGGCGCAGGACGCGGACCATCGCCCGCATCTCCTTGAGCGTGCGCGACGCCTCCGCCTCGATCACCCGCAGCGACTCGGCCGCCGCGTCGGGCGTGCCGGTCGCCAGCCCCGCCTGCGCCCTGATCGCCATGGCCGAGACGTGGTGGGCGACGGTGTCGTGCAGGTCGCGGGCCAGCCGCTCACGTTCGAGCAGCTTCACCCGGTCGAGCTCGCGCGCCCGCGCCCCGGCCCGATAGCGGAACGCCACGCCGAGCGCCACCACCGCCACCATCAGCGAGAACGCCCCCACCGCGTCGGCGAGCGGGGTCCGCGCCGGCACCGTCGAGTAGCCGATCGACGCCAGCATGACGACCAGCCCCGCGACCGCTTCCCGCCCCGACCCCCACCGCACCAGCGCGTAGGGCAGGAGCAGCAGATAGGCCATCGTGTACGTGGACGTGTCGCCGCCGGCCACCAGCGGCGCCAGCCCGGTGACGCCGAACGCGATCACCAGCATCAGCAGCGGCCGGGTCCGCCGCCACAGCAGCGTCGGCACCAGCCCGACGGCCACGACGATCGACGCGGCCCGCCACGGCAGGTCCGGCCGCAGCAAGCCTTCGAGCAGCGCGACCGGCGCGAGCACCCCCACGAGCACCCAGTCCCGCCACACCCGCCGGGGCGGGTCGACCGGACGCGGCTCGTCCCACATGGAACGACGCACCCCGCTATCGTACGGACGGCAGCCGGTTTCCGGCACCTCGGGATTTGTCAGAGTTTGCCGAGGGCGCGGGCCAGGGCGGTGGCCGTCCTCGCGATGGTCCGGTTGTCGGTGGGCAGTCCCGGCGTACGGTTCGTGTAGATCGCCATGATGATGGGCGCGGCCCCCTTGCCGGGCCAGACGACGGCGATGTCGTTGCCGCCGCCGAACCCGCTGGAGTTGGTCCCGGTCTTGTCGCCGACCTTCCAGCTCCGGGGCAGCCCGGCGCGGATGCGCTCGGCGCCGGTCTTGTTGGCCAGCAGCCAGGCGACGAGCTGCTCGCGGTCCTTGGCGTGCAGCGCGTTGCCCGTCGTGAGCAGGCGCAGGTCTCGCGCCATCGCCGCGGGCGTCGTGGTGTCGCGCTTCTCCTTGGGCGTCCAGTCGTTCAGCCCGGGGTGCGTGCGGTCCATCCGCGAGACCGGGTCCCGCAGCGTGCGGAAGTAGCGGGTCAGCCCGGCGGGGCCGCCGATCTGCCTGAGCAGCAGGTTGGAGGCGGTGCCGTCGCTGCGCGTCACCGCCGCCGCGCAGAGCCGGGAGACGGTCAGGCCGTGCTTGAGATGCTTCTCGGTGACCGGCGAGTTCGGCGTCATGTCGGCGGCCGTCCACTTGACGACCTTGCCCATCAGCCCCGGCCGGCCGGTGCGCGCCTTCTGCAGCACGGCCGCGCACAGCGGCGCCTTGAACGTCGACAGCATCGCGAACCGCTCGTCCGCCCGGTACGCCACGGTCCGGCCGGTGCCCGTGTCGACCGCGTACGCGCCGATGCGGCCCTGGAACGACGCCTCCAGCTTGCGCAACTCCTTCGCGACCTGACCGGTGTCCGCCGACGCCGTGCCCGTGACGCCGCCGCTGACCAGAAGAACCGCCAGCGCGGCCCGGAGATATCGCATGCCTTCATCCTCTCGCGCCCGGCGCGGAACCGGACGACGGGTCGAACGGGGGTCGGGCGCGGGTTGCACGGGGGCCAGGCGGGGTGGGACGCGAGGTCAGACGCGTTCTTCGTGCGACTGGTCGGCCACCTGCTGCGCGCCGGAGTACGCCGCCTCCCGCACCTCGCTCAGCCATCCGGCCTGCCGCATCCCCGGCACGGGACGGCGTACGGGATCGAAGCGGGTCGGCCGCTCGGCGTCGGTCCGCGCTGGACCGGCCACCTCCACCTGCCCGAACACCTCCCACGGCCCCGCCGGGGCCGCGACCAGCAGATCCAGCAGCAGCGGCCCGTCCGCCACCGCCCGGGCGAGCGCGTCGAACCTGGCCGGCAGCCGCCGTCCCGCCCTCGGCAGCGCGCCGATCAGCACCCGCCGCCCGCCCACCTCGTACGAGAACAGCGAGCTGTAGAGGCCGGGCGCCCACGCCCGGGCCGGCCTGAGCAGGCGCCGCCCGAGCACGGTGTGACCGGTGCTGGCCAACAGCAGATCGGACTGCTCCCAGCGCAACGCGATCCCCAGGATGTCGGGCAGCGGCGGCGGCACCCCCGTGGACCGGGAGAACCGGGCGATCCCCTCCAGATCCATCCGCCGGTCGAGGAACTCCGCCCCCCACACCCGGCCCGTCCCGTGCACGCGCAGCCGCGCGTCGAGGACGAGCCCGGCCGGATGCAGCGGACGTCCCCGTCGCAGGCGCGCCGCGGCGCCGAACCCTGACCGCACGAGCGATGTCACCATGCACCCCCTGCTACCCCGCACTCCCCTCCGGAACCCCCCGCCTCCCGCTGACCACGGCACGCGGCGTGAAAGTATCGGCAGCGTGTCGCAAGAAGCCCGCCGGCTGCTGATCGTCCACCACACCGCCTCGCCCACGCTGCACGAGCTCTTCGAGGCCGTGCGGCGCGGCGCCACCACCGACGAGATCGAGGGCGTCGAGGTCGTCACCCGCGCCGCCCTGCACGCCACCGCCGTCGACGTGCTCCAGGCCGACGGGATCCTGCTCGGCACGCCGGTCAACATCGGCTACATGAGCGGAGCGCTCAAGCACTTCTTCGACACCGTCTACTACCCGTGCCTGGAGGAGACCCGCCGCCTGCCGTACGGCCTGTACGTGCACGGCAACAACGACCCGGCGGGCGCGGTCCGCGCGGTGGAGTCGATCGCCACCGGGCTCGGCTGGGAACGCGCCCATCACCCGGTCACCGTCGTCGGCGCCCCGGCCAAGGCCGACCTCGAAGCCTGCTGGACCCTGGGCGCCACCCTCGCCGCTACCATCAGCTAACCCTCAACCCGCCACCCATAACTCTCCAGCCGCCGGCTCGCCCGCTCCCGGTCCTCGTCGGAGAACAGGCTCTCGTAGCCCGCCTGCAGGACGTGGGCCTCGACCGTGAGATCGAGCCTTCCGTGGGTCCAGAGCGTGGTGAACCCGTCGGACGGGGCGTCGGCCCGCAAGAGCTGCCTCGCGGTCTCGACCCCGCCGCGCTCGCTGAGCATCTGCAGGAAGCGCGTCGCGTTGTAGCCGAGCTCGCGCTTGGCGGTCTCGTAGATGCCCACCATCGCCCGGTGGAACCGTCGTTCGAGCTCGTCCACGCCGTCTCCTCGGGGGTTCCGTCAGGAGTCGCCCCACGGTGGGGCGGATTGGGCGTCCATGAAGGTCTTGAGCTGCTTGACCTTGTCGACGCAGGCGGGGCAGACGTGGCGCGCCACCGCCCGGGCCGCGGCCTCCGGGGAGGGCTCGCGCAGGGCGCCGGAGATCGTCATGCCCAGCGGAAGGTTGGTGTCGGGGTCCATCATGACCGTCATGACGGTCGCGGGCGTGTAGCCGAAGGTGCGCTTGCACATGTGGCATCTGCCGATGGTCGTGATCTGCTCGTCAGCCATGGAGCGTCGCCTCCTCCACCGCACCGTACAACGCCCGGCCCCGCAGCGGTCAGTCACCGGCTCCGGAACATGCGCGGATCTGCTCGGGAGTCAGCTCGGCCCCGGGCACGGCGTGCAGCACGTCGTGCAGGTCGGCCGAGGCGGCCAGCTCCCGCAGCGCCTCCGGGAGGTCGTCGCCGCTCGACCGGTCCATGAGCCGCGTGATGTCGTCGGGGTGCGCTTCGAGGTGATCGGCCAGCTCCGGCCAGCGGATGCGGAGCAGGGTCCACAGGGCCAGGGTGTCCGTCGGCACCACGCTGCCTTCCAGCACGCGTACGGCCCGCAGCACGGTGTAGGTGTTGACGAACCGCTTCATCGCCCTCGGATTGCTGTGGAACAACCGGGCGAACCTGGACAGGGCATGATGCGAGAGGTCCTGGACGTCGGCGTCGAGGATGCGCTCGACCGCCTGCGACGCCACCGCCTGCCGCACCTCCGGGTCGGCCTTCTCCAGCACTTTCAGCACCTGGGTCTCGTCGCCGCTCCGGTCGAGCTCCGCCCTGACCCGCTCGGCCCCCGCCGGTGACGGCACGGCGGCGGTGCCGAGCAGCCGGCCGAAATACTGGTCGCGGCTGGTCGCGCCCAGCCTCGGCATCGGGACGCTGAGCTGGAACAGCTTGTCCAGGAACAGGTAGCCGAGCGGACGCCCGGGCGCCGACACGGCGGGCTTGAACGTCTCGTACGCGTTCTCGTAGGCGCAGCGCAGCCAGGCGCCGTCCATCGCGACGACGAAGCTGGGCGCGTGGTGCTTGGAGTGCTTCCAGCGTTCCGGCACGTCCCGCAGCAGCGTCTGCACGGAGTCGAGGAAGTTGACCACGTAGTCCGCGTTGCACCGGTCGAGGTCCTCGATGAGCACGACGATCGGCCGCCCGGCGTGCCGGACCAGCCAGGAGAGGTGCTCGGCGACGTCGTTCATGGGATCGTGGTGCGACTCCTCGAAGGAACGGGCGCGTCGCGCCGACGCCCACATCGCGTACCTGCTGACCAGCACTCCGGCCGTCCACAGCCCGCCCAGCGTGCCCAGCAGCGTGGTGGCGGTCTTGAGCGTGGGCTCGATCCCGCCCACGGCGCCCGACCCGAACAGCGACACGAGAAGCAGCGCCGCGCCGACCAGCAGCAGGCCGGACACCACCTGCGGGGCGCCGTCGCGCCGCACCCGCGCGACCAGCTCCCGTACGAGGAACGCCGGACGCCTCCGGCGCGGCCGGGCGGCGACGACCGCCTTCCGTATCGCGGTCAGCAGCGCCCACCACGGCGGCTCGATGCGCACGTGCCGCCAGGTGTCGAAGAACACCACGAGCGAGTCGCTCCGCAGATCGGCGGCGAGCAGCTTGAGCAGCGTGCTCTTGCCCGTGCCCCAGGACCCGTCCACGTGCACGAGGAACGACGAGCCCGGGGTGTCGGTCCTGGCCTGGCGTAACTGCCGGGCGAGCACCCCGGCCAGAGCGGCCCGCTTGAGCAGGTCGTGGTCCGCCGGGGCGTCGTTCACCCATTCCGTACGCTCCCGCCCCCGGACGCCCTCGTCCTCGGGCTCCCCCCGCGAGCCGCCGGCCGGTGGGGCTTCCTGGGCGCTGATGAGCAGATCGAGTTCCGGCGGCAGCATGCTCCTGAGCGAGTCGACCGAGCGCATCAGGCCGATCTGGCGCTTGGCGTCGGACGCGACCATGATGCCGAGCACCGCCTGGCGTTCGTGGCTCCAGACCGGCGCCCCGGAATATCCCGCCGTGAACCCCGAACCGGTGGACGCCTGCACCTGCACGAACCCGCTCGGCAGCGGCCCCACGACCTGCCCGAACGTCCAGACGCCTGCCTCGTGATCGCTGGGGAACCCGTACACCGCCACCTGCTGGTCCGGCAGCACCCCGGACGCGAGCGGCACCGGCCTGGCCCCCGGCACCGCGGCGGCCGCGTCCAGCCGCAGGACCGCGAGATCCCCCTCCTGGGACGACGACCAGAACACGACCTCCGCGCCCACCGGCCCGCTCCCCAGGAACGGAAAGTCCACCTCCACCGCCGTCGGCGGCCCCTCGTCCCACCCCCCGAACAGATGCGCGCACGTCACCACGAGGTCGGGCGCGACCAGCACACCCGCGCCCCTGCTCCGGCCGTTGCCGACCCGCACGACCGCCCGCTCCATCCCGGCCTCTCCAGGTGCGCTCACGCTCAGAATCGTCCCAGAACGCGGACTCCGGGGAAGGGATACGACCGCATGTCTACGGTGTTCCGTACGAGAAACCCGTTCGCCCGTTCCGCAAGGGACGGACCCAGGAGGAGACGCAGATGACCAGCCCCCACTCTCCAGCGGCCGGCGAACTCCTCGACCCCTTCGGCACCCTGCGCCGCGCCCTGTGGATCGGCGGCGGCCAGTGGGCCGGAAAATCGACGGTGGCCCGCCTCCTGGCCGAGCGCCACGGCGTCACCGCCTACCACTACGACTACCACGACGCGCGCGCCCACAACGACCGCCGGATCGCCCGCCGAGTCGCCCACGGCGACCCCGACCCCGGCCGCGCCCCCGACCCGGACCGGACGTGGGTCCACCCCACCCCCGAGGAGATGGCCGCCGAGACCCTGGCCGGCTTCCCCGTCCGCTTCGCCTGGGCCCTCGACGACCTGCGCGCCCTCGTCTCCGGCCACCCGATCATCGCCGAAGGCTGGGGCCTGCGCCCCGAACTCGTCGCCCCCATCGTCGACTCACCGCGCCGGATGATCGTCATGGTGCCCACCCCCGAGTTCCGCCGGCACCAGGCCCGGACGCTCCCCCGGGCCGCCTCACTCGGCGGCCTCGTCACCGACCCGGCCCGCGCCCAGGCCAACCGCCTCGCCCGCGACCGCCTCGTCGCCGAGGACGCCGTACGCACCGCCCGCGACCTGGGCATCCGCGTACTGGAAATCGACGGCTCCCACGACGCCGCCACCACCGCCCGGACGGTGGCCGACCACTTCACCCCCTACCTGCCGAAGCCGCTGAACCCGTGAACATGGCTGAGCTGAGACAGGCCCTGGACGACACCTTCGATCACGCGCTGCTCCGCCACGGCTTCATGCACCACAACCGCGACTACCAGCTCGTGATCCAGCCGCTGGTGACGCCCCGAGCCGAGACCGTCAACCTGCGCTACGTGTTCCGGCACTGCGTCCAGGCCATCTGCGTGACCGCCCTGCCGCCCCACACCTGGGCGGTCTCCCTCGACGACCGGCTCACCACGGACGAGCCCGGCGAGCTCGACGGACACTACTGGGGCGTGAACTGGCAGATGCTCTATCCCGGCGCCACCCTCATCACCGACTCACCGGCCGCGCGACACTGGACGGAAGCCGTCGGCATCGACTTCCACGAGGTACGGATCGAGACCGACGCGCACGCCCTCACCCTGATCTTCTCCGCCCTCCAGGCGCCCGCGCGTAACCCCGCGCCCAGCCGGATCGAGGAGCTGGCCGCGCTATTTACGGCTGCGCAACAACACGACGGTCAGCCAAATAGCGGTAGGCAGAAGAAGCAGCACCACCATGACGCCCACCGCGAGATCAAGGGCGCCGTCGCCCATCGGCGAGGAGATGAAGGCGTCATCGTCTTCCACCCGGCGACGGTATCGAAGGAGAGACCCGGTGTCACGACCCACACCAGCAACCGGATCTACCGCCGCACAGCCCTATAACGCTTGAGCAGAGCCGTCACCTTGTCAGGGTCACGGGCGCCGTTCAGCTCGTCGAGCAGGTCATCGGGGCACAGCTCATAGAGATCGCCCCACCACCGGCGCACCTTGTTGTCCCAGATCCGGTAGCCGCCAGGCACCCCCCTGGCCACGTAGCGCCTCCTCACCACCCGGCATCATCCTCGAACTCCCACTCTCCGATCCGGCCGATCTTCAAGGCCAGTTCACTCCACGTAGGCGCCTCAAGCACGGCAATCCGATCGCTCAGCCACTCGGTCACCTTGTCGGGATGAAGTTCGCCGACGAAGAGCCAGTGCCGGCCAATCAGAAACGGATGATCCCTGAGCTGCTCAGCCAAGGCCGACGGAGTGCAGACGGTGAGCTGGAATCGTTCCTCACCTCGTTCTCCCTGAGGACCGACATACATTTCCAGAAGCATGCAGCCGTGAGCCGGATCGCCACCCGCCCCGAGATCGACCCAACGAAACTCTCCCACTCGCGCTCTCACAGCCCCATGATCCCTCAAGACAAGCCGTCATCCGGGCACCACGGGACTGACCGCGGACCCATTCCAGACCCAAGTACGCGCTGCCTTCCGTCTCGACAGAGGACATCACGCACTACCCCACCCGCCTAACCGGATAAACAAGAATGAGATCCACCCCCGGCCGCGTATACAACCGCAACCGATAGCGGCCGGCCCCATTACGCGCGAGATTGGGAAATCGCACGTTGCTGGCCGACAACCTCTGCATCACCAGGCGACCCGACTCGCTGAAGATTTCCGCCTCGACCACCTTGTCCCAGCCCTTGCGTCGAAGAGGCGGCGGGGCCGAACGCAATGCCTTCGCCGTGACGCAGACCGCCCAATCCTGGCTGGGCGTGAAAAACAGAGCCAGCTGCCCGCTGACCTCCATGGCGCCGGGCGGGTCCGCGTCCCAGATCACCTCCGCGTCGCTCCCGGTGTCCGCTTCCGCGTCGTAAATGCCATAGGGCTGGCCGTCCCAGTCGTAGTAGGACGCGGTCGCCTGGAATCGAGTACGCAGCGCGGGCCAAGGGTCGCGGCACAGGGCGTCCTCTTTACGCGCCTCGCGCTTCAACTGGTCGCGTACGGCCCTGTCCTTCTCCGCCTCCTGCTGGTTTATCTGAGCAGTGGACAGCAACAACTCCGGATGCTTCCGCCCGATGACGTCCGGACAGAGCAGCGCGAGCAACGCAGGCCGTGCCTTGACCGGCTCCCCTGCCGCGAACCTGATGCACGCCCCTCGGCCCCTGCTGAGCAGTTCCTGGTCCGAGACATCGCGATCAGGCTTTCTCACGTTGCACAGGTAAGCCCGTTCACGCTCATGAACAGGGAGGTCCGCAACTCTCGGCGGCCCCGGCCGCGCCAAGCACTCCGTGAAGTCGATGCTCTGCCAGGAATAGGTGAGCCGCGGCTCGGTCTCGGACCCGACGACCATCAGCAAGGGAACCATGGCCGCAGCCCCGACCCCCGTCGGCACCCGGAAAGGCGCCTCCCGCCCCACCTCACGGTTCAATTCATGCGCGGTACGCGCCAGCCAGACGACGTAAAGCACATTCATGGCCTCGGCGATCAACTCGATCGTGCTCCCGCGCGTAAGGGAATCCACCAGTTCGACGAGGAACGCACTCCCGAACGTGCCCCAGCCGATGTACTGCGTCGCTCGAGACCAACGCCCGTCACGCCTCTGAGCGAGCAGAAGCATCACCATCACGACGAACCCGGCCACCCCCGCAACCAAGAGAGTCACGCCGTAGGTCGGGCTCACGAACCGCTGAAGGACCGAATCATCCGCCAGCCGGGCCACCAGCAGCGGCACCGACTCCGCCACCCCGAACACAAGCAGAGCCAGCCGAAACAGCCGCCCCGACCCGGCGAACACCACCGCCAACAGCACGAGCGCCGGCACCCAGAGCACCAGCCCGATGATCACCTCGACCGTGTCAGGCAGAAAGGAGGGAATCATCAGCCAAGCGACGTTGGCGTACAGCAGCGTCCGCAGCCACACACCCGCCCGCCCCAACGGCGCACCCGCCGGCCCAGGCCCCCGCAGAACCTGCCAGAACAACCACGCGTTCACCAGCCCGACCAGCAGCAGCCCGCCGAGCACCGGCACCAGAGGAGAAGCCCCGACGCTCGAACTGGGCGGAGACCACATGGTGGCCAGCCAGGCCGGCGTCGCAGTGCCGACCACCAAGCTGACGACGATCGCACCGAGCGTGATGACCAGGGAGACAGAAGCTGCCCAGCGGTATAAGCGCATACTAATCGATGATCGTAGTGCAACTCATCAACCCGAAAGCTCGACCCCGCAGGCCGAACAGCCCGCCCTTGACGACCCATTCAAAAGCACAATGCCCGCCTCTTTTCCAGAGGCGGGCATTGGTGAAGGTCAGGGCAGGAACACAGGGACCATCCCTACGCGTCCTGGCACCACATCCAGCCGTGGTCCGAGATCCAGCAGCGGTAGTACCCCTCATGCTGCATGGCCTGAGCGGGGGCGCTCGCCATTCCGATCGTAAGGACGGTGGTGACAGTCATCAGTGCGACAGCAACGAACTTTCTCATGGAGCTCATGCAACACGAGCATTCTTGAAATCCTCTTGTATCCAACTGCAATGGCGTACGTCACAGCGCGCTCGCACAGGTGGCCGCGCCCCTGCCCGCCGTCAAACGGTCAGCACGATCGTCCAGCGGCGCTCCCGGCTACCACTCGCCGGAGGGGTCACAGCCGGACCGCAGGCTTGGTCTGCAGCGCGACCGGCTCCTTGCGATCCTCCCGGAACCACAGCTTCAGCCCTTCGTAGCCGGACCGCAGGCGCTCAACCGTCAGCCGCCCGAGAGGCCGTAGCCGGCTGACGTACGTGATTCTGATATACGCCTCACCCGCCGTGGGATCGATGGAGAAGAGCACCGATATCGCGCCTCGGGTGAGTTGAAAGGAGTGGAGGCCGACTGGCCACTGGACGTCCTCGTACGCGCCCTGCGGCTCATCCTCGAAAAGCCAGATCAGTTCCGTCAGCTCGGGGATCTCCATGTCGGGACCATACTCAAGGACAACCCATGGGCACCGCCCTCCGGGAGGCCACGCGGAGGGTGCCGATTCCGCCGTCACTGGCGGCGCTTCAGGCGGATCACCAGTGATCCCACCCATGCCAGCCGTACCAGTTCCCCATGAGATGCCGGTAGGAGTCGTCGGCCGTCTCCTCAGGCTCCCCCACGGGCAGGAGGACGAAGCTGGTGTTGCTGTCGATGGCCCACTCCTCACCGATGAGGCAGGCACTGCCCAGGACGTATTCTGAATCCTCCAGCCTGAGGTAGGGAAAGGCGTCGCAGATCTGATACAGCCCCACCCACTGGCAAGTGGAATCGCGTGACGTTTCGGCCGTCACCGTTCGGGCGTACGCTTCCAAGCTCGGCTTCGAGATCGTGAACCGGAGCCATAACGAGGCATCCGTCACCAAGGCAACCGCGACACCCGCGACGATGAACACGGGTACCAACCAGCGCATTAATCGAGGCTGTGCCGTACCGTTGCTCATCGCCATGCTGAACCGGATCATCCAGATCACCCACAGCGGGAGCCCGAAGAAGAGGCCCACCAGGAACATCTCGAGGACGTACCAGTGGGGGACGCTCGCCCAGTACAGAATGACGCCGGCCACGGCGGAGAACGCAGTGAGATACAGCCATCCAGGAGGCTTGTTGAACATGCGCCACCTTAACGCCCTCAACATCATCGGCCAGATGCGTCGGTGGATTCCGGCGTAGTGGCTCCCGGCCCGAGAAGGCTGACGCCGCACGACGATCGGCATGATCACTCCCCCTCTACAGGCTCGGCACGCAGCCGCGGCCGCAGGATGACCGGAGGGGGCACGCGCTGCCGCCGGGATGCGGCGTGGACTGATACATCGGGATATGAGGCAGCCGGACTCCTGCCACACGACGGGGAGCCGTACCCCGACACGAACTCCACCGTGGACGCGCGGACGTCGCCGCATCCTGAATGCCCCCTTCGCCAAGCCTGAGGCCCTGCCAAGCGCGCTCGCCGATACGTTCCATGGCGGGCATGTTCCGATCCATCCCAACGAGCACATCGCCGCCTCCCTTCCAGCCATGCAGACGTCCGCCAAGCCGTGAACCACTACCGTGTCCGCGTGATCGTCGATCAGCAGGTCTACTTCGTAATTCATTCCGATGAACTGGATCCAAGCCAGATCACCCAGCACGTGGGCGTCGAGCCGACCCGGTCTGAGGCGAAGGAATCACGACGCGGCAGGAAGAGCGGACGCCTGATACCGCCACGACACGAATGGATTCTCGACTCCGGCCTTGCAGAGACCACCTCACTCGATGAGCAGGTGGGCGCCGTGATGAATCAGTTAGCCGGCACCTGGGATCGCATCGGAGAGTTGACCGCTGGTGGCGCGGAGGCCACGCTGGTCATGCTTCGGTCGTTCGAACCAGGAGAGGGCTCCAACCCCCGAGGGCTCGTTCTTGGCGAAGAAACCATCAGCTTTCTTCACAGAGCTGGAGCCGCTCTATGGATTGACGAGTACGACCTGTCGTAGGCGGGGCGCCCGCGCGATAGCCGGGAGCCTCGGCTGCATGACCTGAGCGCTGTACCTCATCGTCATCCACCGTCTTAAGCTGATCAGCCACGTTGCGACTCGGGCGCGTCGCCCATGCTCGCCCAGGGGATACCGCCGCAGTTGCGTCCGAGGTCTTCAACCACGCCAGCATCGCGATCACCAAGGACGTCTACAGGAAGGCGACCGGCGCGCTGCGACCGAGGCCATCTCCAGCACTCTCCAGAGGAAGCACTCCCCGGTGGTCCCGAAAACGCAGACAAGACTTGAAGAGCACAGAAACCAAAAGGCAGAGCCGACGAGAGGAGGCTCCCGAATCCAGATCGATGCCACTCCCTCCACGAGGGTGCTCGGTGGCGGTAGCCCGCTGGGGAACTCGCCTGCAACACGTAGCGAGCACGCTCAGGGATGACGTTCGGCTACGACAATCATGTCTGGGTCGTCCCGATTCCTCAGGATCTTATCGATCCACTCGTCCCCGGTGCGGATCTGGTGGAAGCGGAACACGACGCAGGTGTCGTTCGCGCTGATGACGCATCGGACGAGCACCGGCTCCGGCAATGCTCGGATGAGAGCGAACACGCCCTCGGCTACGACAAGGCCGAGTCGGAGCAGCAGGGCCTGATCTTCCGGGCTGATCTGGGGCTGTCCATCGAAGCTCTCCACCTGTATCGGCGTAGTCCTCCAGGTGGAAGGCGTTGACGTTCCACTCGTAGCCGGACAGATCCGCCCAACCCATCTTGGCGATCGCCGCCGAAGCAGAAGCCGGCGCGCCCACCCATTGGTCAACGTGCTCGGTGAATATCCAGGCGGCACATAGCCTCAGGATCTGCCGCAGTGCAGATCAGCGTGACAGCCACCCTGTCCGCGTCTCCCGCGGCTCTCCCTCGTTTGACCGCCCTGACGGGCAACACATCGGGTACGCCTCCCAGGCACCGATGGCTGCAGTTCGTGACCGTTCCTATCGACGCCATGCTCCTGACCTGCGGCGCCAACTTATCAGGCAGCCTCCACCAGCGAGATCATTGCACATATATCGCTGGGCTTGATCCGGTTTGACGGACATCCGAGATCAGGGGTTCGTCCCCGGAAGGATGTCCATGATGGAGAGCATGGGGAAGAAGAAGCCGCGTCCTCGCCGCTCGTTCACGCCGGAGTTCAAGGCCG
>NZ_JBGNUU010000050.1:0-850 GCF_041950485.1 Nonomuraea sp. ATR24
TGCAAGCGAACGACTTGCACACGGCAGCTCATTAGTGGAGCACTGGCTACTCGGCACAGCGTGATCGCTGACCGGCAAGTACCGCCCCGCGAGGGGAGTGGGAACGGCGGCACAGGGGTTACGGGGTACCGGACACACTGTTGGGTCCTGAGGAAACGGACCGGATGATTTCGGTTTGTTGGATACCTCAGTACAGGGCCGCTGAAGCATCTCCGTTGCGGGGTGTGGGGGCGGTTGCTGTTTGTTGTTTGAGATTTGCATAGTGGACGCGAGCATCTTTGTGGCCAAGTTTTTTAGGGCACACGGTGGATGCCTTGGCATCAGGAGCCGATGAAGGACGTGGGAGGCTGCGTTAAGCCTCGGGGAGTCGCCAACCAGACGTTGATCCGGGGATGTCCGAATGGGGAAACCTAGCACCAGTCATGTGGTGTTGCCTCCGCCTGAATGTATAGGGCGGTTGGTGGTAACGCGGGGAAGTGAAACATCTCAGTACCCGTAGGAAGAGAAAACAACAGTGATTCCGTGAGTAGTGGTGAGCGAAAGCGGATGAGGCTAAACCGGGCGTGTGTGATAGCCGGCAGGCGTTGCATGTCCGGGGTCGTGGGACCCTCTTGAAGGAGCTGCCGCTTCTTCGGACAGTGAGAAATCGATGGGGTAGTTGAAAGCTCTGGGAAGGGCTGCCGTAGACCGTGAGAGCCGGGTAGGCGAAACCTTGTCGACTGTTTGAGGGGATCCCAAGTAGCACGGGGCCCGAGAAATCCTGTGTGAATCTGCCAGGACCACCTGGTAAGCCTAAATACTCCCTGATGACCGATAGTGCACGAGTACCGTGAGGGAAAGGTGAAAAGTG